>NC_015945.1:0-600000 GCF_000224085.1 Allomuricauda ruestringensis DSM 13258
TTTAAAAGATTTGTTCACATATTTGTCGCATCCAATAAGCATCTTATAACCCTTTAGATGCTTGCTCTTAAATATTAAAGCTAACCATTAAACAAGGAAAAACTTCTATGAGTGTTACTGCTAATTCCGTATGGAACAACTGTTTGGTTTTTATCCAAGATAACATCCAACCGCAGGCATTCAAAACATGGTTTGAACCCATCAAACCTATAAAATTAGCCGACAAGGCTCTTAGCATTCAAGTGCCCAGCAAGTTTTTCTACGAATGGCTCGAAGAACATTATGTAAAGCTTTTAAAAGTTGCCTTGACACGTGAGTTGGGGAGCAACGCAAAGCTTATCTATGTTATAAAAATGGAGAACAAGTACGGTAATAAGGAACCTTTTACGGAACAAATCCCAAGTTCTAACCGTACTGCAGTGGGACCACAGGAATTGGATGTGCCGATTACCTCTAAAAGTCCCGAATTAAAAAATCCGTTTGTGATACCTGGTATTCGAAACATAAAAATTGAATCCCAGTTAAATCCCAATTACAATTTTGATAATTTCCTGGAAGGAGACTCCAATCGTTTGGCAAGATCGGCTGGCATGGCCGTGGCCAACAAACCCGGGGGAACATCCTTTAACCCATTATTGGTTTTTGGTGGTGTTGGTTTGGGAAAAACCCACTTGGCCCATGCCATTGGGGTGGAAATAAAAGACAAGTATCCCGAAAAAACCGTTCTCTATATCTCCGCGGAGAAATTTACCCAACAATATATAGAGTCAGTCAAAAAGAATACCCGAAACGATTTTATCCACTTTTACCAGTTGATAGATGTACTTATTATTGATGATGTACAATTTCTATCCGGTAAATCAGGGACTCAGGATGTTTTCTTTCACATATTCAATCACTTACACCAAAATGGCAAGCAAGTAATTTTAACGTCGGACAAAGCACCTGTGGACATGCAGGACATTGAACAGCGTTTATTGTCACGTTTCAAGTGGGGGCTATCGGCCGAATTGCAAAACCCAGATTACGAAACCCGTGTATCCATCCTGAAGAACAAGTTATACCGCGACGGGGTTGAGATGCCAGAAGATATTATCGATCACGTTGCCAAGAATATCAAAACCAATATTCGTGAGCTGGAAGGTGCCATTATTTCATTGATTGCACAATCTTCCTTCAACAAACGTGAGGTTACCTTGGAATTGGCGCAACAAGTGGTAGAGAAGTTTGTAAAGAACACCAAACGCGAAGTGTCCATCGACTACATTCAAAAAGTAGTGTCGGATTACTTTGAAATGGATGTGGCCACGCTTCAATCCAAAACTAGAAAACGCCACATTGTCCAAGCGAGACAATTGGCCATGTTCTTTGCGAAGAAATTTACCAAGGCTTCTTTAGCAAGTATTGGTTCGCAAATTGGCAAGCGCGATCACGCGACTGTGCTCCACGCATGTAAAACGGTGGATAATCTTGCCGAGACCGATAAGCAATTCAGAAAGTATATTGAGGATCTGAGCAAGAAATTCTCCTAAGAGCGTGTTTAAAAACAATTCAATTGGCTAAAAAAACGCCCATTTTGCCCCCATATTTGTCTTTTTCTCACCCTATAGCTAAGGCTATGCGGCTCAAAAAAGTCTTCATAGGGAACAAAAATCATCATTTTTCGCTTCAATCAATCCTTTTTAAACAAGCTCTAAAAACTCCACAACAACATTTATGAAAACCAAAGTTTTGATGGTCTGCTTGGGAAACATATGCAGATCGCCATTGGCCGAAGGCATTTTGCAATCCAAAGTTGATTCGGATTCCGTTTTTGTGGATTCCGCCGGTACGGCAGGCTACCATGTGGGCAACCCACCAGATGAGCGTTCCATTGCTGTAGCCCGAAAATATGGTCTGCGCATTGAAGGTCAAAAGTGCAGAAAGTTTTCACAACAAGATTTTTTGGAGTTTGATCATATCTACGTTATGGATCGAAGCAATTTTTCCGATGTGGCCAGCTTGGCAAAAAACAAAGAGGAGGCCAGCAAGGTAAAATTATTATTGAGCGAGATAGAATTGGGCATCAAAGAAGTGCCCGACCCTTATTATGGTGGTGATGATGGCTTTGAAAATGTATATCAAATAATCGATAGCGCTTGTGAGGTAATTGCGAAAAAACTAAATTAATCCCATGGAAGAGGAAAAACCTGGTTTAGTCGTGGGCAAAGTTTACTTGATTCCCACAACCTTGGGGGACAATGCACCTTTGGAAGTGTTGCCTATTTCGGTAAAGGGCACCATTGAACGAATTGACCACTACATTGTGGAAAATGAGAAGACGGCCAGGCGATTCATAAAACGGGTAAGCCCCAGCAAATCGCAACCTGACCTCCATCTGCAATTGTTGAACAAATACACCGATCCAGAAGAAATCCCCTCATTTTTGGATCCATGCATTCATGGTTTTGATATAGGTGTATTATCCGAAGCTGGATGCCCAGGTATTGCCGATCCTGGAGCAGATGTGGTTCGTGTAGCGCACGAAAAAAGAATCCAAGTGGTTCCGTTGGTGGGCCCCTCCTCTATTTTAATGGCCATGATGAGCAGTGGTATGAATGGACAGAACTTTGCTTTTAACGGTTACTTGCCCATTGACAAAGCCGAGCGCAAAAAAATGGTGAAAGGCTTGGAGCGATTATCCCGAGAAAAAGGGCAATCCCAAATTTTTATGGAAACCCCTTATCGGAACAACAAACTGGTAAAGGAACTTTTAAAAACGCTGCAAAAGTCGACCCGTTTGTGCATTGCTTGCGATATTACCTTGCCCACAGAATTTATCTCCTCCAAAAGTGTACACGAATGGAGCGAAATTGAGTTAGACCTCGACAAAAGACCTACGATATATATTATTCAAGCATAAAAAAAGCCCCGGATTTCGGAGCTTTTTTGTGTTACATCTTCACAAATTATACTTTGGCATTTTTCTGCTGCTTGATATTGGAAATATCGTAACCCGCAAATTTATTCATGTAGTGCGAAATACTACTTCCGTAAGCATCGGTTACATCGTTTTGTCCATAAGATCGTAGGTACTTCTTCACGTTTCCTGCCCCGGCCAAATGTGCCGCAGCCAAAATACCTGATTCCGTTACTTTGATACCACCTATAGTTTTTCCATTGAAGCGCTTAATATCCCTTCGTAAAATCCATTTGTTTCGGGCAATATTGGCCTCAAAGGCCTTTTCTTGAAGTTTTGGATTACCCAAAAAATCTTCCATATCGTAAACACCCATAAGATTCAAGGTACTACTACCAAATTGGTATTTACCCAAATAACCCAATGTGTTTACGCTATGATATTTACCCTGGGATTCTTTAAAAGCGAGTGCTTCCTTAAAGCCATTAAAGGCTTTGCCCAGAAAAGGAGGTGTTACCTCGTCCTCGTCAAGAAGTTCAACGGAATCTTGCGGTGCAAAGAATTCCAAATTGGCCGTAACCTTCAATGATTCAGGGATTTCTACATCCCCTTTCTTCATTACGGTATAAGAACCAAAACTTGTCAAAACTACAATCATGGCAAGATGTAGTATAAAACCTATCCATCTTTTCATAATGTTCATATTTGTGATCTCAATACTATATACGTATCAAAAATCAATTTGGCCGGCAAATATAGGGGGAGTTAAGTTAACGGGTACCCTAAAGCTCATAAAGATTTCTTAAATCAGCCTTAAAATCCGTTAAAGTGATGAAAATCAACGGTAAAGAGTATTATCTCATCACTCTTTGTTGGTTCAACCAACGGGTATATTGCACTTTATTTCGGTTATGTTGCGCCAATGTCTTGGCAAACATGTGGTATCCAAAGTTGGAAACATCGGCCACAAAATAGAGATAATCGTGCTTTTCAGGGTTCAAAACAGCATCTATTGAAGTGATGTCCGGCATAGTAATCGGACCTGGCGGAACCCCTGCATATTTATAGGTATTGTACGGTGAATCCATTTCCAAATCACGGAAAAGCACTCTTTTTATAATGGTATCGTAATCGCCCGTCTCTTTTTTGATGGCATAAATAACCGTTGGGTCGGCCTGCAACAACATGCCACGCTTTATTCGGTTTAAATACACTCCTGCTACCCGTGGGCGTTCATCAACTTTCGCGGTCTCTTTTTGAACTATGGCTGCCAAGGAAATAACTTCGTTTGGGGTAAACCCTAGGTTTTTGGCTTTCTGCAAACGTTCATCGTTCCAAAAACGCTCGTATTCTTTTCGCATCCTATCCCTAAAACTTTCCGCATCGGTGTTCCAGAAGAACTCATAGGTGTTTGGAATGTACATGGCCAGTTTGGTGTGTTCGTCAAACTTGGTCTCTTCCAAAAAAACAGGATCATTAAACGTTTGAAGCAAGGATAGACTATCCGCTTCGATTTGTTCTGAAATCCTTCCTGCCAACAGGGTCAGGGATTCTTGATTGTTAAAAGATACTTTAACAGGAATATTGGCGCTGCGCAGGGTATTGATGATCTCGTTGTTGTTCATCCCCTTTTTTAAAGCGTATTTTCCCGCTTTAATATTGGTAATATATCCTTTGCGTTTGGAGACGGCTTCAAAAGTGGATAAATCTTCCAACAAAGGTTCCAGAGATTTCTTTACATCAGCAAACGAGGCATCCGATTCAATGTAAACAAATGCTTCATCATTATTAAACTGTGTATTGGGGCTAAAAATGGCACTATAAATTTGGTAAGCTACAAAACCGCAAATCAACAACCCCAAAATGGCTGTTGCCCAAAGTACTTTTTTAAGATTCATCGGAATTTATCTTTTGGTACATTATTTCGTTCTTGAACCCTTCGCTTGTTCTGATCCATTGCTTTTTGATGCCAATCTTCTCAAATCCTATCTTCTTAAATAAATGGATGCTGGCTTCATTATCCTCTAAAATGTTGGCATACAATTGATGTAGGTCCAAAGTGGAAAAAGCATATTCACACAAAAGGGACAAAGCTTCCGCCCCCACTCCTTTATTTCTATCCTCGGGTTCTATAATCACAATTCCGATGCCCGCCCTACGGTGTTTGGGATCAAAATCGAACAAATCAATCAAACCTATGCAATCATCTTGATGATTACTGATACAGAGACGCAGTTGTTTTACCTCATAAATATCCCTGTGGGCATTATCCAAATATAACTGAAGTACTTTTTTGGAATATGGTTTTAGCGTTCCGCTCACCTCCCAAACCGATGTATCGTTTTCCAATTTGTACAGAAAATCCAAATCGGATGGCTCCAACGCACGCAGATAGACTTGTTCTCCTTTTAGATTGAGCATGCTATAGTTCCTTTAAATACTTGTGTGGCGGGACCTTTTAAAAAGATGTTGCTGTATTTTCCACCCTTTTTCTCGAAAGATATGGTCAAATCCCCTCCAATGGTGTGGATATGTACTTCGTTGGCAGCGGTTTTACCGGATTGGTGCATGGCCAAGGCCACAGCTGTAACTCCTGTACCACAAGAAAAAGTTTCACCCTCCACTCCTCTTTCGTAGGTTCTTACATCAAAAGCGTTGTCCTGCTTTTGTTCCACGAAATTGATATTGCTTCCGGACTCACCATATATTCCATAGCGGAGTTTTTTGCCTTCTTTTTGCACATCAAATTTCTTCAGCTCCTTCACTAGCTGTACATGGTGGGGAGAACCTGTATCCAAAAAACTATGGTTTTGTTTTTCGTGGATTTTATCTACATCGATCATCTTTAAGTTGACAATATCTCCTTCAACCGTGGCATGGTGCAAACCATCAACCGCATTAAAAGTGGTCTCTTTTTCTATAACACCCAAATAATGGGCAAAAGCCACCAAGCAACGTCCTCCGTTTCCGCACATACTACTTTCCGCTCCATCGGCATTGAAGTAGACCATCTTAAAATCCGACAAATTGTCATTTTCAAGAAGTATCAACCCATCCGCTCCTATGCCAAATCTTCGGTCGCAAAGCTCCGCAACGAGCTTGGTATTGTTTTTGGGAAATACATCCTGACGATTGTCAATAATTACAAAATCGTTTCCCGTTCCTTGATATTTAAAAAACTGAAGTTCCATACGTATCTACAAAGGAACAAATATATGGGATTCTTTAAGGTTTTTTTTGTAGTTAAAACAGCGTTAAACCGACCTAATCAAAAATTGAATTATTTTAATTTTGTTTGGAGCTTAATGTTAAATAATTATTGAATTATGAAGAAAATAGCGAGTTTATTCCTAGTATCCGTATTTGCAGGTGCAATTACACTGGGGGCTTACAAATTATTTTTTGAGAAAGAAAGCTATAAATGGGTCACTTCGGAACAAGAAACACCATTTGTGACCACCAGCAATTTGAACACTTCGGCCAAAGGTGCTGGAATTAATGAAGCTGATTTTACGTTGGCGGCCGAGAAAACGGTCAATTCGGTGGTACACGTAAAAAATCTCACCATTAGTAAAGGACCATCCAGTATAGCAGATTTCTTTTACGGTTTTGAACGCCAACAAACCCCGCAAGTGGGAACTGGTTCAGGAGTTATTATTTCTCCTGATGGATATATCGTTACCAACAATCACGTTATTGCCAATTCCAGCCAATTGGAGGTAACCTTGAACAATAATAAATCGTACGAAGCTGAGGTTATTGGTACCGACGCCGATTCCGATATTGCTCTTTTAAAGATTGATGCCGAAGATGCACTACCTTATTTGGCCTTTGGTGATTCCGACAATACAAAAATTGGTGAATGGGTACTTGCCGTTGGCAATCCTTTTAACCTTACTTCCACAGTAACCGCTGGTATTGTGAGTGCCAAAGCAAGGTCTCTTTCGCCTACCAGAACACAATCTTTTATACAAACCGATGCTGCCGTAAACCCAGGGAACAGTGGTGGTGCCTTGGTGAATACGAATGGCGACCTTATCGGCATCAATACGGCCATCACGTCACAGACCGGTTCTTATGTGGGCTATGCCTTTGCCGTACCTAGCAATATTGCCAAAAAAGTGGTGGAGGACATTATGGAATTTGGCAACGTGCAAAAAGGGCTTTTGGGCATTTCTGCTGCCAATACCAAATCAAAAGCAGCTATTGAGATGGGTCTGGACCAACTGGAGGGTGTTTACATTGCTGGTATTGAAGAAGAATCCGGAGCCGATGATGCCGGTTTAATGGAAGGTGATGTCATCAAAAAAATAGACAACATCGATATTCAGCGATTCTCCGAGCTTACTGGTTATCTTTCTGCGAAAAGACCTGGTGATATTGTGGAATTGACCTTGGACCGGGATGGAAAAAGCCTTGTTAAAAATGTTACCCTTAAAAAGCAGAACAGTGTTATTCTTCCCACAACTTCTTTTAGAGTGAAAAACCTGTCCAAAGAAGACATTAAAAAGTTTGGAGTGTCCAAAGGCGTAAAAATTACCGATGTTCCCCAAGGCTACGGAAGATACGACCTAAAAAACAAAGTAATTATTGAAGTTGATGGAAATAAAATAAACGATATCAACGATGCCAAAAAGTATTTCGGGGAAATTTCCAGATACGGCAGAACCAGCTTCACCATGATCAATGAAAATGGTGAAAAGGAACACATGATACTTCAGTAAAAGTGCTGAAAAAACACTTGAAAGCGTCTTTAAACAAGGCGCTTTTTTTATACCCAATATGTTTTACGAAAACGTTTGAAATATATAATTTAGCCGAAAATAATAAACTTCACAACCGCAACCATTTTCCATGAGTAACATTTCATCTTACGAAAAAGAACTTGCTTTTCAGGCAGATAGACGAAAAGCAACCACCGAATTCATAAAAATAATCAGCGACCTTTGGTACGACAAGGCCATTGAGGTGGTTTTGTTCAAAAATCAGATTATAGACAAAAATGTAAGCGACATTATAAACTTGCATGAGTATGCGGGCGAATTTGTTCAAAAACCCATGTCCATTTTTGACTCTGTCGAAATACTGAGGGCAATAAACGACATCAACCTCCCTCCTGCCAAACTGGACATAGGAAAATTGACCTATGAGTACCATTCCAACCAAAGTGCCCACCTTAACGTAAAGGCTTTTGTTATTGACAAGCTAAAGGATGCACAATCTTCCAAGGCCATTAAACCCAAAGATGTCGTGCTTTATGGTTTTGGACGCATTGGCCGTTTGGTGGCGCGAGAGCTTATGGCAAAAACCGGTCGTGGTAGCCAGCTAAGGTTACGCGCCGTTGTTATTCGGGGTGAGTTGAACAAAGAAGTCCTTGAAAAAAGAGCAGCGCTTCTTAAAACAGATTCGGTACACGGCCCTTTTACTGGTACTGTGGATGTTGACGAAGAAAAACAGGCACTTGTTATTAATGGAACCACGGTGAATTTCATAAGCGCAAATCAACCTGAGGATATTGATTACACCAAATATGGAATCTACAATGCCCTGATTATCGACAATACCGGAGCTTTTAGGGACAACAAGGAACTATCCAGACACCTAAAATCCAAAGGGGCCAGCAAAGTATTGCTTACCGCGCCCGGTAAAGAAGTGCCCAACATTGTACACGGGGTTAACCACACCGACTTTGACCCCGATAAAACCAAGATTTATTCAGCCGCATCGTGCACCACAAATGCCATCACCCCAATTTTAAAAGTGATTGAAGATTCCTTGGGGATTAAAAAAGGGCATTTGGAAACTATCCATGCCTATACAAACGACCAAAATTTGGTGGACAACATGCACAAAAAGTATCGCCGCGGTCGTGCTGCTGCCCTCAACATGGTGATTACCGAAACAGGGGCCGGTTCTGCCGTTGCCAAGGCACTCCCGTCATTAAAGGGAAAACTGACCTCAAACGCAATCAGGGTTCCAGTTCCCAATGGTTCATTGGCCATTCTTAATCTGGAAGTAAAGAACAAGACATCCAAAGAAAGTATTGATACCATCATAAAAAAATACGCGCTGGAAGGTGACTTGGTGGAACAAATCAAATATGCATTGAGCAATGAATTGGTTTCTACGGATATTGTAGGCACCACAGCACCATCTATTTACGATAGCAAGGCCACTATTGTGTCTCCTGGAGGCAAAAATGTGGTACTATATATTTGGTACGATAATGAGTACGGGTATTCGCACCAAGTGATACGATTGGCAAAATATATCGCAAAAGTTCGGCGTTATACGTATTATTAGTGGTGCAATTTGTTCAAAGAACCTGTTTTCTTTTTTTGAAATTGGGTATATTGATGTAATTTCGCCCCACCCTTAATCTAAATTTAATACGAGAACCTTATTGAACATGAAGCATTTACGCATTTTATTTGCCTTAGCCTTACTTATCCCTACCTTCTTAATCCATGCCCAAGAAGATGAGTCCGCCAATGAAGAGGATAATACCCTTAGGGGACAATTTGAAGAATTGGAAAGAAAATCCGGGAACTATCGAGCCAATGGCATTCGATATGAGGTCATTAAGCTGTCAGACCTCTATGAGACAAAAAACAACATCTTTGATTCCATTGAAACCGCGAATAAAACCATCAAGGATCTATCCGCTACCATTACGGCCAATGACGCAGAAATAGAAGACTTGAACAATAAACTGCAAGAGACCACCAATAAGCTAAATGCCGTTACCGAAGAAAAAGACAGTATTTCGTTCTTTGGTGCCATGGTCAGTAAAGGAACCTACAACTTTATATTATGGTCCATCATATTTGGGTTATTACTACTCTTGTTGTTTTTTATTTACAGGTTTAGAAACAGTAATTTCTTGACGCAACAAGCCAAATCAGCGCTTGCCGATTTGGAAGAGGAATACCAGAACCACAGGCGACGTGCTCTGGAGCGCGAGCAGAAAATCAGTCGCCAACTACAGGACGAACTGAACAAGCAGAAAAAATAAGAATCAGAGATTGTTTAAATTGTTAATAGGCGTCAACCTGTCCCGATAGTTAAATTCCAAGTCCTCCCTTAATTCCTCGAAAGGAGGGAAACCTCTCCCCTTTTGGGGAGACCGGAGAGGGGACCATCCATAAAATTTATAGAAACTAAAGTAACTGCAATGAATCCAGAAGAATATCGGGACAGAATGACGTTCTTTACTTTTAAAACAACCTCTTTCTTTTTATATCAGAGTTGTTAGCAGCTTTCATTACTTTTGCTGCGAATTAATTGCAAGCAACAATGTCCATGCGGATTGACATTATAACAGTACTTCCCGAACTTTTAAAAAGTCCTTTTGAAGCCTCTATTTTAAAAAGAGCAATAGAGAAAGGATTGGTCGAGGTACATCTACATAATTTAAGGGACTATTCCATTGGAAACTACAAACAAGTGGACGACTACCAGTTTGGAGGAGGCGCAGGTATGGTAATGATGGTGGAACCCATTGACAAATGCATTTCTAAACTCAAAGCGGAACGGGAGTACGATGAAGTTATTTATATGACCCCAGATGGCAGGACCCTCAACCAAGGAATGGCCAATGAGATTTCCATGAAAAAGAACATTATTGTGCTTTGTGGCCATTATAAAGGTGTGGACCAACGGGTAAGGGATATGTTTGTGACCAGAGAGATTTCCATTGGTGATTATGTATTGTCCGGAGGTGAATTGGCAGCTGCCATATTATGTGATTCGGTGATTCGGTTGTTACCGGGCGTGCTGAATGATGAAACCTCTGCCCTAACGGATACATTTCAGGATAATTTATTGGCTCCGCCCGTGTATACCCGTCCTTCAGAATATAAAGGAATGGAAGTGCCGAAAATTTTGCTAAGCGGTAACTTTCCGGAAATTGAAAAATGGCGGGAACAACAAGCTTTGGAACGTACCCAGCAGAGAAGACCAGATCTTCTAGAAGAATAAAGCGAAACAAAATTCAAAAACGCAAAAAACCACTTGCTATTTCTAAATATTGCATTACTTTTGCAATCTCAAAATCAACCTCTGACGAAATCCGTGAAAGTTGGTCTTGAAAAAACATTTAAAAAAATACAAATGGAATCCTTAATAAAATTTGTTGAAGACGAATTTGTTCCAAAAAAAGAATTTCCAAAATTTTCAGCTGGTGATACCATCACTGTTTATTACGAAATCAAAGAAGGTGAAAAAACACGTACCCAGTTCTTTAAAGGTGTAGTGATACAGCGTAGAGGAAGCGGTGCAACAGAAACTTTTACCATTCGCAAAATGTCAGGTACTGTAGGCGTGGAAAGAATTTTCCCAGTAAACATGCCAGCTTTGCAAAGAGTTGAAGTAAACAAAAAAGGTAAAGTACGTAGATCTAGAATCTTCTACTTTAGAGGTCTTACCGGTAAAAAGGCCCGTATTAAAGAAGTTAAGGGATAACCAACATCCCAAACAACAAGAAAAAGCACCCGTTTATGGGTGCTTTTTTTATGAACAATTGTTAATAACCTCGGTTCATATCATGTTGATTATTAATGCTTTGAAAAGTTGCTAAATTTAATTTTACGCTCTAATTTAGTTGAAGATATGATGGTGATATCATCACGGTTATATCAAATTTTAAAGTTGACGTTCTTTAAAACTGTGGATTCCCTTTTAATTGGTAACACTACTGATCACAAAAGGAATTTCGATTTGGGAAGTGCTTTGGCAAAACCCGATGAGAAATAATAAATTTTATGTGCGAATGGAAGAGCAATTTTTCATTTTGATAAAATTTAGGAATACAACAGCACGCTTTGCAAAATGTAATTTAGTTGAAAAATTAAAAACATAGCAGCGTATAAACGTCGAAAGGGCGAAAGATGTAATCTAATAGATTGCAGTTTTGGTACCACCAAACAAATCTTGAGTCCTATCTGAAAGCCATATCTTTTGTAAAAAAAATGATATGGCTTTTGTTTTTTTCACAAATTCTTATCAAAAGCACACACTTTTAGCCACTTCCATTCGTGCTTCACCGTCCATAAATCGTATATTTGCAACCGCTCAAACAAATACATATAAATGGCTAAACTTTATTATACCAAAACAGACGAGGCTCCTGCCTTAGCAACATTATCCTTCTTACCCATTGTAAAATCTTTTACCGAAACCGCCAATATTACCGTAGAGACCAAGGACATTTCTTTGGCTGGTAGAATTGCTTCCGTGTTTCCAGAATTGTTGAACGAGGAACAACAAGTTCCAGATGATTTGTCCATTTTGGGCGAATTGGCCAAAACTCCAGAGGCCAACATCATAAAACTTCCCAACATCAGTGCTTCCATCCCGCAGCTAAAAGAAGCCATTGAGGAACTACAGAAAAAAGGGTACAACCTTCCCAATTACCCAGATGAGCCAAAAACAGACGAAGAAAAAGTCATTAAGGCCAAATACGACAAAATCAAGGGAAGTGCAGTAAACCCGGTACTTCGCGAGGGCAACTCGGACAGGCGTGCCCCAAAGGCCGTTAAAAACTATGCCAAAGCACATCCGCACACCATGGGAGAATGGTCTTCGGACTCCAAAACCCACGTGGCCACCATGTCACATGGAGATTTTAAGGCCAACGAAAAGTCATTGACCATGGCCAATGCGGACGAAGTTCGTATTGAATTAGTGGACACACACGGAAACTCAACCGTACTTAAAGATAAACTTTCCCTGTTGCAAGGTGAGGTTATCGATGCCACGGTAATGAGCAAAAAAGCCTTGGTCGATTTCTTGACCAAGGAAATAGCCGATGCCAGAGAAAAAAATATTTTGCTTTCATTGCACTTTAAGGCTACCATGATGAAAGTTTCCGACCCCATTATTTTTGGCCATGCTTTGGAAGTATATTTCTCTGAATTGTTCAAAACCTACGGGGATACTTTTGAGAAATTGGGAATAAACCCAAACAATGGGCTAGAAACATTGTTGGATAAAATCGGGGAACTGCCCGAAAATCAGCACAAAGAAATTGAAGATGCCATCAAATCCAGTATAGAAAACGGACCTGATTTGGCCATGGTAAATTCCGACAAAGGCATTACCAACCTTCACGTACCAAGCGATGTAATTATTGATGCCTCCATGCCTGCCATGATCAGAAACTCTGGTAAAATGTGGGACAAAAACGGAAAGCTTCAAGATACCAAGGCCATTATTCCAGACAGTAGTTACTCTGGAGTTTATCAGGCCACTATCGATTTTTGTAAAGAACATGGTGCTTTCGACCCTAAAACTATGGGAACCGTTCCCAATGTAGGTTTAATGGCCCAAAAAGCAGAGGAATACGGTTCCCACGACAAAACTTTCGAAATTGAAAAAGCCGGAACCGTAAAAGTAGTTAACAGTTCTGGTGAAACATTGATCGAGCATGCCGTGGAAGAAGGCGATATTTGGAGAATGTGCCAAGTAAAGGATGCTCCTGTTCAGGATTGGGTAAAATTGGCCGTTTCCCGTGCCAGGGCTACCAATCTGCCTGCAATTTTCTGGTTGGATGAAAACAGGGCACACGATGCCGAATTGATCAAAAAAGTAAACCTTTACCTAAAGGATCACGATACAAATGGATTGGATATTAGAATCCTTTCCCCTATCGAAGCTACCAAGTTCACCTTGAAGCGCATGAAGGAAGGAAAAGATACCATCTCCGTTTCGGGTAATGTGTTGAGGGATTATTTAACGGACCTCTTCCCTATTTTGGAAGTCGGGACAAGTGCAAAAATGTTATCCATTGTTCCATTGATGAACGGCGGTGGATTGTTCGAGACCGGTGCTGGGGGTTCCGCTCCAAAACACGTAGAGCAATTCTTGGAAGAAGGCCACCTTAGATGGGATTCCCTTGGTGAATTCTTGGCACTAGCTGTTTCTTTGGAATTCTTTGGAGAAAAAAACAACAACACAAAAGCCCAAGTTTTAGCTGATGCTTTGGACAAGGCAACTGAAGAATTCTTGAACCAGGATAGATCACCATCCAGAAAAGTAAACGAACTGGATACTCGAGGAAGCCACTTCTACTTAGCACTATACTGGGCCGGGGAATTGGCCAAGCAAGATAAAGATGAGGAACTAAAGGCTGTATTTAGCAAGGTTTATGACGCAATGTCATCCAACGAGGAGAAAATCACCCAAGAATTGATAGATGCGCAAGGTTCCCCGGTGGATATTGGGGGTTACTACCTTCCTAACCCAGAGATGGCTTCAAAAGCTATGCGACCCAGTGAAACCTTGAACGAGATTCTTACTGCCATAGGATAAATAATAGCAAAATCGCTTCAAAATGCAAATCTGGATTCTTCTGGGTTTGCATTTTTTTGTTTTTGATATGAAGGGTAAATCCCATCAAACAACATAGTACAGCAACAAAATTACCAAAATACCCACCGTACCCTGAAGCAATGTGCCCATAGTATGACCCCGCAAAGCAGTTTTTACATTCATGTTGGAAAACTGGGAGACCACCCAAAAATAACTGTCATTGATATGGGAAACCGTCATAGCTCCTGCTCCTATCGCCAAAACAGCCAACGCTTTATCAGTGATGGAAATCAGTCCAAAAGTTTCCAGCAAAGGTGCTATAATAGCCGAAGTGGTAATAATGGCAACGGTTGATGAACCTTGGGCAGTTTTAAGCACTGCGGCAATCACAAAAGCGATCAGAAGGCCACCGATACCCGTACTGGATTCCAAGTTAATGATCGAAGCAATATCCATGGTACGAAGAATTGCCCCAAAAGCTCCTCCTGCACCAGTGATCAATACAATGGCGCCAGCTTGTTTAAATGCCTCGGGAACCCAACCTTCTTTTTCCTTTGACGGAACGTTTCTGCCCAACGAAAAAGCAAAGAAAACACCAATTAAAAGTGCAATTACGGGACTCCCCAAAAAGTCCAAAACACGGAACAACCATCCTTCACCCAAAGGGTGCGTTGGATAATCTACAATGGATTTCATGGCAATCAGAATTATGGGAACGAGCAACGGGAGAAAAGCTTGAAATGGTTTTACAGTAGATTGAATCGCTTCTTTTTCTTCATGTAAATGGGCAGTTTCATCTTCCTTTAAAGATTTACCTATGAACCGTGCCCAAAAATAGCCTGAAACGGAAACGGGTATCGCAACCAACAGCCCAAAGATGAGCACCATGCCCAAATCGGCATCCAGAATCGTTGCGGCGGCTAAAGGGCCGGGTGTTGGTGGTACAAAAACATGGGCAGAATACAAACCTGTGGCCAATGCAATGGCAAAAACCAAGGCAGGGATGCCCGTTTTTTTGCTGATGGCTTTATTTAATGAAGAAAGAATAATGTAGCCCGAATCGCAATACACCGGAATGGAAATTACAAATCCAGCCAAATTCATCGCCAATGGGGAACGTTTTAAGCCGATCACTTTTAAGATGCTGTTGGCAAGAACTTGTGTGCTTCCCGTTTTTTCAAGATAAATCCCGATTACCGTCCCAAAAGCAATTACCAATCCAATACCCGAAAGTGTGTTTCCAAAACCTTCGGCCATAGTGGACATAATATTTTTCGGTGTTATCCCCAACAAAAAACCAGAGGCCACGGCAGCAATGGTCAGTGAGAAAATGGGGTGCATCTTAAATTTTACGGTAGCAATAATAATGAAGAGGACGACAACTCCAAGAACTAGTATTTCCATGGTCAATTTTTGGCGCTATTTGCTCTAAATATAAGCTAATATTCCTACTTTGGTCCTATGAGGCGAACTAACAAGGAACTTCTGGTAAAAGGAATAAAATCGTTTGGCTACACCGTGCTTGCCATGTTTATGGGACCATTTTTAATCTACGAAGCCTTTAAAAATGAAGGGCACCCCTTTTATTGGCCTGTGTTGATTTTAGGATTTATTTGTGCCGCTTTGGCAATTTATTTAGGTTTCCGTTCGGTAAGCATTGTAATGGAGGCCATTTTTGGAAAAAAAAACAAAAACTAGTTGCCCGTGCTGGGCGGTCTGCTTTTCCATTTATTGGTGAGTTGGGCATAATCATAATCCAAGACAGATTCTTGCCGTTCCAACCTGCTCGCAGCAAAAGCACGTTGTAGAATGTCCTCTATTAAATAATCCTCATGGGTTTTTTCGGGTTGAAACTCTTCCTTTAAACTGATTTTGAACAAACTCGCCGTGGTGTTGTACCAAAATGCACGCCACCCACTACGGAGTTCCTTGACAAGGTCGAATGCTGTTGTACCGGTTTGACGGTGAATCAGTTTTACCAAAATCTGTCCTTCAGTACGGGTCAATTTTTTCAGTTCTTCGGAGAATTCCCCTTCAATATACTTTTGTACTTTTCGGGTATATCTACGCTGGTGCCTTCGTTTCTTGATGAGTTGCAGGCTATCATTCAGTTCCACCAATCGTTCTGCGGCCAACTTGGCATAAGGATACACCTTCAAGGTTTTTCGTCGGAGTATATAATAGCGTAATTTGTCCCTACGGTTGGTAAACTCCAGCTCACCAAAAAGGTAGACTTCATCCAGCTCAATGGAACTCATCAAAATGGAATCTCCTTCAAACCGCACATAATAATCCTCAATGGAATCATTGGCAATGGAATCCTTAGGATTCATCAACGAATCCTTTTGCGGTTCCTGTGCAACCCCAAGGGCATTAATTGCCAGAAAAACAACAAGAAAACAGTTACGCAGCATAACATTTCTTTCTCAATAGTCTTGCCAAAAGTAAGTATAAAGGTATGATTTGGCTATTAAATAAAAGTGAATATTCTTATGTTTGTGTACTAAATCAGATACATGGCAAAAGAGAAAATCATCAACGAAAAATCCCTTGAATTTTTAGAAAAATATTTGAACAACCCATCCCCGACAGGTTACGAATGGGAAGGGCAGAAAATTTGGATGGACTACGTAAAACCTTATGTGGACGAATTTATTACGGACACCTATGGCACTGCCGTTGCGGTCATAAATCCAGATGCAAAATACAGGGTTGTTATCGAGGGTCATTCCGATGAAATTTCTTGGTACGTTAACTATATCAACGATGAAGGTCTCCTTTACGTTATCCGAAATGGAGGTAGCGACCATCAAATTGCTCCATCTAAATGGGTAAACATCCATACCAAAAATGGTATTGTAAAAGGTGTTTTCGGATGGCCGGCCATCCACACAAGGGACAAGGCCAAGGAAGAACCACCAAAATTGGACAACATATTTATTGATATAGGCGCCAAGGACAAGAAAGAAGTGGAAAAAATGGGCGTACACGTAGGTTGTGTGATTACCTACCCTGACCAATTCCAAATCTTGAACAAGGACAAGTTTGTTTGTAGAGCTTTGGACAACCGCATGGGTGGTTTTATGATTGCCGAAGTAGCCCGTTTGCTCAAAGCGAACAAAAAAGAGCTTCCTTTTGGACTTTACATCACCAATTCGGTGCAGGAAGAGATTGGACTTCGCGGTGCTGAAATGATTACACAGACCATTAAGCCAAATGTGGCCATTGTAACGGATGTTTGCCATGATACCACTACTCCTATGATCAATAAAAAGACGGAGGGAGAGACCAAGATTGGCGACGGCCCCGTTATCTCGTACGCACCTGCGGTACAGAACAAATTACGGGAGCGTATTATTGAAACTGCGGAATCCAATAAAATTCCATTCCAGCGCAACGCATCGTCCCGATACACAGGTACCGATACCGATGCTTTTGCTTATAGCAATGGTGGTGTTGCCTCTGCTCTGATATCGTTACCGCTACGTTATATGCACACTACGGTAGAAACGGTTCACAAAGACGACGTGGAGAACGTAATCCGTTTGATTTACGAAACCTTGCTGAACATTAAAGAGGGAGAAACTTTTAGTTATTTTGATTAACTGATTATTTTCCATCATCCCGATATTAAAATTTGTCGCCTCGAAAGTTCTTCGGGGCGACTTTTTTTTATCTTTATGTAATATGGATGAGCAAGTTGACATATTGGACGAGCACGGTAAACCAACAGGGGAATCCTGTTTAAAATCTGAAGCGCACCGCAAAGGTTTGCTACATCCCACTGTTCATATTTGGCTGTATACACCCGAAGGTCGTGTGCTGATTCAACAACGAGGCAAAAACAAAGCTACCCATCCCCTAAATTGGGATGTTTCGGTTGCTGGGCACGTTGCTTCGGGAGAAAAAATCATTTCAGCAGCTATCAGGGAAGTTGAAGAGGAAATAGGTATTCAGGTTTCAGAAACCGAATTGGAATCCCTTGGCACTTTTAAGGCCGTGCACAAAATTTCCGAAGATTTTATTGATGCCGAGCTGCATCACATTTTTTTGTGCAAGCTAAACGTCCCGTTGAGTCAACTTACCAAACAGGAAAGCGAGGTTGAAGATTTGGCCCTGGTCCCACTTTTTAAGTTTGCCGAAGAAACTTGGGGCTTGGCCACTACTGGAAAATATGTTCCCCACGGCCCCACCTATTACAAAACCATCATTAAGGCGATTAAAAGTCGGACTTGACTTTTTCCACAAATTCTTCGAGCGAATCTAAAGCGTAGTCGTTTTGGTCGCCAGTCTTCATGTTCTTGACCACAAATTTACCATTGGTCAATTCCTGGTCCCCCAAAAGTATCACGTACGGAACTCCCCTTTTATCAGCATATTTAAACTGCTTCTGTACTTTGGTATCCGTTGGGTACAAATCGGCTCTAAGTCCTTGTTTACGGAGTCCTGACACCAATTTTAAGGCAGCCATTCCCTCTTTTTTTCCAAAATTGAGACATAGTACGTCCAAAGAAATATCCAAGCTATCGGGGAAAAGGTCCAATTCTTCCAAAACCAAATAAATACGGTCCAATCCGAAGGAAATACCCACACCGCTCACATCTTTTAGTCCAAAAATGCCTGTAAGGTCATCATAACGACCTCCACCACCAATGGAACCCATTTTCACGCCTTCGGGTGCCGCCACCTCAAAAATAGCGCCTGTATAATAGTTAAGGCCACGGGCAAGGGTTACATCCAACTGCAGGCTAGCGGATTGCAACCCAACCATATCTACGGTTGAAATAATCTCTTCCAATTCTGAGACACCCAGCATTCCAACTTCGGAATCTGCTAAGATGGTTTTTAGTTTTTCCAATTGTTCGGAAGCGGTTCCCTTCATATCAAACAAAGGCTGTGCTTTGGCAATAGCAGCTTCGGAAATGCCTTTTTCCATCATCTCCGCTTTTACCTTCTCCTCTCCTATCTTGTCCAATTTGTCCAGAGCGACGGTAAAATCGACCAATAATTGTTTGGCTCCGATGACTTCGGCAATTCCAGAAAGTATTTTTCGGTTGTTGATTTTGATGGTGGCCCCCTTTAGTCCCAAATCGGTGAAAACGGCATCGTACAGCTGTACAAATTCCACTTCTTGAAGCAAGGAATTGGCACCGACCACATCGGCATCACATTGGTAAAACTCACGGAAACGACCCTTTTGCGGACGGTCGGCACGCCACACAGGCTGAATTTGATAGCGTTTGAACGGAAAATCAATTTCATTCTGGTGCATTACCACATAACGCGCAAAAGGCACGGTTAGGTCGTAGCGTAAGGCTTTTTCGGAAATCTTGGGCGTCAACGAGGCTGAATTCTTGGAACTATAGGTTACATCATCCACTTTGGAAATAAAGTCTCCCGAATTCAATATTTTAAATATCAAACGGTCCCCTTCATCGCCATATTTACCCATCAAAGTCTCCGAATTTTCGAAAGAAGGAGTCTCAATCGGCTGGAAACCATAGGTTTCGAAATGTTTTTTTATGGCTTGGATGATATAGTTACGCTTGGACACCTCTGCAGGTGAAAAATCTCGGGTTCCTTTGGGTATGGATGGTTTCTTTGCCATGTGGTGTTAAATTCTCGTGCAAATATACGTTTTTGGTCGATGGGTCAAGTACGCAGTGAACAGTTAACAGTAGGCAATTGGCAATTGGCAGCAGATTATCAGTAAACATCCAACTTCTATATTCTATGCGCTATTTTTATGTATCTCGTATTTGACACGAATGGCACGAATGAACACAAAACCTTTGGGCTTGATTCTTGAACTTGGTCTTGAAAAAAGAGATTCTCCAGTCGCTACGCTCACACAGTATTACAAAGTCTTAATTCTTGGTTTCTGATTCTTGGCCCCCAAATCAGTGCTCCACAATCTGCTCAAACCATTGGTAGAGTTCGCCTTTGGTGATTACAGCTCCTTGTTTGATAATTTCAAACTTATCCACATTCTTATCCTCTCCGTAAGCCTTGGAAGCTGTAAGGTATTCCACAAAATCGGATTGATAGTTGCGCTTGAACCAACCAAAGCCGACCTCCGTTCTTAAATCAATCTCTGGATTCATGATCTTAACGGAAAGGAGTTTCATCTCTTTTTCTGTTAAATGGAACAAATGCATGTGCCGTTCGGAAATATTCTCTAAATATTCCACTTTGCTCAATACCCCTTCCCAAATCAAATCACTAAAAACGTCTATTTCCTCCTCGGCAACTTCAGGCTTCTCCTTTTTTAAGTTATCCCACTCATCTGCGGTGATGGATTGGGTCGCCAGAAAGTTAATAAATTCGGGATGTAGCTCTTCAAGTTGCTCCTTGGTCAATCGTCTATACTTCATGCTGCAAAAATATAAAAGGCTAGGGAAAACCACCGTGTTTTTGACTGAAGAAAACCATCAAAACCTAGAATTTACAACGGTTTATTTTAAGTTTAGATTAACACCCATAATCCCAGTGATTTTTGGCAGGCCCTTTTATTTATCGTAGTTTCGGAAACTAACATTATTAATAAAACACGTACAGAATGAGATTTTTGAAATCATTTAAAACTTTAGTGGTCTGTATAATGGCCATAGGTGCATGTGCTTTTTCGCATGTGAACGCGCAAGAACAAGTGGAGGTTAGCGATACAGAACTGAATAAAATAGCTTCGGCATTCCAAGATATTCAGAAAGTGAATATGGAAGCTCAGCAACAAGTTATGAAAACCGTTGAGGAAAGTGGTTTTGAGGCTAATAGGTTCAACGAAATGTACCAAGCCTCTGCATCCCCAGAAAAAACGGTTGATGCCAGTGATGAGGAAAAAGAACGCTTTGGCAAGTTGATGAACGAGATACAGCAAATGCAGGTCGGTTTTACCGAACAAATCGAAGAGATTATCAGTAATGAAGGCTTGAGCATAGAACGTTACCAAAAAATTGCCATGGCATTACAGAGTGATGCTGAACTACAAGGTAGGCTTAGAACTATGTTAGAAAAACAACAGCCGCAATAAAATTTTATTTTTAAACGAACAAGAAAATCCCGAGCAAATTGCTTGGGATTTTTTGTTCCATTAAGCCATTTATCAGTTAAGTATCAGCTTTTGAATAAAGCTTCCAAACTGAGTTTCCAAAACAATTACATATAAACCAGCAGGTAAACCAGATATATTGATTGGGATGGTTAATTCATCATGTGTTTGTTAATAAGCTTTCCCATTTCAGAAGCACTATCGTCATGGATCCTTGAATATTTCATTTCTTCACCTTCATAGCCAAAGACACACTTCGGCTTTCCAAGATTCAGTATAGAAAACATATCAGGTTCCGAAATAGTAAAACCCGCGTTATTAAAACGATCAACGAGGCCCAACATTATCACCTTTTGCTCATAATCGTTCATTTGGTTCCATTCAAATGTCTTTTCAATAGTCTTCTTCATTTAAAAAAACTTCACTTTGTTTTTTGCAATATGTTTAACAAGTCGAAAATGCCCTACTGGTTAACATCTCGCTCGCATCCATATTTCTAAATAACTTTTATTAAACAATTTGTATCCCACATAATCTTGTTAAGTAGCAGCTAAAAAGCTGCACCTGTGTGTGGAAACGATAAGGTAATTTAGACAATACTTCTAAAAATTGAAGATGTGAATTTACGGATACCCTATTTGAGTTGACGAATGCGCCAATTCAATTAACGGTTGCCCTCTTTGGGTTGATGGATAAATTTAAAAAGGTCGAAAGTGGACAACGAATTTACTGAAACCTACTATCCCCAGAGCAAGACAGGGTTATTACACTGGTCTCATTTTGACACTAGAGTCTCTATCATTAGACTCCTGTTTTCACGGGAATGATAGTTGCAATGGAAACCCCGATGTATAGCAAACTGGAATTCTTTTCGATTAATCCATCATGTGTTTGCTAATAAGCTTTTCCATTTCAGAAGCACTATCGTCATGGATCCTTGTATATTTCATTTCTTCACCTTCATAGCCAAAGACACACTTCGGCTTTCCAAGATTCAGTATAAAAAACATATGAGGTTCCGAAAAAATAACACCCTTATTTTTAAAACGATCAACGAGGGACAACGTTATCACCTTTTGCTTATAACCGTTCATTTGGTTCCATTCAAATGTCTTTTCAATAGTCTTCTTCATTTTAAAAAACTTTACTTTGTTTTTTGCAATATGTTTAACAAGTCGAAAATGCCCTACTGGTTAACATCTCGCTCGCATCCATATTTCTAAATAACTTTTATTAAACAATTTGTATCCCACATACTCTTGTTAAGTAGCAGCTAAAAAGCTGAACCTGTGTATGGAAACGATAAGGCAATTTAGACTATACTTCTAAAAATTGAAGATGTGAATTTACGGATGCCCTATTTGAGTTGACGAATGCGCCAATTCAATTAACGGTTGCCCTTTTTGGGTTGGTGGATAAATTTAAAAAAGACGAAAGTGGGCAACGAATTGTATGATGGGGGACAATAATTTATTCAAAACAAAAAAGCCCTCCGAATCTCGGAGGGCTTTTTTAATATAGTATGATCTGAAGTATTATTTAGCTTCCGCAACCACTTCAAATGGGAATTCTACAATAACTTCCCTGTGCAATCTGATAATCGCTTCGTAAGGACCAACTCTTTTGATAGCTCCACCTTTAATATTGATGAATTTTCTATCGATTTGGTGTCCTTCTTTATCCAAAGCAGCAGCAAGGTCGATGTTTGTTACAGATCCAAACAACTTGTCGCCTGCACCAACTTTAGCAGCAATTTTGATTTCCAATTGCTTCAACGCATCGGCGATCTTGGTGGCCTCATCAACAACCTTTTTCTCCTTGTGAGCTCTTTGCTTAAGGTTCTCCGCCAAAACTTTTTTGGCAGAAGGCGTAGCCAAATCGGCCAAACCTTGTGGGATAAGGAAGTTTCTGCCGTAACCGTTCTTTACGGTAACGATATCATCCTTAAATCCCAAATCCTGTACATCTTCTTTTAGAATAAGTTCCATTCTCTGGTGTTTTTTATTTCAACATATCGCCAACATACGGCATTAACGCTAGGTGACGGGCACGTTTTACGGCCTGTGCCACTTTTCTTTGGTATTTTAAGGAAGTACCTGTTAGTCTTCTTGGAAGCAATTTACCTTGCTCGTTCACCAACTTCATCAAGAAATCCGGGTCTTTATAATCAATGTACTTGATACCGGATTTTTTGAACCTACAATACTTCTTTTGCTTGCTGGTCTCAATGTTAAGCGGGGTCAAATATCTGATTTCCCCGTCTTTTTTTGATTTTGCTTGTTGCTCAATAGATGCCATACCCTTATGCCTTTGCTTTTAGTTTGTTTCTTCTCTTTTCCGCCCAAGCAATTGCATGCTTGTCCAATTTAACGGTCAAAAAACGCATAATGCGCTCATCTCTTCTAAATTCCAGCTCGTAAGGGCCTATGGCCTCACCTGGAGCTTGGAATTCGAACAAGTGGTAAAATCCACTTTTCTTGTGCTGAATGGGATAGGCCAATTTTTTAAGTCCCCAATCTTCTTTGGAGACCATTTTGGCACCATTCTTAATCAAGAAATCTTCAAATTTCTTGACTGTTTCCTCTATCTGTGTTTCAGACAGAACGGGATTCAAAATGAAAACAGTTTCGTAATGGTTCATTATAATATATTTTTAAAGGAGCGCAAAATTAACAATATTTCTTTCCCCCTGCAAGAAAAGTAGAAAAACTTCGTTTAAGTACAAGAGTTATCAACATTAAAAAACCTAATAAACCTAAATAACATATATGGCAATTTACACAACAAAATAGACCATGTTTACATCTTTTGTTGTAGGTAAGCAGCTTTTTTATGTAATTTGCCGATGATTTAAAACCCTACAAATCACCCCATTCTATGAAATTAAAAAGTATAATTGTAGACGATTCCTCGATGCAGCGCATGGCCGTTGCAAAGTTGGTCAACAATCATCCACATCTTGCTTTGGTTGCTGAGTACAGCAACGCCATTGAAGCCAAAAATGGCCTTAAAAACCACGAGATCGACCTTATCTTTTTAGATGTTGAAATGCCGATCATCAATGGTTTTGACCTTTTAGAGGCCCTAGAGAACCCACCACAGGTTATTCTGATTACGGGAAAACCTGATTATGCACTTAAAGCTTTTGACTACGACGTAACCGATTACCTTCACAAACCCATTACCTTGGCACGTTTTGAAGCCTCAGTAAAAAGAGCTGTTGCCAAATACGAGCAAATGAACAGGGTTGATGAGGATGAAGAGCACATCTTTGTAAAGAGCAACCTTAAAAAACGTAAGGTAATCCTAAATGATATTAAATGGATAGAAGCACTGGGAGATTACATTAAATTGGTAACAGATGAAGCCAATATCGTAATCCTTTCCACCATGAAATCTTTTGAAAAGCAATTGCCCGCTGAAAAATTTCTACGTATCCATAAATCTTATATTGTAAATCTGGAGAAGATTGAGAAATTCAACAGTAAAAATGTTGAAGTGGGGGGCAGACAGATTCCATTGAGCAGAAACAAAAAGACAGAACTAGCCGAAGCGCTGGCCAATGTATAATTATATGTGGTCCACGTTGTAGACCAACCGTACACTTTTATACTTGGAAATAGCATTAAAGGATTTTTCAATTCTTTTAATGCTATTTTTTGTTTGTGCCAAGGACTGTTCTCTTGGAATCTTAATCATTACGTTTTTTAAATAATCCCTGCGGATTCTCGCCACAGGTGGATATTCGGGGCCAAGAATTTGCACCCCAAGTACATTTCGCAGCGAACCCGAGATCCATTCCGATGCTTCGTTCAGTTTATTGAAATCCTTATCCTTTAAAGTGATTTTAATGAGGCGCACCAAAGGTGGATACTTAAATTGTTCCCTTTCGTAAAACTGCTCCTTGAACATTCCATCATAATTGTTCGTGGTTACTTGCTGTAAAATTTGATGGTATGGATTGTAAGTCTGAATAAGCACCTTCCCTCTTTTTTGGGTACGCCCTGCCCTACCCGCTACCTGCGTCAGCATTTGAAAACTCCGTTCATGGGCACGGAAATCGGGAAAATTGAGCATGGAATCCGCATTCATAATGCCAACTAGGCTCACATTCCTAAAATCAAGCCCCTTGGTCACCATTTGGGTTCCCACCAAAATATCCATCTCTTGGTTTTCAAAAGATGAAATAATTTTTTCATAAGCATATTTTCCGCGCGTGGTATCCAAATCCATTCGACCTACAGAAACATTTGGAAACAACTGCCCCAACTCTTGCTGAATCTGTTCCGTGCCAAAACCCTTATTATCCAAAGTTGGACTACCGCAAGCCAAACAAGCTTGCTGTAAAGCCATGTGATAACCACAATAATGGCAGCGAAGCTGATTTCTGTGCTGATGGTATGTTAAACTCACATCGCAATTGGGGCATTGGGCCACGTGCCCACAAGTGGTGCATTCCACCACAGGGGCAAATCCTCTCCTATTTTGAAAAAGAATGATTTGTTCCCCTTCCTCAAGTGCCTCCGTAATGGCTTTGATGAGAATTTCGGAAAAATGCCCTTTCATTCTACGTTTTCGGGTAGCTTCCTTTATGTCCACCAGATTAATATCGGGCATCAACACATCACCAAATCTGTGTACAATGGAAGCATAACCGTATTTTTTGGTTCTGGCATTATACATACTTTCAATGCTTGGGGTGGCTGACCCTAAAACAATCTTTGCTTTGTGCAAAGCAGCCAAAACCACGGCTGCATCGCGTGCATGGTAACGTGGAGCAGGGTCGAACTGCTTAAAGGAACTTTCGTGCTCCTCGTCCACTACCACCAAACCCAAATTGGTAAAAGGCAAAAATAGCGATGACCTTGCACCAAGTACAATCTGAGCTTTTTCTGTATTTTTTAAAACGTTGTTCCACACCTCCACCCTTTCGTGAATGCTATATTTGGAGTGGTATACGGATACTTGATGTCCAAAATAATGCCTCAACCTATTGATCAATTGGGACGTTAAGGCAATCTCTGGCAATAGATAAAGGGCCTGTTGACCGTTTTCCAGACATTTTTGAATCAGTTTTACGTAGACCTCCGTTTTTCCCGAAGAAGTTACCCCGTGCAACAGCATCGGTTTTTCTTCATCAAAACCATTGTTGATGTCCTCCAGAGCTTTTTCTTGGTATTCATTTAAGGCAATATGCTTGGATTCTTCGGACCTTTCCTCAAACTGCACCCTATCTTTTCTAATATGGTATTCTTCCAGAATATTTTTGTCGATGAGTGCCTTAATTACGGCTCGGGAGCCACCACTTTCCTTTTCCAGTTCGGAAATGGGGATGGGTTTGGTGCTTTTGGCTTTCAACTGAAATAAAGACAGCACTACTTGACTCTGTTTGGGTGCTCGTGTAAGCTCGTTCAAAAGTTCGGCCAGTTGTTTTTCATCCTCGTACTGTTCCGAAAGTTTAACGTAGCGTACCAATTTTGGCTTGTACTGCTCGTACAATTCTTCTTTCTGGAGTATAACGCCTTTGTGAACCAAGGTGTTTATCAGCTTCATCACATTTTTTTTGTCCACAATATCGCTGACCTCGGAAATTTTTAAAGCGGTTTGATGCTGAAGTGCTTCGAATACCAAAAATTCATCATCCGTTAATTCCCTTTCATCTACATCAGACTTTTTGTTGGGCAAAATGAGTGTTTCACTTTCTAACATAAATGCACTGGGCAGTGCACTTCTGATGACTTCTCCCAAGGTACACATGTAATATTTGGCCACCCATTCCCAATGCTTTAATTGTATTTGGGTGACTACAGGGTATTCGTCAAGAATTTGATAAATTTCTTTGGGTTCGTAGGCTTCAGGTGCATTTTGATGCACGCGATAGGCCAATGCAGTATAAATCTTTGATTTGCCAAAAGGAACGGCTACTCGCATCCCCTCCTGTATAAAATCCGCTTCGGCCTGCGAAATTTTATAGGTAAAGAGTTTTTCCAAAGGAATGGGAAGAACAACTTCCAGAAAATATTCCATATTCTAATTCTCTACTACCCGATGCCACGTTTGGGTTCTGTACAAAAATGCTAAATAACCTCTTACTTTGAGTCGATCTTCATTATCCTCATCCAACCAGACTCTTCCTCTAAAGGTCATTGCTTGTTCGGGGTCGAACAACTTGTCTCCTTTATAAATACCTTTATTGTTTTTCTCGAAATTTTCCATGATTTTCATTCCAAGAATCGGCTTGTTTTTTCGTTCCCCATCACATTTGGTACATAAGGCCCCTTTTTTACCTTTTTCCAAAATCTTAACAACCTTGGCGTGCATTAGTCCATCTTCTTTGTAAATCTCAATGATAGCCTTGGTGATTCCATTGCGGTCATCAATAGTTTTCCACTTTCCAAAAACGGTTTGGGACCAAGTTATCTGACAAAACAGAAAACATATCAGATAAATCCATTTATTGCTCGTTTTGCTGCTTTTCATGTCTTTTTTTTAAAGAATTAATTGTGGCGTTCAATTCAAAACCTAATAATAATATATTGGAATTTAACCATATAAACACCATTAAAATCAATAATCCTCCCAGTGCTCCATAAAGTTCGTTGTAACGAGCGAACTTCTCAACATAAATTCCGAAAAGATATGAGGTCAATAAAAACAAAAGGGTCGTAAGCAATGCCCCCCCTGAAAAAAAACGGGCCTGTCGTCCTTCTGCAGTACCAAAATAGTAAAGTATTGCCGTAGCCAGATACGAGATGCATAAAAAGAACAGCAGTTTTGCTATTTGGATGCCCAATGCATCTCCTTTTTCAATATCGGTTCCCAGTGTCCTACCAAAAAATTCACTTGCATTCTCCACAATGTAAAACTCAAAATACACAAAAGCTACCGCTCCCAATATCAATAAGATGGAGAGGATGACGCCCACCATCAGCGCATAGGCATATTGACGAAAGAAATTACGGGTGAGCTCTACGTGGTACGAGTATTCAAACCCACCAAAAATGGCGTTGACACCATTGGCCACCAAAAATATGGACAACAAAAAGGCCGAAGAGAGCAATCCTCCTTGTTTTTGGTCTTTTATCTGCTGATAAATCTCGCTAAAATATTCACTGGTGGCAGAAGGCAAAAAGGATTCCAAAAAGCTTAAAAACTGGGTATCAAAATTCTCATTGCCCACACTTACGTAGGGGATGATAAATGGAATCAAGGTCACCAAAAAGATAAGCAGAGGGAACAGTGCCAAAAAAATACTGAAAGCAATGGAACTTGCCCTTGTGGAAAGTGCGCCTTTCACGATTCCCACCAAATACATTTCTATCAAATCATAAAGAGAGAGCCCTTCAAAAGCTTTTAGCTTTATTTTTTTCAATAAGCGAACCAGCCAATTGATCACGGGTATTTTCTCCAATTTCTCCTCTATGGCTTTGGACATTTAAACGGCTTTTAAACTTAAATCCATATTGTAAACAGAATGGGTAAGCGCTCCTGACGATATGTAATCCACGCCACATTCGGCATATTTACGTATGGTGTCCTCGGTGATGCCGCCCGAAGATTCGGTGAGGCACTTCCCTCCTATTCTTTTTACTGCTTCTCGGGTTTGTTCGTAATCAAAATTATCCAAAAGGATACGGTACGCGCCATCGGACTTCAATATCTCGTCCACCTCATCCAAATTTCTGGCTTCAACAATAATCTTCAATTTTTTTTCCTTTTCCTTTAAATAATCCTGCGTTTTTTGAATGGCTTTGGTAATTCCGCCTGCAAAATCGATATGGTTGTCCTTGAGCATGATCATATCGTAGAGAGCAAACCTATGGTTTTCTCCCCCACCTATTTTTACGGCCCATTTTTCAAGAGCACGAATTCCAGGAGTGGTCTTTCGGGTATCCAATATTTTGGTCTCTGTTCCATCTAAAATCGATACAAAATCCTGGGTTTTGGTGGCAATGGCACTCATCCGCTGCATGGCATTGAGCACCAATCGTTCTGCTTTTAGAATATTTTGGGAACTTCCCGCCACATAGAAGGCGATATCACCATACTTGACAGCGGCTCCGTCTTCCAGCAATATTTCCATTGTTAAATCGGGGTCAACATAGTTGAACACCTTTTTTGCAAATTCAACTCCTGCAAGGGTACCTTCGTCCTTTACCAGTAGCTTTGCTTTTCCTTGTGCTGATGCAGGAATACACGCCAGAGAGCTGTGGTCTCCATCACCAACATCCTCCCTAACGGCATTGGCAATGATCAAATCCAGTTCATTTTGAAATTGTTCTTCGGAAATCATCCAATTGGGCTTTTAACGAAAATAGTAAAAACATTGTTCGGTGTCCACGACTTGAGTATGCATAATTTACGCTGAAACGTTTATTTTTGGGCATGCAGATTACTTTGATTGCCATTGGGAAAACCGACAAGTCTGAACTTGAAGAACTTATAGCCGTTTATGAGAAGCGGCTGAAGCATTATATCAAGTTTCAAATAGATATAATTCCCGATATAAAAAACAGAAAAAATCTTTCCGAAGCCCAACAAAAGGAAAAAGAGGGCGAACTCATTTTGGCACAACTGCAACCAACGGACACTTTAATCTTGCTTGACGAGAAGGGAAAGCAATACTCCTCCTTGGATTTTGCCCAGTTCTTGCAAAAAAAGATGAACAGCGGCATTAAAAACCTTGTTCTGGCCATTGGTGGCCCCTATGGTTTTAGCAATACTGTTTACGCCAAAAGTTCGGGAAAAATAAGTTTGTCCAAAATGACATTTTCCCACCAAATGGTACGGTTGTTTATTGTGGAGCAAATTTATAGGGGATTCACCATTCTTCGGAATGAACCTTACCACCATCAATGAGATAATTGGAGGCAAGAGCCAGGAGCCAAGACCAAAACTGTCCTTGTTCCTGTTTCTTGAAGCGCAGTGGTCTTCCTTTTGTTAATAAAGCACCCTAAACTTAATGGTGTTCTCAATTTTCTTGAGCGCTTTGATCACATCTTTATCATATTCCTTGTCCAAATCGGTGATGACATACCCTACGTCGCTATCCGTGGAGAGGTATTGACCAGAAATATTAAGCCCATATTGAGCTAATATTTCGTTGATCTTAGCCATAATGCCTGGAACATTTCGGTGGATGTGCAAAAATCGGTGCGCCTTGTTTTGTTTGGGCAATCTAATATTGGGGAAATTAACGGCGTCCACTGTATTTCCGGAGTTGATGTAGTCCATGATCTTATTCGGCACAAAATCAGCAATGTCTCTTTGCGCTTCCTCAGTGCTACCGCCAATATGCGGAGTCAAAATCACATTGGACAAACCTTGCAAGGGTGTTTCAAACGCTCCGTTGCTCCGTGGTTCGGATGGGTACACATCTATAGCTGCACCACCTAGTTTTCCGCTATTCAAAGCGCTTGCCAGTGCATCAATATCCACCACAAAACCTCTGGAAAGATTGATGAGCTTGGCACCATCTTTCATTTGGTTGATTTCACGTTCCCCGATAAAGTTCCTATTGGCCTTGTTATCATCTACATGAAGTGTAACTACATCAGAAACGGACAACAAATCCTCCAAAGTGTCACATTTTACGGCGTTACCAAGCGCTAATTGGTCGTTAACATCGTAATAATACACTTTCATGCCCATGGCTTCGGCCAAAACGGACATTTGTTTACCTATGTTACCGTAACCTACAATACCAAGATTCTTACCTCGCACTTCTTGTGACCCAATGGCTGTTTTGTTCCATTCCCCGTTGTGAATTTCCGTACTACGTGGAAAAATGCTACGCATTAGCATAATGGTCTGCCCAATGGCAAGTTCCACTACAGAACGGGTATTACTGTAGGGAGCATTGAACACAACCACACCCTTCCTTTTACTATAATCCAAATCTATCTGCGTGGTACCGATGCAAAATGCACCGACCACCAATAATTTATCGGCGGCATCCAGTACTTTTTGGGTGACTTGGGTCTTAGACCTAATACCCAAAACATGCACACCTTTAATACGTTCGATAAGGTCTTCCTCGGAAAGGCTGGTTTTGATCAGCTCTACAGAAAAACCTTCTTCGGAAAGATTTTCGAAAGCTGCAGGGTGTACATTTTCCAGTAATAGGATCTTAATTCTGTTCTTGGGGTATGATAAGTTTCTTGGCAAATCGTTCACAAATAAAAATTCATCTAGGTTAGGTGCTACGTGATCGGCATTGTTCGTTGCTTTTTCACGATGTACATTTTCGGTATAGGCGAAAAATTTATGGGCAATACCGGCCTCGCGCATTACATAATCGCTATAACCGTCGCCAATTACCTGGACCTCGCCTTCCAAGTCCAAGTTTTTTAAACACTCTATTTTACCGTTATGGGCGGCCAAAACATTGGTTTCATCAAAGCCGATGATATTTCCGGCATCATCAAAAGTAAAGGTGTTGGCATACACCCGGTCGGATGGAATGTTGTACTCTTCAACAATAGGATCTATAAATTCCTTGAAGCCACAGGAAATTACGTAGATGTGGTCGGAAAACTCGTGAAAGAATTCCTTGTTCGATGCGATTGATTTCGAAATTTTTTGACGCAGCTCCACCACCAAGTCATCCAAATCACTTTTGTTGGCATTCAGCAAACGGATTCTTTGTTCCAAGGATTCTGTAAAGGAAATGTCCCCATCGATTCCTAAATTGGTTATTCTCTGTATCTCCGCCACAATCTCATCCCTTTTGGGATTGTTTTGCAACGTCATTTCCGCCAAAACATCCAAAGCCTCAACCCGTGTGAGCGTGCTATCAAAATCGAACACATATTTACGTGCAGTTTCCACCATGAGTCCTTCCAAAAAATTAAGCCACAAAATTAAACATAAATTTCATCCTTAGAATCGGAACTCATCAAAAACCTTACAGATTTGCGGATAAATCAAAAATCCATTACGATTTGTTTCAAATGGCACCTAAATTTTTGCAATCACGTATGGATTGAGTTCAATTGTCAAGTTCAAACTCAAGTATTAAGTTCAAGTTTCAAATCTAAATTCCAAAAAGCAGTTCGCGGTTGCAGTTTGCAGTCAATGAACGTATAGATTGCCCAGTCTTTAGTCTTGTCTCTTATTTCTTGTCTCCTGTGTCTTGTCTCTTATATCTATCCCCAACCAAGTTACATCCCAACTATCAAAACCAACGTCTGGTCAACTTACAATAGATACTGTACTCCTTACCAAACTTTTCCTGTAGGGCTTCCTCTTCGGGTTTGATTTGAAAACGGTTCATATAGGACACAAAACCCGCTGCAATAAGTGTGTTGAAGGCATTGCCCAGCTTTAGACCAAAGGCTAACAGAAAAAGGAGCATTCCCAAATACATGGGGTTACGGGTGAAATTGTAGATGCCATTGGTTACCAATTTGGATGCTTTATTTGGGTTCAATGGGTCCGTCGTAGTCTTTTTTGCCAAAAATTGGATTACGGAAATCAAGATTACCAAAATCCCTACTCCAAACAGAAACATCCCCAGCTCCTGCTTACCAAAAAATTCAAACTCACCTACTGGCAAAAATTTGTCCAAAACATACATTAATCCTCCAAAAACCAACATCACCAATGCTGGTGGCACTTTCACTTTCATACAAATCGGTTAAACTTCGAAATTACTACTTTTGAACCTCAAATAGAACCCTTTTTGACTTGAAACTAGTTTTTGCCACCCATAACGACCATAAGCTGAAAGAAGTTCAGCAATTACTTCCTAAAAACATAGAGCTTCTATCCTTAAAAGATATTGAGTGCTTTGATGAAATTCCCGAAACAGGCGATACCTTGGAAGAAAACGCAAAAATTAAAGCGGATTTTGTGACCAAAACCTATGGTTTAAACTGTTTTTCGGACGATACCGGTTTGCTGGTCGATGCTTTGGATGGAACACCAGGAGTTTATTCCGCCAGATATGCGGGGGAACAAAAAAGCGCCAAGGACAATATGGCGAAATTGTTATCTGAACTAAAAGGAGCAAACGACCGTGCAGCACATTTTAAAACTGTGATCCATTTGAACCTGCAAGGCAACAGTTACACGTTTGAAGGTATCGTCGATGGTCTCATCACAGAAGCGGAATGGGGTTTCGGCGGGTTTGGTTACGACCCTATTTTTAGGCCCAATGGATTCGACAAAACCTTTGGCGAACTGCCACCAGAGACAAAAAACGCTATAAGCCACCGAGGTAGGGCCATTCAAAAATTGGTTGATTTTTTAAAAAAAAGTGCCTCATAGCTTCCACGGAATAAAATTAACGTACCTTTGCCGCTTTATTAACGCCGCCGGTATGGGCAAGGTGTTGTGATGGGCTTAAATGGGTTATACAAAATCGCTCTATACAACACAAACATATTTGCGATTTAAGGTATATACACCGCTATGACAAAATTTGAAGCCTTGGGGTTGGACAAACCCCTATTGGATGCTATTTCCGACCTCGGATTTGAATCCCCATCAGAAGTACAAGAAAAATCAATCCCAGTTTTATTGGAAAAGGAAACCGATTTGGTGGCCTTGGCACAAACAGGAACAGGTAAAACTGCTGCGTTTGGATTTCCGATGATTCAAAAAATCCAAGAAGAAAGCCGAACCACCCAAGGATTGATTCTCTCCCCAACAAGAGAGCTATGTTTACAGATTACAAACGAGTTAAAACTCTATTCCAAATACATAAAAGGACTTAATGTTGTTGCCATTTATGGTGGCGCCAGCATTACGGAACAAGCACGACAAATAAAAAAAGGAGCGCAGATTGTTGTTGCTACTCCAGGTCGTATGAAGGATATGATCGGCCGAAGAATGGTAGATATTTCCAAAATTGATTATTGTGTCTTGGATGAAGCCGATGAAATGTTGAACATGGGCTTCTTTGAAGACATTAAAGACATTCTATCCAACACTCCCAAAGAAAAGTTGACGTGGCTTTTTTCTGCAACCATGCCCAAAGAAGTGGCTACGATTGCCAAAAAGTTCATGAACAATCCTGTTGAGATCACTGTTGGATCTAAAAATGCAGGTGCATCCACCGTACAGCATGAATATTATGTGGTAGGCGGACGTGACCGTTATGCAGCGCTTAAGCGTTTGGCAGATGCCAATCCGGGAATTTTCTCCGTGGTGTTCTGCAGAACCAAAAGGGATACGCAACGTGTGGCTGAAAAATTGATTGAGGATGGGTACAATGCCGGAGCTTTGCATGGCGACTTGAGTCAAAACCAAAGAGATTTGGTAATGAACTCGTTCCGAAAGAAACAGGTACAAATGTTGGTAGCTACCGATGTTGCTGCCCGTGGTATTGATGTGGACGATATTACACACGTAATCAACTACCAATTGCCCGATGAAATTGAAACCTACACCCACCGTAGTGGACGTACAGGACGTGCTGGCAAATCCGGTATCTCCATGGTTATCATCACCCGCTCCGAACTTCGCAAGATCAAAGCCATCGAGAAAAAGATTCAGCAGGAATTCATAGCCAAACAGATTCCGGATGGCATTGAAATCTGTGAGATTCAGTTGTATCATTTGGCCAATAAAATCAAGGAAACCAAGATCAATAAAGAGATTGAGAGTTACCTACCCGCCATTAACGATGTTTTGGAAGGTATTGACCGTGACGAACTCATCAAAAAAATTGTTTCCGTAGAATTTACCCAGTTTTATAACTACTACAGTAAATCCAAAGACCTTAACAGTCAGGATTCCAGTAAGGACAGAGGAACTTCCAAAGGAGATATTCCATCAGAAGGTTCAGTTCGCTATTTTATCAATGTTGGGGAACGCGATGGTTACGACTGGATGTCTTTGAAAGATTTCCTTCGTGACACGTTAAAATTGGAAAAAGAGGATATCTACAATGTAGACACAAAAGACACCTTCTCGTTCTTTAATTCTGATGCACAACTGACCGAATTTATTCTTCAAACCTTTACCGAATTCAAGGTAGATGGCCGTTTTATTAATGTTGAAGTATCCAAAAACCCTGGCGGTAGCGGCGGTGGCGGAAAAGGAGGCAAAAAACGTCGTGGTAAAAAAGGTGGAGGATACCGCGGTGGGAATAAATCCTACAAAGGCGGAGGCGGAAAAAAAGGAAGTTACGGAAAAAAAGGAGGCAAGAAAAAGCAGGGCTTTTATTAGTTAATTCTATATTAAATGGTAAGCCTCTCCTATTTATTTTTCTTTGTTTAGTACTTTTATAGCTACAAAGGTTGCATGAGAAGATTACTACTTATACTATTGTCCCTAATCCCACTGCTCGGTTTTTCTCAAGTTGAAGACGATCAAAACCAAGAGGTAAAAGAGTTTACCGCCACAGTGATCAATGCCCAAACGGAATTTCCTTTGGAAAGTGTGCACGTGGTGAACCTGAACCAAGTAAAAGGTACCATTACAAACCAGAATGGTAAGTTTACCATACCTGCGGCGGTTAACGATACGCTTTACTTTTCGTATTTAGGATTTAAAACCCAAAAAGTAAGGGTTACCAACGATATGTTCCGGTATGGGAACACTGAAATAGCTTTGACAGAGCTCGCCTATGCACTTGAAGAAGTGGTTGTAAGGCCATATCAACTTACAGGCTATCTGGAAATTGATGTTAAGAACCTTCCAGTAAACAATGCGTATCAGTACAGTATTTCTGGTCTCAATACCAGTTATGAGGCCGGGAATAAAAGTCCGAGTGCGGTAACCAAGGTTTTGGGAGCCATTCTTAATCCAGCAGACCTCTTGCGAAATCTTTTTGGAAAAAAACCAAGGCAAATGCGCAAATTGCGGCAAATCAAAGAGGATGATAATATTAGAGACCTCTTGGCATCAAAATTTGATAGGGAAACCTTAACAGAACTGCTGCAACTTGAGAAAGTGGATATTGAGGACATTCTCAATAACTGCAACTACTCCAAGTCCTTTATTAAAACAGCTAACGATCTTCAGATTTTAGATGCAATTTCCAGCTGCTACGAAGAGTATAAAGTGCTGAACAGAAATAAATAATCATCGACTGAATCCAACTCTTGGGATAGTCCTGCCCCGCTATAAATAAATTTCATATTTACATATTCATTTTATAGCTTTAGACAAAATCCCAATTCATGAAAAAACTACTTGTTGTATTGTCAGTGTTACTCTTATTTGTTGGCTGCAAAGAAGTTGAAAATAAGCAGGAAATCACGCAGGTAGTTCAAGAAGAGACTCCGAAAAAAGAGGCACCTTTTGTTTGGGAAGGGGCCAATATCTACTTTTTGCTCACCGACCGTTTTAACAACGGAAATCCCGAAAACGATTTGAATTTTGATAGAACCCAGGAGACCGCTATTTTAAGAGGTTTTGAAGGTGGTGATGTTGAGGGAATTACCAAGAAAATTGAAGAAGGATATTTTACAGACTTAGGAATCAATGCTATCTGGTTTACCCCCGTGGTGGAACAAATCCACGGTGCAACAGACGAAGGCACAGGAAAAACTTATGGTTACCACGGTTACTGGACCAAGGATTGGACTTCCATAGACCCTAACTTCGGAACAAGAAAAGACCTTGAAAAATTAGTAGAAGCTGCGCACAGTAAAGGAATTCGTATTCTTTTGGATGTAGTTTTGAACCATACCGGGCCTGTTACGGAACAAGACCCGGTTTGGCCGGATGATTGGGTAAGAACCGGACCAAAATGTGAGTTCTCCACCTACGAAAATACTACCGCTTGTACCTTGGTGGAGAATTTGCCGGATATCCTTACCGAAACCGATGAAGCAGTGGAACTGCCCGATGCCCTTTTGGCCAAATGGAAAGATGAGGGGCGTTTGAGCAAGGAACTGGACGAACTCCAACTCTTTTTTGAACGCACAGGATACCCAAGGGCCCCACGCTACTACATCATCAAGTGGCTTACGGATTATATTAATGATTTAGGGGTTGATGGTTTCCGTGTGGACACTGTGAAACACGTGAATGAAAACGCTTGGGCCGACCTTCATAAAGAAGCTAATTACGCCTTTGAAACATGGAAAAAGAAGCATCAGGATAAAATTTTGGACGACAACCCTTTTTACATGGTTGGCGAGGTCTACAACTATGGCATTTCCGGCGGTCGTGAATTTGATTTTGGCGACAAAAAAGTCGATTTCTTTGATTACGGGTTTAAAAGCCTTATCAATTTTGAACTCAAAAACGATGCGGACAAGAGTTACGAGATCATTTTTAAAAAATATAGTAAACTGCTCCACACCAAACTTAAGGACAAGAGTGTACTCAACTATTTAACCTCACATGATGATGGCGCACCTTACGATAAGGACCGAAAAAAAACCTATCGCGCAGCCAATGTACTTTTGCTTACGCCAGGCGCATCGCAGGTGTATTATGGAGATGAAACATCTAGAGATTTAACCATTGAAGGAACACAAGGCGATGCCACACTGCGCTCGTTTATGAACTGGGAAGATTTGGACAGTATTCCCGAAACACAAAAAATACATAAGCATTGGCAAAAATTGGGGCAGTTCCGTAAAAACCACCCTGCCATTGGAGCCGGTAAACACAAACGCTTGGCCAAATCACCATACGTATTCTCAAGAACCTATGTCAATGGAGACTTTAGGGACAAAGTTGCTGTAGGATTGGATTTACCTAAAGGTAAAAAATCACTCTGGGTAAAAGGATTCTTTGGTGACGGCACCACATTGTACGATACCTATTCCGAGACCGAAGTTACCGTGGTCAACGGAAAAGTGCTGCTGGATAATGATTTTGATATTGCTTTATTGGAGCTTGTGGAATAGGCCTATTGCCTTGAATGGAGTGCAATACGGTTGCCCTCTGGATCCAAAAACACTGCCATGTAACCTACATCTGGGCTAATCTGGGTCTTTGATTGAACAATTTTTCCTCCATTCGGTTCAATACGGTCGAGTTCGTTTTGAACGTCCGTACTATTAAAATAAATCAATACTCCATCACTTTTACTGGGTTTGTACCAATCCTTATTTTGAATAAGACAACCCGTGGCTCCAGGTTTTTCAAGATCCCAAGGAAACCACCCCATTTTTGTACCTCCAAAATCCTGTAACTTTATTTCAACTTGAAAAACAGCTTCATAAAACGTTTTGGCTCGGTCCATGTCCATAACAGGAATCTCAAACCAGCCCACCATATTAAATTCCATAATTTATTGATTTTCCAATATTTCCTTTAAACTTGCCAGACCTTCCTCAAAATCTTTTCCCACCGCTTTATCCATGTTCATAAACAGCATCATAATGCTCATCGGGAATTTGTTCTTTCCTGAAAAGCCCCAAACCACTTTGGTGGAATTCTTATCAAGCTCTTTGGTAACTATATAAGCATCCGAGGTGGATTTAAATGGTTTTAAGAACCGAAGTTCGGACTCAATTCGCTCACCCTCCACAATTTTGGTGATTTCCTGCTCCCCTTCCCCTACTTCTTTGTTGCCTTTCCAATAGTTAATGGCTCCAACCTCACCATCTGTTCCAGTAAATTCCTTTTTCATATTCGGGTCACGTTTATCCCAAGGAGACCATTCCCCTTGCCTTTTTAAGGATTTGAGATAATCGAAAACAACGCTTTTAGGTTTGGAAATTTCTATAGAGCGGGAGACATTGTAGTTTTTTGGGGCAATGGCTGCCAAAATAATGATCAGCAACACTATACCTAGGATAATATATAGCACTATCATAGCTGTAATTTATTGGTTATCAACTAAAAATACGAAATTTATCTACTTGGACAGATATCTTTTTATGATACCCTCGACATCTTTTATGGATTTCTTGGTCCAATCCAATCGTTTCTCGAACACTTCTATATCCGTTAATTGCCAATTTAGGTCGCAATCGCGCACTTTTTGTGCCAATTGTTGGATAATAATGGCCGCAGAAACCGAAACATTCAAACTTTCGGAAAAACCCACCATGGGAATTTTAAGAAATCCATCGGCCTGCTGCATTACTTCATCTGACAATCCTTCTTTTTCTGTACCAAAAAATAGGGCTGATTTTTGCAAAGGAAAGAAATTGGGCAACAAGGTCGAATCGGTGTGCGGTGTAGTCGCTATAATTTGATAACCATCCTTCTTTAATTTGGAGATACAATCGGCCGTGGTTTGGTAGCGGTACACATCTACCCACTGTTCGGCTCCCATGGCAATATTTTTGTCCAACCGTTTACCAAAACGATTCTCTATCACATGTACGTCTTGCACTCCAAACACATCACAACTGCGGATAATGGCACTGGTATTGTGCAATTGATACACATCTTCCACCGCTACGGTAATATGTTTGGTCCGTTGTTGGAGGACATCCAAAAAACGCTGTTTTCTTTCATCAGTGAGATATGTCTCCAGATATTTCAACAAATCATGGTCAAACATAAAACCAAGATAGGAAAAATTGGAATTTTGGTTTCTTGAAAAATGGATTTGTTATCTTAGTGGCAAATTGATTTCCCATACTAAAAATACCAACACACATAGATGAACATTAAAACCCTAGCCCTGTTAATTTGCTCTTTATATGGAGTTGTGCTAGTTGCCCAAAAACCAATAAAAAAACAAAACAACCCAATTTTTGAAGGCTGGTACGCCGACCCAGAAGGTATTGTTTTTGGGGACTCGTATTGGGTTTACCCCACATTTTCCGATGATTACGACAAGCAATTGCATTTTGATGCCTTTTCATCCAAAGATCTAGTGCATTGGAAAAAGCATGAACGCATTTTGGATACAACCAAGATAAAATGGTTGAGGCAGGCCTTGTGGGCGCCATCCATTATTGAAAAGGACAGTAAATATTATCTTTTTTTTGGCGCCAACGATATTCAGCGGCCCGGCAGAAGCTCCTATGACCCCAATAACGACATCAACCATTATGGCGGCATTGGCGTAGCTGTTGCGGATAATCCAGGAGGTCCTTTTGAAGATTATTTGGGAGAACCCCTCATTTCTGATTTCTACAACGACGCCCAACCCATTGATCAATTTGTTTTTGAGGATACGGACGGTACCTATTATTTTTTCTATGGAGGTTGGAGTCATTGCAACTTGGGGAAGCTCAACGAGGATTTTACGGGCTTTGAGCCATGGGAAGATGGCAGTGTGTTCAAAGAAGTTACCCCCGAAGGTTATGTGGAAGGCCCGTTTATGTTTTTGCGAAACGGTATTTACTATTTTATGTGGTCCGAAGGAAATTGGACCGATGGCAGTTATAAAGTGGCCTACGCCATGGCAGACAAACCAACAGGCCCCTATAAGCGCATCGGAACCATTTTGGAATCCAAAGAAGGAGATATTGCAACCGGGGCGGGGCATCACTCCGTAATCAACAAACCGGGAACGGATGAATGGATCATTGTGTACCACCGAAGACCTATTCCCAACAAAGACCGTGATCATCGGGTTACTTGTATGGACAAGATGGAATTCAACCCCGATGGTACCATAAAACCAGTGATTATGACTTTTGAGGGTGTTGGTGGCAACTAAGTTTCTTAAACCAGTTTAACTTTTGTCAGAATTATGCTGGATACATTTGTTCTGATTAATAATTTTAATTGATTATCAAAAGGTTATGAGAAATTTACTTCCCATTTTACTAAGCGTTCTGCTTTTTAACTGTAACACAAATACACCTAAAAGTTCTGATAAAAATGAAGACAACGGGCTTCAAACAGGAATTTCACATTCTGATACATTGACAAAACATTTAAAACCGTTCAAAGAAGGCCTGCCAACAATTGGACTTTTAATGTATAATGGTGTCCTTCAAAGTGAGGTTGTAGCAACATCGGACGTATTCGCAAAGCCATCAGTTGATGGAGAACAACTCTTCAACGTTATCACCATAGCCGAAACGGACAATCCAATAACCACCGAGGAGGGCATGCATTTTGTGCCGGATTACACTTTTGATAACTGTCCAAAATTAACTGCATTGTTTGTTCCCAGCGCTTATGACATGTATGCTCAGGTACATAACAATAAAATCATAGATTTTATACGAGAGAAAAATGAAGAAACCAAATACACAGTAAGCAATTGTGCGGGAGCGCAGTTAATTGGCGCATCTGGAATTGCAGATGGAAAGAAAATTGTAACTTGGATTGGTGGCGGCACACAATTACAAAAAGATTATCCTAACTTAAAAGTTCAAAACGACAGTTTGGTGACTTTTGTCCGAGACGGAAAATTTTTATCTTCAAACGGAAATCTGGCAAGTTACATATCCGCATTGAACCTTTTGCAAACCATGACAAATGAGGAACACCGAAAATTTGTGGAGAGCTACCTTTATTTGGACCGTCTTCAAAATTGGAAAAAATGATTGCCTAACATAAAATCAAAAACATGCCCAAACCAAAAATCGTAGTGCTAACCGGGGCAGGGATGAGTGCTGAAAGCGGACTGAAAACCTTTCGGGACGAAAACGGTCTTTGGGAAGGCCATGATGTGATGGAAGTGGCATCACCACAAGGGTTTGCCCGTAATCCTGAGTTGGTGCTCGAATTCTACAACCAGCGAAGGCGGCAATTGTTGGAGGTTATTCCCAATGCAGGCCATAAGGCCCTGGCCGAATTAGAACAAGATTTTGATGTGAGCATTGTAACCCAAAACGTGGACAATCTGCACGAAAAAGCAGGGAGTTCCTATGTAGTGCATTTACACGGTGAACTGTTCAAAGTGCGAAGTACCGTAAACGAAAACCATGTGTTGGATTGGAAAAAAGACTTGGTTTTAGGGGATACGGACGACAAAGGGCACCAGCTACGCCCCCATATTGTTTGGTTTGGCGAAATGGTTCCGATGTTGGAAACTGCCGCACAAATCACACAACAGGCCGAAATACTGATTATTGTGGGAACCTCTATGCAAGTGTATCCAGCGGCAAGCTTAATCCATTACGCGCCAAATAAAACCCCGATTTACTTTATAGACCCAAAGCCCAATATTCGTTCATCGGATTTTGAAAACCTTACGGTAATCCCCAAAACAGCAGCAGAGGGAATTCCTGAATTGGTGGAAAAGTTTTTTAATAGTTGGCCCTAGTTTCTTTTGCCCAGGCCACCAATACATTTATTTGCTCCTCGGTCAATTTCGCATCTTCATGGGTCCATGTGTATTCCTTTAAGGGCATTTTTCCCTCTTCCACCTCTTCGATGAGCTCTTCCAGTTTATGGTCCTTTTTTTCAGCATCGTAGTTGGCCCAATCGGAAAAATTAAGATGTTCCTTGCCCTCTTCAATATGGTCTGCCAACCAATAGGAAACCGGAGCAATGTTATTGTACCAAGGATATTTGGTATTGGCGCTATGGCAATCGTAACAGGCCGTTTTCAAAATTTGTTTTACCTCTGTTGGAGGTTGGGTCTCCGTTTCAAACGCAACCACATAATCGCCTTCAGCTACATTTTTTTCAGGTCGGTAAAATTGCATTCCTATCAATACAACCAAAAGAACAATTGCTATTTTTTTTACTATTTTCATCACCTACAGGATTTTAGTAAATATATTGATTTTTTGTGACCGAAGAGGAACTCCATATCAGACTTAGTTCAGGTAGAATATCAAAACTTGAAATAGATGTTTTGGTTCAGCAATTGAGGAAAGAGCCCCAATTGGCCCCGATACTTTATCAAGAAGTTTTATGGGAAGATAAAGAAGGTACTTTTAATGCCAGTTGGAGCTTTGACCATTTGATGCGAAAAGACCCCTCCTTGATCCTCCCCTTTTTTGAAGATTTTGTGAACGATTTGTCAGAATTAAAAACCGAATCTTGTATTAGACCCATTGCACACGTTTGTGAAATGGTCTGCAAAGCCTACTTTAAGAAAAAAGACCCCGTTTTTGTCCAAAATATTACCGACGACCAATTGGAAAAAATAATGACATCCTGTTTTGATTGGCTCATTGGCCCCATGAACATGGCTCCCAAGGTATTTTCCATGACCAGTCTGTATTACTTAGGTTTAAAATTTGATTGGGTACACCCAGAACTCAAACAAGTGTTGGAGGACACTTACGCCACAGGAACCGCGGGCTACAAAAACCGAGCAAAAAAAACTCTGGATAAGTTGGCCAAATTGGGCATCTAAACCACAGCGTTTAAGTATCTTTGATGCTTTCAAAATTTTCTTGACCATGTCGCTGACACAACTAAATGCCATTTCGCCGATTGACGGTAGATATAGAAACAAAACCAAGGCCCTAAAAGACTATTTTTCGGAAGAGGCCCTGATCAAATACCGTGTTCAAGTCGAAATTGAATACTTTATCGCCCTCTGCGAGGTTCCATTGCCGCAATTGGCCGATTTCAACAAAACGCTGTTCCCCGAATTACAAAAAATTTATCAAGAGTTTTCTGCAGAAGATGCACAGGCAATCAAAGATATTGAAAAGACCACCAACCACGATGTTAAAGCCGTGGAGTACTTTATCAAGCAAAAGTTTGATGCATTAAACCTTCAAAAATACAAGGAGTTTATCCACTTTGGGTTGACTTCACAAGATATCAACAATACTGCGATACCTCTATCCATCAAAGAAGCCATGAACAATGTGTACGTGCCTTCTTATTTAGAGGTTTTGGAAAAATTGAAGGAGCTTGCCAAAGCATGGGAAAACATCCCCATGTTGGCAAGAACACACGGACAACCAGCCTCCCCTACCCGTTTGGGCAAGGAAATCGATGTTTTCGTCGTACGTTTTAAGGAGCAGTTCAATTTATTGAACGATATCCCCAGCGCCGCTAAATTCGGTGGAGCTACCGGGAACTACAATGCCCACAAAGTAGCTTATCCAAAAATTGATTGGAGAGCCTTCGGAAAACAATTTGTGCAAGAAAAATTAGGTTTGCACCACTCTTTCCCAACCACTCAAATTGAGCATTACGACCACATGGCCGCTTTGTTTGATTGTTTGAAGCGCATCAACACTATTTTGATTGATTTGGACCGAGATATGTGGACCTATATTTCCATGGATTACTTTAAACAAAAAATCAAAAAAGGGGAAGTGGGTTCATCGGCCATGCCGCACAAGGTAAACCCTATCGATTTTGAGAATTCTGAAGGGAACCTGGGATTGGCCAACGCCATTTTTGAACATTTATCCGCCAAATTGCCAATTTCCAGATTACAGCGCGACCTTACGGACAGTACGGTTCTACGTAATGTTGGAGTGCCATTTGCACACACCTTGGTCGGTTTTCAGTCCACTTTAAAAGGATTGAACAAATTGGTACTGAACCAAGCCAAGTTCGAAAAAGATCTGGAAGACAACTGGGCCGTTGTGGCAGAGGCCATTCAGACCATTTTACGAAGAGAAGGCTATCCAAATCCATACGAAGCATTGAAAGGTTTAACGCGCACCAACGAGAAAATCAATCAAAAATCCATTGCCGATTTTATTGAGACGTTGAATGTCTCCGATACCATAAAAGCCGAGTTAAAGCAAATAACCCCAGCGAATTATACAGGAGTTTAAGTACTTGTCATTCCTGCGAAAGAAGGAATCCAATCATCAATCCATACAACTGTTCCTTCGACTATTGCTCAAGGTAAACTAAACGCGAGAACTTAAGACATCTCGACTGCGCTCGATGTGACACGCGTCTCCTTTCTTTACGCTCACCACCCAGCTTAGAAAAACGAGGAAAAAGTGTCTTCTGAAGGAGAGGAACGACTGAAGAATCTCCTTTCGCAAGAACAAGTACAATTCACAAGTTCAAGAGCAAAAAACATCTGTGTCCATTCGTGAAATCCGTGTCAAACCTTTAACCCTATACAATTGACCTGAAAACCCAACAATTCATCAAGCTAAAAATCGAACCATGCAAGAATCTAACTATCCGTTTATCCTTCTCTATGAATTTCGACTTGATGTGGGTATGGGATTTCGATTCCAGCCTTGTCTAGGGCTAGCTTGCAATTCTCATGGGTTGCAAAATACACATCCCAATAATCATCTGGCTCACAAAAAGGCCTTACCGCAAAATTCACGGAGCTATCTCCCAGTTCCAATACATTTACCGAAGGAGCAGGGTCTTTTAGCACCTTTGGATTGGATGTCAACACCTCCAACAATACTTCTTTGGTCTTTTTGATATCCTCACCGTAGCCCACTCCTATTACGGTATCGACACGCATTTTACCCTCTGCGGTATAGTTGATAATGTTCCCGTTCGCCATGGCACCATTGGGAACAATGGCCAGCCTGTTTTGCGGGGTTACCAACTTTGTGGTAAAGATTTCAATCCCCTTTACTTTTCCCAAAACACCTTGGGCCTCAATCAAATCGCCAATTTTATAAGGCTTAAATATCATAATCAACACACCTCCTGCAAAATTGGAAAGTGAACCCTGCAAAGCCAGCCCAACAGCAAGACCTGCAGCGGCAATCAAGGCTGCAAATGTGGTGACATCGACCCCCAAACGGGAAATAACTATAATGATCAGGAATATTTTTAATGCCCATGAAAAGAGATTCAAGAGAAATGTCTGAAGAGATTGATCATACTTGCTTTTGGACATCACCTTACGCGTACCCTTTATTACCTTTTTCACTACCCACATACCGATAATGTAGATAACAAGTGCCGTAATCAGTTTTGGGCCGAATTCTTTGGCCAGTTCAATACCATAGTCAAACCATTCTTGTGCTTTTTCCATTATGCTAGAGTTTTGTTAGTGTTCTTATTATGAGACACTAAGATACTAAACCAGGTCACGCTTTTGATTTTCCTAAAAAGAAAAAGGGCGACAAATGCCACCCTCCTTCGAAATTTATGATGATTGGTCTTAGCCTTTTAGAAAATCTCCAATCTCACCAAGCCCTTCTCCTTTGTAATCGGATTTTTGTATGGCTTGCATTAATTGAATGATATGTGCGGGATTCATATCCTTACCAAGTACTCGTACTAAGGCAAAGCCTTTATCTTCACTGTCCCCATAAATAATTACTTCATCAATGGCATCCTCATCTCCCAAATATTTGATGACTCCCTTGCCATATTTTGAATTGATCTTCATGAGCTCCACAAATTGATCGCCCTTTAAAATCTCGCGTACTTTTTTCTTCTCAACCTCATACTCCGCTTCATTATCGGCATTCTTTTTAAAGGCCAACAAATTGAATTTACGAAGTGATTCAATTGCTTCTTTCTGGGTTGGGTTCAAATCTTCCTCGTTTAGCTTTAAGATACTTGCAGGAACATCTATGGACAAAAAGTTTGGGTTCTCCGAATTGTCCACATAATACTCTTGCAGGCTTTGCTGCGAAGCACACGAAGCCAGAAGCACTGCTCCGGCCACCAATATGGTTTTAATAATATGTTTCATCTGTTCTTTTTTTTGATTGATTTTATATGCTGATAATCAGTTGACAATAATTGGTTGGAGCTTGTTGCGTTTTGTTACAGTATCCAACCGATTATTGCCAACCGATGTCTTAATTAATTCTTTTTACTTGCCTCGTTGAGTTCTTCCGGTAAGTTCATTTTTTTGGTCAATGAACCGATTTTGTTCAAGTCAATATCACCGGTAAGTGATAAAATTACAGTCTCGAACTTTCTGCCATCGGCCTCAACGTTCTTCATACCTGTCACGAACATGAGCAGTTCGCTCACATGATCCGCATCCTTGCCCTCTTTAATATAGAACTTGACATTGGCGTCTTTGTCCTTTACCCTCATCAACTCTTCCATTTTGGAAGATTTTAGGTAACTATCCACGGAAGATTTCATATCATCTCCAATTTTCTTGTTTTCAGTTGTGAAAACCTTTAGGCTTTTTAAGCTACTGGCAATATCCATAAAGTCTTGTGCTTCTGGATCATCTACCTCTACATCAATCTTTGCCAATAGATTGAACATGCTTTTGTTCACCACTACGGATGTTACATCGTCCAGATCCTCAAATTTGTCAAAAAGGGATTGTGAAAATCCGGCCAAAGGCACTAATGCCATTACTACGATTAAAATATACTTTTTCATCTTTTCGTTTTTTAATTGTTGTTGTAAATTTTCTCTTTTGCTTCTTCGAACTCTTTTAGATAGGCCACCTTTTCTGTTCCTCGGCCAAAATTTTCCGCTAAGAGTTCAAACGCTTTTTTGGTTTCTTCGTAGGCATACTCTGCCTTTTCTTGTTCCAAACGCTTAGTTTCTTGGTACTGATTACCAAAATAAATGCCAAAGGTGAGAACTACTGCCGCTGCAACGGATAGCCACTTGTAATAGTTTACTCTAGGTTTTAATGGTACCTGCTTGGTATACTTTTCTTCCTTGGCCATGGAAAAGTAGTTGAACATAGGTTTGTACTGTTCCAAATGAGGCGCTACCTCTTCTTGTGAAAAATACTCCCTGAGTGCTCTTTCTTCATCCACTGTGGCAGTGGCCTCGAAATACTTCTCCAATATTTTTTCTATGTTACCCAATTCCATAGTTATGTTTTTTTATTAATTCTTCCCTTACTGTTTTTCTCGCCCTCGACAGTGTTACGCGCACTGCTGTTGGTTTCATGTCCATGAGTTCGCATATCTCATCGAACTCGTATTGCTCTACATCCCGTAGCTGCAATATCATTTTTTGTTGTTCTGGCAGGTCTTCCATAATCCGTTCCATCCAACTTACGCTGTCCTCGGCCTCCATTTGCTTTTGTAAGGAGGTATTTTCGTCACTGTAGTTGCTATGAACCAATTTTAGGTTTCCTGCTTGCTTGGACTTTAACCGGTCCAAACAAAAGTTTTTGGTCATGGTCATGGCAAAGGCCTCAACATTTTTGTACTTTGACATGGACTCGTTCTTTGACCATAGCTTCAACAAAATTTCTTGAGTGGCGTCTTCCGCTTCTTCGCGAGAGACCAACAGGCGTTTTGCGAGCCTGTATAGTTTGTCTTGAAAGGGCAAAACCACATTTAAGAATTCTGTTTGTTTCATTTGGTTGTCTTAGTTGCTTTTGTGTCTTTCTTATCGACCTACACTATCACGACGATACATATCGAAAATTGTTACAAAAAATTTGCAATCTCCTTATATAAAGGTATTTTGCAAGGCAAATTTGCATGATTGTTCATGTAATTTTACTCAATTCAACCTACACCTCAGATAAATTTGGAATAAAATTTGAGTAAATTCATTAAAAATAAAGCTATGAAAAAGTATTTCTTCCTGTTTTTAGGATTGTCTTTCGTGTTTTTATCCTGTAGTGATGACGATGGAATCAAAAACGGACCTACCCCCGACCCCGACCCGAGTGCAGATGTTGCAGCCCAAGATTTTATGTGGAAAGCCATGAACCTCTGGTATTTTTGGCAAGCTGATGTTCCAGACCTTGCTAATGACAGGTTTGCGACCAACGCAGAATACACTGCTTTTTTGAAGAATAATTCTGATCCTGAAAATTTTTATTATAGCATTTGTAACAGACACGAAGAAATTTATGGCGAGGAAACTGCCATAGACCGATTTAGTTTTGCCAATGAAGATTATACCGAGTTAGTAAACAGTCTCTCGGGCATATCCCAAAGCAACGGCTTGGAATTTAGATTATCTTATATTGGAAATACCAATGATGTTTTTGGGTACGTTTTATATGTTTGGCCCGATTCCGATGCATCTACGAAGGATATTCAACGAGGTGATTTTTTTACCAGAGTTGATGGTATCCAACTGACAGGCAGCAACTATATCGACTTACTTTTTGGTGACAACAGTACTTATACACTCGGAATGGCAACCGTAACCGATAACACAATTTCTGACAGTGACAAAGAAGTTTCGCTTTCCAAAATAGAAAATCAAGTTGAAAATCCTATTCTGGTTGCAAAAACATTAGATGTAAACGGTACAAAGGTCGCCTACTTAATGTACAATAGATTTTTGAGCAGTTTTAATGAAGATTTGAACAATACCTTTGCTAAATTTAAGACCGATGGCGCCACCGAACTGGTTTTGGACATGCGTTATAATCCAGGTGGCTCAGTAAACACCTCGCGCCTTTTGGCCAGTATGATATATGGCACAAATACAAGTGATGTTTATATTAGACAACGATGGAACGCTAAGATACAAGCCGAGTTTTCCGATGAATCCCTGACTGACTACTTCGCAAATTCTACGGGAGCGAGTGCCATTAACTCTTTAAACTTGAGCAGAATATTTGTGATTGCCACAGGTGATTCCGCTTCGGCAAGTGAATTGGTGATGAACGGACTGGATCCATATATCGATGTAATCCATATTGGTGAGACTACGCGAGGAAAAAACGAATTTTCCATTACGCTGGTTGACGATATTGATAACTCTTTCATTTATAATAGCGACCGTGAAGGCAACATCAACTCACAAAACTCTTGGGGGTTACAACCTTTGGTTGGTAGAAATGAGAATGCAGATGGATTTTATGACTACACCAGCGGCTTAAGCCCCGACATTGAACTAGCTGAAGACTTGACCAACTTTGGTGTGCTAGGAGATGTAAACGAGCCGCTTTTGGCCCGAGCCATAGAAGAAATCTCTGGAGTATCTGCCAAAATCAACTTTACTGTAGAAATGCCTGCGGAATCTTTTACATCTTCAAGATTACATACTCCATTAAAGGATAATATGTTTTTGGACAAACCTCTTCCTACAAATTTTGAGTTGGAATAAAAAAACCTGTTTAAAAAAACACCTAAACCTTTATTGGATGCATAACACAGAACCCATAGCCCTGCGACCCTGAAACAAGTTCAGGGCAAGCAGTTTTTGGCATGACGAGTAATTAATTGCAAACAGTTTATCGTTGATTGCATATTGATTTATGGGATCCACTTATCCTTGCCAAAATCGGGCTTGCGCTTTTCCAAAAACGCATTGCGGCCCTCCTTGGCCTCATCGGTCATGTAAGCCAAACGAGTGGCCTCTCCTGCAAACACTTGCTGTCCCACCATACCGTCATCGGTGAGGTTCATGGCAAATTTTAGCATTTTTATGGAGGTTGGTGACTTGGCCAAGACTTCCTGTGCCCATTGGTAGGCAGTGTCCTCCAATTCCTTGTGCGGAATTACGGCATTCACCATACCCATTTCGTAGGCTTCTTGAGCAGAATAGTTTCTTCCCAAAAAGAAGATTTCCCGCGCTTTTTTTTGCCCCACCATTTTAGCAAGATAGGCCGAGCCGTAGCCACCATCAAAACTGGTAACATCGGCATCGGTTTGTTTAAAAATGGCATGCTCTTTACTGGCCAGCGTCATATCGCACACCACATGTAGGCTATGCCCCCCTCCAACAGCCCATCCGGGCACTACGGCAATCACCACTTTGGGCATAAAACGAATCAAACGTTGTACCTCTAAAATATTTAAACGGTGATATCCATCGTCGCCAACGTAGCCTTTATGTCCACGTGCTTTTTGGTCTCCGCCACTACAGAAGGCCCATTTACCATCCTTGGACGAAGGCCCTTCACCAGAAAGTAGCACAACCCCAATAGAGGTATCCTCTTGGGCATCGTAAAATGCTTTGTAAAGTTCGCTTGTGGTTTTTGGACGGAACGCATTGCGTATATCCGGACGGTTAAAGGCGATGCGTGCCACGCCATTACATTTTTTATAGGTAATATCCTCGAATTCCATGGCGGTCTGCCAGTTGGGTGATTCCATAATAAACTTTTTATACCACAAATAACGGAAATTCTACGTTATTGTCATTGAGAAGTGCCTCCAGAGCTTGTTGTGGGGCAAAACCTGGCATGATCAAAAATTTGTTGCCTTTTGGACATCCTTTTTACTTAAGGGCAAACCACAACATAACAGTAATTTTACTTATGTAACTTTACTTTTTCACAAAGGCTTTGTTCATGAAAAAAATACCTTACAATTCATTTTTTGACCACCTGAACCAATATGTACCCGTTTCGAAAAAAGAGTTTGGCGATATTTTATCGTATTTTGACGAACGTTTTTTGGACAAAAAAGAAATAGTGATGCATGCTGGGGGGCCGTGTACCCATATCCACCTTGTGCTTAACGGCTGTATGCACATGTACTTTATCAATGAAAAAGGTGTGGAACGTACCGTTCAGTTTGCTTTGGAAAATTGGTGGCTCTCAGACTTCTTGGCCTTTCAGAACAAATCCAACACCGATTTTAACATACAAGCGGTAGAGAATACCCGGATTCTATCCATCAGTTATGAGAAACAAGAACAATTGCTCCATGAATTCCCCATACTTGAACGTTATTTTAGAACAATCTATCAAATTGCATACGGGGCCTCTCTAAATAAGGTGAAGCACATGTTTGGTTTATCAAAGGAAGAAATATACCTCCATTTTACAGAACATTTCCCAGAATTTGCCCAACGCGTGCCCCAATATTTAATTGCTTCTTTTTTGGGATTGACTCCAGAATATGTAAGCGAAATACGGGCAAAAAAGCGTTCTTAAACCCGTTTAAGTTTTCTGTTTATTTCTCGGGATACCTTAGCATCAACATTATAAAAAAGACAATCATGGAAACAAGAATTCAAATTGATGCAGCGGAACCATTGGCCTTCAAAGCTATGCTTGGGCTTGAAAATTACATGCAACAAAGCCAGTTGGACAAAATTCACTATGAGTTGATAAAAATTAGGGCCTCACAGCTCAACGGGTGTGCGTTCTGCATAAATATGCATGCCAAAGATGCCCTAGCACTGGGCGAAAATCCAAAAAGACTGCTTTTATTGGATGCCTGGTGGGACACGGACCTTTTCTCCGAGGAAGAAAGAGTGATTTTAAAAACTACGGAAGAAGTTACCATAGTACATAAAAATGGGCTAAGCCGAGAAACTTATGAAAAAGCCGTAAAGCTATTCGATGAGCATTATTTTTCGCAGATTATTATGGCCATTGTTACCATAAATGCTTGGAACCGTATTGCAATAAGTACCCACAAACCTTTACAAGATTAAAAAAAGTTATTAATAAGTTGATTTCAAGAGGCCCGGTATGGGCCTCTTGAAATCAACTGCCTTCGAGGCAAGCCCGCGAGGTATTCAAACGAACAAACCTTAACCCATTTCGATACAGAGCATCGGAAAATTAAATCCATTTAATGGGATTAAATCCTATATTAGTGTTCCACAATACATCAAAAACTTTGATATGAGGACCAGGCTTACTTTTTTATTTGTTTTGCTGATACTTTCATGCACATCATGTAAAAACTTTAAAGCAGAAAAAAATGATTCCGAACCCAAAATCCAAGATTTTAATACCGTTGCCATAAATAATGAGTATCAAATAAAGATTCCCCGTTTCATGAAGGGCACCACTGGATTGAATGAAGAAGCTTCCCTACAGTATCAAAGTCTGCTCAAAGAGGCATATCTTCTGGTAATTGATGAACCAAAATCAAGATTTGAAGAAGTATATAGGGATTTAGAGCAGTACGATGAGCAACTTTCCGTAATACAGAATTACAGGGATGCCAGGTTAAAAATATTATCGAGAACAACTGAAATCAATAGTAAATCCAAACCCCAATCTTTCAAAATAAACGGTTTGAGTGCAGAATTTATGGAAATTGATGCCAACATTAGTGGTGTCTCCAGTGAAATCTCTTATTTTTTGACCTTTGTTGAGGGGAGCAATAGGGTTTATATGATTATGGCCTGGACCCTGAAAGACAAAAAAACGGAACATAAAAAAACCTTTAAAACGATTGCCGAATCTTTTGAATTGATTGATTAGGAAACCATCTTAAAGGTTTATTGAATATTGGTTCTACTTTTACTTGCTCAAATACATTTTTCGTCTGGAGTACAAGTTATAGAACTCATCATCTTTTAAGCTATCAATAAATAAAATGCTCTCCCCTGTACTCTTCATTTCAGGTCCCAAGTTTTTGTTCACATTGGGGAACTTATTAAAAGAGAACACCGGTTGTTTTATAGCATATCCATCCAAATGTGGCCTAAAGTCGAAATCCTTTATTTTCTTTTCGCCCAACATTACTTTGGTGGCATAGTTTACATAAGGTTCGCCATAAGCCTTGGCAATAAAGGGAACCGTACGCGATGCCCGTGGGTTTGCCTCAATAATGTAAACAATGTCATCTTTTATGGCAAATTGGATATTGATCAGCCCTACCGTATTCAACGCCAATGCAATCTTTTTTGTATGATCCTTGATCTGTTGCATTACAAATTCGCCAAGGTTGAACGGTGGCAGTGTGGCATTGGAATCACCTGAGTGAATTCCGCAGGGCTCTATATGCTCCATAATACCGATAATATACACATCCTCACCATCGCAAATCGCGTCCGCTTCAGCTTCAATGGCGCCATCCAAGTAATGATCCAGCAACAATTTGTTGTTTGGTATCTTTCTTAACAAATCAACCACGTGGGCCTCCAATTCCTCTTTGTTGATAACAATTTTCATTCCTTGTCCACCTAACACGTAGGATGGCCTCACAAGCAATGGGAATTTTAGTTCCTCGGCCAAATCCAAGGCTTCATCTGCGGTTTCTGCCACACCGAATCTTGGGTAAGGAATGTTATTGTCTTTCAATAATGTGGAGAAACTTCCCCTGTCCTCTGCCAAATCCAAGGACTGGAAGCTGGTCCCAATAATATTTATTCCGTATTTATCCAGTTTTTCGGCCAATTTCAGTGCGGTTTGCCCTCCTAACTGTACAATAACCCCTTCGGGTTTTTCGTGAAGGATGATATCGTAAATATGTTCCCAGAATACAGGTTCAAAGTATAATTTGTCCGCCGTATCAAAATCGGTGGATACGGTTTCCGGGTTACAGTTGATCATGATGGTTTCGTAACCGCATTCGGCCGCGGCCAAAACTCCATGAACGCAGCAGTAATCGAATTCGATTCCTTGACCAATTCGGTTTGGGCCGGAACCGAGAACCACTACTTTCTTCTTATCGGTAACCACACTGTCGTTGGCTACGTAACGTTCACCATTGGCGGTTTCTATCTCTTCTTCAAAGGTGGAATAGTAGTAAGGAGTCACCGCCTTAAACTCAGCAGCACAAGTATCCACCAACTTATACACGCGGTTAATGCTCAAATCCATACGCTTGGTATGCACCTCGCTTTCCCAACAATCCAACATGTGGGCAATTTGTCGGTCGGCAAAACCTTTTTGCTTCGCTTCCAACAAAAGTGCTTTTGGCAAGCTTTCCACCGTATATTTTGATATTTCCATTTCCAAGAAGTGCAATTCCTCATATTGTTTTAGGAACCACATATCTATCTTGGTAATCTCGTGGATACGTTTTAATGGTATACCCAATTGGATGGCATCGTAGATAACAAACACCCTATCCCAGCTTGGCACTCTTAATTTTTCAATGATGGTTTCGTAATCCTTGTATCCCTTACCATCGGCACCCAAACCGTTTCGTTTAATCTCGAGGGATTGCGTGGCTTTGTGCAAGGCCTCTTGAAACGATCGTCCAATACCCATCACCTCTCCCACGGACTTCATCTGAAGGCCAAGGGTTCTGTCGGAGCCTTCGAACTTATCAAAGTTCCAACGAGGTATTTTAACGATTACGTAGTCCAATGTTGGCTCGAACAATGCTGATGTAGATTGAGTAATCTGGTTATCCAACTCATCCAAACTATAGCCAATAGCCAATTTAGCAGCGATTTTTGCAATGGGATAACCCGTTGCCTTAGAGGCCAAAGCAGATGATCTAGATACCCTTGGGTTGATCTCAATCGCTATAATATCTTCTTTCTCATCTGGGCTCACAGCAAACTGTACGTTACACCCTCCAGCGAAGTCGCCTATACTGCGCATCATGTGGATGGCCATATCCCGCATCCGTTGGAACGTTCTGTCGGACAATGTCATTGCGGGAGCAACGGTAATGGAATCCCCTGTATGGATACCCATTGGGTCCATATTCTCAATGGTACAGATAATGACTACATTGTCGTTTTTGTCGCGTAGCAGCTCCAACTCATATTCTTTCCAGCCCATCAAGGCTTTATCGATCATTACTTCGTGAATCGGAGAAACTTCCAAGCCATAGCTCAACATATCGTCGAACTCTGCTGGATCGTGTACGATGGCCGCTCCTGCCCCACCAAGCGTAAAGGAGGCTCGAATCACCAACGGAAACCCGAATTCTTGGGCAATTTCCTTTCCTTTTAGGAAGGATGTTGCGGAAGCCTGTGGAGGCATGCCTATGCCAATTTTGAGCATCAGCTCCCTAAACTTTTCACGGTCCTCGGTAATGTTGATGGCGTCGATGTCTACCCCTATGATTTTCACTCCAAAATCTTCCCAGATACCTTTGTCATCGGCCTCTATACAAAGGTTCAATGCTGTTTGTCCGCCCATAGTTGGCAATACAGCATCGATATTCGGGTGTTTTTTAAGAATTTCTATAATTGACTTGGTCGTCAAGGGTTTTAGATAAACGTGGTCCGCCATGGTCGGGTCCGTCATAATGGTGGCGGGGTTGCTGTTAATCAAAATGGTTTCAATCCCGTCTTCCCGTAAAGAGCGAAGTGCTTGGGAACCTGAATAATCGAACTCGCATGCCTGACCGATAATGATTGGGCCAGAACCAATAATCAAAATGGAATTTAAATCTTTTCTCTTGGGCATCGTATAGGAGGTTACTCGTTATTTGTTTATACGTCAAAAAAAAGGTGTTACCCAAAAAAGTAACACCTTTAATTTAAATAATATATACTATCATTATTTTTTATGTCTTGGCTCAGAGGATACAGATAATCTTTTTCTTCCTTTGGCTCTTCTTCTCGCAAGAACTTTTCTACCATTGGCAGTCGCCATGCGCTCCCTAAAACCATGCTTGTTTCTTCTCTTCCTTTTGGATGGTTGATACGTTCTTTTCATTTCCGAACTGTTTTATGGATTTTGATGTTGGGAAATTTGTTTTCCCTAAAAAATTCTGGGCGCAAATATACGAAGACTTTTTACTTTGGCAAGTCCAAACTTAAAATATTTAATTAACTTTTTAGTACTTTTGCCAGCGCTTAACATTAGGTAAAAATCACTAGACAATATGTTCAATAAAAATATCAAGCTCGTTATTGCCGTTCTTATCATTGCTTATGCCGTTTTCCAGTTCGTGGAAGGCAACATTGGCAACGGAATTGCATTGATCTTGCTATCCTTCGTTTTCATTTTTCTATACTTTAGAAATGAGTTTATCCTATTGGCCTTTCTTAAAATGAGAAAGCAGGATTTGGACGGTGTACAAAGATGGCTTGATAAAATAAAGAACCCTGAGTCCGCTTTAATCAAAAAACAAGTGGGGTATTACAACTATCTGCACGGTATTATCTACTCACAAAAAAACCTGACACAGGCCGAAAAGTACTTTAAAAAGGCCTTGAAGTTTGGTCTCACCATGGATTACGATGTGGCCATGGCCAAATTGAGCCTTGCGGGCATTGCCATGCAAAAACGCAGAAAGCGCGAAGCTACCCAATTGTTGAAAGAGGCCAAGAAATTGGACAAAAACAACATGCTTACCGACCAGATCAAGATGATGCAGCAGCAGATGAAGAAGATTTAGGGTTCTTCCTAAGCTTCCTCATTATCTCTTTTCTTAATTTGGGTTGAAAATTTGTCAAACCAGATTTTGCCTTCGTCAATTTTATCGGCTTTTAATGACTTGAATACTTGTGCTGAATTACCGTCAACTATCACGGTGTTTCTTTTATTAATTGATAAATTCATTAAAAAATGAATTACATACTATTACATTGGGTGTAAAAATTCAGGTCAAATTTAAATTATACGGATATTTTAATTAAATTTGTACGTATAATAAGTTTGGGTTATGGACACAAAACTAACTTTAAAGCTTAATCAAGAAATAATTGAACGAGCAAAAGAATATGCTGCAGATAAAAAAATGAGCTTGTCCAGAATTGTGGAAGCTTATTTGCAATCTTTGACATCTGACAAGAAAGGTTCAGATGTAGAAATTTCTCCATTCGTTAAAAGTTTATCTACTGGAGTCAAAATCCCTGCTGACTTAGATTCCAAAACAGCATATTCCGATTATTTATTGGAGAAATACAAATAGATGAGAAAAAGATTGTTTCTCGATACGAATGTAATTCTTGATTTACTTGGAGAAAGAGACCCTTACTATGATTCCATAGCTAAAATTGCCACACTGGCCGATAAAGACGTGCTAACTTTAGTTGTCTCACCCATATCGTTTGCAACTTTAAACTACTTTCTATCAAAATTTGAATCTGCACAAATTGCTAGGGGAAAATTAAGGAAATTTAAAATCTTATGTACAATCTGCGAACTAGATGAACACATCATTGAAAAAGGGCTGAATTCCGATTTTAAAGATTTCGAAGATGCGCTACAATATTTTAGTGCTGTGGATTCTGATTGCGATATTATTATTACTAGGAACGGAAAAGACTTTAAAAAGTCTTTGTTGCCAGTTATGACTGCGGATGAATATTTGCAGAGCATAAAATCAACATAACATCACCTATTCTAAATGGCAACTGTGCTGCTAAAAACAACCGAAGACCTATACCAACAAATCCGTAATCTATAAGCGTTCGTTCCAAACCCTACTTCCCCTCACTCCACACTCGGCAATACCCATTATGCGAAAACCGGACCGTATCCTTATTACTTAAATTCATACAACAAATCCACATCCGTCAATTGATATGGGGCATTCGTCAATTCATTGTGCTGTTTTATATTGAAATGCATTAGCTTCACTATTAACCGAATTTGTTTAAACCATGCTGGACAAAAATTTAATAAACGTTCTATCCAAAATCTACAAGTATGAGAATTCTAAATACGATTTTGACAAAAAAGTTAAAGTATATCAAACCCCCAACAACTTAACAGAAAAACAAAAAGAACTACTTGAAGCTAGTAATTTTGAGCTCAACAGAATAAGGGAACATAATCATGACCAAGTTATAAAAGAACTAAAGGGTATTACAGAAAACCCCGATCTTGAACATATTGTCTCCAACCTGTTCATCAAAGCCGTAGGAGCAGGTCTCAAAAGAGGCATACAACCTATTTTTAGCTATTATTTTGCCAAAAACATGCCACTTCATGATTTTAATCCATTCATCAAAAAAGGATACCAAATGGAAAATACTTGCAAAATTTGTGGGATGAAGAATAGGATGTGGGGCAATGACAGCAAAAATCTATATGATTTATATATTGGATATTGTAGGCTCGGCGGTTATGCCGAGATGCTTTTAGATCTAAAAGAGGTAGTGGCTTTTGAAAATGTTACAGCTACAAATGATGAAAAAAATATTTTTTTAAAAGTAATCGACCTTATTGGAAAAGCACCGAAAGATGAAGTACCTTCTCAACTGATAAAACGGTTGAGCAAAGAAAAATGTCTGCCAGGCAGCAATAATACTTCCCGTATTTGGGTTGTAAAATGTTTGGCCGAATTGGGCATACTCAGGAACTCATACAGCAACAACTATAGCATTATGAATCCATTTATTCCTTATGAACAAAAGTGGGAATGGGAGAATGATATTCATAAAAAATCCCCGCCAAGAGCGGATGTGGAGTTTCCTATTTCCGCATGGAGGGGGAAATTGGGTGTTAATAGGGAGTTTGCAAAAAGAATAATGACCAGTGCCAAAATTGCGTAAAATAAATTTAAACATATTTTTCACAAATCACACAAAAGCTGATAATGGAAATATTGAGCAAATAATTGAATTTGCGCCCAACGCCAAATGCTAACTCAAAACCATTTTTAGAATGGCAAATAACTATTTCCCTGTACTGCCCACACGATAATATCCCTTGTTCGGAATCTCGATGGTATATTTTTTACGGGAAGCATTGTTCAAGTGTGGTTCGCGCAACCAAGGGTTGTATCTCTTCAATACTTTGTAGTTGATTTCGTAAAGCGCTGCAAAATCGGCCCAGTTGGTTACGGCAGTATCCACTTCCACCGTAAAGGTCGGAGCCTTTTCATACATATCCTCTTCATCCAACTGAAAACCATACTTATCACGGTTAGAGATAATTTCTTTAATGGCCAAAATACGGAACACATAACGCCCTGTCTCCTGTCCCAAGAGCAAATCGTAATAATCGTCCACTTGTTGAATGCCCATATACTTTTGGATACCTGCAGGTCCGGCATTGTATGCAGCGGCGGTCAAGGTCCAGGTTCCAAATCGGTCTTTCCACTTATTTAGATAATCACAGGCCACTTGCGTCGCTTTTTCCACATGGTAGCGTTCATCTACATTATCGTTTACTTCAAGACCGTATTCTCTTCCAGTGCCTTTCATAATTTGCCAAAAACCTGTGGCACCCGCTGGAGAAACCACGTTTTCCAATCCACTTTCGGCCACGGCCAAGTATTTAAAATCATCTGGAATACCATTCTTTTTAAGAATAGGCTCAATGATCGGGAAATATTTATTGGCCCGCTTCATCAACAAAAGGGCATTGGATTGCCAATAGGTATTCACCAAAAATTCACGATCCACACGTTCCATAATTTCCGGGTCTTCTTGCGGAACCGGTTCACCCGCAAAATTAAGGTCTTCAGGAATTTCTATGGCACTGATCTGATAGGTATCAGCCACATTCTTGTCCGTGCTGGTCGTTTCTGGCGCCTTTATCACGGGTTTTTCCGTTTCACTTGACTGCACAGCAAAAATCAAAGTGCTTCCAACTGCAATCAATCCTATAATAGCGAGTATGTTTTTGATGTATTTCATAGCAATTAATTTTAAGAGTACCGTAAAGATACTATTATATAGACGAAATTATTTCAAAATAATTGTGGGAAGGTGCTCATTGAACCACTTGGCACGGTGAATGATCATGGTGTGAGTGCCATTTTTAACCGGAATACAGTCCTTGATGTTCGTTATGGGAAAAACGGAATCCCGTACTCCTTGGATGTGGACCACATTTTTTTGGGGTTCTTCTTGGTCCCAATTCACAATCTGGTCTATGGACCAATCAATATAACACTTGTCACGAATGGATAAATACTTTTCATATAAATGCAAACGCTTGGTCACCGTTTCACCAAAAGCGTATTTGGCCAATAGTTCCACATTGTTTACCAAGCCCGTAGGCAGTAATTTGTGTACTTTGGTGTACTTGGCGAAAATCATTCTTTTGGGGAGTTCGTGCATACTTTTTACGGAAGATACCACAATTACTTTTCGGGTTGGGATAATTTTGGCCATCTCCTGCACTAACATACCACCAAAGGAAACACCCAGCAAAACAGGGTTGGGCTCCTCAATCTTTTCGCACATCTTCTTGGCATAATCGGTAAGGCTCATCCCCTTTTCGGGTATAAACCATTCCAAAATATGGGTCGTAAACTGGTCTTCCGGAAGTTTTATTCCTTCAAAAATGGATGCATTGGCAGCCATTCCAGGGATTAGGTAAACAGGGATTTTATTATCGGACATATGGTACCAAATATCGGCAAGGACTAGGAAATTAGCAATATTTTGACTAATTTTGTATCCCTTTTGCAGCTAACCCCATCAAATGAATACATTTTTTTAATCAGGGGAACACAGAACTACCCATTTGGGTGCTTCTACAGAGTCATTAAAAAAACAAATACTATATGACAACATTGGAAATCACTGACAATAGTTTCTTACGTCAATTTGAAACTAAGGTCAATGGGCATTTAGCCAAAATTGAGTACTCTTCACAAGAGCGCAAAGTATTTTTGACCAAACTGGTTATTCCAGAAGAAATTACAGAAGAGGGGTTTAAAGAGGATTTTATCAAAGCCGTTTTAAACGAAATTCAGGAAAACAACCTTAGAGTTGTACCTACCAGCCCTCAAATTGCAGGTTTTTTAAGAAAAAATAGGCAATACAAGGATATGTTACCAGTTGGTATTCGCATCTGATCAAGCCTACCATCAGTAAAAGCATTAAAGCCTCCTCAACCGGGAGGTTTTTTTATGCCATGATTTCGCTGGTCACAAATTCGAATCGTACCAGACCATCAGCATCAATATCGGTAAGCTCTATTTGGTGCAGGGTATTCACCAAAGCAGGGTCCCAAGGTGCTTTTACCTTTACATAATTTTCGGTAAACCCATGGATATAGCCTTTTTTATTCTCTCCCTCGAACAAAACGGTGCGCACACTCCCCAATTGACTCTCATAAAAAGCCCTACGCTTTTTGGCGGAAAGTCCCCGGAGCATCTTGCTTCGTTTGCTACGTACCTTTTTGGGGACCACTTCGTCCATTTCGGCTGCCACGGTATTGTCTCTTTCTGAATAGGTGAATACATGTAAATAGGAAACATCCAGTTCATTCAAAAAATGATAGGTCTCCAAGAAGTGTTCGTCGGTCTCTCCGGGAAAACCCACGATCACATCCACCCCGATACAGGCGTGAGGCATCGCTTTTTTGATGCGCTCTACCCTATCCACATACAAATTGGACAAATAACGACGACGCATCTTCTTTAAAATAGCATCACTACCGCTCTGCAACGGCACATGAAAATGAGGCACAAAAGAGTTGCTCTGTGCCACAAAATCTATTGTCTCGTTCTTGAGTAAATTAGGCTCAATTGAAGATATACGAAGACGATGAATGCCATCAATGGTATCCAAGGCCTTAACCAAGTCCAAAAAGGTATGCTCGTGCCTTTTATTGCCAAACTCCCCTTTTCCGTAGTCGCCAATGTTAACTCCCGTTAAAACAATCTCCTTAATATCTTGAGAGGCAATTTCCCTGGCATTGTGCAACACATTGCCCAAGGTATCGCTACGCGAAATTCCGCGTGCCAAGGGAATGGTACAGTAGGTACATTTGTAGTCGCAGCCATCTTGCACCTTTAAAAAGGCACGGGTACGGTCGCCAATGGCATAACTGCCCACATAAAAATCGGCATCTTCTATCTCGCAGGAATGCACTTCCCCCCTATCGTTTTTGGTAAGGTCGTTCAGGTAGTCGGTAATCTTGAACTTTTCCGTAGCGCCCAGCACCAAATCAACGCCATCTACCTCGGCCAATTCTTCGGGTTTGAGCTGTGCATAGCAGCCCACCGCTGCCACAAAAGCTTCAGGATTGGCTTTTTGGGCCTGCTTTACGATGGTTTTAAAACGCTTATCCGCATTCTCGGTCACCGAACAGGTATTGATCACATACACATCTGCTTTTTCGGAAAAGTCCACACGCTCAAACTCCTCCTTTTCAAAACCTCTGGCAATCGTTGAGGTTTCGGAGAAATTGAGCTTGCAGCCCAGCGTGTAAAATGCAACCTTTTTGTTCATATACCTGCTATGCGTTTTAGGGGCGCAAAGATAGTGATTTGTTGGGAGTTATCGCAAATGGTCGGATGCTTCAAAGTTCAGGGTTTAATGTATAGGATTCACGGTTTAGGGTTGATGGTTAATCGTCCACTGCCTACTGCCTACTGCCTACTGCCTACTGCCTACTGCCTACTAAAACAATCTATCACTTTCCCATCCATCAAATTTCCGACATCTTTTAAGTAACTTGTGTGCCCATACCAACCATAAAAATCAACTAAATGAAAAAGTTTATCATCCTAGCCTTAATTACCTTTGTCTTTTCCAACCTATCCCTTGCGCAGGAATATCAACCTACTGCTGAAAACCTCGAGAACAGGGAATGGTTTCAAGATGCAAAATTCGGGATGTTCATCCATTGGGGCGTGTATTCTGTATTGGGCGTGCACGAATGGGTCATGGAAACACAGTCCATTGATAAAAAGACCTACGAAAAAATACCTGCGTTTTTCAACCCTACCGAGTTTAATGCGGAAGAATGGGTGCTCTTGGCCAAATCAGCAGGCATGAAATACATCACCATAACCACCAAACACCACGATGGCTTTGCCATGTTCGATAGTGAAATATCCGGCTGGGATATTATGGACAGAACGGTTTACAAGAAAGATGTCATCAAACAAATGGCCGAAGCCTGTAAAAAACATGGTTTAAAACTGTTCCTCTATTATTCGCAACTGGATTGGCACCATAACGACTATTACCCAAGAGGGGGTACGGGAAATAAAGCAGGAAGACCCGATAATGGCAATTGGGAAAACTATCTTGATTACATGAACGGTCAACTCACCGAATTGCTCACCAATTATGGAGATATTGGAGGTATTTGGTTTGATGGCTGGTGGGACAAAAAAGAGGCCGACTGGCAACTTCAGAAAACTTACAATTTAATCCACAAACTGCAGCCACAGGCCATGATTGGGAGCAATCACCACCAAGTTCCCAACAATGGTGAAGACTTTCAGATGTTTGAAAAAGACCTGCCCGGGGAAAATAAAGGAGGTTTCAGTGGAGATTCCGAAGTGGGCAACCTACCCCTTGAAACTGCCGAGACCATGGCGCAACGATGGGGTTTTTCCTTGCAAGACAAAGCCTATAAATCCTCCAAGGAACTGATTCAATATTTGGTGAAAGCAGCGGGCTACAATTCTAACTTCCTTTTAAACGTCGGCCCCATGCCCAATGGAAAAATTCAACCCGAATTTATCGACACCCTAAAAGTTGTGGGAAATTGGACCTCAACCTATGGCGAAACCATCTACGGAACTCGAGGCGGACCTATTCCACCGCAAAGTTGGGGCGTATCAACCCATAAAGAAGATAAAATCTATATCCACATCATGGATTGGAAAACCGATAATTTCTTTTTCCCGACCATAGCTGGCAATGTTAAAAGCGTGATTGATTTTGAATCCAAGAAAAAGCTGAAGCATAGCACCAACTCTTACGGTACCTTGGTAGCGCTTCCAGAAAACCGAGATTATGACCAGGTGGACTTTGTGCTTGAAGTGAATCTTAAATAAAATTACCCCTAAACAATGAAAAAAATATATTTCATTTCTGCACTTATTATTCTTTCTTTTTCCTGTAAACAAAAAACTTCAAAGGTTGATCTCAACAAAATGATGATTAGGATGGCTGAACTCGAAATCGAGGTTAAACATCTTCCAGAATATTTATCGGAACTAAAAAAAGAAGCTACAGCTTCAATGGAATTGGAAAGTGGTGTAATCTCCATTTTTCCAATGTACAAGGAGCAAAATCCTACAGAAATTACGATTGTGGAAATATATGCCGACAAAAAAGCCTACGAAGCGCATTTAGAAACACCTCATTTTAAAGAATACAAGGCCAATACATTGAAAATGGTGCAATCGCTAAAATTAATTGATATGACTCCAATCGATTCAACAACAATGCACTTAATCTTTAAAAAATTGAACTAACGAATTCATATTCTCATTAAGAATCTTGATTTATCAATGGAAAACAATCCATAACAACTCTTCTTCCCTAAACTCTATATTAGTGATGATGCTGTATTTTATTGAGTACAGCCCTTAAATTCACTACCTTGAACCTTTAACTTAAACCAATTGTATGAAACTCCGATTACTTTTATTGAGCCTAGTCCTCGTGGCCGGCTATTCCTGTAAAACAGAACCCAAATCGTCCTTGGCGGACTACCAAGGTGAGGAGAACTACTCCGTAATCATCAGCGAGACCAAAGTGGGCTATTTAAAAGCCAACACCTCTGGTGACACCATTAATATTGACTACGATTACAAAAACAACGGTCGGGGTCCGACCATGAAAGAGACTATCGTTTTGAACGCCAAAGGCTATCCTGTAAATTGGCAAGTAAGCGGAAATACCACCTTTGGTAATGCCGTTAACGAGCAGTTCTCCCTCGAAGGCGGAGAAGCATCTTGGACAGATGCAACGGGCTCTGGAAGTGCCTCTGTGGATGCCCCACAGATTTACGTAAACCAATTTGGAAGTCCGTACACCGCAGTTTTGGCGGCACGCTTGCTCATGGATGCACCCGAAAACACCTTGTCCGTGCTTCCGGCTGGGAACTTGACCTTGACCAAAATGGAAGATTTGACCGTCCCAAATGCATCAGGCGAAGGAGAATTGGCCTTGACCACCTACGCCCTTTCTGGTGCCGAGATGAACCCTTCCTATTTTATCATGGATGAAAACAAAGCGTTCTTCGCAGCAATCTCTCCAAGATATATTGTAATTCGGGATGGTTACGAAGCCGAAGAAAAAGGCTTGCGCGAATTGGCCGAAAACTATTCCGCCGAGCGTTATGAAAAACTTCAAAAGGAATACGCCAACAACTACAACAAAAAAGTGCGTATCAAAAACGTAAAGGTTTTTGACCCCAAGACCTTATCCTTGACCGACCCGGTTTCTGTGGTGGTGGAAGGTGAAAAAATTGCTGCCATTGAAGCAGCCGATGCCACTGGCGAGGACGAAGTAGTCATCGAGGGCAACGGGGGGACTTTAGTTCCCGGATTGTACGAAATGCATGCCCACACGGGCGACAACGGTGCCCTGTTGAACATTTTGGCGGGAGTTACCTCTTTCCGCGATATGGGAAACAATACCGAAGTGCTCAGCAACCTCATTGAAAAAATAAACTCCGGCGTATTGGCCGGACCCCGCGTTACCCGACTTGGTTTTATTGAAGGGAAAAGCCCCTACAGCAGTAACAACGGTATTTTGGTGGAAAGCGAAGAAGAGGCTTTGGCCGCTGTGGACACCTACGACAGCCTTGGCTTTTACGGTGTAAAACTATATAATAGTATGAATGGCGATTGGGCCCCTGCCATTGTAAAAAAAGCCCATGACCAAGGCCTTTTCGTAACGGGTCACGTACCCGCATTCTCCAACGCCAACGATATGCTACGCGCTGGTTATGATGAAATGACGCACATTAACCAGACCATGTTGGGCTGGGTATTGGAACCGGACGAAGATACCCGTACGCTATTGCGTTTGACCGCCATGAAACGTTTCCCAGAACTGGATTTGAATAGCGACAAAGTGCAAGAGACCATGGATTTGTTTGTGGCCAACAAAACGGCGATGGACCCAACCTTGGCCATCCACGAGCGTTTGATGCTCTCCCGCAATGGAGAGGTAACCCCCGGTGCCTTGGATTATGTGGACCACATGCCCCCCAACGAGCAACGCAGCCTAAAAGTGGCCTTGGCGCAGATTGCGGACGAAGAAGAGGACAAAGCCTACCGCGATGCCTACGATAAAATTGTAGAGACTCTTCAACTGATGAAGGACAAAGGCATTTTAATTGTGGCCGGAACCGATTTGGGCGGCGCCTTTAACCTGCACCGCGAGTTGGAGCTTTACAACCAACAATTGGGCTATACCCCTGCCGAAGTCTTAAAATTGGCCAGCTACGACATGGCGCAATACTTGGGGCATGAAAGTTTAGGCAGCATTGAACCCGGTAAATTGGCGGATTTCTTTTTGGTGCCCGGCAACCCGGTAGAGGACATTAAAGCCATTAAAACCATTGCCATGGTATCGCGCGGCGGAACGTTTTACTACCCCTCCGATGTGTACCCTGCTTTTGGGATAACTCCTTTTACCGAAAAACCCGAAGTAACCGAATAACATCTTTTTCTTAGATAACTTTTAAAAGCCAGTGGTCGTTTGCTGCTGGCTTTTTTTATGAATGGAACCGTTCTCAATTTCTATTTGATGAATATTCGGTATTTTTCGGTACAGTATCTTCTAACACTAAAAGAATGAAACACTTACTTTTTCAACTTACCGCCATTTGTTTGGTAGTCTGCCTTTTCTCCTGCAATACAAAACAAACCACCGAAACAACGGTCGAAAGTCCGGTCCAAACCTATTCCGAATCGTACAAAGCTCCGATTTTTGACCCCGATGATCGGATAGAAAAAATCAAACAGATTGCACCCGAGCTAAAGCAATCCATCGAGGAGCACGCCAAGGCCGAACATTTACCGGGGGTTGCCTTCGGTATTGTAGTGGACAATGAATTGGTGTTTACGGCTGCCACTGGATACCTGAACCTTGAGAAGGAGATTCCCGCTTCGCCCTCATCCGCTTTCCGAATAGCCTCCATGACCAAAAGTTTTACTGCAATGGCCATTATAAAACTCAGGGATGAAGGAAAACTATCGCTGAACGACCCTGTAAGCAAGTACGTTCCCGAAATGTCAAAACTCACCTACCTGACCAAGGACGCACCGACCATTGACATTGAAAACCTGTTGACCATGACGGCCGGGTTTCCCGAGGACAATCCTTGGGGCGACCGCCAGTTGGACGAACCGGATGAAATGTTGATTGATCTTGTGGATGAAGGCATCTCCTTTTCCAATGTTCCTTCCTACGGGTACGAATACAGCAATACCGGGTATGCCCTTTTAGGGCATATTGTTTCCAAGGTTTCTGGGATGCCTTATCAGGACTATATCACCCAAAATATTTTTAAGCCCTTGGGTATGGATCACACCTATTGGGAATACGAAGGCATTCCCGAAGAACAACTGGCCATCGGGTATCGCTGGGAAGATGAGCAGTGGAAACTGGAACCCATGCTCCACGACGGCTCTTTTGGTGCCATGGGAGGACTCATTACCTCCATAGAAGATTTTAGTAAATATGTAAGTTTTCATCTTTCGGCATGGCCTCCACGGAACGAGGATGACAACGGCCCCATAAAACGAAGTTCGTTGCGCGAAATGCAGACGCCACAGTTCCCAAGGCTGTACGCCAATGCAAAAGATTATAAGGGTGATGATTGTGCTGTTTTGGCCGGATACGGCTTTGGATTGGGCATTACGGAATACTGCAATGGCCTTAAAAGGGTCTCGCATGGTGGCGCGTTGCCCGGCTTTGGCAGCAACTATACTTTTTACCCCGAGTATGGCGTGGGCATTATGGCCTTTTGCAACCTCACCTATACCTCGCCTTGGTCGTTAAATGAGCTTAGTACATTATTGTTCGAGACGGCCGATCTACAACCACGAAAACTGCCCGCCTCCGATGTGCTGCTGGAACGGCAAGAACAGATTACCCAACTGATCCAGCAATGGGAACCCACTTTGGAAGAGCAGATCTTGGCCGAGAATTTTTATTTGGACCAATCGCGAGAAAAAAGAAGGGCAGCGATACAGGAAGTTTTGGAAAAAGCCGGGACCATTGAAGCGGTGGGTGACCTACACCCCATAAACCAGCTACGGGGACGCTATACCCTACAGGCCGAAAACGGGGAAGTGAACATCTTTTTTACGCTAACACCGGAAAAATATCCAAAAGTACAGCGGTTGGATGTAGCCTTTGAGGCAAACGAGCCAGATGTATAAAAAAGTCTGATTTATACCTACTGCCCCTTATACCAATGTATTACTGTTGATAAAAGTGTTGAGTACTTACGGAAAAACGTAAATACTTATAAGTTTTTTCTGTTAACTTGATTGCCCATATTGAACTCGATTCAGTAATGGTGGATATAGATCACTTTGTGCTGAGCGAAGTCGAAGTATTGAAACGAATGATATCTTTTAACGTTGGGCACAATTTAAACGAACATCCAAAAAATAAATGAACACAGTTAAAGTTGGAGATAAATTCGAAGATAAATCCTATCGATTAATTGAAAGAGCAATCGAAAATGATGAATTGGGAATTTCAAAATCTTCAGCAAAAGTGTTCAAGAAAAAAGGTTATTATTCTTCAAAAAGAGAGAAAAAAATAATTTTTGATTTATCAATCGAAATATGGCCAAAAGACGCTAAGCGATATTCATTTTTGTTTTTGATTGAATGTAAAAGTTCAAATTCAAAAAAAGTTCCTGTTGACGATGTAGAAGAGTTTTGGGCTAAAGTTGACCAAGTAGCTGGTAAAAATGTAAAAGGTGTTATGATTTCTGATAACTCTTTTCAAAAAGGCGGATTGACTTTTGCTAAAAACACAGGAATGATGCTCATCGAAGTGGATAGTGAGAACAATCATAAAATTATCCTACACCGAACTGATAAAGAGAAAGACAAGAAAGACAAGAAAAATTCCATTGAAGAAATTTTCTCAAAATTTATCCAAAAAACGCTCGGTCTAAAAAAAGTCAAAGGATTAAAAAAGTTATCAGCAAATCAAATTGAGAATCTTGCGACACCAATTTTAGATAAATATAACAAACTGCATTCTGCTATTGAAATTGACAGTTTTATTGAACATCTGAAAAATGAATATAAACTGACCTTTGATTTCAGCAAAAATTTAGAAACAGTAAATGGTAAGCAGATTGCAGGATTTTATGATGTTGAAAAAAAGCAAATTCTGATTGACAGGTCAATTGTAGGAACTGAAAAATTTCCATTCGTGTTAGGACACGAATTGGGACATTTCTTCTTGCATAGCAAACTCAAAATAAATCAAGAAAGATATAATGATTTCGAAGATTCTCATTATGATTTTTTTGCCGACAGGCATTTGTTAAATAATGATAAGAATTGGATTGAATGGCAAGCGAACAAGTTTGCTATAGCTTTATTCCTTCCTAAATTACTTTTTCTTCCACATTTAATTGCCTACAGAACAAGTATTGGAATAAATAGACCCTATCATATTTACTTGGACGAACAAAAAATAAACCAGCAAGACTACTACAAAACGGTAGATTATTTGTCAGACTATTTCGGAATTAGCAAGACATCGGTAAAATTTAGAATTGAAGAGCTTCAATTAATTACTTACGCTAAACCAAAAGACGATTTGCGAAACGTAATAAGAAGAGCATTTTATGAATAAAACTCTCAAATCATTACTTGCCAAAGGGATTAATAGTAAAGTTGCCGAAAAGATTATTAATTCTGGTTATAATCTATCTACTTTATCTGCCTGTTCCAAGGAGGAACTTGAAGAATTAGGCATAGATGAATTTACAAGGAAACAAATACTTGACAAGAGACCGCCAATCCCAGAAGATATTATAGATAATTTGCTGTACAAGTCAATGAGAACATGTTGTATTTGTAGAAAAAGTAAAAGACAAATAATAATTCATCATATAATAGAATGGAAAGTTTCACGAAGCAATCAAGAAGAAAACCTAGTAGTACTATGCCTTAAACACCATGGAGAAGCTCATACTTATAAAGAACTCGCTCAAAACTTAACCGCTGATAGAATAATTGCAGCCAAATCCAAATGGGAAAATGAAGTTGCGGAAATGAGTAAAAAATCTGCTTTCAAGGAATTAGAAGTAATTACCAGGCAAGATTATATCCTGCGAGAAAAGTGGTTCAATTTCTTGAGTAAAATCAATATGCGAATTGAAAATATTGAGAGTTCAATTGAGAAATTCAAATTTGATTTTAAAATTTATGGCAAATCGTTCTTGTTTTTAAAAGTATATGACATTGAACATATTGACGATTTAATTAATAAAGAAAATTTAATTCAAAATTTTAAAGGTGCATTTTTTTTAGATAGCCTAATTGTACTTGGGTCAAAACCATTTTTGAGTAATGAGGGTTTTTACAGCAACGAAACTAACATTCAAATTGGATGGATTTATAATCATGGAGGGAAAAATTGGGATTCAGTGATGCTCAAAGAGAATTATGATATATCCAATGGAAAACTATTCGTTGAAAATCTGCTTTATGAAAATACGAATTATAAGAACTTTCTAACTGATGACCATTTTGAAGAAATAATGAAGATTTGGAACGAATAAAAACTGTGCCCAACAACGTATATAAAAAATAGCGGTTTAATCGCTTAATCGAAAGAAAATGAATAAATTAAAGGTCTGTTATAAACCGAAAAGTTAGTGTGTAAAATCCGCTACTTTTCATATACAAGACCGATAACGAAACTCTCTCAATCCCAATGTAACTTTAGTTACATCTTTTTTGCCTAATTAATGTTTTCTTTGGAATATGCCGGGAATCCACAAATCCACATTCGACATCCGCATCCTGTTAACCGCTTTGTTGGTAGGTTTGCTTTTGGTGGCGCCCTGCAAAGTCCGTAACTCCTTGGAACATGCCCTTGGGCTGGAAAAATCCGAGGTCTCCAATAAAATAAAAACTACCGTATCCACTTCCTGCGCTTCCTACGAGGCCGTGCAGCATAGCGAGAATACATCATCACACCAGCTGGATAGGACCACTGCCCTATTACCAGCCGTGGCAACACCCAGCTATTTTACCGTTTCCAATAGCGGAAAGAACCTTTACACTGCCGAAAAGCAACGCTTAGCTTCGGTAGTTCCCCTCTACATTTTATATCGGCAGTTCAAAATCTATTCGTAAGTAGTCCTTTCTACATCAGGCATTGCCTACCCCCTTATCTTTTGACTAATTATAAAATATAAACATGCAGACTATAAAATATTTGGGCCTTGTCGCCCTGCTCTTCGGAACCCTATCCGCTTGCAAGGACAGCAAAACCCCTGCGCAAGACACCGAACAGACCATCACCATATTACAGACCGCCGATATTCACGGGCAGTTGTTCCCCCACGACGAACTTTTTTGGGAAAACGAACACATCACCTTTAGAAAATTGGGAGGGCTCGCCCATGTAAAAACTCTTTTTGAGGACGAACGCAGCAAAAACCCCAAAGGCACCTTGATCTTGGATGGTGGCGACATGATCCAAGGAAGTGCTTTTGCCGCACTTTCGGAAGGGAAGGCCTTTGCCCCCATCATCCAAGAAATGGGCTACGATTTTCTAATTCCGGGTAACTGGGAAGTGGTATATGGAAAGAAAACCATGATGGACGTGCTCACCCAGTATGACACTCCGGTAATTTCGGCCAATATGTACCACGAAGCCACGGGAGAATCTTTGTTTCCGCAGTATTTTGTAAAAGAATTGAAAGGCGTAAAACTGGGGTTTATCTCCTATAACGATCCTGAAATTCCAGTGCGACAGAATCCATCCTTCAGCAAAGGTATCCGTTTTGACCCCATCGAGGAAAACTTGGAAGCCCTGATCACCGAACTTAAGGACAACCAAAAGGTGGATGTGCTGTTTTTGGTAACGCACATCGGCATCAGCAAACAATACGATTTGGCCAACAACCCCGCCTTGGAGCGGGTGGACTACGTGCTGGGCAACGATACCCACGAACGAATCCGTAAACCCTTGCAGGCCAAATACACCAAAGTAACCGAGCCAGGGGCATTTGCGTCCTTTGTCGGCAAGCTTACCTTAACGGTTAAAGACGGCAAAGTGGTGAACGAAGATTACGATCTTTTGGAAGTGGACCCATCAACATACGCAGCAGATGAAAAAGTGGCCCAAATTATTGAAACAGCAACCGCTCCATATCAAGAAGAAGCGAATCAAGTGTTGGGATATACCGGTGTTCCGCTCTACCGTTATTTTGTAGTGGAAAATCCCATGGACAATTTTATTACCGATGCGGCCCGATGGAAAACAGGGGTGGATATTTCCATTTCCAATGGATTCCGATTCAGCACCCCAATCTCGGTGGAAGAAGGTAGTAAATCGCCTATCACCAAAGCGGATTTGTGGAGCATGCTCCCTGTAAATGAAAAGGTGAAAATTGGAAAGGCCAGCGGTAAACAAATCAAGGATTGGTTGGAAAAAGAATTGCACAATGTATTCGCACAAAACCCTACGGAACGTTTTGGCGGCTGGTTGGTGCGCTTTTCGGGCATGGAACTGACTTTCTATGCGAACAAACCAATGGGAGAGCGCGTAGCGTCCATAATAATTGGCGGCAAACCCATTCAAGATGACAAACTGTACACCATGTCCGCTTGTCGTAGGGAGGGTGAGCCCCTTCCTACCCTCTGCCGTATGCCCAACACCGTAGAAACCGAAGTGATGGACTACACCATCCACGATGTGATTGAGGAATACCTCAAAGAAAAGGGCACCATTGCCCCAACTTTGGACGGTCGTGCCAAGGCCTTGGATTTGGGGCCCAATGTATTATCGCAATTACCGGGCACGGATTATCAATTCCATTAAAGCAGGGCTATGCAAAACAATAAAGTTGAAGTTGGCCGGAGCTCGATAGCCGTGTTACGGGTCATGGTGAGTTTGATATTCATCGTGGCCAGTTTAAACCATTTGATCAATACCGATAAGGCCGTTGCTCGCATCGAAAATGCCAAGTTTGGAGCTTTGGGTCATTTATTGGGGCCACCGGAGTTTTCGGTGATTGCCTCTGGAGTGGTGATGCTGCTTGCCGGTATTGCTTTAGCTGTGGGCTTCAAGACCAAATGGTCGGCCTTACTGTTGATCTTGATGCTTATTCCCATCACTTTGACCATTCAATTGGGTCAAATGGCGACCGTAGGGCCGTTGTTCAAGAATATTGCTATTCTGGGAGGGCTCCTCTTTTTTGTACTGAATCCAAAACTTAAAAAACAATAAAATGAAACAATTATTCACTATAGCTATTATGACTATCACCCTGTTGGGAGGGCTGACCGAAGTCAGTGCGCAAAGCACCTACAACAAAGATCAGAACAACTACATTGTGCTTACCCGCAAAATTCCACAATTAAAGGCCATCTTGTTGGCCGCTGATGAACTGGCTACCGATGATGGTGCCCAGTTCGGGGAGTTCCATGTGGTTATCTGCGGAGAGACGGTGAAAGGACTAACAGACATGGAACAAATGCAACCGTTTCTGGATTTGGCCAAAAGTGAAAAAATAAAACTGCTGGCCTGTGGTTTTTCCCTTAAAAAATTCGGGGTGGATGCCACAAAATTGCCCAAGGAGATGGGGGTGGTAGCCAATGGGATTCTGTATGATTTTAAGCTACAAAAAGATGGGTTTTTAAGCATTACTTTGTAAAAAAACCTGGTTTTGTTGTTAAAGGGGCGTTGGAAACATCGCCCCTTTTTCTTTTTTGGTACATTAAGGGAAATCCGAGGTCCCATTATTTTTTCATCACTGGAATTTCTAAATAACTGTCCCCATACCATTTAATGGTCAAAGGTTCTTTGGCATCCTTGATGGTTTCTTCACTGACATTTTTACCTGTACCATAATTGATTTCAGAAAAGGGGTCTTTAATTCCATTGACCACCACGACCAACCGACTGCCCTTACTTATTTTCCTACTTGTCATCCGTACGATTCCAAATGGGAGTTTTACCTTTTCATGGGGTGTCAATAATTGTCGGTGCTCCCAATCTCGCACATAACTGGCCCTGCCCACATAGGGCAAGGTCAGTGCAAAGAATTTTCCATCAGGGGTCTGCTCGAACAACACAACTTTATAATCAAAATCCTTTTTATTGATGGATACCGAAATCTCCCCTCCAAAAGAACCGTTCAGTTCAAAATCGGCATCAAAAGGTTGGGTTGCAAAGGAAAAACCATGTCCCACTAGTAAACTGTCCTCAACAATGTTCCTCCAGCCACTTGAGTTCCAGGTTAGATTGCTTCGGTCGGTAAAGTCAATGGTCTGTTCTAAATATTCATTAGCATCTACAGGCTGCTCAGAAAGCTTGTAATGGATATCTTGTCCATTATTTCCGGTATCAAACAGCGATGCAAAGCCAACTCCCGAACGCTCGTTGCTCAAATAATATTTGAGTGTGTCATTCGCCATTTCTTGCAGCGAGGGGGCGTGCCCCCATGCATTGGCCCCCATAACCTGATAGTTGATCTTGTCTTCTAATAAATCTGGCTTGGCTTCACCTTTTAATACATAATCGAACCAATCAAAAATCAATTCCGTGATATCGATTTGGGCCACGGGGTCTATATCGTACCCAAAAATATGGGCATTGGGTTTTTCTTGGGCTCCAAAATGGGTGTATGGTCCTATAACCAAATAATGCTCCGCATTTTTGTTGTATTTGGTATGCTCATTTAAATAATACTGCGTTCCTATTTGCCCACCATCATAGTAGCCTGTTGTTGCCAAAACGGGAATGTTTATATGCGCAAACTCCTCTTGGTAGGGCATCATGTTTTGCCAATAGGCATCGTAGGTAGGGTGTAATAACCGCTCCCGAAACTGTGGGTTAGGCAATCCGTCCAAGCTATCCATGACATTGTAGGCCACCCCTTTTTCAAACCATTTTATGTTAAGGTCTCGCCACCTTTGACCATTATAATACAAAGTGGTGTCCAAATACTTGTTGTTGGAAACGTAATGGTGCCAAGGAAAGTGGAAATTAAAATAAACTCCATTTTCCATGGGTTCAGCAATACCCGGCGCTGCCGAAACAGACGGGACAATGGTTTTTAATGCCGAGTGCACCTTATGTTTTACAGAAGCCCATTGAGTAAACCCGACATAGCTACCACCATACATCCCCACTTTTTGGTTGCTCCAATCTTGTTTACTGATCCAATCGATTAGCTCGTAGGTGTCCGTTGCCTCATATTTATAGGGGACAATCGAATCAGGGCTCAAGCCCTTGCCACGAGTGTACGAAACCACCCCCACATACCCATGGTCCGCAGCCATTTTGGCTCTTTTTAGGTCGCTTTTACGTGCGTAGATGGTATGAAACAACACGGCTGGACTTGGTTCCGAAGCCTCGGCATTTCGAACTACGATTGCATGGATTCTTGCTCCATCACCGGTTGAAATCAATATACTGTCCTGAACCAAATACGTTTTGCCGTCTTCCGTGATCGTTCTTGGGGTTTGAACGGGGGCTTGTTCCTTGCATGAGGTTACAAAACAGAGGGCTACCACTGCAAGAATAAATATTTTGTTGATTGAATTTTTCATTTTGATTGATTTTAAGTTCAGGACATAACCGTCCTAAAGCAATATGTTTTTGCTGTTCGTTATCTTGATTTGATTGAATGTGAAATCGCTACAAACTGTTCCGTTTTTTGAACTTTACCGATTGCCTGCTCGAGAGCGCTATCTTTTCCCCTGTGGTCAATACCAACTGCAGTTTGTTGTTGAAATACGGGTGGATTTCCTTGATGTATTCCGTATTGATGATTTGACTTCGGTTGGCCCGAAAAAACGTATTTGGGTCCAATTTTTCTTCCAGTTGGTTGAGGGAGCGTTTGATCATGGCTTTTTTATCTCCAAAATACAGGCGTGCATAATTTTCCAAGGATTCGATTAAACTTATCTCGGCCAACGCAATAAAGTATACCTTTTCGCCATCCTTGATAAATATTTTTTGATGGCTTGCCAAGGGTGCTTTTTGCGCTTCTTCCTTCTTTTGCAGTTCCAGCTTTACCTTTTCGATGGTTTGGGCAAAGCGCTCCTCCCTTAGCGGTTTTACCAAATAATCCAAGGCATTTACTTCAAAAGCTTGGACAGCGTATTGATCATAGGCCGTTGTAAACACCACTTCGGGAACGGTTCCCAACTCCTCCAACAGATCAAAGCCCGATTTCTCCGGCATATGAATATCCAAAAAGATGATATCCGGTTGTTCTTTTTCTATCAGACCAATAGCAACCTCTACATTGTTCGCTTCACCTACAATTTCAAATTCGGGATAGCTTTCAAGGGCTCTTCGGACCTCTTCTCGGGCCAAGCGCTCATCATCTATGATCAAAGTTGTATACGTACTCATCATTTTTCAATTGGAATCATTAATGTGGCAACCACCCTGTTTTCCGAAGGGGTATCAACCTTAAATTCAGCCCTGCCCTCATATTGCAACAAAAGCCGTTCATTAAGATTTTTAAGCCCTACCCCCTTATGCTTTCCTTTGGAAAGATTTCCGGGGTTTTTAACACTTATCACCACATGGTCGTTCTTCTTTTGAACCGAAATTTCCACGGTGCCTCCTTCCAACTGTTTATCTATCCCGTGTTTGATAGCGTTTTCTACCAAAAGTTGAATACTTAATGGCGGGATTTTAAAGTTTTCAAGCGTGTGGTCAATATCAAAAGTAATATTCAGGCGTTCCTCAAATCGAAGTTTTTCCAACTCCACATAATCCTTTACCAATGCCATTTCTTCTGCAATGGATATGGTAGTATGCTCTTTTTCATACAATGATGAACGCAATAAGTCAGATAACAAGTCGATGGCCCTTCGTGCACTTTTCGGGTTTTCAAACACCAAGGCTTTGATGGAATTCAAGGAATTGAACAAAAAATGCGGATTCAACTGTGCAGCTAGATTGTCCAACTGACTTTGCTTTGCAATTACCGAAAGCTGGGCGTTTGTTTTGGCCGTATGTACCTCTTTAATATAGAAGTGATAGGCATGATAGGCCAATACCCAAATGGACATATGCCGTAGTCCCGTGATTAAAACAGGGTTCCAAACCAAAAGGTTTATTGAAAAGGTATTAGAATCATTAATTAAATAGATGTATACTGACGTTTTTAGGTTCATGATAAGCATAAACAAAACCGCCAATATTAAAATTGACGGCACAACTTTTCGTATCAACTTTTTGATTCCCAACTGGTTCCAATTTGACCTTAGGGCTACCAAACGGTAGGTATGCGTAAGGCCAATACAAATGGCAACATCCAATATATAATTGATTAAAGCTTGAGTAATGGTAAACTGATCCCGTACCAAAGCAATGTAAAGCCACAAAAGGGAAACAAGGCCCCAGCCAATAAATTGGCATTTCCAATAGAGGGATAGTCTTGTATTTGTCGTTTTGTTCGGCATGGAACCATTCATTTTTAGGGCTCTTGTTTTGCTTGGTTATTGCAACTCGGGTTTTGAATAACTGGTAAGTTCATTTACATACACCCCATACCCATCCTCATTAATATGCTTGATATATGTTTTTAACGCTGGGGAATACCACCAAATATCCGTCATTTCCCCTTTAAAACCTCTAGAATTTGTTACAATTCCTTTGTATACTATTTTATACGCCTTGAATGTTCCGGCGACCACATTTAACTCTTCAAATGAAACAATTTCAGCATCTTGACTGGTTTTCCCCCGTAGTACCTTCATTATTTTCCCATTCTGACTCGTATTTCCATTTTTTTCCAACCTGCAAAGGCCAATTACGAAACGGGGTACTACTCTGCTTTTGATTTGTGGTTTTCGAAATTTGAACGGTATCAGCCCCATTCCAGAGCCCCATAGTTCCATTATAGTTCACGACTTCCTGGATGTCTTCCCCTTGTGCACGAATCTCTCCTTCCACTGCGCGTTCCCATTTCCAAGTCCATTTTTCTCCAATGGTATAATCCTTTAAAGTTGGTTGGTTGGTTTTTGTGGATGCACAATTACTGAAGACCAGTAGCAGTGCGAAGTGGAATATTACTTTTCTTGTCATTGCTGTTGTTTTTTGATTGATGAATAATTCTTGTTTTGATCATATCTATTATGAACAACTGGTACAAAGCAATGAAAAACATCCAACCCCAAGAAGAGAAAGTACATGAGCGCATGAAACTTGAGTTGAGCGTAAAAAATAGAGGCGACTTACCATGGAAATAATATGTTCCCATCCAAAAAAAACAATTTCAAGGTCATTTAGGCCTAACCACCAACAAAATACTGCTAAAACTTAAAAATTGGTATAACACCTTGCATTGTGTGATTATTGTTAAGGCCTATGGTTGGGGACTTATCGGGAAAATTGAATAGACTTAGTAGTTCCGCCACTTTTTGGTAAACTCAAAAACGTGTTCCAGTATCTTGGCTTCGGTTTCGTTGAATTCCATATTACGGCGTTTCATCATAGCCTCGGCCACTTCAAAAGCCTTATTGGTCCTAAACGCGGTGTAGCCTGCCGTTGCGCCGCCCCAGCTAAAACTGGGAATAAAGTTTCTGGGGAATCCGCTGCCAAATATGTTGGCGCTTACCCCAATCACCGTTCCTGTGTTGAACATTACATTGATACCACATTTGCTGTGGTCACCCATCATCAACCCACAAAATTGCAGTCCTGTTTTGGCAAAACCTTCGGTTTTGTAGTTCCACAGGCGTACGGGCGCATAATTATTTTTCAAATTAGAGGTATTGGTGTCGGCCCCAATATTGCACCACTCCCCTAGCACGGAGTTTCCAAGGAAACCATCGTGCCCTTTGTTGGAATTGGCAAACAGTACCGCATTATTCACTTCCCCGCCCAATTTGCAGCCCGGTCCAGCGGTAACGGCACCGTAGATCTTGGCGCCCATCTTTAAAATGGCGCTTTCGCAAAGGGCCAATCCACCTCGTACCATACAACCTTCCATCATCAAGGCGTTTTTACCAATATAAATAGGGCCTGTGGAGGCATTCAAAATACAGAACTCCACCGTGGCTCCTTCTTCGATAAAAATATTCTCTGGGTTCTTAACTTGGTTGGTATCGGGAATGGGTTGACTGGTTCTTCCCTCGGTCAATACATCAAAATCAGCTTGAAGCGCCCTTGCGTTGTTGGAAAAAATGTCCCAAGTATGTTTAATGGTCAGCACGTCACCATCAAAAGCAACGGTTGTATATGTTGATGTGTCAAAATTCCCTTCGGGCTTTTCTGCCACGTAAGCAATGTAATCCGTACCTGCCATCAAAGCTTCTCCCATTTTTAAGTTGTTGATGGCATCGATCAAAGATTGATTGGGCAAATAACTGCCATTGATTACGGTGTTTTCTGCCGCGACCGTCAAGGGATACTTTTCGGACATGTAATCTTCGGTTTGAAAACTCACGGATGCGTTCAGCCATTTTTCCCATTTTTCATGGATGGTCAAAATACCCACCCGAATCTCGGATACGGGGCGTGTGAACGTAAAGGGAAAAAGGTCTTCGCGGTGATTACCGTCTGAAAGGATATAGTTCATAGCGCAGCTTTGAATACCGTAAAAATAAAAAACGCCCTCGAAAACCATCGAGAGCGTCTATATATTTCGTTAAAAAGTGCGACCTACTCGGTCTCCTTCTCTTCTTTCTTGAATTTTTTGTACTTGTTCTTGAACTTGTCAATTCTACCAGCGGTATCGACCAATTTGGTTTTACCGGTGTAGTATGGGTGGGAAGTTCTTGAAATTTCCAATTTTACCAAAGGGTATTCAACACCATCAACACTGATGGTCTCTTTCGCTTCAGCAGTGGACTTTGTAATAAACACATCGTCGTTGGACATGTCTTTAAAAGCAACCAATCTATAGTTTTCTGGGTGTATACCTTTTCTCATCGTCTTAAATGCTTAATCTCAGAATTTTCAGGGTGCAAATTTAATGATTTCTTTTGTTTCTCCAAGTTAAAACCACTAAAAAAATAAAAGTAAATTTATATGTAACAAAAATAAGTAATCAACCACTAATTAACCACAATCAACACAAATTTTAATAAAATGGAACAACAACAACCAAAAACAGGGAAATTTGCACTTAACTACGGACTATTGTTGGGTGTAATATCCGTGGTGTTCGGCGTTATGCTCTACACCCAAAAAATGCACTACGAGACAAATACTACTGTCATCGTAATCTCCATTGTAATAATGGCTGCCATCGTGTTTATGGCGGTCAACGCCTTTAAAAAGGCCAACGGTGGCTATTTAACCATTTCAGAAGCCTTAAAAGTTGCGGTTGGTTTGGCCTTAATTGGAACCATTATCACTTTGGCCTATCAATTTGTACTCACCAATTTTATTGAACCTGATTTTATGGATAAGGCCATGGAGATTGCTAAGCCAAAAGCCATGGAACAAAACCCCAGCATGACCGAGGAGCAATGGGAACAAGGTATGGAAATGCAGAAAAGATTCGCATGGATCCAATATCCCGTTATTTTGATCATGAACTGCGTAATCGGTTTAGTCTTGGGCCTTATTACGGGACTGATCTTGAAAAAGTCCAAAGCCGATTACTAAACAAAAAATGCTACTTTTGAAGGGAATTCCAGAATCGAACAATGCAGATTTCCATTGTAATTCCTTTACTTAACGAACAAGAATCGTTAAAAGAACTACATGATTGGATTGTACAAGTGATGCAATCCAATCATTTTTCTTATGAAATTATCTTTATTGATGATGGCAGTACCGACGGCTCTTGGAAAACCATTTTGGAGCTTTCCAAAACCGACCCAAATATAAAAGGCATTCGGTTCCTAAAGAATTTTGGGAAATCCCAAGCCTTGCACGCAGGCTTTAAAACTGCCGAAGGAGAGGTTGTGGTCACCATGGATGCCGACCTTCAGGACAATCCAGAAGAAATCCCCGAAATGTACCGGATGGTTACCCAAGAAGGGCATCATGTGGTCTCGGGCTGGAAAAAGAAGCGGTATGATTCCGTTATTACCAAAAACATTCCCTCTAAACTGTTCAATTGGGCGGCACGGAAAACTTCTGGCGTAAAATTGCACGATTTTAATTGCGGGCTCAAAGCCTTCAACCAAAAAGTGGTAAAAACCATCGAGGTATCTGGCGAAATGCATCGATATATCCCTGTTTTGGCCAAAAACGCAGGTTTTTCCGATATTACGGAAAAAGTGGTGCAGCACCAAGCCAGAAAATATGGCTCCACTAAATTTGGAGCGGAACGATTTATAAATGGCTTCTTGGATTTGATCACCATTTGGTTTGTTTCCAAATTTGGCCGAAGACCCATGCACCTTTTCGGCGCTTGGGGCGTACTTATGTTTATTGTAGGCCTGGGGTTCGCACTTTACTTGGGGATTGATAAGCTCTTCTTAAACCCAACAGGTCGTCTTATTACCCAAAAGCCGCAATTTTATATTGCGTTGACTGCCATGATCATTGGTACACAACTATTTCTGGCGGGCTTCATTGGAGAGATTATGGTTCGGTCCCGAAAAAATGATACCAGATACAACATCTCCGATAAAATTAACCTCTAGGCCATCCCCAAACCCAGTAAACTTTGTATTTTTAAACATCTAAACAACTATAAACACTATGGATTCCATTACAGCTACAGCGCAAACTTGGTTGACCGATTTTTTTGACGAAGACACAAAGAAGGAAATCAAACATCTTATAGAAAACGACCCTGAAGAGCTCAAGGAACGTTTTTATAAGGATTTAGAGTTTGGTACCGGGGGCATGCGCGGTGTAATGGGTGTTGGCACCAATAGAATAAATAAGTACACCTTGGGCAAAAATACCCAAGGCCTTAGCAATTATCTTAAAAAATCCTACACGGACAATGATCTTAGGGTTGTAATTGCCTACGATTGCAGACACAATTCTAAATCTTTGGCAAAAACGGTGGCAGAGGTTTTTTCCGCGAACGGAATTCGAGTTCATCTGTTTTCCGATTTAAGAACAACCCCCGAGCTTTCTTATGCCGTAAAGCATATAGGCTGTCATGCAGGGATTGTTTTAACAGCTTCCCACAACCCACCGGAATACAACGGATACAAAGTATATTGGGCCGATGGTGGACAGATTGTGCCTCCGCAGGATGGAGAAATTATAGCGGAAATCAATGCGCTATCTTTTGAGGATATCAAATTTGATAAAGATGAAAATCTGATACATTTAATTGATGAAGATGTGGACGAAGCCTTTTTTGATGCATCTGTAAAAAATGGAAGTTTTGATGCCAAGGGGAAGGACAATTTTAAAATCGTCTTCACTTCCTTGCACGGAACCTCCATTACCGCCATTCCAGAAGTATTGAAACGAGCAGGTTACAAAAACGTCACCATTATTGAGGAGCAAGCTAAACCGGATGGGGATTTCCCGACTGTAGAATCTCCAAACCCTGAAGAACCAGAAGCATTGTCCATGGCCATAAAAAAAGCCGAGGAGATTGGTGCGGACATGGTGGTGGGCACCGACCCCGATAGTGACCGTTTGGGAATCGCAGTGCGCAACTTGGATGGTAAAATAGAACTACTGAACGGGAACCAGACCATGGTCCTCATGACAAAATTTCTTTTGGACCAATACAAGGAAGAAGGATTCAAGGGCAACGAATTTATTGCTACGACCATTGTTTCCACCCCAATGATGCAACAAATGGCAAAATCGTACGGTGTGGAGTTTAAAACAGCGTTGACGGGCTTTAAATGGATCGGCAAAATGATCAAGGATTTTCCCAACTCCCGATTTATTGGCGGTGGCGAGGAAAGTTTTGGATATATGGTCGGAGACTTTGTACGAGATAAAGATGCAGTCACCGCTACCCTATTGGCCTGCGAAATCGCTGCCAGCGCCAAAGCCAATGGAAGCTCTTTTTACAAAGATTTGATTGATGCCTACGTAGAATTTGGTTTTTATAAGGAAAAACTCATCTCCATCACCAAAAAAGGAATGAGCGGAGCAGAAGAAATCAAACAAATGCTGAAAGATTTTAAAGAAAATCCAGTAAACAGCGTTCAAGGTTCAAAACTGCTCTACATTGAAGATTACAATACCTCCATTGTAAAAAATGTACAGACAGGTGAAGAGTTTACGCTTCATTTGCCAAAATCCAATGTATTGATTTACGAAACGGAGGATGGCACCCGAATTGCCGCTCGACCTAGTGGAACAGAACCCAAAGTAAAGTTTTACATCAGTACAAATGCAAAATTGGACAAGGCAGCGGATTATAAATCCGTAAATTCGCAGTTGGATACCAAAATAGAAGGTATCATTTCTGAGCTGAATTTATAAGTGAATGAACTACTTTAAAAAGATTCTCCAATTTGCGAGACCATACCGCAGATATGGATTTTTGAACATTTTCTTTAATATTTTATATGCGCTTTTCAGTGCATTGTCCTTTGCTGCTTTGATTCCCATGCTGGATGTGCTCTTTAAACCACAAGAGAAGGTGCTTGTGGAACCAGTTTACGAAGGCTTCGCCAAATCAAAGGATTACCTACAAGACTACATCAACTATCGAATTACGGCGTATGCTGGGGACGAGGAAATGAAAGCCTTGGTCTTGGTCATAGGTCTGGTACTAGTACTTTTCTTGTTGAAAAATGCCTTTAACTACTTGGCCATGTACTTTATTACCTTTTTGCGTAATGGAGTACTCAAGGATATCCGAAACAAGATGTACCGGAAGATTATGGACCTACCCATCTCCTATTTCTCGGAAAAAAGAAAGGGAGATGTCATTGCCAGAATTACTTCCGATGTTTTAGAAATACAACATTCCTTTCTGTCCATTTTAGAATTGATCGTTCGAGAACCTTTGACCATCTTTTTCACCATATTGGTCATGTTCGGGATAAGCACAAAGCTTACCATCTTCGTTTTTGTTTTTATCCCAGTAGCGGGAATGATTATTTCCCGAATTGGTAAATCGCTGAAAAAGAAATCGGATAGAGTACAAAGAGAACAGGGTGAATTCCTTTCCATCGTGGAAGAAACTTTGGGTGGACTTCGTGTAATCAAAGCTTTTAATTCAGAATCCAGGTTTTATCAAACTTTCAAAAATTCAACAACACGTTTTTTCCATTTCTCCAATTCCTTATTGAACAGACAAAACTTAGCCTCGCCTACGGGAGAGTTTTTGGGAATTCTGGTTATAGGCATTTTATTGTGGTTTGGCGGTAAAATGGTTTTGGTGGACAAAACTTTGGATGCCTCTTCCTTTATTGCTTATATGGGGTTGGCCTATAACATCCTAACCCCCGCAAAAGCCATCAGTAAGGCATCCTATGGTGTTAAAAAAGGAAACGCTGCTGCCGAGCGTGTTTTGGAAATACTCGAATCCGAAAACCCCATCACCGATATTGATGGAGCTGAAGATAAAACGGATTTTAATTCAGGTATTGAATTGAAAGAAGTCGGTTTCAAATATGAAGACGATTATATTCTGAAAAATTTCAACCTAAAGGTTGATAAAGGGAAGACTGTTGCCTTGGTGGGACAATCCGGTAGCGGCAAAAGCACCGTGGCCAATTTGGTTACCCGTTTTTACGATGTCAATAAAGGAGAAATACTGATTGACGGCACCAACATCAAACACATTACCAAAAAGTCGTTGCGCGGACTCATGGGGTTGGTAACTCAGGACTCCATTCTTTTCAACGATTCCGTAAAGAACAACATTGCTTTGGGCAAGGAAAATGCTACTATGGATGAAATTGTGGAAGCTGCCAAAGTGGCCAACGCTCATGATTTTATCACAGAGCTGCCCAATGGCTACGATACCAATATTGGAGATAGTGGAAATAAATTAAGTGGTGGACAAAAACAACGTTTGTCCATTGCACGTGCCGTGCTCAAAAACCCACCCATTATGATTTTGGACGAAGCCACCTCGGCTTTGGACACCGAAAGCGAACGATTGGTGCAAGATGCTTTGGAGAAAATGATGCAAAACCGCACTTCCATTGTAATTGCCCATCGACTATCCACCATTCAAAATGCAAATTCCATAGTGGTGATGAGCAAAGGCGAAATTGTGGAACAAGGCACCCATGAAGAACTGATGAAGTCTGCAAAAAGCTACAAAAAACTGGTGGAGATGCAGTCGTTTGCTTCGTAAGAAGTTGGATTGTTGAAATTATTTGGTGTGACATACTCTCAAAATGAGAGTGAGATGCTGAAACTAGTTCAGTATGACGAGCTTCTTTTAAACAGTTGCATCGAGCGCCCGCCTGCCGGACGGGTGTGATGCTCAGAAGGGCACCAAAACCTGTCATTCCGTACTTGATACGGAATCCCTCACTTATTAAATGCATTATCGATTATAATCGAAATATTTAAGTGTTCGATAAAATTGGTGCAACTCGTGTCAATAAAAGGCTCCCGGCTTCCGGCCCCTAAAGAACCCTTTTATTTGAATACCAATTGTGCAATCCTGTTTTTTCCCGCAGCGTATGCAGTCGAGTCGTTTAAAAAGCGAAGGGTATAAAAAGACGCTTCACTTAATTGTTGCCAGCTTTCACCACCATCAAAAGAATAGGAAACTCCTGTAAATCCAACAGCCACCAAATCCTTGCCACCAGAATTCGGAACAAACTGCACACAACTTTTATATCCCGGTTCCAACCCATTAGCAACCAATTGCCAGGTTTTACCGCCATCAACCGTTTTTATTTTATTCGCCCTGTTAGATCCTGGTTGGGTGTAATCCCCTCCAATAGCAAAACCTGTGTTTTCATCAAAAAAGTCCAACGAGTAAATACCTTGGGTTGGTTCTTTGGAAACAATTGGGGTTTCCTGTATTTCCCAAGTCATTCCCTTATCGCTTGAATAGTAAATTCTTCCTTCCGTGGTGCCAATCCAAACTTTATTTCCCTGCACGGCAATATTGCTGTTACTGGCAGCAAAAGCACCTTCGTCCTCAATACCCTCAGGCAAATCAGAACAGGCCAATTTTGTCCAAGAAGTGCCACCATCCCTTGTAACAATGATGGAAAGGCAACCATCTACCGTATCGCCCACAGCAATGCCCTCAGTATCGTTCCAAAAAGCAAGGCTATCGTAAAAAACACCTTCCCCGTCTTCCGTATATACCAATTCCATCTTTCCTTGGTCGCCTGTTTTGTACAATAAAGCAGGGCTTTCCACCGAAAGCATGAAAAAATCGCTTGAAGTATGGCCTACGGCCCTAAAATGTGGTTGAATGGAATCAAATATCTGAACATTTGCCCTAACCTTGTGCGAATTAACATCAACAGTGCCATAAACTCCATTGCTCCCTGCAAATGCCAACGTTCTGCTATCCAAAAAGGTAATCGCCCGTATACTTACGGAGTCTTCAAAAACAGGTGTTACTGTAACAGATTGAAAGGGCTTTTGTTTTGGCTCCCCGGCGCAGGAAAGCAATACAAGAGCCATTGAAAAGGAAATGATTGACCTCATCGTATTTATTTTCCTCAAAAGTAAGCAGAAATCATACCTTTGCAACCTTATTTGATATGATGCGTTTACACAGAAACTTGGTATTTGCCGTAATTGATGCCCTTCACATGATTTTTAATGAGGGGGAATATGCTGATAAAGTGATTGAAAAAGTACTGCGTTACGATAAACGCTGGGGGGCTAGAGACCGTGGATTTATCGCAGAGACCACATACGATATAGTTCGATGGAAACGCCTATATTCTGAAATTGCAGAAGTGCACGAGCCTTACAGTCGTGAACATTTGTTCCGTTTGTTCGGGGTTTGGTGCGTGCTACGTGGTGTCCGAATCCCCGATTGGAAACAACTGGAAGGCACACCAGAACGCCGTATAAAAGGTAAGTTTGATGAATTGTCCAAAATCCGAAAGCTTAGGGAATCCATTCCTGATTGGATGGACGAACTTGGGGAAAAATCGCTGGGCAATGAGCTTTGGACCAAAGAAATTGCCGCCCAAAATCAACAAGCCGATGTTATTTTGCGAACCAATACACTAAAGGTTCCAAAGCCCCAGCTAAAGAATTTTTTGGCCAAGGAGGATATAGCTACGGAATTTATAGAAGGTTACCCCGATGCATTAAAGCTAGTGGAACGCAAGAATGTTTTTGTAACCCAAGCCTTTAAAGATGGGCTGTTCGAAGTGCAAGATGCCTCTTCCCAATTGGTGGCTCCATTTTTAGAAGTTGAACCGGGACAACGGGTTGTGGATGCATGCGCCGGTGCAGGTGGTAAAACGCTACACTTAGCCTCACAAATGCAAAACAAAGGCCAATTGATTGCTTTGGACATTTATGAAAGTAAATTGAAGAAGCTCAAAAAAAGGGCCAGACGGAATGGTGTGCACAATGTGGAAACTAGAGCGATTGATTCCACCAAAGTGATCAAAAAACTATATAATAGCGCAGACCGTTTATTGTTGGATGCACCCTGTTCAGGATTAGGGGTCATCAAAAGAAACCCTGACTCCAAATGGAAATTGGAACCTGAATTTGTGGACCGTATTATGGGGGTACAGCAAGATATTCTCCAGAATTACAGCAAAATGGTAAAAAAAGATGGACAGATGGTCTATGCTACCTGTTCCATACTTCCACAGGAAAACTCAGAACAAGTCAAAAAGTTTTTGGAGTCCGAAAACGGGAAAGACTTTGAGTTTGTAAGAGAACGTAATGTTTTTGCTTCAGAAACTGGCTTTGATGGGTTTTATATGGCGTTGCTGGCCAAACGTTAAAGCAATTATTTTACTTACTACCCTAAAATCAGGCTACAACAACCTTAGATTTGGCTACATTATCCCTCTTATTTGAGGGCAACTTTGCAGTGTCAATTTATAACAAAAAAATCAAGGAAAATGGACACTAAAAAAGTATGGTTGATCACAGGAGCCTCAAAAGGGTTGGGGCTAACAATGGTAAAAAAGCTACTGGACAATGGATACAAGGTAGCAGCAACTTCAAGAAATTTAAGTGCTTTGGAAAGTGCGGTAGGCCAACATATCGATTTCTTGCCCCTTCAAGTGGATTTGATTAGTGAAGAAAGTGTTGAATCTGGTATTTCCAAGGTGTTGGACACATTTGGCCGCATTGATGTGGTAGTGAACAATGCAGGTTACGGCCAAAATGGAACATTGGAGGAGTTGACCGATGAAGAATCGCGACAAAACTTTGATGTCAATGTTTTTGGTATGCTGAACGTAATTAGAAAAGCAATGCCGCATTTGAGAAAACAACAATCGGGGCATATTTTCAACATTGCCTCCATTGCAGGTATGGTAGCGAACTTTCCTGGGTTTGGCATTTACTGCGCCACAAAATTTGCCGTAGTTGGGCTCACGGAAGCACTTTCAGCGGAAGCAAAATTATTTGGAATAAATGCCACGGTAGTATATCCCGGATATTTCCGTACCGAGTTTTTGTCCGATGAATCCCTGCGCTTAGCTAAAAACAAAATGGATATTTATGCCCCAGCCCGTGAGTCGGAACGCTTGCACAAGGAAGAAATTGCCGGAAACCAACCAGGTGATCCTAAAAAAGCCGCAGAGGTAATAATTGAGGTTGCCGAAAGCAAAACCCCTACCCTACATTTGTTCTTGGGCAGCGACTCGTATGCTATGGCACAAGATAAATTGAAATCCTTGGAAACCATATTGGAAAGTAACAAGGTGTTGAGTCATTCCACAGATTTTAAAAATTAATCTTTAATTTTAAATGGGGTGAGAGGCTTCCCCTCACCCCATTAACCAATAGTATATGCACACATTCAATACGCTTAGCGAGTTCCATAAGTTTTGTGACCTACCCAAACCGGAGCACCCCCTGGTGAGTCTTATAGATTATAGCCAAGTGGAATACAAAACCACCGAAAGTGAAATCCATTGGATGCAAAACTTCTACTCAATTGGTTTGAAACGGGACATTCAAGCCAAAGTCCGATACGGCCAGCAGGAATATGATTTTGATGAAGGGTTACTTACTTTTATTGGCCCAAAACAAGTTCTTCAGTTTGAATTATTACCTTCCAAAATGAAAGCTTCAGGATGGTTATTGCTCATACATCCTGATTTTTTATGGCACACTCCATTGGCAAGAACCATCAAGAATTATGATTTTTTTGGTTATGCTATCAATGAGGCTCTTTTTCTATCCGAGAAGGAAGAAAAGACCATCACCGAAATATTGTTGAACGTTCAACAAGAGTATCAATCCAACATTGACAAATTCAGTCAGAACATCATTATTGCCCAAATCGAATTATTGCTTAACTATGCAGAGCGGTATTACCAAAGACAGTTCATCACAAGAAAAATCAATAATCACGAGATATTGGTTCGATTGGAGGAGCTCCTTAACACGTATTTCAATGGCGAGGAGGTCATCAACAAGGGAATTCCTACGGTCCAATATGTAGCAAACACATTGAATGTATCCTCCAACTATTTAAGCGGTCTTCTTAAGGTGTTGACCGGACAAACCACCCAACAGCACATTCATGAAAAATTGATAGAGAAGGCCAAAGAGAAACTGTCTACCACAAAACTTTCAGTAAGTGAAATTGCTTTTGCCCTTGGGTTTGAGCATTCCCAATCCTTTAGTAAACTCTTTAAGAGTAAAACAATGCAATCACCAATGGCCTTCCGCACCTCTTTCAATTGAACACCGTTACATCGAGCGCCCGTCTCTACCATAATGTCGGGACAATCGAGATGTTGTATTCGAGAAAATTCGTGTCATTCGTGTCAAATAAGCCATGGATTCCTGCTTTCGCAGGAATGACATCACTCCTTATCACTAAGTTGTCATTCCGCACTTGATGAGGAATCTCTCCATATCTAAAATAAGATGCTGAAACCAGTTCAACATGACGACTTGCTTCCATATTTATGTCACATCGAGCGCAGTCGAGATGTGTTTAAGTTCTCGACTCCGCTCGAACTGATATATCTAATTATTCCTTCACCGTTGGATATTCCACCCCTAACTGCTCCAAATAGCTGTCGTATTTGGTTTCGTCGTAATAGTACTCTTCCAATGCAGGTCTAAACATATCCTGCTTGTCCTTGTTCAAGAACGTTGGTGGCATGTCATCTGCAGAAATCATGGGCTCGTATTTGGTTTCCTTGGTCTGTTCGTTATTGAAGTAGTCCCAAGCTTGGGTCAACAATTCAGGTTTTAGCAAGAAATCCATAATGGTCATAGCTTCTGCTTTTGCGCCCGCTGTAGCTCCTTTGTGTGCAATCGGGGTCGCCATAGCAATGGCATTGGCCCAGTGATGTCCTGGCAACCCCGGTATGTTGGATGGAAAACGCATGGTTACCGTAGGGACTTTCCACGAAATATCTCCAATATCATCAGAACCCCCACTCACAGGTTCCAAAACAGGAAGTCCCAATTTGGACAATTCCGTGGGCAATCCTTCTATTTTTTTGGATTTCATTTCCGTTTGCACGGCCTTGGCCAGCTTTTGGTCTGCATCCGACCATGTAGGCAGACCAACTTCTTTGATATTTTCATACATGGTCTCCGCGATCACCTTGTTAAAGTGTCTAGGCCATGCGGTACCCAACACGCGGGAAGTCATTTTGGTTCCAGTCATCATTGCAGCACCTTTGGCAATATCGTTGGCTTCTGCATACATTTCCATAATACCTTCGTAGGTAACGTCCCTAAAATAGAACCAAATAGCTGCTTTGGATGGCACCACATTGGGCTGGTCGCCCGCATCGGTAAAAATGGAATGGGAACGCTTCAACGGGTGAAGGTGTTCTCTCTTGTAATTCCATCCCACATTCATAAGCTCAGCGGCATCCAAGGCACTACGTCCCCTCCAAGGCGCTCCAGCAGAATGTGCCGCTTCACCTTCAAACAAATACTCCACAGAAATAAGGCCAGTTCCTCGAGTAGGCCCCCAAGAAACACTCAGGTTACTACTAACATGGGTAAAAATGCACATGTCAATATCATCAAAAAGGCCGTCGCGTACATACCACGCTTTGGCAGCGACCAATTCCTCGGCAATTCCTGGCCATAGAATTAAAGTTCCTCCAATACCCTCTTTTTCCATCACTTCTTTGACAGCTAATGCAGAGGTAATATTCAACGGTATTCCCGAATTGTGCCCTTCACCATGACCAGGAGCTCCTTCAACGATAGGTTTATGATATGCTACGCCTGGGTATTGCGATGCTTTGGGAATACAATCCACATCACTACCTAAAGCAATTACAGGACCTTCCCCGTTGTTCCACGTAGCGAACCATGCGGTAGGAATATTGGAAATGGAATGTTCAATGGTAAAACCGTTATCTTCCAAGATGCCAGTAAGGTATTTGGAACTTTCCTCTTCTTGGAACCCCAGTTCGGCAAAACTGAAAATTTTGTCCACCATTACCTGTGTCTGCTTTTTATTGGCTTCCACTAAGGCTTCTACTTCGGCCTTGAATTTTTTGATTTGACTTTTTGAGTATTTTTTTTGTGCAATCGAAGAAGTTACTCCTGCAAAAAGCATAATCCCGCACAATAGGATGTTGGTAGTTTTCATAAGGTTGGTTTTGAGTTAGCTATATTTCTTCCAAGATAGGAAAAGTTGCTTAACTTACTCGATAATCGAGATTTAAATGCTCCGAGGCTTGCCTCGAAACAAAATGTGTTTTCCCACCAATGCCTCGTGGGCTTGCCCCCAGGGTAGTTTTATGCCCAAAGGTATTTGACCTACCGTTTTTAGTGAATTGACAAAATCATTGAACAAAATTTTGAGCAAAACCACAATGAACCCGCAAAAAAATATCAAGCTGTTTGCCCAACACTGTTTTCCCGATATAAAAAATTGAATGTCCGCAATGTGTCATAATATTACCAACGTCACCCTGAACTTGATTCAGGGTCACATAAAGATGCTCATGTTCAGCAGGATGAGATGTTGAAACAAGTTCAACATGACGCCAAAAACATCATTATGACATTAAACGGACAATCAGTTATAAAAATCCAATCATTAGATGTTCCTAATAATGTTTCTTATAAGATGCCTGAAAAAATTATTCCAATTCCAATCATCCTCAAACAAGCCAATCAAAATAATGAGAACAATCAGAAATACAATTACAAGTGCTTGATTCCTATAATTTGTTCTTTTTTTCCCTTCCATCCAAGTGATTGTTTAAAACCCCATCAAATATATACGAATGCGCTTCGCGCAAGGTGGTGAATTGACGGATGCCCCTTTCCAATTGACAAATCCACTATCAACACCACTTAGTTAACAAAACGCTTGTGTAGTTGGATGAATTACGGAGCAAAATCGTATTTTTGCACTTTCTTAAACCGTTCAACGCAAAGATTGTATGATCCATTTTTTTGGGGACAAGGCGACCAAGGTTTTTGCCGTCCAAACCGCTCAGGAAATCACTCAGGAAGATAGTAATAAACTGACATGGTTGTTTGGCAACCAGCCTAAGATTGAAGCGGCGTCTCTCGACGCCTTTTTTGTTGGCCCACGTGCCGCCATGATTACGCCTTGGAGCACAAACGCTACCGAAATCAGCCAAAATATGGGCATCACTGGAATTATCCGTATTGAGGAATTCCAAGCGGTAACGGAAGACTTTACCGATTTTGATCCGATGCTTTCCCAAAAGTATAGCGGGTTGGGACAAGATATTTTCACGATCAACATCGTCCCAGAGGCTATCCAAGAGATTGATGACATTGCTGCGTACAATGATAAGGAAGGATTGGCCCTAAGTGAAGAAGAAGTTGAATATTTGGAAGGACTCGCCAAGAAATTGGGACGCAAGTTGACGGATTCCGAAGTATTTGGCTTTAGTCAGGTGAATTCCGAGCATTGCAGGCACAAAATTTTCAATGGCACCTTTGTGATTGATGGAAAGGAAAAACCCTCTTCCTTATTCAAATTGATCAAAAAGACATCAGAAGCGAACCCAAACGATATTGTTTCAGCCTACAAAGACAACGTCGCCTTTATAAAAGGGCCAAAAGCTGTTCAGTTTGCACCGAAAAGTGCGGACAAACCCGACTTTTATGAAGAAAAAGAGTTTGATTCCGTACTGTCGCTAAAAGCGGAGACCCATAACTTCCCTACTACTGTGGAGCCTTTTAATGGTGCTGCCACGGGTTCTGGTGGAGAAATCAGGGACCGTTTGGCAGGAGGGAAAGGTTCACTCCCTTTGGCGGGAACCGCTGTTTATATGACCTCCTATTCCCGATTGGAGGAAAACCGTCCATGGGAAAAAGGAATGAAAGAACGGGATTGGTTGTACCAGACTCCAATGGATATCTTGATCAAGGCGTCGAATGGAGCGTCCGATTTTGGGAACAAATTTGGACAACCGTTAATTGCCGGTTCCGTGCTTACATTTGAGTATGATGAATCTAAAGATATCTCGACTGCGCTCGACATGACACCTCGAAAACTGGGTTTTGACAAGGTGATTATGATGGCTGGAGGTATTGGTTATGGTAAAACCGACCAAGCCTTGAAAGATACGCCCAAGAAAGGGGACAGAATAGTTGTTCTAGGTGGAGACAACTACCGTATCGGGATGGGCGGAGCTGCCGTTTCCAGTGCAGATACTGGAGAATTTAGTTCCGCCATTGAACTGAATGCCGTGCAGCGTTCCAACCCAGAAATGCAAAAAAGAGCCTCGAACGCCGTTCGCGGTTTGTTTGAAAGTCGTGACAACCCCATTGTTTCCATTCACGATCACGGAGCAGGCGGACATTTAAACTGTCTGTCCGAATTGGTTGAAGTAACGGGTGGAACCATTGATACGGATAAGTTGCCCGTTGGAGATCCTACGCTTTCCAAAAAAGAATTGATAGGCAATGAGTCCCAAGAACGCATGGGATTGGTTATCGGTGAAAAGGATTTGGATTTGTTGAACCGCGTTTCGGCACGAGAACGTTCTCCAATGTACAATGTTGGCGAGGTCACGGGCGACCATACGTTTAAATTCACTTCGGGTGAAACTGGTGAAACCCCAATGAATCTGGAGCTTTCCGATATGTTCGGAAGTTCTCCCAAAACCATTATGGCGGATAAAACTGCTCAGCAAAAATACCCAGCGCTAGCCTATTCTTTAGAACATTTCCATGATTATTTGGAGCAAGTGCTGCAATTGGAAGCCGTAGGCTGTAAAGATTGGCTGACCAATAAGGTGGATCGTTGTGTAGGCGGACGCGTTGCAAAGCAACAATGCGTAGGACCATTGCAATTGCCTTTGAACAATTGCGGCGTAATGGCCCTCGATTTTAAAGGAAAAGAAGGGATTGCAACCAGTATTGGCCACTCTCCTATCTCTGCCTTGATCGATCCTGTTGCCGGTAGTAGAAACAGCGTAGCGGAAGCCTTGACCAACATTGTTTGGGCTCCATTGAAAGATGGTTTAAAATCAGTATCCCTATCAGCGAACTGGATGTGGCCCTGCAGAAATCAAGGAGAGGATGCTCGATTGTATTCCGCCGTGGAATCCGTATCGGAGTTTGCCATAGATTTAGGTATCAACATACCCACTGGAAAGGATTCGCTTTCCATGAAGCAAAAGTACAAAGATGGGGAGGTATTATCTCCCGGGACAGTAATCGTTTCTGCTGGTGCAAACTGCAACAACATAACCCAAGTGGTAGAACCCGTTTTGCAAAAAGATGGTGGGGATATCTACTACATCAACCTATCCAAGGACAGTCACAAATTGGGTGGTTCTTCCTTTGCACAGATTTTGAACGGTATTGGTGATGAAGCTCCATCTGTTTTGGATGCCGATTATTTTAAAACCGTATTCAACACCTTACAGAAACTCATCAAAGACGGTCAAATTTTGGCGGGTCACGATGTGGCTTCAGGCGGATTGATCACTACGTTTTTGGAACTTTGCTTTGCAGATAATGATTTGGGTGCCCAATTGGATTTATCAGCCTTGGGCGAACAGGATATCATCAAACTATTGTTTTCTGAAAACATTGGGGTGGTGTTTCAAGCCAAAGATGCTTCGGTGGAAAAAGTATTGTCAGCATCAGGTGTGGAATTTACCAAAATCGGTGTTCCAATAACAGAAAGCACCTTGAAAATCAAAAATAATGGTATTGAAATAGGATTGAACATTAGCTCTTTGCGCGATACTTGGTTCAAAACATCCTATTTATTGGACAACAAACAGACCGCCAATGGTTTGGCCAAAGACCGATATGATAACTACAAGAATCAACCATTGCAATATATTTTCCCTAAAAAATTTGACGGGAAACTCCCGGTGGCTTCGACTCCGCTCAGCCCACGACCCAAAGCGGCCATTCTACGCGAAAAGGGAAGCAATTCCGAACGAGAAATGGCAAACGCCATGTATTTGGCCGGTTTTGATGTAAAAGATGTACACATGACCGACCTTATCACGGGTAGGGAAACTTTGGAAGATATACAGTTTATCGGTGCCGTTGGTGGTTTCTCCAACTCGGATGTATTGGGAAGTGCAAAAGGTTGGGCAGGTGCCTTCAAGTACAATGAAAAAGCCAATAAGGCTCTAAAAGATTTCTTTGCCAGACCCGATACCCTATCCGTTGGGATTTGTAATGGTTGTCAATTGTTTATGGAATTGGACCTCATCAACCCAGAGCATGGCACTCATGGCAGAATGACCTACAATGACTCACATAAACACGAGAGCAATTTTACCTCGGTAAAAATTCAAAAGAACAACTCTGTAATGCTTTCCAACATGGCAGGAACCACGCTCGGGGTTTGGATAAGTCATGGAGAAGGCAAATTCAGTCTACCGCATAGCGAAGACCAATACCATATTGTGGCCAAATATGGTTATGAGGCGTATCCCGCCAACCCCAACGGAAGCGATTACAACACCGCCATGCTTTGTGATAAAACGGGGCGACATTTAGTGACTATGCCACATATTGAGCGATCTACATTCCCTTGGAACTGGGCTCACTATCCAAAGGATAGAATCGATGAAGTATCGCCTTGGTTAGAGGCTTTTGTGAATGCACGGGAATGGTTGGAAAACTTGGAAGATTAGCATTATTCGTCTCGTTTAAAGGTGATTAATTGGGGATTTTTCAAAATTTACCTGAGGTAATTGTTAAATCTGTTTCATAGTTATGGTCTGATTTGCTATTTTGCAATCGCTTAACATATAACTTACTATGCAGACTGTTACCCGATTATTTGATTTCCCATACTATCAACTTGAAAAATACCCCTTAGAAAAATCATTGGTCACCAAAAGTGACGGTACATGGATAGCTACATCCACACAACAGTACATTGACAAAGCCAATGCCGTGAGCAGGGCCTTACTTCGGATGGGCGTTAAGCCCAACGACAAAATTGCTGTGATTTCCATGACCAACCGAACGGAATGGAACATTGTGGATATTGGAATTCTTCAAATTGGGGCGCAGAACGTACCCATTTACCCTACCATTTCCGAAGAAGATTATGAGTATGTCCTTAACCATTCCGAAGCAAAATATTGTTTTGTTTCCTGTGGCGAAGTGTTGGAAAAGGTCTTGTCCATAAGCTCAAAAATTGACAAGCTGGAAGAGATTTATTCCTTTGATGAGCTGGATAATTGCAAAAACTGGAAAGAGGTCTTGGAATTGGGAACCGATACATCTAACCAAAATGATGTCGGAAAATTAAAAGATGCCGTTAAGCCTGATGACCTTGCTACCCTCATATATACTTCCGGCACCACAGGAAGACCAAAAGGGGTTATGCTATCTCACAACAATATAGTTTCCAACGTGGTCGATAGCCAAGTTAGGGTTCCTTTCGAAACGGGTGGAACTGCCCTCAGTTTTTTGCCTGTTTGCCACATCTTTGAGCGTATGATCCTTTACCTCTATCAATATTGCGGTGTAGAAATTTATTTTGCTGAAGGGCTGGACAAAATCAGTGATAATGTGAAAGAGGTGAAACCCCACGTGATGAGTGTTGTTCCCCGATTGCTGGAGAAAGTCTATGACGCCATTATTGCCAAGGGAACCAATTTAACTGGCATAAAAAAGAAATTATTTTTCTGGGCTGTGGAAGTAGGGCTCAAATTTGAGCCTTACGGTGCAAACGGCTGGTGGTACGAGAAAAAACTTGGGCTTGCCCGTAAATTGATATTTAGCAAATGGAAAGAAGGTCTCGGCGGCAATCTATCCGTTATGGTTTCCGGCAGTGCCGCACTTCAACCAAGGCTCGCCAGAATTTTTGCCGCAGCGGAGATGCCCGTAATGGAAGGCTACGGACTTACGGAGACCTCGCCCGTAATTGCTGTAAACGACCAACGCAACAAAGGTTGGAAAATTGGCACCGTTGGGAAAATGATCGATAACGTAGAAGTGAAAATTGCCGAGGACGGGGAAATTCTTTGCAAAGGCCCAAATGTAATGATGGGCTATTACAAAGACCCCGAAAAAACGGCCGAGGTAATGACAGGTGCCTATTTCCACACGGGTGACATTGGTGAGATTGATGCAGAAGGTTTTTTGCGCATTACCGACCGTAAAAAAGAGATGTTCAAAACCTCTGGCGGAAAATATGTAGCTCCGCAGTTATTGGAGAATCGTTTTAAGCAATCCAGATTCATCGAGCAGATCATGGTGGTCGGCGAAGGTGAAAAAATGCCAGCAGCCTTGATTCAGCCTAATTTTGAATTTGTAAAGGAATGGGCCAAGCGACATCATATTGACTTGGGATCAAATGATGAATTGGTCAAAAACGAAAAGGTGATTGCCCGTATGCAGGAAGAAGTGGATTGGGCCAACCAAGAATTCGCCAAGTGGGAAAAAGTAAAACAGTTTAGACTTACCCCAGATGTGTGGAGCGTGGAAGAAGGCCACCTTACCCCCACCATGAAACTAAAACGCAAGCCCGTTAAGGAAATGTATCTGGATTTATACAATGATATCTACGAACATTGATCAATTAGCAATGGGCAATAATTACTGATTAACTGTCATTTCGAACGGATGTGAGAAATCTCATTTACAGTTAATATATTCAATTAACAATGTTCCAAAAATGGCTGTCATTCTGAACGAAAAGAAGAATCTATTGACTTTTGAGTTACCAGCAATAAAAAAACCAACGGATTGCCGTTGGTTTTTTCTATAGAACCATTCCAATTTAAAGTTTACAATCTACTCCACCATTATCCCAAAGATACCAACCATAAACACTTTCCAATGCACCTCTAGCAAATTCCACTTCATCATTTATACAATATGACAACCCTGAAGCTCCTAAGGTAATATCATGTTGAACCCCAGTATTTAACCAACCTACAAGTGTATTTCCGTAGTTTTCAGGGGACATGCCTGAACCTTCTAGCATATGATGCATATTAATCACATTATTTATGTTCCAATCGGCGAGATCTCTATTAAAACTCTCTGAAAATTGAAACATTCCGCCCATATACATGACATTACCCACATTCCATTCACTAATATCCTTATCAAAAGCTTCGGCATCGGAAAACATCAGGGTCATATCCTTGACTGAGCTTACGTTCCAGTTATTCAAATTTTGATTGAATAAGTCCGCACCATTAAACATACTATTCATGCTCTCAACTTTGCCCACATCCCATTCACTTATATCCCCATTAAAAGATGAATAACTGAAAAGACCTTTCATGTTCACAACATTTTTCACATCCCATTTATCAACCGTCAGTTTATCAGATCTAGTCCCGTGAAAAACTGATTCCATATCTGTGATATTACTCACATTCCAATCATTGAGATTCGCTCCAGAAAACTTACCTGCTCTCTTGAACATATTTCTGATTGTTGTGATTTTCGTCAAACCCGGGGCATCCATTGCGTTATATTCCAAGTTTTTACAATTTTCAAAGGCTGACTCCAGGCTTTCCCATTGATTTGCCCCCCATTGCTCTAGCGATATCAAATATGATGCATAATAGATATTGGTTAAAAACCTGTCAATTTTAATAGATGGAAATTTTCCTTTTATAGCCACTGTATAAACACCAACATCCTTGTATGTATGCGCAGGGTTGCCATTCTTCAAGTTTTCAATAGTACCATCACCCCAGTCAATAGTATAATCAAAAATTTGTTCAACCTCATCGTTGGTTCCGATTGAAATCATATCATTTTTATTAACTGTTTTCCATATAGTGACAAAAGAATCCAGGTCATCAGCCAAAGAATTAGTTTTTACTTCCACCGGACTTTCTTCCTTACCACAGGACCATAGGAAAACAAGCGAAATAATCGCCAAAAATAAATTTTTGGTATTCATAGTTAATGTTTAAGTGAATCGTATTTTCACAATATCCAATTTTCACGCTATTATTGAACCCACGATCTGACCGTTGACCCTTTTGAATTGACGTGTGGGACAATCATTTCAATTTTTATTCAAAAACACATATACTTAACCTAAATTTATTATGCATGCATAATAAATTTTCATATATTTGAGAACACCAAACTGGTTCCATGAAAGATTTGACCATTGATTACGCCCTTAGGGCCACTTGGCAGGCTGTTAGCAAAATGTACAATGAGGAAGCGAAAAACTATGGGCTTACAATGGCCATTGGATTTACCTTACTGAGTATTGACCCAAAAGGAGGTACACCAAGTACCACATTGGGGCCCAAAATGGGGATGGAAGCAACGAGTTTATCAAGGATTTTAAAGAATATTGAGCAAAAAGGATACATACAACGTAAACGTAACCCAAAAGATGGCCGTGGTGTTCTGATTTATTTGACTCCGCTGGGTTTGGAAAAACGGGGAGAATCCAAAGAAGTAGTATTGCGTTTCAACGAAGTGGTAAAAGAACATACCTCTCAAGAGGATTTGGTGGGCTTTTTTAGAGTCATTGAAACCATTAACAAGCTTATTACAGACAAAAAGGTTTACATAAAAACAACTAATAATTAAATTACAAATTCGCACATGAAAAGGCATATAAACAAAGTTGCCGTAATCGGTTCCGGAATTATGGGAAGTGGCATTGCATGCCATTTTGCGAACATTGGGGTCGAGGTGTTATTGTTGGATATTGTTCCCCGTGAACTTACCGACAAGGAAAAGGCCCAAGGACTTACCTTGGAAGATAAAGCAGTCCGTAATCGTTTAGTGAACGATTCATTTACATCCGCACTAAAATCCAAACCATCCCCTATTTACCACAAAAAATTCGCTGATCGCATTACCACCGGAAACATGGAAGACGATATTTCCAAAGTGGCCGAGGTCGATTGGATCATTGAAGTGGTAGTAGAACGATTGGACATCAAGAAACAGGTGTTGGAAAATCTGGACAAGCACCGCACACTGGGAACACTTATCACTTCCAACACATCGGGAATCCCTATTCGGTTTATGAGCGAAGGGAGAAGTGAGGATTTCCAAAAGCATTTCTGCGGAACCCACTTTTTCAACCCTGCAAGATATTTGAAACTCTTCGAAATCATTCCTGGGCCCAAAACCTCCAAAGACGTTCTGGAATTCCTAAACGGATATGGCGAGCAGTTCCTGGGTAAAACCTCGGTGGTTGCCAAGGACACCCCCGCCTTTATCGGAAATAGAATCGGAATCTTTAGCATTCAAAGTCTTTTCCATGCCGTAAAAGAAATGGGTATGACGGTGGAAGAAGTCGATAAATTGACGGGGCCGGTAATTGGCAGGCCTAAATCCGCCACCTTCCGTACCGTAGATGTTGTGGGACTGGACACCCTTGTGCACGTAGCCAATGGAATCAGTGAAAACTGTAAGGACGATGAACGTCACGAATTGTTCCAGTTGCCGGATTTTATCCAAACCATGATGGACAACAAATGGTTGGGAAGTAAATCAGGACAAGGTTTCTATAAAAAAATTAAAGGAGACGATGGCAAGAGCGAAATCCTAACCCTGGATTTGGACACGATGGACTATCGTTCCAAAAAAAGTGCAAAATTCGCCACTTTGGAACTCACCAAAACCATTGATAAAGTGATTGACCGTTTCCCTGTTTTGGTTGACGGAAAAGATAAAGCCGGAGAGTTCTACAGAAAAAGTTTTGGAGCACTTTTCGCCTACGTTACCCACCGTATTCCAGAAATCACGGATGAATTATACAAAATTGACGATGCCATGAAGGCTGGATTTGGCTGGGAACACGGACCATTCCAAATTTGGGATGCCGTTGGGCTCGAAAAAGGTCTTGAATTCATCAAGGCCGAAGGTTTGGAAGCCGCTTCTTGGGTTACTGAAATGAAAGATGCAGGAATTGATTCTTTCTATACCATAAAAGAAGGTAATACCTACTTCTACGATATTCCTAAAAACCTGCCTGCCAGCAAGGCAGGGACCATGGAAAAAGTACCAGGTCAGGATGCGTTTATCATTTTGGACAATATCAGAAAAACCAAAGAAGTCTTCAAAAACAGTGGTGTTGTTATCGAAGATTTGGGTGATGGAATCCTGAACTGTGAGTTCCAATCCAAAATGAACACCATTGGGGGCGATGTATTGGCTGGCTTGAACAAGGCCGTAGATCTAGCTGAAAAAGATTTTGCAGGATTGGTTATTGGTAATCAAGCTGCGAATTTCTCCGTTGGTGCCAATATCGGCATGATTTTTATGATGGCCGTGGAGCAAGAATATGATGAGCTGAACATGGCCATCAAAATGTTCCAAGATACCATGATGCGGATGCGATACTCCTCCATTCCAACCGTTTCCGCTCCCCACGGTATGACTTTGGGCGGTGGATGCGAACTTTCACTACACGCTGATAAAGTGGTGGCCGCTGCCGAAACCTATATTGGTTTGGTGGAGTTTGGTGTTGGGGTAATCCCTGGCGGAGGCGGTTCCAAGGAAATGGCGCTTCGTGCCTCGGACACTTTCAGAAAGAATGATGTAGAATTGAATGTATTGCAAGAGTATTTCCTGACCATCGGAATGGCCAAAGTATCAACCTCAGCATACGAAGCCTTTGATTTAGGCATCTTACAAAAAGGAAAAGACGTTGTAGTGGTCAACAAAGACCGTCAGATTGCAACAGCAAAAGCACACGCCAAGCTTATGGCCGATGCAGGCTACACCAAACCTATTAAGCGCAAGGATGTTAAGGTGCTTGGAAAACAGGCTTTGGGTATGTTCTTGGTAGGAACGGACTCTATGGAAGCTGGACATTACATTTCGGAACACGACAAAAAGATTGCCGATAAACTGGCCTATGTAATGGCGGGCGGCGACCTTTCTGAAGCGACAATGGTAACCGAACAATACCTTTTGGATTTGGAACGAGAAGCATTTTTATCGCTTTGTACCGAAAGAAAGACTTTGGAACGTATCCAACACATGTTGAAGACAGGGAAACCACTAAGAAATTAGATTTTGGACAACTAGAACCTAGAAATTAGACAAATGGCAAGACATAATTTTAAAAAATTAAAGGTTTGGCAAGATGGTATTGAATTTGTGAAAGATAGTTATAACCTAACAAGAACTTTCCCTGATTTTGAACGATTCAATCTTGCAAGTCAAATGAACAGATGCGCTGTATCCATACCTTCAAATATTTCGGAAGGTTCCAGCAAAAGTACTGACAGACACTTTAAAAAGTTTTTAGAAAATAGTCTTGGTTCTGCCTTCGAATGGGAAACACAATTAATAGTTTCATTTAACGAAGGATATTTAGATAAAAACGATTTCAAAGCATTAGAATATAAAATACTACAAATTCAAAAAATGTTAGGCAAGTTTATTGATAATCTAAGCGATTAGTCTAAACTCCAATCATCTAGATTCTAGATTCCAAAATAATATATAAAACTATGAACAAACAAGCATATATAGTAAAAGCATACAGAACAGCCGTAGGAAAAGCGCCAAAAGGTCTGTTCCGGTTTAAGCGCCCAGACGAACTGGCTGCCGAAACCATCGAATACATGATGAAAGAGCTTCCCCAATTGGACAAAAAGCGTATTGACGACCTTATCGTGGGAAATGCCATGCCCGAAGCCGAACAAGGCTTGAACATGGCTAGGCTTATCTCTCTAATGGGACTGGACATTGACGATGTGCCCGGGGTGACCGTGAACCGGTATTGTGCATCCGGATTGGAAACCATTGGTATCGCTACGGCCAAAATCCAATCAGGAATGGCAGATTGCATCATAGCAGGGGGAGCGGAAAGCATGAGCTACATTCCTATGGGAGGTTACAAGCCTACCCCCGATTACGCAACGGCCAAGGAAGGCCACGAAGACTATTATTGGGGAATGGGCCTGACTGCCGAAGCGGTTGCCCAACAATTCAAGGTTTCCCGAGAAGACCAAGATGTTTTTGCCTACAATTCGCACATGAAAGCACTAAAAGCACAAGAAGAAGACCGTTTTCAGGACCAAATTGTTCCTATTGAAGTAGAACACACCTTTGTGAACGAAGCAGGTAAAAAGGAAACAAAGAATTACACCGTCAACAAGGATGAAGGACCCAGAAAAGGCACCAACATCCCCACCCTGAACAAATTAAGGCCTGTTTTTGCCGAAGGAGGTAGCGTAACCGCAGGAAATTCATCTCAAATGAGTGATGGAGCTGCCTTTGTTATGGTAATGAGCGAGGAAATGGTCAAAGAACTCAATTTGGAACCCATCGCAAGATTGGTCAATTATGCCGCAGCAGGTGTAGAACCGAGGATTATGGGAATAGGCCCCGTAAAAGCCATTCCAAAAGCCTTAAAACAAGCGGGGATGAAGCAGGACCAAATAGACCTTATTGAATTGAACGAAGCTTTTGCATCACAATCGTTGGCCGTTATCAGGGAACTTGGCCTAAACCAAGACATTGTAAACGTAAACGGAGGAGCTATTGCACTGGGGCACCCATTGGGATGTACAGGCGCCAAACTATCAGTTCAGCTTTTTGATGAGATGAGAAAGCGCGACATGAAAGGCAAATACGGTATGGTCACCATGTGCGTGGGAACTGGCCAGGGTGCCGCGGGGATATTTGAATTTTTGAACTAGACCAAGAGTCAAGAGCCAAGAATCAAGACTATGGGAAGACATAATTTCAAAAAACTCAAGATTTGGCAAGAAGGGATGGTTTTGGTTAATGAAACATATAAAATGAAGGGGGAGTTTCCAGATATAGAAAAATTCAATCTAGTCTCCCAATTGATTCGTTGTGCTGTTTCAATCCCTTCAAATATTGCGGAAGGAACGAGCAAATCGACCAATAAGCATTTCAACAAATATATAGAGGATAGTCTAGGCTCTAGTTTTGAGTGGGAAACACAGCTGATTGTTGCCTTGAACCAAAAATACATTTCCAAAGAAAAATTTGAGCTTCTAGAACATAAAATTCAACAACTACAAAAAATGATTTCAAGGTTTCAAGACGGGTTGAAATAAGTCCTGATTCTTGTCTCCTGAATCTTAAATCTTATAAAAAATGAGCACAGAAACAACAAACAAAGACATTTTAAGGGGAGGTCAATTCTTGGTCAAGGAGACCAAATGTGAGGACGTGTTCACCCTTGAGGACCTAAATGAAGAACAAAAAATGATGCGCGAAAGCACCAAGGAATTTGTAGACCGAGAGCTTTGGGCGCATTGGGAACGCTTTGAGAAAAAAGACTACGCATACACCGAGGAATGCATGAAAAAAGCAGGCGATCTTGGCCTGTTAAGTGTTGCCGTACCCGAAGCTTACGGAGGTATGGGAATGGGATTTGTTTCCACCATGCTGGTCTGTGATTACATTTCAGGTGCTACGGGATCTTTTAGTACCGCATTTGGAGCGCATACCGGAATTGGAACCTTGCCCATTACATTATATGGAACCGAAGAGCAAAAACAGAAATACGTGCCCAGATTGGCCACTGGTGAGTGGTTTGGAGCCTATTGCCTAACAGAACCTGGAGCTGGTTCCGATGCAAACTCCGGTAAAACCAAAGCTGTTCTATCGGACGACGGTAAATATTATAGCATCACAGGTCAAAAAATGTGGATTTCCAACGCTGGATTCTGCAACCTGTTCATTGTTTTTGCCAGAATCGAAGATGATAAAAATATTACCGGGTTCATTGTGGAGAACGATCCGGAAAATGGAATCAGTCTTGGTGATGAAGAAAAGAAATTGGGGATTCACTCCTCCTCTACCCGTCAAGTATTCTTCAGCGAAACCAAAGTTCCCGTTGAAAATATGTTATCCGAAAGGGGCAATGGATTTAAAATAGCCATGAATGCCTTAAATGTGGGCAGAATCAAATTGGCTGCTGCCTGTTTGGAAGCACAACGCCGCGTAATCAACGAAGCTACTAAATATGCCAACGAGCGTATTCAGTTTAAAACTCCGATTATAAACTTTGGTGCTATTAAGGCCAAAATTGCAGACATGGCCACCAACGCTTACGTGGATGAAGCTGCATGTTACCGTGCCGCCAAAAATATCGAGGATAGAATCGCTATTCGCGAAGCCAGTGGAAATTCACATCAAGAAGCAGAACTCAAAGGTGTGGAAGAATATGCAATTGAATGTTCCATTTTGAAAGTGGCCGTATCAGAGCATGTTCAGCACACAACGGATGAAGGGATACAGATTTTTGGGGGAATGGGCTTCAGCGCCGATACTCCAATGGAATCCGCATGGAGAGATGCCCGTATTTCCAGAATTTATGAAGGAACCAACGAGATTAACCGGATGCTTTCCGTAGGCATGTTGGTTAAAAAAGCCATGAAAGGCCATGTAGACCTTTTAGGTCCTGCTACTGCCGTAGGTGAAGAACTGATGGGCATACCATCTTTTGAAACACCTGATTATTCTGAGTTACTATCAGAAGAAAAAGACTTATTGGGCCGATTGAAAAAAGTATTCTTGATGGTCGCTGGTAGCGCCGTTCAAAAATTTGGACCCGACTTGGAAAAGCATCAAATGTTATTGATGGCAGCATCCGATATCCTGATTCAAGTATATATGGCGGAATCAGCTATCCTAAGAACAGAGAAAAACGCAAAACGCTTTGGTGAAGAAGCCCAGGCAACACAAATAGCCATGACCAAATTATATTTGTACAGGGCAGTTGACATCATCCAACAAAAAGCTAAGGAAGGTATTGTTTCCTTTGCCGAAGGTGATGAGCAGCGTATGATGTTGATGGGAATTAAACGCTTTACCAAGTATACAAACCAACCCAATGTAGTGAAGCTTAGAACGCAAATTGCCGACAAAGTTGCTGCAGATAATGGGTATACCTTTGACTAATTCAAATATCTGTTGGGATAAAAACCCACTTGGATTTGAAAACGCCCCGGTCGGGGCGTTTTTTATTAGACGCTTTTCTTGATGTACTTATGTCAGGTCGAGCGCTGTCGAGACCAATCGCAAACTCAGGTTTTCGCAAGACCTCTCAACTGCGCTTAAGGTGACAATTATTTTATGCAAAACTTTACTTGATGGATTCCAATATTTGCTCGTCCTTCTGCTTTTTGGAGAAGTTGATGGCGCATTCAATTAGTGCCAAATGCGAGTAAGCTTGCGGGAAGTTACCCAACAACCTTTTTGTTTTAAAGTCGATATCCTCGCTAAACAGTCCCAAATGGTTACTGTAGCCCAATAAACGCTCAAACTGTTCCAAGGCCTTTTCTTCCTCTCCTATCTTAAACAATGCATTGATAAACCAAAACGTACAAATGGTGAATGATGAGGAAGGAAGTCCAAAATCATCTTCGTTTTTATATCGGTACAAAAGACCATCATTACTAAGCCCATCTTCTATAGCTTTGACAGTATTTACATATTTAGGGTCGCGCGCATGAATAAAACCATAAGGTTCCATTAAAAGTACCGAGGCATCCAAATGGCGGGACCCATAACATTGTACAAAGGCATTGATATCACTGTTCCAGGCATTTTCATGGATATCTTCCTTAATTTCCTGCTCAAGGGCCGTCCAGCGTTCCAGTTTTCGGGTTTTACCGAACATTTGGGCCACTTTTATTGCACGGTCCAAAGCTACCCAACACAACACTTTGGAAAAAGTAAAGTGTTTATCATCTCCGCGGAATTCCCAAATACCTTTGTCCGGCTCTTTCCAGTGTTTGCCAACAATCCAAACAATTCCTTTGGTAATGCTCCATAATTCCTCCACATTCTCAATATCGTTGCTAAAGTTCCTTAACTGCTCATAAATCACATCCATCAAAATGCCATAAATATCATTTTGACGTTGTTTGTAAGCCGCATTACCAACACGAACAGGTTTGGAGCCTTTGTATCCATCAAAATGATCCAAGGTCTTCTCTGTTAATGTTTTTTCCTTGTTGATACCGTACATGATTTGGAGTTTTTCATCCTTGTCGGGCATCAAATCAATAATAAACTGGAGATAACGCTTGGCCGAGTTTTTATGTCCAAGTTCCGAAACCACCTTGATTACCATGGATGCATCACGAATCCAGCAAAAACGGTAATCCCAATTCCTAACCTCACCAATGGTTTCGGGCAAGGATGTGGTCGCTGCCGCCAAAACCGCGCCCGTCTTGTCGTAGGTCAACATTTTTAGGGTTATGGCGCTCCTAACAATTTCTTCTTTAAACTTTTTGTAGTCTGGTGTCTTTGCAACCCAATCCAACCAATATACCTTGGTGCGTTCCAGTTCCAGCCCCATTTTATCGGTGGTCGGCATCAATATTTTTTCGTTGTAACGAATCAAAAAATATCCGTCTTCCTCCAAACTTATCTCCTCGCCACCCAAAACGCGTTCCTTATCAAAAGATGTGTACAGGAACAAGGTATCATATTTTAACTTATGGGTAAGGCTGGCAATAAAATCCTCTTTTACAAAATGCTTGGTTGCACCTAACCCATATTCCAATTTAGGGTCATATTTTACCGTGAATTTTGGTGCACCAGAAACATATTTTACATAGCGGATAATCTCTGGCTGCGCCATGTACTTCCCATGCATTTTATGATGACGGGGCATAAAGTCGTGCAACTCAAAAATATTATCCCCATCGGTAAAGCGTGTGATCAAAATCGCCGTGTTGCGATAATATTCCTGTTCAATGGTATAATCCCCCTTGGGATGAATTTCAAAACTGCCGCCTTTTTGTTCATCCAACAGCTTTGCAAATATCGATGTTGAATCGAATTGTGGCAGACAGCACCAGTCTATGGAGCCTTCTTTGGAAATCAATGCCGCACTCCTGCAATTTCCTATAATTCCGTAATTCAAATTGTCCATAGGTCAAAAATTCTCAAAAGGGTTAGAATGAATTGGTTTTGCGCTCGAATTTCCCGAATTTTAAAGAAACAAAAAATTAAAATACGTCAAAAATCATCCTTTTATGGGCAAAACTATCATAATCTCAAATCGATTACCCGTTCAATTACAAATTAGCAACGGAACCCTTAATGCGATTCCAAGTGTTGGAGGTTTGGCTACGGGGATGAAATCCGTACATAGCGGAGGCGAAAGCCTTTGGATAGGTTGGTCCGGATTAACGGACGAGGACACACCCAAAGAACTGGAGAGTGATATTGACAGCGCCTTAAAGGAACATGGTTGCGCCAAGGTAAAGCTCAATTCCGATGAAATTGATGGTTTTTACTACGGTTTCAGCAATAGGACCATTTGGCCCCTGTTCCATTATTTTTTGAAATATTCCGAATTTGAACTGAATTATTGGGACACCTATAAAAAGGTAAACCAGAAATTTGCCGATGCCATTATAAAAAATTCGGACGAGGACGACACTATTTGGATCCATGATTACCAATTGATGCTAGTTCCACAAATGGTGCGCGAAAAGCGTCCCGATACCACAATCGGATTCTTTTTACATATTCCCTTCCCCTCTTTTGAAATATTCCGAACATTGCCTTGGCGTGATGAAATTTTGGAAGGACTGTTGGGCTCTGACCTTATAGGATTCCATACCTACGATTACGAAAGACACTTTTTAAGCTCAGTTCGAAGGCTTATAGGATTGGATGTAAGTTTCAACGAGATTTATTTGGACAATCGGGTCATTAAAGTGGATTCCTTCCCTATGGGAATAGATTACAAAAAATTCAGGGATGCTGCAATCTCGCATGAATCCAAAAGCCAAGATGAACGAAGTGATCTTCAGGTCAGGCTGGATAACCACAAAGCCTCGGCCCCAGATACCAAGCTCATCCTTTCCATAGACCGATTGGATTATAGCAAGGGCATTGCAAAACGTATCAATGCTTTTGAGTACTTCCTTCAAAAATACCCCGAATACAAAGAAAAGGTGAGGTTGATCATCTTAGCTGTGCCATCTCGCTCCAACGTACCTCAATATCAACTGCTAAAAAAAGAGGTTGACGAACTGGTCGGAAGGATCAATGGGGAATTGTCCACCATAAATTGGACCCCGATCTGGTACTTCTACCGTTCCTTGCCATTCGAAAGCTTGATCGACCTTTATACTTCCAGCGACATTGCATGGCTTACACCGCTCAGGGACGGAATGAACTTGGTCGCCAAAGAATATATCGCCACACGAACGGACAAATCCGGAGTACTTATTTTAAGTGAAATGGCCGGTTCCGCATACGAAATGAACGAAGCCCTGTTGATCAATCCCAATAACTTTGAGCAACAAGCGGATACCTTAAAAAGAGCCTTTAACATGCCTATGGAGGAGCAAGTTTCCAGAAACACTTTTTTACAAAAAAGATTGGAACGCTACAATGTGGAGGTCTGGGCGAATGAATTTATGAACGCCCTAAAAGAAAATAGGGATTTGGGCCAAGCCTTTATTTCCGAAAAAATGTCGCCACAAATCCTTATGTCCATTGAAGAAGCTTATACAGCATCGAAAAAACGCTTGTTGTTCTTGGATTATGATGGAACCTTGGCCGGCTTTCACAAAGACCCCCAACAAGCTTCCCCGGATGAAGAATTATATGAGCTATTGGACGAATTGCACCAGCAAAAGAACACCACTGTATTTTTAATAAGCGGAAGGGACAAAGAAACCTTTGGCCGTTGGTTTTTGCCCAAAAAATATAATATGATCGTAGAACATGGGGTGTGGATTTCCAGAAACGGCGATGACTTTAAGTTGCTGGAACAAGTTAAAAGTGGATGGATGAGCAAAATAAGACCAGTTTTGGAATCTTTCGTAGATAGAACCCCTGGCTCCTTTATCGAGGAAAAAAATTATTCCCTAGCTTGGCATTACAGAAACACCGATCCCGATTTTGGTACAAAAAGAGCAACAGAACTCAATACTGTTTTACGTAGTTTAATCGGGAATGACGATATTAGCGTTTTGAACGGCAACAAGGTCATGGAGGTAAAAAGCAGCAATGTAAACAAAGGTAGGGCCGCCACGAGAATGTTGAGTGAGGATGATTATGACTTTGTATTTGCTATAGGTGATGACTGGACGGATGAATTTATGTTCCAAGAACTACCCGATTCAGCGGTTACCGTGAAAGTAGGACTCAAGAAAACACAAGCCAAATACCATGTGGAAAACACCAAAAGAGTACGGCAACTTTTAAAACGTTTTACAAAACAATGACACGAGGTTTTTTTTTGATTTGCTTATTATTGGTAAGCGCTCTAGGCTGGGCGCAGACTGATACGGAGGTCTATCTTTTTGACCTTAAAGTGAAAAATGGAAAACCAACCCTGTCCAATCCAAAAAATATTTCCAACAATCCCGGTTACGACAACCAACCCTCTTTTTGGGATGATGATTCTGTTTTGTTTGCCTCAACAAGACAAGACCAAACAGATGTTCTTCAATTTAATGTGAATGAGGGCAGTACCTCTTCTTGGTTGACCTATACCACGGCAGGAAGCGAATATTCTCCCCTTCGCATCCCTGGTAAAAATGCCATTTCCGCAATTCGGTTGGATTTAGATGGCCTGCAACGCTTGTACGAATATGATTTTGAAACAAGCGAATCGACCCCGATCACAGATGTAAAGATTGGATACCATGTTTGGTTTAACGACCACATTTTGGTAGCTACTGTTTTGATGGAAAATCGAATGGACTTAAAAGTCATAGACCTTGAAAAAGGGACACAACAAACCGTTCAGCAAAACGTAGGACGTTCGTTGCATAAAATACCGGGTACGGATCTTATTAGTTTTATAAGCAAGAAGAAGATTTGGGAAATAATGTCTTTGGACCCCAAGACGGGTGAATCAAAGAAAATAGCCAACACCTATGCCCAAGAAGAAGATATTTGTTGGTTGGATAAAAACACCATCATCACCGGAGCGGGTAAAATGCTTTTGACAAAGAAACTAAGTTCAGATGCTGATTGGGAAACCATCATTGAGTTTCCACAAGAGGAAATCAATAACATTAGCCGTATTGCTATCAGCCCAAACAGTAAACGATTAGCATTTGTTGCCGAGGAATCGCCTGCGAAAATCATTCAAAAACAAGTAAAAGCCTTTAATAGCCGAGATTTAGATGGATTCGCAGCCTGCTTTGTAGATGATGTACTGGTCAGCCGTTTTCCCAATGAGAAAATGTATCAGGGCAATATCACAATGAGGGACAACTACGAACGCTTCTTCGAAAACGTAAAATCTTCGAGCGTAGAAGTGGTGAACCGCATCATCCTCGGAAACACCATAATAGATGAGGAAAAAACCAAAGTAGATGGCAGGGACGGACACCAAGTCGCCATCTATAAAGTGGAAAATGGATTGATTACCTCCATGACCTTTATTTTCCCCGATGGGCCCTTGACCGATGCCGAAAGTATTGTACAGGAACAATTGGAAGCATACAACAATAGGGATATCGAGGCTTTTGCCGATACTTATGCCAATGCGATTGAGCTATATAATTTTCCACAATCGCTTAATCTAAAGGGTAGATCCAAACTTACACAACGGTACGGTTCCTTTTTTGAGAATACCCCGGATTTGCATTGTGAAATACAAAACAGAATCGTGATCGGAAATAAGGTGATTGACCATGAATCCGTAACCGTTAACGGAATGGTTGTAAAGGCCATTGCCATTTATGAAGTGGAAAATGGCGAAATTGCCAAGGTTACATTCATCAAATAATTTTTATAGCATTTTAAACTAACTAAATCTCACAAAAATGAAAAAAGTACTTACGCTCTTATTGTTAACCATCACATCCATTGGTTTTTCCCAAACCGATACCCGGATGTACGACATCATCAATTCCGTATCGGTGGATCGTATTGAGAGTGATGTGACCACCCTCGTTAATTTTGGCACAAGGCACACCTTGAGCGATACCGTTTCACAAACCCGAGGAATTGGTGCCGCAAGGAGATGGATTAAGTCAGAATTTGACAAAATTTCTTCCAATTGTGGAGACTGTTTGGAAGTGTTTTATCAAAAAAACCTGATTGAAGAAGGGGATAACGCCCGGATAGTCAAAGATGTTGAAGTTGTAAACGTAGTAGCGATTCAGCGTGGAACCAAGTTTCCGAACCGCTTTATTATTATGAGCGGTGATATTGATTCACGCGTAAGCGATCCAACCAATTACACTTCCGATTCTCCTGGAGCCAACGACAATGCAAGTGGTATGGCGGGCACCATTGAAGCCTCGCGAGTGCTCTCCAAGTATAAATTTAAAAGCAGCATCATTTACGTTGGTCTTTCGGGTGAAGAGCAAGGACTTTATGGAGGAAAAGGCTTGGCTGCTTACGCTAAGGAAAAAGGCTGGGACATTGTGGGTATCCTCAACAACGATATGATTGGAAACATCACCGGTGTGGACGGTGTGGTGAGCAATAGGGATTTTCGCATATTCTCGGAACCCGTTCCACCTACCGAAACCGAACAAGAGCGAAGAGCAAGACGTTTTTATGGTGGCGAAGTAGATGGTATCTCCCGCCAATTGGCCAGATATGTGTACAAAACCACAAAGACCTATATGCCCGAAATGAACCCCATGATGATTTACCGATTGGACAGATTTGGACGTGGTGGTCATCACAGACCTTTTAATGATGCAGGATACGCAGGCATTCGTATTATGGAGGCCCATGAAAATTACACACAGCAGCATCAAGATATTCGTGTAGAAGATGGCATCGCCTATGGTGATGTGTTGGAACACGTAAATTTTGAATATGCCAAAAAACTCACAGCGGTCAATGCCATTAACCTAGCTTCTATTGCATGGGCTCCGCCAGCTCCCGAAACCGTTGAAATTGGTGGTATTGTGGAACCTAGCGCCAAACTAAGATGGAGCAAGGTGGATGGGGCCGTTGGCTATAAAATCTATTGGAGGGATACCACCTCACCCACTTGGGACAATTTTAAATATGTTGGCGATGTTAACGAACATACCTTGGAAGGCGTAGTTATTGATAATTACTTCTTTGGAGTGGCCGCTGTTGGTAAGGATGGGCACGAAAGCCCAGTGGTTTTCCCAAATAAAGTTTTTAGATAAGATTTTAACACATGTAACAATTTAAATGTCATTCCTGCTGACCCCTGAGCGAAGTCGAAGGGAAGCAGGAATCCATCAAGTGCGGAATGGCAAGTTTTATCAAAAAAGGTGTAGAAACTGAACATACCACAATGCAAGCATATATCTGCAATTTAAACAGGATTTTATTTTTAACTAAACATAAATATGAAGCAAACTTTTTTTCTAATTTTCCTATTGGGGTTGAGCATTGTATCTGCACAAAATTTTACTAAACAAGACACTTTAAGGGGCAGCATAACTCCAGAAAGGGAATGGTGGGATTTGAACTACTACCACCTCAACGTGAAGGTGGAACCCTCCAATAAGTTTATCTCGGGGCACAATGTTGTTCGGTACAAGGTTTTGGAAGAGGCCAAAATACTTCAAATTGACCTACAGGAACCCATGAAAATTGAATCCATCACACAAGACGGTAAAAAATTAAAATACACTTCTGCAGGAAACGCTCATTTCATCAAACTAAAGAAAAAACAGATCCCCGGTGAGTTCAATGAACTAAAAATAGAATACTCAGGGCATCCTAGAGAAGCAGTAAGAGCTCCTTGGGATGGAGGTTTTTCTTGGAAAGAGGATGGCAGTGCCAACCCTTTTGTCGCTACATCGTGCCAAGGTTTGGGTGCCAGTGTTTGGTGGCCAAACAAGGATCACATGTACGATGAGGTGGACAGTATGCGGATAAGTGCAACCGTTCCCAAAGATTTAATGGATGTGTCCAATGGACAATTGGAAAGTGTTGAGGACAAGGGTGATTTTAAAACCTATAATTGGGTGGTGAAGAACCCCATCAATAACTACGGGGTCAATGTAAATATCGGGAATTACACGCATTTTGGAGAAATGTATGAGGGCGAGAAGGGCCCGTTGCAACTGGATTACTACGTGTTGCCCAATAACTTGGAAAAAGCCAAAAAACAATTTGTCCAAACCCCAATGATGCTCAGAGCTTTTGAACATTGGTTTGGCCCCTACCCTTTTTACGAAGATGGTTTTAAATTGGTGGAAGTGCCTTATTTGGGTATGGAACACCAAAGCTCGGTTACCTATGGTAACAAATATGAAAATGGTTATTTGGGTCGGGATTTATCGGGCACCGGTTGGGGTCTACAATTCGATTTTATTATTATCCATGAGGCAGGACACGAATGGTTTGCCAACAACATTACCTACAAAGATGTTGCCGATATGTGGGTACACGAAGGGTTTACGGCCTATTCCGAAAATCTGTACCTCGATTATCATTTTGGTAAAAAAGTATCTGCCGAATATGTTATCGGAACACGTGCCAATATCCAAAACGACCGTCCTATCATTGGACCTTATGGAGTAAACAAAGAGGGCTCGGGAGATATGTATTACAAGGGTGCCAACATATTGCACACCCTACGCCAATTGGTGGATGATGATGAAAAATGGCGTCAAATATTAAGAGGGCTCAACAAGGATTTTTATCACCAAACAGTGACTACCAAACAGATTGAGGAATATTTAAGTGAAAAATCGGGAAAGGATTTATCCGCTTTCTTTGATCAATATTTGCGTACTACCCTAATTCCAAAACTGGAATATAAAATTGAAGATGGCTCTATTACCTATCGATATGTTGATGTGGTAAAAGATTTTGATATGCCCATCAAAATAACTGTAGATGGTTCGGAGAAGCGGTTATTTCCCAATACCGAATGGAAAACTGAACAATTGGAGGGAACCAAAATTGTTTTTGATAAGAACTTCTACATCGAGACCAAAAAGATGTAGTCCGAAAAACTTTTACTAAAACAAAGAGGCTGTCTAAAATGTCGATTTTCGTCAACCTGAACTTGATTCAGGTTCTCATAGTGATTTGTTAATCAGTATGATGAGATTCTGAAATAAATTCAGAATGACGTGTTTCAATACTTTTTAGACAACCTCTTTTATAGTTGCTATATAGCGGTGTTCATTAGTTAAACTGTACCTGTGTCAGTGCAAAAGGGCTTCCCCCCTCACCTTCAGCTTTGTAGGTAAGGTATAGCTCAGGTTGTACTCCATCGGTTTTTTCAATGGGTATTACAATAGCTCCTCCTTGGCCACTGAGACCATCAGGATTAAGTTGTCCTGTTCCGAGGACTTCGCCATCAGGTGCTCCAGCCCTTAACTCCATGGTATAGCCTATACTTGGAGGTTCTTGCCATCCAACAATGGCCATCAATCTACTTACACCTGTCAAATCTGTGTTTTCTATTTTCAACCATCCTTCGGCAGCGTTTAAAAGTTGCAATTGCATTCCCCCAAAGGTCATTGCTTGCATACCTTCCGTAGGCGTACCCTCTGGAAAAATCATGGTATTACTGGCCAAAACAACCGTTTTTGAGCCTGTCAATGGCAACGCTTCCGCTGTTCCTTGGTCGGTATAACTAGCTGTCAGCAAAAATACTTCTCCATTCTCCTTTGTCTCTGGCCTTACTGTACCGGTTAAGGGGAGTGATGGTTTCTTATTACCGCCACCTGTTAAGGATTGAATGTACTGGGTAATTTGTCTTGCCTCCATTTGAGTGACATTAGGGTGGGCAGGCATTACTACTTCGCCCCAGACACCGGAACCGCCTCCAATAATTTTAGCCATTAAATAGTTGGTAGCACCTCGGTCGCCCTTGTACTTCTCCGAAACTTCAAGATAGTTTGGTCCAATCGACGCCTCTTTTTCCTTGTGGCATGATTTGCAGTCCAAACTTTGCGTCAACGCTTTGCCCATTACAGCACCAGATACTTGCTGGTGGCCCAAATTCATGTTGACCTCGTCCATACCGGAACGATATTCTACCGAAACATAAACATTATCCTCATCAACTTCACTGTCCGCATCAGAGACCGAAACCTTGTAGCCGATTGGTTGTCCTGGTATATAAAATGATGAATTTGCCTGATCCAATTCAATATCCACTACAGGTCGCTCATTACCCGCAACTATGGTTTGATCAAGGCTCGAAACTTCTTCGCCTGCTGTATCTTTAGCTGTTACATTAAGTTTATAGGAACCTGCATCTTTGTACGTATACGTTAAAGTGGGTTCCGTGGTCTCCTGGGTAGTTCCATCTCCCAGATCCCAAACATAGCTCATGCTATCACCTTCTCGATCGTGGGCTTCAACAGTAGCTGTAACTGTAAGTGGCAGTGAACCGGAATCATTATTCACAATAAAATTGTCTATTACAGGGGCTCGGTTGCCTCCATTATATTCAATATAGCTCAAACCACTGTCTGGGTTTGCAGAGAACCAACCACTTCCGTATTCCAATAGGTAAACGCGTCCATCGGGACTCATTTCCATATCAATCAAATTGCTCAATTCGATGTCTGGGGCAAAAGGTTCCATTTTATTCACCGAACCGTCTTCAAAAAGATGAATGGCCATCATCCAACCCCTCATCCAATCATAGATGATTACTTTTCCATCGTAGTAAGAAGGTAAACCACCGCCATTGGGGTATAAATCTGACCAATAGGTTGGTCCTGCCATGGCGTTTCTTCCTCCCGAACCTGTTTGAGGGAAATCTTGGCTTTCTCCATAATGATAGTATGCATAAGCTGGTTGGGCAGGAGGCAATTCTTTTAAACCTGTATTGTTTTTGGAGTCGTTGATTGGTTTCTCTGGGTCGAAAAACCTTCCGGATTCCCCAGTTTCATAATTATACTTGCTATAGGCAAAATTATCTCCGATAAACATGGGCCAACCGTAATTTCCGGGCTCACGGGCCTGGTTCATTTCATCATATCCTCTTGGGCCACGGGTCGCCAAACTATCCACACGGGCATCAGGTCCAACATCGCCCCAATACAGGTATCCACGTTTTAAATCTACCGAGATACGGTACGGGTTACGATGTCCCATGGTATAAATTTCTGGTCGTGCTTTTTCTGTGCCTACAGGGAAAAGGTTGCCTTCGGGTATGTCATAACTTCCATCTTCGTTCACCTTGATTCGAAGAATTTTACCTCTTAGATCATTGGTGTTTGCAGAGGAACGTCTAGCATCATATTGCTCCTTTCCCGGTATATCGTTCAAAGGTGCATATCCACTGTTCACATAAGTAGCCTCTTTATCATCAAAAGGTGTTGAGTTATCTCCGGTTGATAAATATAGATTTCCATCAGGCCCAAAAGCAATGGAACCTCCTGTATGGCAGCATATTTCACGTTGACTATCCACTTCAAGAATAACTTGCTCTGAATCCATATCAAAATTGCCGTCCTTGAACTTAAAACGGGATAGACGGTTGATCCAATTATCACCAGTAGGTGCATAATACAGGTAAATCCAATGATTTTCTGCAAAATTTGGGTCTTTTTGAAGCCCCATTAAACCTTGTTCTGCATTTACTCCTGGTGTTTCCAGTGTTTTATGGTATACATCCAAAAAGGCAACTTGGCTGATTTCTTTGGTCTCATCGGAATACAACATTACTTCTCCCCTACGCTGTGCAATCAACACATCATTGTTTGGTAGTACTGTCATCTCCGTAGGCTCAAAAAATTGTCCCGTAGACAATGTTACTTTACTGAAACGATCGGCTTCGGGTGGTATTTGAGATGTTGCCTTGGCATAATCCAATTCAAGATTTTTACCAATGGCATAGTTAATACCGCCAAGTACATGTTTTAGGAAGAGTTCCTCGGTATAACTTTCGTCCGTATGTCCTGCTGCGGTGTAAAACGCACGGCCACCATCAAACTCATGGTACCAGGCCATTGGATGATAATCCCCGTTTTCCCCACCTTCGTAGGTGGACTCGTCCACGGTCATCAAAACATTGATGCCATCGTAAATATTTTTGTAGTTGTACAATTCATCGCTACGGTGCCAAACGGAATCTGTAAAAAATTCTGTAGATGGGTGGTTTTTATCTTTTATGATAAAATCCGCCTCTGGTGTTCCTGCTGGATGACTCAAGAATTGAGCACCTACCAATTTGTTGTACCAGCCCCAATCGTACTCGGTATCGGCCGCTGCGTGAATGCCCACATAGCCTCCTCCAGCTTGAATGTAACGCTCAAAAGCTGCTTCTTCACGTGCATTGAGCACATTTCCTGTTGTACTTAAAAACACGATTGCGGAATACTGAGCCAAGTTTTCGTCGATAAATAATTGGCCGTTTGTTGTAGTGTCAACAACAAAATTGTTCTCTTGGCCCAATTTTTCAAGAGCCGCGATTCCTGATGGGATAGAAGCATGTTTAAATGCCATTGTTTTTGAAAAAACCAAAAGCTTTGGTGGTCCTTGGCGTTTTTTCTCACACCCAACAAGAACAAAAAGTAGGCATAACGCCCCTAAAATGTAATTCTTCATGTGCATTAATAATTGTTGTAAAATCTTAAAGTTTAGTTTTGGCAATTAGCTAATAGCTAACTATGTGGCAATATAATTACTATTTTGCTGAAAACTGGCCTCTATTGTCTCAAATTGTAAAAATAAACGGATTCGTTGTAATTCAACGATATTATAACTCTATTTCAAACGGTTTATCATGCTTTCTTACAAATTGAGGCACCACTTTCATAAACAGTCTTCGTTATTTGTCCTTACCGTACTTTTTGTGATAGACCCATGCTGCTACTCCCCCAACTAATGCAAAAGCGCTCAACATCCAGAATACATTTTGGTGTCCTAGTTCCTCACCAGGGTGTGCATCCAACAACATTCCGTATGCCGGACCCGCAAAGACATCGGGGGTATAGCCGATCAAAGAAATGAGTCCGACAGCGGTTCCCGTTAATGCCAACGGTATTTTACCAACATGCATTACTCCGAAATACAGGGCTCGTATGCCATAAACCCCTGCTGCAATCACAACTACCGATATAAAAAACAAGAGTGTGGTTGTTGGGGCTATCATGCCACTGGCAAAGAGCAATCCTCCTATCAATGCCAAAACAAAGCTTACCACTAACAGCCATGTAATTTTCAATCTATCCGCGATCAAACCAAAAAGAATGCCTGTGGCAGGACGAAGAAATTGCAGTAGGGTTCCGACTTTGGCGGAATCCACTTGATTGTACAACATGACTTCTTCGGCATATTGCGAGATGATATCCGTAATCTTGTAACCTACGTAACCACACAGTATAATTACCATGAGCAGCCAAACCGAAGGTAATTTAAGCACTTGTTTTATATCTTTCCAAGAAATGCGTTCAAGAATGATGTTCTCATCACTTTCTGTGGTTTTCATGAAAAACCACACTAAAACTCCTACCAAAATGATGATAATGGAGGCTGTATAGAGAACATAAGTGAACGCTTTTTTGCGATCATCAAGATCGGCAAGATGGGGAGACTCCGATAAAAAAAACGAAAAGACCACTACGCCCATCAAACTGAACAGGGCACCTGTTAGTCCCCGTCCGCCATCGAGAAAGCCAAAGGCTTTTCCTTGGGAATCGGTTCCTCCCCAAATTCTTGTGGCCTTGATCATGGGTGCCCAAAAAAGGAAAATAGTGGTAAAGCCCCACCAACCGTATAATATTTGGAGCACCCAAAATGCTGGATAGTGAGCAAACACAAACCCACCCAAAGCGGTCATCCACAAGGCAATGGCTATCAATTTTTGGGGTTGATATTTATCTGCCAAAGGCCCACCCAGCACATAAGAAACCATCGCTACCAAACCGTACACCGAAAAGCAAAGCCCCAACTGAACATTGTCCAACTCCAAAACATCCAAGACAGTGGGTCTAAAAACGCGTGGCAATACAAAAGGAAGGATAAAGATGGCCTCACCCGAAAGAATCAACAATAATAGATAGAACCAACTTGGTTTTGTTTCGTTCAAAACTAGGATTTGGATAAAAATCACCAAAAAACTGGAAAAACCCAAAAGCATGAAGAATAAAAAATCGGGTATCTTTAAGGTTTCAAAAATCAACCCTAAATGACCCGACTACTTTTTTTATCTCTCCTACCAATTTTTGTAAGCTGTAAAAAGGAAACCACCAACCATTACGATTTGGCAATCACCAATGCACAGGTCATCCATCTGGAAACTGGAAAAGTTGAACACCAGAACATTTTTATTTCCAACGGTAGAATTGAAGCGATCGAAGCAGTTGGCTCAAGTAATTTTAAAGCTGATTCCACCATCGACGCCTCTGGAAAGTATCTACTGCCCGGGTTTTGGGACAACCATATCCATTTACGGGGCGGGGACACTTTGATGGCAAACAACAAGAATTTTTTAAAATTATTTATTGCCAACGGCATTACCACGGTTCGTGATGCAGGTGGGGACCTTACCCATTCTGTTATGGAATGGAAAAACAAAATCGCTTCGGAAGAATTGATCGGCCCTACGATTTTTACTGCAGGCCCTAAAATTGATGGTCCAAAAGCCACTTGGGCGGGCTCTTTGGAAGTTGAATCGGAAGAAGATGTTGTACAGGCTTTGGATTCACTTGAAGCCTTGAAAGTAGACTTTGTAAAAATTTATGACAGCAGGATTTCTCCTAAAAACTACTTAAAAGCCATCGAAGAAGCCAAAAAAAGGGGATTCACCGTATCGGGCCACATGCCGTTTACTGTTACTCTGGATGAAACCATTAATGCCGGAATGGATGGCATTGAACACCTCTACTACATAATGAAGGGGAGTGCCAGCAATGAACTTGAAGTTACCAAAAAAATGAACAATGGCGAAATGGGCTTTTGGAATGCCATGCCCGCTCTTTTGGATGCTTATTCAGGTAGTACCGCGCAAGCGACTTTTAATAAATTAAAAGAAAACGATGTTTTTGTGGTGCCAACGCTTCATATTGGAAAAACATTAAGTTATTTGGATGAGGTTGACCATACCAAGGACAAATACCTTAAATACATGGGCAAGGGAATAATTAAGACCTATCAAGGCAGAATTCGATCAGCATTAAATTCATCTGAAGAAGCTAGGGAAAATCGTAAAAAACTTGATACATTCTTTGGTAAATTGGCTAAATCACTTAACGATGCTGGGGTTCTGCTATTGGCCGGGTCGGATAGTGGAGCGTTTAACTCCTACACTTATCCCGGCATATCTTTGCATAAAGAGTTACAGGTAATGGTGGAAAACGGAGTATCGCCATTGGATGCACTTCGCACCTCAACCATGAATGGCGCTAAATTTTTAAACCAAACCAATGATTATGGAGCTATTTCCAAAGGAAAAGTTTCAGACTTGGTTATTTTGGAAGCCAACCCGTTGGAAGATATTGAAAACAGTCAAAAGATTTTTGCAGTAATCAAAGGAACCCAAGTATTTTCTAAAAGTGAGTTACAAGAATTATTGAACAATGCTGTAATTGAATAGTATCTTTTTGAATTAACGCAATTCCTTTACACTATTTAAAGATCAACGTATCGTATTTGGTATCTTTAGCATTTCATTTTTTTAAACCTATTATATGATCAAAAAATTAGCAACCCTTTTTATCTTATTTGGATTATTAACCGCAAATGCCCAACAACCCGGGGAGGATGAAATGGGTGCCTGGTACATGTATTTTGGCACCAACAAAGTTTCGGAACGCTTCAGTATTCACACCGAAGCCCAGTTCCGATTTTACGAAAGCACCAGCAACTTTAACCAGATGCTTCTGCGAACCGGGCTCAATTATCATATAAATCCAAATGCCATAGCTACGGCCGGTTATGGTTATATTGATACCGACAATACCTACTTTGAGCTCGAAGGTGAGATCAACTCCAAAGAACATCGAATTTTTGAGCAGTTTATTCTAAAGAATAAAGTTTGGGAATTTCTCTTTGAACACCGTTATCGGTTAGAACAACGTTTCCTGGATTTTGGCGAGACTACCGAAACCCAGCATCGGGCACGTTACCGTATTCAGATGACCTTGCCCCTTACGAATACTTTTTTCTTGAATTTCTATGATGAGCTTTTTATTAACCTCCAGGATGATTTATTCGGTCAAAACCGACTATACGGAGCTGTTGGCATACACATTTCGGAGAACAGTAGTGTGCAGCTGGGATACCTGAGAAACCAGTTTGCCAATGCCGTTTATAACCGATTACAGTTCGGGGTTTTCTACAATCCGGATTTGAGGGGACTCTTCAAAAAGAAGAAACCTTAAAAATGTTTGACAGCAGTACATATAATCCCTAACTTATAGGCTAATCTTTAAAACAATCATTTTAATGAAAAAAGTTCAAATAACAGTCCTGGCGCTACTATTTATAACGGCCTTTAGCTGTAAACAAGCAAAAAAAGAAGCCCAAGAAACAACGGAGGAAGTTGAGGAAACCGTTGAACAAGTGGCTGAAAAAATCGACCCACAGGTCATTACTTTCTCCATGGAACCCAAAAGCGATAGCAATGTAAGTGGTGAAGTCGTTTTTACCCAAGATCAAGGCGAAGTAATCATGAGAGCTACTTTTTTAGGACTTGACGAAGGTGAGCATGCCATTCACCTACACGAAAAGGCCGATTGTTCTTCTGCCGATGGAAAATCAACCGGAGGACACTGGAATCCAACTTTTGAAGAACACGGAAAATGGGGTTCGGAAGATGGTTACCACAAAGGTGATATTGGTAATTTTACCGCTGATGCCGATGGGAACGCTACCGTAGAATTTTCTACGGACGAATGGTGCATTGGTTGCGGCGATGAGAAAAAAGATATTTTAGGAAAAGCGGTAATCGTTCACCAAGGTGTTGATGATTACACATCGCAACCTTCAGGTGCCGCAGGTGCAAGAATTGCCTGTACCGGCATCATTCAATAATATTGAAATAACAACAATGCAAAAAGCTGTCCAACCGGACAGCTTTTTTTGTTGACCACCCTTTAAATATTGTCTAACTTGGACCTAAATTTAAAATAACCAGGATGAAAAAATTTCAAATTGCTGCATTAAGCCTATTACTGGTAGCCGCTTTTAGCTGTAAGCAAACAAAAAAAGAAGAAGAAAAAACGGAAGAAACGGTTGCCAAGACCTATAGCATCGTAGAAGATTCTACCAATGTTAGGTTTACTGCCTATAAAACTACAGATAAAGTTCCCGTGGGTGGAACCTTTCAAGAAGTCGAATTGACATACAATTCTGGCAAAACTCCGATAGAAACATTGGACGGGCTCGAGTTCTCTATTCCTGTAAGCAGCCTTTTTACCAATGACCCAACAAAGACAAGAGATCCAAAAATCATTGAATTCTTTTTTGAGAAAATGGCAGAGACCCAATCCATTACAGGTAGGTTTGCTTTTAAGGATGATAAAAGTTGTACGGTTAAACTAAGTATGAACGGTGTATCCACAGAACTTCCCATGGAATATGAAATCACGGATGACAATCATGTAAATTTCTCGGGGGTTATGGACTTGAAGCAATGGAATGCTTTGGATGCCCTGGCTTCTTTGAACGAAGCTTGCAAAATATTACATACTGGTTCCGATGGCGTGAGCAAAACTTGGGAAGATGTTGCTATCGAAGGTTCTGTTTTATTGGAGCAGAAATAAGCAATAGCTTTTCAACAAAGATTTATGAAGAGGGCTGCCTAGAGCAGCTCTTTTTTTATATATTTAACCAACTTCAATGGATCTGGACAACCTCATACAACAATTTCAGCAAAAAGACACGGTCGCTTTTGAGACCTTGTACAATATGTATGCTGAAAATATATGTGGGGCAATCAATGTAATTGTCAAAGATCCCGAGCGGTCCCAAGAAATTTGTCAAGATGTATTTGTGAAGATTTGGGAGAAATCGAACCAGTATGATGCGTCCAAGGGACGCTTTTTTACTTGGTTACTGAACATTGCACGGAATGCCGCAATCGATGAAGTGCGCTCAAAGGCCCACAAGAACAAAAAAAAGAACCTTCCCGTTGATTCTCTCGTAGGTATTTTTGAAAACGGCGAAGATTTAAACAGTAAAATGGACACCATTGGTCTTCAATCTTTATTAAAAGGATTGAAAGAAAAGTGCATTTTATTGATAGATATGCTTTATTTTAAGGGATATACCCAGAAAGAAGCGGCCAAAGAGCTCAACACGCCAATTGGCACCATAAAAACAAGGATAAGAAGCTGTATTTCGAACATTAGAAAAAATATGGCATAAGCATGGATGTAGAAGAATACATAGCGTCTGGAATATTGGAACTCTACGTTGCTGGAGCACTGTCCCCCGAAGAAAATTTGGAGGTGCAGCATTATGCCATTCAGTACCCCGAGATCAGAAAGGAAATTGAAGCGATTGAAAGAGCCATCCTTGAACTTACCGAAGCCGCTTCGCCAAAAATGCCACAGGATGGGTTTGCAAAGGTAAAAGCTGAAATAAACGATGTTATTCCATTTACTCCACAAGCCACTTCAAGCAAAGGGACCTCATGGGGCAGTTATTTGGGATGGGCAGCATCCATACTATTGGCCATTGGATTGTTCTGGATGTACATGGAAAATTCCAAACTCAAGTCCGAGATAGAGCTTACCAATCAAGAAAAGCAAAGCTTGGAAGATATCCTATCCAATACCCAAGAAGAAATAACTTCCAAGGAAACCTTATTGCAAGAGATTCGAGATAGAAATGTGGCCGTAGTAGCTCTTGGCGGACAAACGGTATCCCCTGAATCTTATGCAAAAGTGTATTGGAACAAGGAAGAAAACAAAGTAATCATCGATGCGCAGGGTCTTCCCGAACCTCCGGACGGGTTCACCTATCAGGTTTGGTCCTTAAAATTGGACCCCCTCACCCCTACCAGTCTTGGATTGTTGGATGGTTTTGCTTCGCAGGATACCAAACTCTTTACCATGGAAAACGTCAACGAATCGGAAGCATTCGGTATTACTTTGGAACCTGAAGGCGGTAGTGAAACCCCAACGCTGGAACAATTGTACACCTTAGGAGCAGTTGGTTCCTAAAACCATTTTTTCCGTTTAAAAATGATAATGGAGATTATGGTAACAACAAGCATCACGCCCAACAATATAAAATAACCGTAGGGCCATTTTAATTCGGGCATATTTTCGAAGTTCATACCATAAATACCGGCCAAAAATGTAAGTGGAATAAACACTACCGAAAAAATGGTCAAAGTTTTCATCACTTCGTTCAATCGGTGTCCTTGCACACTAAAAAACAAGTTTATTTGACTTTCCAACTCCATAATATCGGAATCGATGTCAGTAATCAATCCATTGATCTGTTCCCTGAGCTCACTAAAATACTTGGTCTGAAATCCCTTTACCTCTACCCTTTCCAACTTAACTACAATGTCTCTTAGTCCGTGTGAGGCTTTTTTAAATTCTTGTATCAATGCTTTTTTCTGTTCCACTTCGAACATAAATTCCGGTGTAGGCTCACGTTTTACAATGGCGTCCAATGCATTTTCCATTATCACACTTTCCTCATATTTATCCTTATAGTTGTTTATCAAGGTTTCCAGAATAAAGAAAAGGAGGTAATCCGCCCGTTTTTTTCTGATGATTCCCTTGTTTTCGAATATGCGTTGGCGAATCCAATCAAAATGGTCGCCCCGTTTTTCTTGTATGCACCAATTAAAATCCTTGGACACCACAAAATACATTTGTTCGGATTCCATACCATGCCCTTCGGTTTTTAGGATTTGGGCAGCAATAAACAATTGGTCTTCCAATACTATGACCTTATTGCCCATTTTTGGGTTCAACAACAATCGTAATAAAAAATCATCCAGGCCATTGCCACCAACCATTTGTCTAAACTCCTCCATGTACTCCAACCCATAAGTGTTTACCCAGGTGATGGATTTATCTCCTTTGGAAAGTTGCATATCTTCCTGTAAAGAGAATTTACGGTTGTAGTAATTATCCGGTGAGTAATTTATTACCCATGAATTTTCTTCAAATTCTGTTATCATGGCTTAAAAAGTGAAAGGGTTTATTCGTAGTTTAGGACTATAAGTTAAACCAAATTTACTAAGAACCATTATGATCGATCCTATGTCCTTTAAATCAGAGATTTTATTCACTATTGTTCTTTTGGCCATCATCATAGCCCTCAATTCGTTGAGCAAAAGAGCTATTAGGCGTTTTGGCAAGACCAGTTCCATTGATATGAACAGTAGGAAAATTATTTTTTACTTGAGCAACTTGCTGTATTATTTAGTGGCATTCGTAGGGATTTCGTTGATCTGGGGGGTGAACTGGGAAGATTTTTCTGTGTTTATATCGTCCATCCTGGCCATTCTGGGAGTTGGGTTTGTGGCACAATGGTCCATTTTGTCCAACTTAACGGCCAGTGTTATATTGTTTTTTAACCATCCATTGCGTTTGGGTGACAGAATCCGCGTAATGGACAAAGATTTTGATTGGACTGGAAAAGTAGAGGATATCAGTGGTTTTTACCTTTTTATGCGCACTGATGATGGCAAACAAATAACAATACCTACCAACTTGGTCATTCAAAAAGGAATAGAAATATTAAAAGAAGAAAAATCGGAACCCGACTTAAGTGCCGATAAATAAAACGCCATGGCTTTGCAACCATGGCGCACCTAAAAACAACAAACAAGCCGAGACCATGGCGATCTCCAACCTAGGTTCTTAAGGGAAAGCTTAAAGACTAGCGATTTGAGCCTCTTTAACAGGCCCTAGTTCGTACGCTGCCTCCATTAGCTCTTGCTTTAATTCACTTACTCTTTCTTTTTTGCCATTGGCCTTGTAGATTTCTGCCGCTTGGTGAAGAATGGCCGGCTCATACGTGGCACCGATTACGTGCTTTTCTATAACCCCCATGGCCTTTTGTTCCTCTCCCAAATAAAGTAAGCTATATGCCAACCACCCGTAAGACTCTGGCGTGGGCCTGTTGTTCACTTCTTCCTGTGCCAGTTTAAATGCACTCTGTTCCACATTCATGCTCAATAAAAAATCTACGTTATGGGCATTGTACATATCGCCATAATCTTTGTTGTTATCCACAACCCTATAATAGTTTTCCAATGCTTGGACTTTGAGCATATCATCATTTAAAAAGGAGGCCACTTCGGCTTTCAACAGATAATATTTGGGAGATTTGTTCTTTTTCATGATGGAGTCCAATATCCTGAGAGCCTCGGCACCATTTCTTTCGTGTGAATATACTATCCAAGCTATACCTTTTTTGGCGTATGCATTTTGAGGATCTATTCGGAGTGCTCTTAGGTATAGGTTATAAGAATCTTCAATTCGCCCTGCATGTCCATAAAAATCGGCAAGATTGGTATAGGACCACAATAGCAAATCTTTGTTTTTGGATGATTCGGCCTTAGCCGTGGCCTTTTCCATAAATTGAATGGCCGTATCCAAATCTCCTTTGTGATCGTTCCATTTTGCAACACGGATCAAATAACCAAAGTCGGACATATTCTGGATGCTATCCAAATATTGGTTGGCCAAATCATAATTGCCCAATTCCATGTGCAGGTCAAACAGCAAACGCTGTGTTTCGTTTACGCCACTTCCCAAAACCCTTGCTTCTTTGGCCAACTCCAATGCTTCTTTAAATCTGTGTTGGGAGATATAATTCCTGGCAAGAGCTCGTAAATATCCCGATTTGCCCACAGCAGCGATTTCCACGGCTTTTTTAAGGGGTCGCTCGGCATCTTTTAAATATTTGATGTCTCCGGTTCCTTTAAAAAAACGGCTGTACTCACTGGCTACATTGCCCAAACTGAGCAATTGCATACTATCGGATTTGATCTTGTTATCCCATAGCTGAAAATATTTGGATGTGGTCTTTACAGGTTCCGATGCCAAAAAGTGATCGTAATCCTGTCTGCTCGTTTTGAATTCAGTTTCTTCCTGCTGACACGATACCAAAAACAATAGGGCAAGTGGCAGAAAGATATATTGTATTGTAGTTTTCATCTTGTTGTTGTTTTTAAAATTAAATAAGGGGCTGTCTAAAATGTCGATTTTCGTCAACCTGAACTTGGTTCAGGTTCTCATAACAATTTGTTTATTATGATGATGAGATTCTGAAATAAATTCAGAATGACGCATTTCAATACTTTTCAAACAGCCCCAATCCTTTTCATAGCAATTACTCGGGTGCTCCCAAATAGGGAAATGTAGTTGAAATATTGGCCGTAAGCCCAACACCATCAGATGTCAATCTTGGCAAATCGGCCATACCGTCGTCATCAAGGTCTTGACCGCTAAATCGGTCACCTTCCATACCTCCAAAGAATAAAATCAGCGATACATCTATGATGTCATCGTTTGGGTGTCTTCCAGTTAGAGCCACCTCATCCCCGTCGGGTACCAACACGTTGCCATCATTATCAAGGTCGGTGCCTGGATTAAAGTATGTTGTAGGAAGGTCAGGAGCTACTTCCAAAACATCTGCCGCCAAAACAGTAGTTAGAGTTGCGGCATCCAATCCTAGAATATTGTTCTCATAATTCACATCGGCAGGGTCCAATCCCAGTTTAAGGGCGTACACATCGTGGTATTGCTCCAATCTTGCTTGGAATCCCGCTTGGAACGCTGCACTCATTTCCGAAGGAATTGTGGTATTGTGGGCATCTTTAACGCTTGCCTCACCCTCCATATCAAAACTCAAGGTGGTGTTTATTCCAGGACGACCTAGGTGGTCTACCTGTGCAAATGTTCCTGTAAAATCGGCTCCCATCATATCATCGTCGTCGTCCATCATATCATCATCCATCATCATATCATCGTCCATCATCATGTCGGTTCCGTTGTCATCATTGCTACAGCCAACCACTAGGCCAAAGCTCAGCACAAGGGCTGTTATGTATATTGATTGTCTTAGTTTCATAATATCTGTTTAAAAGTTTCTTATTGTTTTCTGTTTGTAGTCACCCAAGTTTTATATACTGAAAGTCCAAGGGCATTTGTAGCTGTTGGAACCCCCAACATACTATTTGGAATTTCCACTACTATTGATAGCGTGTTGGCACCATCAAAAGTGTCGGCAGCTTCTTCCGGGGGCAAAAATCCGCCTGGAGCAGACTCCGTTTCGGGAGAAATCACCCCATTGAATTGGAAAAAGTCAAAAAAGAATGGATCTTGTCTTGGTCCAGCAAATAAGGACACTCCGTCCGAAGTGGTTTCCACAATGGCGGTAGCACCAGAAATTTCTACATCTCCCAAAGCTGCATCAGTATTTACCTCGCTGCTCAGCCCTGTTTGCGAAGGAGCAATTGGTCCAAAAAAGTACATTCTACCGTCTCTTGCGATGGCTTGGATTACTTGGTCTTCTACCAAATCTCCATCCAAATCAATATTGATTTCGGTAAGTACATCCTCGTCAAAAGTTCCGTAAGCCAACTCGGGCAATACATTGGATTGCAGGTCTACTACAAATACAGTATTGTCCGACCCCTCGCTGGGTTCAAAAGCATAAAAATCGGCAATGTCCGCAGTGGTTCCTGCCGAAGAGGGCGCATCTATATGGTCCGCAGCAACCAATACTGTAGCTGCTATTACCAAGGCGCCTAAGCCTAATAGGTATTTCGTTGTTTTTTTCATGTTACTTGTTTTTAAAGTTTCGTTCCCCCCTACCTACGGAACCTTTTAGGGGGTGGTTTGGTTTTGAAATGTTAAATTTATCTTAACACAACTTTGATTAAGTACTAGTCCCCAGATCAAGAAAAGTCAGATAATTTGTTTTACTTTGGCTAGTTAATTCATTAAAATGAACCCTTCTGCCTCTGGATGGATCAACAAGTTTGGTCACCTTGTAGACCAAGAGTCTAGTAAATTTGAAGACTTTAATAGCCTGTACAGGGAACTCAAAGCAAATGGCTTTATTTACGGAGTGCATTTAAATATATCTTCCTTTATCGCGGTGGAACACCCCTTGAGCGAAGATGAAATTGCCAAGATCAACTTGCTCACCGCTTTATATTTTACCTATACTTTTGAAGTGGGGAAAACGGATTTCGAAGCATTTGTGAACAAAGTGTTCGAGTACTACCAGTCTTTGAATGTTAGCAAGGTTTCTTTCCTTAATAGAATATTGAGCGGTTCCAAAACGGAGTCCCAACTTGAAAAATTGATTGATTCCAGAATCTATTTAAGTGACAATACTTTTAGCAGGGCATTGGGAAATAGCCTAACCAATTCCTTACTTTATGTTGATATTCTCATCTTTATGGTTTACCTCCGAGGCAATAGAGACATGATGGAACATGCCCAACTTTTGGAGTACGTGACCATCAACATTGTTTACCATGCGCTCAACTCCAAAGAAACCCACGAATCTGATGAGAAATTGATTCAATTATTGGGTTCGTCCCTAACTTATGTTGACCTCGACAAAACAAAATTTGATGGAAATTTTTCCGATTTATTGACCCAAAATTTCACCGAAAATGAAAAGGATTATTTTTTGGATATGGCCTGCTTGACCATCTGGGAAGACAAGGCTTTGGACTACACCGAAACGGACTATATTTTTGGTTTGGGAAAGGACCTTGGAAAGTCTAAAAAAGAGGTAGAATTTGAGTTGGGGTTTGTTGCGAATTTCTTTGAAAAAAACAAGGACAAAATTGCCTATCTGAACAACAAAAATTTGGCCGTTCAGTTTTACGATGGTATGTCCAAAAATGTAAGCAAACTTATTCTTAGAAATAGCAAAAGATTAAAAAAAGAGCTCGCCCAAAGTAGGGAGTTGGTTGCTCTTTTATCCAAGTCCACGGTCAAGGATTTAAATGCCGAAGAGAAGAAAAAAGTACAAAATCAATTGCTCGATATTTTTAAGAGTATTCCCTCTTTGGCTATTTTTATGTTGCCGGGCGGAGCGATTCTTCTGCCTATTTTTATTAAATTGATTCCAAAGTTACTCCCCTCTGCTTTTGACGATAACCGAGTGGAAGAAAAATAGCGTTTTTCACCTAAAAAAGTCACTATAAGAAAAATTTATAGTTGATTTTTTTGATATTCTAAAATTTGATAATCAGTATTTTAAATATTATTATTCCAACCATAACTTGAAGTCTCTAACGCGCTCCCTACTTACAACTATATCATGCTCATTAAAGCGGTTCAGCTTGATTTGAAGCCTTGAATTTGAGTATGAAATGATGTCTCCTATGTGGTTGATGTTCACGTAAAACTTTCGGCTCACCCTAAAAAATGTCTGAGGCTCCAACTCCTCCTCCAACTGTTCCAAAGTTGTATCCAACAAATAATTTCTTCCGTCAGAAGTTGCTGCATAGGTTCCTTTGTTTTCGCTGTAAAAACATTCCACATCATCGGCGTTTATAATTTTTAAATGTTGCCCGACCTTGGCCGTAAATCGTTTTTTGTATTCCCTCTCCAAAGGATTTATCAAAAGGTTTTTTATGTCGTTAAAATCAATCGGTATTCTTTGATTTTCCGGCTTAAAATTTTGATACTTTTTTACCGCACTTTCCAGTTCCTCTTCGTCTATTGGTTTCAGCAAATAATCAATGCTATTTAACTTAAAGGCTTGAAGTGCATATTCGTCATAAGCGGTGGTGAAAATGATGGCACTTTTCACTTCGATCGCATCAAAAATTTCGAACGAAAGTCCATCGGATAATTGAATGTCCAAAAAGATTAAATCGGGGTGGGGATTATCTTGAAACCAAGCAATGGAATCTTCAACGGAATGCAACATGGTGGAGACCTCAATTTGCAATTCCGAAAGCAATCTGGACAATCGTCTTGCTGCTGGTTTTTCGTCTTCAATGATCAGGACATTCATGTAATTATAGTTTTATGCTTTGATTGATGATTTTTTTGGTTTAGTCATTGGTTCCATTTTTTTTCAAAGGTGTGCCAAAAATATAAAGTCCATGAACCAGAAGTACAACTCCCCAAATTATGGGAATGGCTATAATATTCCAATCCAGCCATCTTAAAAAACCCTCATCGGTATTTTCGCTCTTCTGTATAACCCATTGAACAATATTTCTTTTTGTGGTAATCAGCACAACACTTATAATAATGAACAGGGCCAAATGGAAATAAAATCCCTTTATGGAGCTTACTTTTCTTTTAGCTTGTTCAAAAGTGATATTCTGGGTCATAGCTTTTATTTGTATTTATCAACCTTTTCTCCATCCTCATCCATATATTTTTGGATTTGGCGTTCTTCCCACTTTTTAAAGAAAGTGAATTTATGTCGAAGCACAATCAAAGTATGTACGAGCAAAATAACAGCCCAAATTAGGATATTAGCATTGATCCAATCGTAGTAATAGGATTCCTTTGGAAATGTCTCTGGCAACAACGAGTTCAAAACTCCTGTCTTAAGCAGCACCAGAGTACCGTTTACGATAACAAATATGATGATATGCCTATAATAGCCTTTGAGTTCCTGAACTCGTTTTTTAGCGGCCTCCCTGGCCATGTCTCTGTCTGTCATCGTTTTATTTGTACTTGTTCATTTCCTCTTTGTCCTCATCCATATATTTTTGGATTTGACGCTCTTCCCAATCTTTACCCAACAAGGGGTTAAACCCAAAGGTTTTGGATGCATGGAACAACACTCCCAATCCCCAAGCTACCAATGTGATAAAATGTTCCCATTGCCAAAAACTATCTGATCTTAGGGAGATATTAATTAAAATAAAGGTGTTTATTACCACATAAATGGCCAAGTGTATATAAAAGCCCTTAAGCTCCTCTACCCTTTTCTTGGCTTTATTGTATTTGTCCTTATTGATATTTTCCATGATTATTTCCATTTATTATTCTGTTCTTCATCGCGCATAAGCTCCTCTATCTTGCGCTTTTCCCACTGTTTGCCAAAAAAAGGGTTCAGGTCAAAAGTTTTAATGGCATGAAAAACAATACCGATACCCCAACCAAAAGCGGCCCACAAAAACCACATATAGCCAAAACCGGTGGTAAAATAATTGATTAGCGCCAATCCTGATATCACTAAAACGTAGGAAGTCAGGTTTCCGTAAAACTTTTTAAGTTCATCCACGCGCTCCCTTGCCCGCATGTACTTGCTTTCTTTATCGGTATTTTCCATTGTATTCGTATTTGATGTGATGTTGCAGTTAAAAATACTCATTATTAAAATTCTTTATCGTTCATAAGTTCCTGAATCTTACGCTCTTCCCATTCCTTTCCAAAGAGGAGGTTGTGACCATAAGCGGTTGTCCATTGACTCACAAGTCCCAATCCCCAACCAATAGCTGGAAAAATGGCCCAGGGTATATCGGTGGTTCTAAAGTTGATGTACACTAAAAATGGAATCACAATACAATAGGCAATTAGGCTATAGTAAAAAGATTTAATGTTCTCCACTCTTTCTTTTGCTCTGTTGTAGCGATGTTCGTCTGGTTTTTTCATGGTTGCTCGGTTTTTGTAATTGATTACACATCAAAATTCGGTATAAGCAGGGCAGAAAAGAAAAGTGAATTCCCGAACTGTACATTTATTAGGATGAATTGTGGGTTTAGGGTTTTAAGGTTTGGGGTTTGGGGTTTGGGGTTTGGTGAGCAAGTAAAAAGCTTTGATGAAAACAACACGTAATCATTTCAATTGAACTTGATACTTGAACTTGAGCTTGGGCTTAGCTAACCAAAGGGTTCTCGACTGCTCCTTCGACTCCGCTCTGGATGACAGCTCGAACTAACACCCGACACCCGACACCCGACATCTAAATTCTAAAAATCATCCTTATCCATAAACTCTCTGATCTTGCGCTCTTCCCAACGTCTTCCCCAAAGTGGGTTATAGCCGAAGGCTTCCATCCCATGGGCAAGTACACCGAACCCCCAGCCGAATGTTGGAAAAAATGCCCAAAGAAAATCCGTTGTTCTAAAATTGAGCCACCACAAAAAGGGAATCACAATACAATAGGCCATAAGGTTCCCGTAAAAGTCTTTAATTGCCTTTACCCGCTCTTTGGCTTTTACGTACCGTTTTTCTTCAATATAGCTCTCTTGGGTCTCCAATACGGTATATTTTTGGGTAAGCATGGGCAAAAACACACTAAAATCCGTCTGTGTTTTTTTAACGACCATTTCGCGGTCGGTTAAAATACGGTAGCGTTGCTTTATATTCTGCAATCCGACCCCGCTACTTTTTTTCACTACTTGTTTCTCCTGAAGGTTATTGCTGACAACCAACATGCCTTGTTGTTCAAATACTTTGATGTGCAACGGCCTTGATGAAGTGACCACATTATGTTTTACGGCATTTTCCAGCAATAGTTGTAGGGACAATGGCACAATTTTAGCTTCAGGTTGGGAACAGCTGTCCGGAATATCGAAGATGATACTATCCTCAAAACGCATTTTTAGAAGTCTTACATAGGTTCTGGCAAATTTCAGTTCTTCATCCACGGTAACCAAGTCCTTATTTTTCTGCTCCAGCACATACCTATAAACTTTGGACAGTGATGTTGTAAAGTTTTGGGCTTGATGTGGGTCTTCATCTATCAAACTTGTTAAAACATTGAGACTGTTGAACAAAAAATGGGGGTCTAACTGGTTTTTTAAAGCGTCGAAACGGGCAGATGCCGATCCTGCTATGATCTTCTGCTCTTTTACCTGCTTCTCTTTGTAATATTTGTAGTAATAAGCGGCATAGAACAAAACTGCCACTGCCATGGAAATCAAAAAAGAACTCACGTAGTATTCTGTACGTTCCTCAGCTAAAAACTGCTCTATCGGTGTTTTGTACACCAATACCATTAAAACAAATCTGGAGATAATTATCCCTATAATGGAAGCTATTATATTCGCAAATAGACCATAGGCAATATACTTTTTAGTGAACAGTTCCTTATCGTACTTGCGCATTAAAGCAATAAGACAAGCAGCATTGAGCAGATAAATAATCACAGAGAAAATCATGTTCTCCCAAAACTCTGTCCAGAGTTGTTGATAGGTAAGTTCCCATCCCTTAACAAAGAAAATAATGAGGAAAACCATAAAAATAGCTATCCCCACTAAAAATGCCCTTACAAGTTCCCTTATTAAGAGTTTCATCCTTTTCTATTTACCACAGTTCGCCAAAACCTCTTTTGCTCTTTCTTCTCCCCAAGTAGGGTAAAATGGTGTTTCGGATTTAAAGGTAGCAAAAAGTTCCAAGGCTCTTTCCACATCTTTACAATAGGGTGTGGTGTCCTTGCCAAAGTATTTTGCCGATCCCATATCCCACTCTGCCTTGGAGAGGATAACCCGGGGGTTGTTTGGGGCCAGTTCCATTGCTTTTTGATAGAGTTGTGCATTTTTTTGTGACAGGGTCATCCCATAAGTGGCACCATCAAAGGCAATCCAAGCTGTATTGATAAGTGCTTCTTGAATCAATATCTCAGGATTATTTGGTGAAATAGCTTTGGCCACATCGATGAATTCTTTGGCCTTTTCGAGCTGTTTACTCAGTTTTTCTTCATTCTTTTCCCCAAATGAGATTATCGTGTTTATTTGAGAAACATAATAATACGGCAACCACTTGTCCGGTTCCGCAGTTGCTATTCGTTCAAAAAGGTTTGATGCTTCCACCATTTTTTGGTTTTGCCATAATTCAAATGCCTTTTCCATTCCTTTGGAATAGCGGTCTTGTGCGTTGACAAAGGTGGCTCCCATTAATAACATTGATAAAATCAGATTTTTCATGACTGTCGTTTTTTTATGCTCAGCTTGACTGAGTATCTCTCAGCTTGACTGTGCATCGGTTATTGATGCCACAAAAATGAATCAGGAACCACAACTTTAAAAAGAAGGATTACCGAACTGTACATATTTGGGGATGGACTGTAATGCGCTTATGCTTTAAAAAACCCGTTGAATCCCTCATTGAGGGTTTTATTCGCCGACGCTCTACATCGAAATGAGTTGATCTTTTTTCGTTTGAATACCTCGTGGGCTTGCTCTTAGGTAGTTGATTATTTGTACTTTAGCAAACGGTTTAAAATTGATGCAATCCATGTACATTCCTCCCCATTACAACAATCAAAACATTGAAGAAATCAAAGATTTTCTGGTAAACAACAGCTTTGCCATCTTAATCAATATTGTTGACAATAAACCATGGGGCACCCATATTCCTTTGGAACTGGAAACCGACGAAAACGGGAACGATATTTTGGTGGGCCACATTGCCAAAGCCAATCCTCAATGGAAAAATTTTACAGACGAAACAGAAGTTCTGTGCATTTTTAATGGTCCGCATGCCTATGTTTCATCTTCTTGGTATAAAGAGGAAGAAGTACCTACTTGGAACTATATAGCGGTACATGTGTATGGGAACTTAAAGGTTTTGACCGAAGAAGAGACCATGCAATCCATGCACAGATTGGTGGACAAGTATGAGAAAGCTTCAAAAAATCCGATTTCCCTTAAAAACTTATCCTCAAAAACCTTGCGCCAAGTAAAAGGAGTGGTGGGTTTTAAAGTGCAGGTATCGGATATCCAGGCTACTTACAAACTATCCCAGACCCAAGCCAATGACCACCATAAAATAATATCTGAACTTGAGGGACGTCCAGACCCAGGAAGTCAAGGTATTGCTCAGCACATGAAAGGTAAAGCCACTTAGCGGCTATTCTATATCTTGAAAATTGGTATCTGCCCAATTGGAATACTTTGGATTCTCAACATGCATGATCCAAATTTCGTCTTGGTACTTACCCCTCATCATTGATTGATAGGCAGCATGGGCCATTTCGCTATCTTCATATTTTGCCAGGTAAACATAATTGAGACCGTTATCCGGATTCTTGAAGTATTGTGCCTGCAATCCCTTGCTTTTCAATTCTTTCATAAAGTTTTTTAGGTAGGTCTCATTTTTAAAAACGTTGGCCACAATATAGTGTCCTTTCCCTACCCCATCAAGGTCAATATATTTTTCAATGGGCTTAAACGCTCCTCCATGAAAAGAACCCTCACTTTTCTTATTGGATTGTTTAGTGACGGATTTGGAGTTATCTGCAAGAGCCTGCGCAGTCGAAGTTTCAATTTCATTGTAAACGGAGTTCAAATCCTTGTTGTCCGCCAAGTACAGTTTTTGGGCTTTGGTCTCAATATCGGGAATCTCATCTCCGTTGTGCCTTTTCACAATTCGCATAACCATCTCGAAACGTTTTTCCATTTCCTGTTCCCTACTCTGTTTCATGGAATCTATTTTGTAAAGGAGGTCGTCAATTACAGCGTAACTATCTTCTTGCTGCTCCTGCAATTGCGCAATACGCTCCTCCCAATAGGCCCTGTCCTCTTTATTGGAAGGGTGCAAAGTGGTTTCTTCATCCAATTTACCATTTTGCTTTGCCTTTGCGGCTTCATCACTTGTTTCAGCGACAGCCGTGTTTTCAATCGCTTTTTTTATTTCATCATCATTGGAAACAAATGTGTTTTTGGAAAGATTGGGGACAAAAGAGTAAGCAATTGAAATTTCGTGGGTTACACCAAGATTGGCAATGCTACTGTTCAAGCTTTTTTCAAAATTATAACCAAAGGACAATCGTTGGTTTAAATTGAATCCAGTACCGGCTGACGCACCATAAAACTGGTCGTAACCACCCTGAATCCAACCTAGTTTGGGAAGGTCCAAAATGATCCCTCCTCCAAAAATAGGGTCTTCGCCCCCTTCAAATCGTGCTCGTGCCAAGGGCATTAATCTCCCATCTTCAAAAATACCTCTTCCATTTTCCAACTCGTTAACAAACTGTACGTGACCAGAAAAAGTTTTTTGGTTTAGGTTGGTCAGGGATTTTCCTGACTTTAAATTATAATCCACCAAATTTTGAGCGAACACGCCAAAGTCGAATTTGCCCAAACTAAGGTTAAGTCCCGGTTGAAATGAAATGATGGAGCTTTCATCTGCCTCGCTCAATAGCGGATCTTCCTGTAGGGCTACGGCTCTATTGGGATCATAACTGCTTACATAATAAGGGATGTTTACCCCAAAGGTTAAACTACTCTCTTCTCCCAACTGGATACCGTGGGAGTAATTGGCCATTACCCCTAGGTTGGATATTACCCCTTCACTTTGGTTGTAGAGACTGAAACCTAGCCCTACCATGTCGTTTAACTGACCGCTATAACTCAAAAAGTAATTTTGGCGGTTGTTGTCGAAATCAGCACTTTGGCTCCGATGAAAGAAGTTTACGTACGATTTGTCCTCACGTATCGATGAAAAGGTAGGGTTGATCAAAAAGCGGTTGAACTTCAACAAATTTTGAAATGGTACATCGTAACTTACATAGGGATTGTTTCCTTCTTGGGCCTGTAACGGGAAACCCAGAAAAACAAAAATCAATAACGCATAAACATAGCGTTCAAATTGGGGCGGAAATGTGATTTGGGGGAACGGGGGTAGTTTTATCTCCATAGCCGATTGGAATTTGTAGGTTAATTTCCTGATTGGGTCAGGCTAATATGTTTTTAATGTTGTCATTCAGCAAGATTTGGGAGCTTGTAAGAATTTTATGACTAATTCAACGTAAATCTACATATTTTATCGCCCAACAGGTAATTTTTTCGTTGAACGGTCTATTGAATTGATAGATAAGCAGTTTGAATTCATAAAAATTGAATTTCAGTTTATAAAATGTTCTGGGATTAAATTTATTTTTGACAATAGAATTCAAAATATCCCTCAACATGGATGCGTCTTTTACCATTGTCCCTTATTCTGATACTTATAAAGATGCTTTTAGGAGCCTGAACGAGGAATGGATTACCAAATATTTTCAGATTGAGGAAATGGACCGTGTTGCGCTCCACCATCCCAAAGAATATATTTTGGACAAAGGCGGGTATATTGCGGTTGCTTTAATAAATAGGGAACCAGTGGGGGTTTGTGCTTTAATTCCCTGCCAATATGATGGTTATGATTTTGAACTTTCTAAAATGGGCGTCTCCCCAAAAGCGCAAGGCAAAGGTATAGGCAAATTGTTGGGGCAGCACATTATTGATAAAGCCAAACAGTTGGGAGCCCAAAGAATATTTTTGGAGAGCAATCGAAAATTGGCCCCGGCCCTATCGCTTTACAAAAAGTTAGGTTTTAAGGAAATGACCAAAATTTCGTCACCCTATGCCCGTAGCGATATTCAAATGGAACTAACAATATACACTGCATAATACTGCCCATGCTAGGTTTGTACCATTCTTACAATTTTATAAAGTTTTAAACGATCGCCTATTTACTATATCGTTAAAAATGAGTATCTTATAGTTTCAAACCTTAAACCTCATTGTCATGGGTCTAATAAAATCGCTCAATAAATGGGCAAATGCCCGTACGTATCTCCTCTTGGACTTGATCAGAATTATGCTTGGTATCATCTTTTTTGTCAAGGGAATCGAATTTATGACCAATTTCACAGAAATGGAGCGAATGGCGCGTCCTTTTGAAGGGGTGCCAGGAGGCATGTTTATTCTGCATTATATAGCTCCTGCTCATTTTGTTGGTGGTATTCTTATAGTTGTAGGGTTGCTAACTAGATGGGCCTGCATTGCACAGCTCCCCATACTTTTTGGTGCCGTTCTTACTAATTTTTTGGGCGAAATGGACACCAACAACCTTATGTTGGCTACCGTTGTTTTATTATCTACCCTCTTCTTTATTGTTTATGGTTCTGGGAAACATTCTGTGGATTATTACCTTAAAATGCAGCAATAACCTATAAATTGTCCAGTTGGTTGCTCTTGCCATCCGAGCTTATCGTCCAGAAAAATCCAACAAAGAAGAAACTGTCGGCAGGTGGAGTGATCGCTCTTCTATTGAATACTCCGTTAGCATCCGGAACTTCTGCATATTGATAATTGCTCACATTATTGAAACTCAATAGATTGCTCACCGAGAAGTACAAAATCTTTTGTTGGTCAATGAGATAGGCCCAATTGAAGCTAAGATTGTTGTAAGACTTTGTCTTTTCCGTCATAAAACCAGATGTATTGGGGTTGTGGTACGGCCTACCGGAACCATACGAATAAGAAAGTCCAACTTGGGACCTTAGCTTATCCACCCAATATTTGGTGACCAGCGATACATTATGCTTTGGCGCAAAGTTAGGAGTGGCTTTCTCGGGAAAGTTTCTGTAGTCCCGCTTGGTGTCCAAATAAGAGTAGGAAGCCCAGTAATCTAAATGCTCAATACTCTTGCTATCTCTCCAAAAAACATCGACACCCTTGGCATACCCGCCTCCAGAATTGGTATAGTCGGAATTGAACTGTGGCGCATCCGTATCGTATTTGACCAACTGGTCATAATCCTTATAATAGGCCTCGGTCCTAAAAGTTTTCCCATTATTGATGTATTGATAATTGAGGATATAGTGCGATGCTTTCTCCATGTCCAAATTTTGCGTGAACTTAACCACTTCGGTAAGCGGTCTCTGATAAAAATCGCCATAGGCCAAAGAAAACTGTCCGTCCTCTCCCGGTTTATAGGCCAAAGACACCCTTGGCGATATTTTAAACCCATCCAGCAAGCTGCTGTGCGTTCCCCTGATACCCAGCTTCATGGCGAACTTGTTGCTCAGGAAAATATCTGATTCTGCAAAAGCGGCCCATAAACCATCATTATAACCACTATTGAACTCATCCACATCAACATCGGTATAAGTTTCGTCATAATTGGTATTGAAATATTCTGTCCCAAAACTCAAATCATACCGATTACTAAAATTTTTACGTGCCTTTATCTTGATATGTGATGAAGTTTCTTTGGCATCGACTTTGTCTTGCTGTATTCCAATATCATTGGTGTCCCATGCAATAGAAGCCCCAGAGGTGAGACTCCAATCGTTAGCGAAAAAGTATTTGTAAGATGAATTAAAATATAGGTTGTTGTTCTTTAAACGGAACTGTACATAATCATCAAAATTGATATCCTCCTGTTCAATGTCCAAATTGGTATGGTTAAATCCTGTGTAGAGTTTAAACATACTCTTTTCACCTTTGCTTCTAAAAACAGCTTCACCAGAAATGGATTCGTACGGACTGTTCCAACGAACACCTTGGTTTGATGGAATCAAAGCCTCGTAAGGGGCAAGATTCATATAAGAGGTGTTCAAGCTCAATGATTGGTCGCCCCAAATCTTTGTGTGCCCCACTCCACCTCCAACACTCATTATGGAAATATCCGTTTTCTCTTGCAGGGGCACATCCGTAGTATTCAACAAAAGTACACTGGACAATGCCTGGCCATACTCTGCTGAATATCCTCCCGTACTAAAGGAAATTCCCTTGAAAAGAAATGGTGAAAATCTGCCGCGGGTAGGTGTATTATTGGGTGTGGCGTTGAACGGCTGAAAAACACGAAGACCATCTATAAAAACCTGTGTTTCTCCTGCAGTACCTCCCCGTACAAACAAACGACCGTCCTCGTTTACCGTTGTAGTTCCGGGCAGTGTTTGCAAAGCAGCCACAAAATCGCCCGCTGCCCCTGCCGTGGTAACAATATCCAATGGCTTAAGTACCGAAACCTTGGAATTGTCGCCAGCCTCAAAGGTTCCAGCCGTTAAGGTGACCCCCGACAAAGAGTTGACGGACGCTACCAACTTAATATGCAGATCCTTAAAATAAGAAACATCGCCAGCCTCGTAATGGGGCTCGTAGGACAACATGGAAACAACCAAGGTCTGCATTCCCTCTTCAGTTGTTTCAAAACTAAAATCACCGTTGGCATCCGAAGAAGCACCATCGTAGGTGCCCTCCAAATAAATATTGGCACCTTCAACGGGATTGTTTTTGGCATCGGTTACTTTTCCATTGATGGTCTGCTGCGCAAAAACAACTCCCATACTTAATAATAATGTAATTAGATTGATAATGATTTTCATGACATTCCTTTTTGGTTGATGCCACAAAATTGCTCTTGAACACCTTGCCAAACGAAAAGGAAATACTCAATTGTAGTTTTTTATTGCTGAATTGAAATGGCCTATCTGCTTTTGCAATTCACTCCATAAAATCAACATTTCGGTAGGTTGGAATTTTTTACAAGAGGCTTCTTCCTGAATTTTGGGGCAAACAAAACATCAAATACAAATAGTATGAAAACTGTTACACTAGCTTTAAGTTTCCTCTTCGTAAGCATCATTGCCGTAGCGCAAGAAAAAAACAACGTAGATATTACCGTTACCATCGACAACGTAACCAGTGATGAAGGAAAAGTACTTGCCAGCCTGCACACCGCTGAAACTTTTATGAAAGGCCCAGGCATACAAAACCTGGAAAGTACCATTGAAAATGGAAAAATAATCTTGAAATTCAACAACGTAGCGCCAGGTACCTATGCCATTATGGCCCTGCACGATGCCAACGAAAACAACCGAATGGATTATCAATCCAATGGAATGCCAAAGGAAAGCTACGGGATGTCCGGAAACGAAATGACCATGGGCCCACCGGATTTTAAAAGTGCCCAGTTTACCGTTGGCGATGAGGATTTGGAAATGAACATCCGGTTTTAATCAAAAAACAAAATAAACCATACGAAGAGCCCGTCTAAAAAAGCTTGTAACCTGTCAGTTCGAGCGCAGTCGAGAACCTAAATTATGATGATAACCAATGGGTTTCGCCTTTAGTTTATCCTGAGCGTAGTCGAAGGGCTCAACCTAACAAAGTCAAAATTTTGTTGCTTTTTAGATGGGTTCTTCACTTTAATACAACCTGCGCCTTTACGATTCTTTCTTTTCTATAGACTAACCTAATGGTTTTTTATACTTTTATGCCCTAAACTTATAATTGAATGACCATTACCCAGCTTCAATATGTGTTAGCTGTTGCCGAGCACAAGAACTTTACCCTTGCCGCGGAAAAGAGTTTTGTTACCCAACCCACCTTGAGTATGCAAGTGCAAAAGTTGGAGGATGAATTGGATGTCCTCATTTTTGACAGGGGCAAAAAACCCATCACCATTACCGAGGTTGGAGAAAAAATTGTGGCCCAGGCAAAAAATATTGTGGCAGAAGCAGAACGAATCAAGGATATTGTTGATCAAGATAAAGGGTATGTTGGGGGAGATTACACCTTGGGGATAATACCCACGGTAATGCCCACATTGCTCCCCATGTTCCTAAATGCTTTTATAAAAAAGTACCCTAAGGTAAACCTGATTATAAAGGAGCAATCCACACAAACCATGATCAAGAATATTTTGGACGGTCATTTGGATGCTGGAATTGCCGCAACACCGCTAGAAATTGAGTTTATCAAAGAACGTCCGTTATATTATGAGCCATTTGTGGGCTACGTCCCAAAAAACCACCGTTTAACAGCGGAAAACGAATTAACCACGGATGATTTGGATGTTAACGATATTCTCTTGCTACAGGATGGGCATTGTTTTCGGGAAGGAGTCATCAACCTTTGTAAGGCTTCCAAAAACCGACATGGGGAACATTTTAAAATTGAGAGTGGAAGTTTTGAGACCTTGGTCAGTTTAGCGGATGAAGGCATGGGAATGACCCTATTGCCCTACTTGAATACCCTACACTTGGAAAAGGACAAGAGAACAAACCTAAAATCCTTCCGAAAACCTACCCCAGCACGAGAGATAAGTTTAATTTACCATAAAAGCGAATTAAAAATACAGATAACCGATGCCTTAAGAGAGGTTATTTCCAGCATAGTCCGTGGTGCGATTGCTTTTCAGGATGTGAAAATCATCAGCCCCTTGGCCAAAAATTAATAGAGCCGCTTTTCAGCGGCCCTAGTTGGTGTTTATACTTTTAATAATACTAATGTTGATTGTAACTCTGGTTTGTCCACAAGATAAAATTGCAACCAGATTCTAAGCTCATCCACTTCACTTGGCAATAATCTAGAAATAGCTTTCTGAAGTTCCCTAGTAAAGAGTTTAACATCAAAACTCACCTTTTGAAGGATTGTTTTGGTGTAATCTAACATAGCTCTAGGCATAATAATTTGATTAAATTGGAAATAATAGGTTGTCTCCTAAATTAGTAAAAAACACGTTTAAAAAACCTAAGTTTCAGTTAAAAATTGAATATCTTGTTGTTAAAATTGACCAACAGCGTATATGAACCCACTACAAATAAGACCTGTTAAATCACTGTTTTTCAGTAGTTTTGTTGTTATTTTTTTATTGATTGGATGTAGTTCCATCAAAAAAACATTGAACTCAAAAATTGGGAGCGACAACCTGAAAAATTCTTTCCATGGCCTTGTAATTATTGATGCCAATACTAAAAAAGAGATCTATAATCACAATGGTGACAAATATTTTACCCCTGCCAGCAACACAAAGATTGTAACTTTATATACGGCCCTAAAGTTACTTCCCAAATACATTCCCACCCTAAAATATAAAGTGACCCAAGACACGATATTTATCGAAGGTACTGGTGACCCCTCATGGTTGCACCCCTATTTTCAGGACAGCACAGCAATAGATTGGTTAAAAAATCAGGAAACCATTGCCCTTTACACCAAAAATCACAGCGAACCACGCTATGGACCCGGTTGGGCCTGGGAGGATTACGACACCTATTTTTCGCCCGAAAAATCCGCTTTGCCCCTTTACGGCAACGTAGCAACCATTTCCAACAACAATGGATTGGAAGTTTCCCCAAAAACATTCGTCGATAAAACCTTAATCAAGGATACCACTTTAAAAAGAGAAGAGTTCCACAACAAGTTTTATGTCTCCTCGACGGAACAAGACACTTTGGAAATTCCTTTTGTGACCAGTGATAATTTGACCAAAGAATTAATTGAAACAGCCCTTGGGAGAGATATTGTTTTAACCCAACATTTTCCATCTGGAGAAAAACAAACATTGTACGGAACAGAAACCGACTCTATTTTTAAGCGTATGCTTTTTAAGAGCGATAACTTTTTGGCAGAGCAATTATTAATGGCGGCCTCGGCCACACTATCCGATACCTTGAGTACCAAAAAAGTCATCGATTTTATGCTGGACAACCATTTAAAGGACTTGGAACATCAGCCTCGTTGGGTAGATGGTTCGGGACTTTCCCGTTATAATTTGTTTACGCCCCTTTCCTTTGTTCAAATTCTTCAAAAACTATATGAGGAAGTACCGGAAGAACGCCTTTTTGGGTTATTTCCAATGTGGGGACCCGACAATACGGTTGAAGAATGGGAAGACCCCACTACGGAGCCGTTCCTCTTTGCCAAATCGGGCTCCGTGGGCAACAACTATAATTTGAGCGGCTACGTAAAGACCAAATCGGGCAAATTGCTCATCTTTAGTTTTATGAACAACCATTTTAGGGTACCCTCCTCAGAAATAAGGAAAACCATGTATACTACCTTAAAAAATCTCTACGAAAACTACTGATTGAAAATTCCCTGGACTTGGGCGTATTGCAATAGCATTATGGTTTTGGCATCTTTTATTTCACCTTTTTGCATCATGGCAATGGCTTTTTTAAAATCGAGTTCCAGCACCTCAATATTCTCGGTTTCATCCGCTGCGCCACCGCCCTCACTTACTTTCATGGCATCTTCATACTCTCCGACAAAAAAATGAAGGATTTCCGTTACCGAACCGGGTGACATGTAGGCTTCAAAAACCTTTTCCACCTTATCAATTTTATAACCCGTCTCCTCCTCTACTTCCATTTTAATGGTCTCTTCGGCATTGCCTTTTTCCAAAAGTCCCGCACAGGCCTCGATCATCATCCCATCATCATTGCCGTTCACATACGTGGGCATACGAAACTGTTTGGTAAGCACAACCTTTCTTTTTTCAACATTATAAAGAAGTATGGCAGCACCATTGCCACGGTCGTATGCTTCGCGAATTTGCTTTTCCCAAACACCATCGTCCCTTAAATATTCAAAAGTTATCTTTTCAAGAGAATACCAATTATCCGAAAGCAGCTCTCGCTGCATGTTTCTGATTCTGTTGTTAGCCAAAATGAATAAGTTTTGGTTAAATATAAAGCTTATCCCCTTATCATCCTGAATTGCTTCAATTCCTTTGACCTCAACATTATTATATCGATATTTATGTTTTTGATGAAAACTGACCAAACCCAATATTATGCGTACCCCCTTACTCCTTCTATTACTTTTTGCTATTCTGATAAGTTGTGATAAAAACACCGAAAAAAAACTGCCCCGAATCGCTATTGCCGGCCTTGGAATTGAGTCCAGTACTTTTTCGCCCGCACTCACCCACAAAGAAGCATTTCACCCCAAAATCGGAGATTCTATATTTAATCGCTATCCGTTTATGGAAGCGGATTCATCTTTGAGAAAACGAGCCGAATGGGTTCCCACTTTAGTGGGAAAATCATTGCCGGGAGGCACGGTTACCCGTGAAGCCTACGAATCCTTGGTGGGCAAAACACTTACAATGTTGGAAGAAAACATGCCGTACGACGGCCTTTTCTTTGACATTCATGGAGCAATGAGCGTGGTGGGCTTGGACGACCCGGAAGGTGACCTCATCAAACGTATTCGAGAAGTTGTGGGGACCGATGTATTGATTTCAACCTCCATGGACCTCCACGGAAATGTATCCAAACGGTTGGCACAGCATTCCGACTTGATTACCTGTTATCGTATGGCGCCGCACGAAGATGCCATCGAATCCAAAAAGCGTGCTGTAGAGAATCTGGTGTCACGATTGGAAAACGGAAAAGGCAAACCAACCTACAAAGCTTGGGTTCCAGTACCTATCCTGCTGCCTGGGGAAAAAACGAGCACTCGAGTAGAACCAGGAAAAAGTCTGTATGCCCAAGTGCCCCAAGTAGAACAAAAAGAAGGTGTGATAGATGCTGCTATTTGGATTGGCTACGCATGGGCCGATGAACCCCGAAACCATGCCGTGGTTATGGCTACAGGGGATGATAAAAAGCAAGTAACCGAAGGTGCCGAAAAGTTGGCCAATAGCTTTTGGGATGTCCGTAACCAATTTGAATTCGTGGCCCCGACCAAATCTTACGAAGAAGCATTGAAACTTGCTCTTGCCAGTGACAAAAAACCATTCATGATCAGTGATATGGGCGACAACCCTACCGCTGGTGGTGCAGGTGACGTTACTTGGACCTTGACGGAACTTTTAAAAAGGGAGGAGTTCCATAAAGCAGGTGGAAAATCTTTGATTTATGCCTCAATCCCAGGCCCTAAATTGGTGGAACAAGCTATGCAAGTTGGTGTTGGCGGAGAAGTTAGCACTCCTGTTGGTGCCGAGATTGACGATAGATATGCCCCACCCCTTATGCTAACGGGAAAAGTTACTGCCATAAAACATGGCGATGTACATGCTGAAACCGAAGTTGTGGTACAAGTGGACAATGCACATGTGATTGTGACCAAAAAGAGAAAACCATATCACAGAAAATCTGACTTCACCAATTTGGGGCTTACTCCCAGTGAAACGGATATTATAGTAGTTAAAATTGGGTATTTGGTTCCAGAACTTTACAATATGCGAGGGGATTGGATTATGGCCCTGACCCCTGGCGGTGTGGACCAAGACTTGGAGCGCTTGGGCCACAAAAGAATCATTAGACCTATGTTCCCGTACGATAAGGATATGGAACGTCCAGACCTATCCGCCCGTTTGATAAAGGCTTCGGATGAATTGAACTAAACGGTAACGGCTTGGTTTAAATATTGACGAAAGGGAAGCATCTCTTTATAAACTTCGACAATTTTTTCTTTGAAATCATCGTGGAGGACTTCTTCTTTGGATAATTCAAGTTCCACAGCAAAGGTTTTGTTCCGTAAGAATTCTATATATGGGTGATTGTTGGAAAATCCTTTGGGGGCTTTCACCAATTTCTCATCCTCATATAAGCCGCCAAACATTTTTTTGAATGATGGCTTATCCAATATCTTTTGGAGTTCTTCACCATTATAATCAATGGCATCACGGATACTGCGAAGCGTTTTGGAGTCAGGTCGCCAGCGGCCTCCCGCCAACAAACAATGCTTTAGACCAATTTCAATATAAAAATCGGCGGAATTGGGCGCTTTGTCCAAGCCTGCACCAAAGTGATCTTTATAAATGGGCTTGTTCGGATGGAACATTAAATTATTGTTGATTCTGTTGATGCCCTTTTTGCCTGGAGTTGGGTAATAATCGTCATGGAGCTGGGCCATGGTCATGTCCAAATCATCCAGCCAAGCAATAAGATCATTACGAAGGGATTTGTACCATTTACGGTTTGCATCCATCCATTCCTTGTTATTGTTTTGTTGAAGCTCTTCTAGAAAATGAAACAGGTCGTTGAAATTCATGGATTGCTTGATGTTTGGTGTTTGATGTTCGATGCTCGGTGTTTGATGTTAAAAGTCTTTAATGGTGTGAAGCTATATCTTGTTTCGAAAAGCTATGATCATGTTCATTAACTTGAAACAACAATCATATAATTTTTCAAATTCCTTATCGGAAATATACGCCCTATTACTAGCCTTATACAAACAAGTCACCACTTCTGCCAGTGAACGCACAGAATAACCCAGAAACTTTCTAAACTCAGGCTTTGACTGAACAATGGATCCTTCAGAAATATTAAGGGCCACCGAATCTGCTGCTCGACAAATTTGAGATGATAAGTTATACGCTTCTTTCTTGGGGAAATCATCGGCAATCAAGTTTATTTGTTCTCCCAAATTCATGGCGTCCTGCCATATACGTAGTTTTTCAAATTTAAACTTTGTTTTTTCAACCATATTAAATCTTTTGAACAATGGACATTTTGCATCAAGCACCTAACATCGAGCATCAAATCTCCAGCAACTTAAAACCTATTATCCCCATCCAACAAATCGCCGATACCACCCAAAATGCTACCTTCTCCTTTGTCTTTTCCGCCTCCTCTTGGTGCAGCGGCCCAAACTCGGCTGGCCAACCTACTAAATGGCAAGGATTGAATGTAAACGGTTCCAGGGCCACGTAGCGTGGCAAAGAAAAGTCCTTCCCCGCCAAAAACAGTATTTTTAATGCCGCCCACAAACTCAATATCATAATCCACAGTTTGAGAAAACCCGACAATACACCCTGTGTCCACTTTTAAGGTTTCGCCTGGTCCTAAAACCTTTTTCGCCATGGTTCCACCAGCGTGCACAAAGGCCATTCCGTCACCTTCCAGCTTTTGCATAATAAAACCTTCGCCTCCAAAAAATCCACGTCCCAAGCGTTTGGAGAACTCAATGCCCACCGAAACACCTTTAGCGGCACAAAGGAATGCATCCTTTTGGCAAATAAACTTGCCCCCTTTTTCGGAGAGATCTATGGGAACAATTTTACCTGGATAAGGCGAAGCAAAGCTTACGAGCTTTTTACCTTGACCAATGTTCAAGAAAGCGGTCATAAAAAGGCTCTCTCCCGTGAGCAGGCGTTTACCTGCGGAGAACAATTTCCCTAAAACTCCAGTATCTTGGTTGGAACCATCCCCAAAGATGGTATCCATTTTAATATCGGTATCCATCATCATAAAACTGCCGGCTTCGGCAACAACGGCTTCTTGTGGGTCCAGTTCTATTTCCACATATTGCATTTCTTCGCCATAAATGTGGTAATCTATTTCGTGTGCATTCATTTTTTGTAAATGTTTTTTGATTTCTGTTTAATATGTTGGAATGATTGAAATTTTGTTACAAAAAAGTTGAACAAACCTTTTGTCCTAACCTTTCACCTTCACCGTCCACTCAAAATGAAAGGTGGACACCTCTACCCCATCTTGATTGATCCCAACTGATTTCATCCAGCAGGTTTGTCCCTCTCCTGTTTCTACGGTTTTTTGGATGGCATCGGCAATCAATTCACCATCCTCACAGGTAAAGTTGATTCTGCCCGTAGCTTTTTTGGTAAAGGTGGCTTTGTTATTGGCCACGAGCATGGACACTTTTTTACCGCTTTTCTGGATTTCGTTCATGACCAACGCGCCCGTACTTAGCTCGGCTGCCATTCCCTGAACGGCCCAAAACATGGATTTAAACGGATTCTGATTCATCCATTTAAGTTTTACCGTGGTGATTGCTTTTTCCTCATTAATATATTTAAGCCTTACCCCACACCACCATGCTGAGGGGAGCTTCATAAACGTAAACATGTTGATTTTACTGGGTGTCAATGCCATAACTTGAGTTTGTTTGGCCTAAAAATAGGTAAAAAGAAGTTAAGCATTATTGTTAATTTTATGTTAAATTATAGTACTTTGTTTTGCATAGTACTGTCTTTTGGATATATATTTGCATGGTAAGCTAATAGGTTAACCCCTTTACGATCAAAAAACATCAATCAAAAATGGCAACTACAATCACCAAACACGAACGAAATTTATCCGCAATTATCCATGCGTCCATGTTCTCGAAGTATTTTATTCCTTTTGGGAATTTTATCCTTCCCTTAATTTTATGGACCGCCAATAAAAAGCAACATGAGTTTGTGGATTATAATGGTAAACAGTCACTCAATTTTCAAATTAGCATGTTGCTCTATTCCATTGTAGCAGGTTTGATCACTATTCCTTTTTTTATTGGATTTTGGCCAGACCTGTTCGATTGGAACTTTTTCGGATTTCACGGATTAAGTGACCTGAACAATCTGAACTTTCATATAGATAGTGACGATTTTAGGTTTGGACGACTGATTTGGCCGTTAGGGATATCAGGATTTTTGCAGGTTGTTCTGGGCATTGTGAACATTGTTTTCACCATTTTGGCCACCATCAGGACCAACGAGGGAGAATATTTTAAATATCCATTCACCATTAAATTCATCAAATAATGAGCAATTTTAGATACATATTTGGAATTTTCACCTTAATCCTTGCCGCTTCGGTACATGGGCAAGTAGCAAAGGACTCAGAATTATACAAAGTATTAAAGTCCAAGGATAGTCTGTTGTTCGATGCGGCATTTAACCAGTGCGACGTGGATACCATGGAATCATTGTTCACGGAGGATTTCGAGTTTTATCATGATAAAGGAGGTTTCACCGATGGAAGGGAAGCTTTTTTGAAGCCGACACGAGAAAACTGTGAAAAAAGAGACCCCGAAGCACCTCAATATTCCAAAAGAATTTTGATAGAAGGAAGTTTGGAGGTATATCCTTTATATAAAGGCGAAGAACTGTACGGAGCCATTCAACATGGAGTGCACAGGTTTGAGTTTCTAAATAATCGAAATGAATATCAGAAAGGAGATATTGCCAAGTTCACACATGTTTGGATGCTAAATAACGGCGAATGGAAAATTAAACGGGAGTTGAGCTACGACCATCATTTAATGGAAAACAAAGAACCTATAATGGAGGTTTCCGTATCACAACAAATACTGGAAAAATATGAAGGTAGTTATATATCGCCACAAGTAGGTTCCGTTCAAATCAAAAAAGACGCAGGCAACCTATTGTTAGTATCAGAAAAGATGCAAGCCAAACTTTATCCAAAATCAGAGGACACCTTTTTTATGAAAGAAAGAGACGTACGCTTTAAATTTATACAATCGGATGCGGGTGAGGTGACCAAAATGCAGATTATTGAAAACGATACTGTTGTGGACGAAGCCCAAAGAGAAAAATCATAATCATCAATTATAATAGGAGCTTAATCACCTCTGCAACAAATCATCATCAATCAAAGTAAAACGGAGTTTAATCACTTGCCCTGAGCGTAGTAGAAGGGTCAATCAAAAAACGAAAAATCATCAAATCATCAATCAAAGAACCGTTTCCACTCCCCTGCCCAATTCAGGGGAATGGAGTGGAAACGTCACCAAACAAAGTTTGGTAGAACAAAAACGAACAGTTAATTTAATAGAACCATGAAATTATGAACATAGAAAACACAAAAGCACAGATGCGCAAGGGGGTTCTAGAGTATTGCATCCTGTCCATCCTTAAGGATGATGACAAGTATGCCTCAGAAATTCTGGGAGCCTTAAAGGACGCAAAGATGTTAGTAGTGGAAGGTACCATATATCCTTTGCTCACAAGGCTAAAGAATGCTGGATTGCTCAACTACCGTTGGGAAGAATCCACATCGGGACCACCCCGTAAATATTATGCTCTTACAGAAACAGGTCAGTTGTTCCTTAACGAACTCAACGGCACCTGGGATGAACTAAGAAATGCAGTTAATCTGGTAACCAACACAAAATAAAATCGAAAAATGAACAAGACAATAAATATAAATTTAGCAAATACGCTCTTTCACATAGACGACGATGCGTATAATAAGCTGAGACGGTACTTGGAGTCCATAAGACGGTCGTTTTCGGGTACCAAGGGAAGCGACGAGATCATTGCCGATATCGAGGCAAGGATTGCCGAACTCTTTTTGGAAAAAATGGAGAACGAGCGACAGGTAATTACCCATAAAGAGGTAGACCAAGTAATCGAAGTAATGGGGCAACCCGAAGATTACATGGTAGATGAGGATATTTTTGAGGACGAACCTAAAAGAACCCATGCAGAACCTGCCAGTAGAGCCAAAAAATTGTACAGGGACATAGACCACAAATATATTGGTGGTGTTTGTGCCGGTCTGGAGCATTACTTGGGCATAGACGCGCTATGGGTTAGACTCATATTCATTCTATTGGCCGTATTCACCAGTGGTTTTGGACTTATCGCCTATATCCTACTTTGGATTTTGGTGCCCGAAGCCGCCACAACCTCACAAAAATTGGATATGCGGGGGGAGCCCGTCAACATCAGCAATATAGAACGCAAAGTTAAAGAGGGGTTTGATGATGTTGCAGAAAAAGTAAAAAGTGTTGACTACGATAAAGTGGGCAACAAGGTCAAAAGCAGCTCCAAGACCTTTTTTGATACCATCGGGGACATTATTCTGTTCCTCTTCAAGGTATTCGGCAAGTTCATAGGCATCCTATTGATCATCATCGGCGCTTCTACCTTGGTAGGGCTGTTCTTTGGACTGTTCACCGTGGGCATGTTCGATGCAGTTCAACTACCTGGCGTGGACTTTTATGAAATCGTAAACACATCTGGGGCTCCCGTTTGGTTGGTATCCATATTATTGTTCTTTGCCGTTGGCATTCCGTTCTTCTTCCTGCTTTATTTAGGATTAAAGATTTTGGTGAACAACCTAAAATCCATCGGTAACATTGCCAAATTTGCTCTTTTGGGGCTTTGGTTGATATCTGTGGGTACCCTAATCGTGCTGGGCATACGGCAAGCTGCTGAGTTCTCTTACACTGGAAGTGTAAACGACAGAACCGAAATGGCTTTGGAAATTCCTTCCGATACCTTAATTATTAAGATGAAGGATATTGATATGGATTACAGCCGTGACGACATCCATTTTGGTAGAATGACCTTTGGTTATGATGAAAATGATACCCGTGTGTTGATGTCCGACGAAATTGACATCAAAATCAGAAAGTCTGATGATGATACCATGAGCATCAATATTCGAAAAGATGCTGATGGAAGCTCAACACTTGCTGCTCGGGACCGTGCCAAAAACATTGAGTACGCATACGAAATTGATGGCAATGAAATTTTGTTGGACGAATATTTGATTACGGCAACATCCAATAAGGCCAGAAACCAAGAGGTAACCGTAACCATTTACATTCCCGAATCCATGACCGTTTATTTCGACGATTCCACAAGCAGGTACATTGGCCGTGGTATTGACAATGATCGAGGCTACTACAGAAGTGGTATTGCCGGGCAACACTGGTTGATGGATGAAGACGGTGAGCTACAATGTTTGGATTGCACCGATTTGTATGACGATGACGAAGATTCCAATGGAAAGGGTAAAATTATAATCAATGAAGATGGTATCGACATCGACATTAAAGACAATCAAGATTCCTTTGAGATGAAAATCAACGAAGATGGAGTAAAAGTTAAGGCAAAAAACTAGACAGGTTTGTACTCTTATAATTCAATCAAAAAATCAACATGATAAAGTTTATTTCATTACCCGTAATTCTGTTCAGTCTCTTAGCAGTACCGTCCTGCAAAGCACAAGACAATTCTTCTTTCGGAAACAAAGATGTTGTAAAAGAAGAAAAATCCATACCACCTTTTAACAGTCTGATTGTTACGACGGGAGGAAACATCTATCTGCACCCTTCTTCGACAACCAAATTGCAGTTGAAAGGAAAAAAAAGCTGTGTGGAAAAAATTGATGTGGCCGTTTCATCAAAAGCCTTGCACATTTCAAGCGAGGACAACCATTCAGATGAATGCCATGTTGAAATCCATATTGGAACTCCAAATTTTGATGAAATTCAGTTAAGTGGAGGTGGGTCGCTCAAAATAGAAGACGGCTTTGCCCCAATAGAAGTTCTCAAATGCAGTATAAAAAGCGGAGGAGACCTTGAGATGGCATCAACACCTGTCGATTCTCTGTTCGCCATCGTCTACGGAGGTGGAAAAATAACTGCGCATGTCGGTACACTCCTTAATGGCACAGTGAAAGACGGAGGAACTATTTTTTATACAGGTAAACCTATAATCAAGTCGGATATATCAAATGGTGGTGTAATAAAACGTAGATAAAAGAAAAGACATAAACCCAAAAATTACAATTGGGGAACGATTTTCAACAATTGAGCATTTTTAAATTCTAATAACACACATAAAACAGGACATTTAGGCTGATTAATTTCAGTATCGATCACAACTAAATCATAAATCAATCAATAATAGATGCCCAGTCAAGCTGAGAGATACTCAGTCGAGCTGAGCATAAAAAAACAACAATCATGACAACACTAGCAAGATTAGCCATCACCGCACTTCTATCCCTGTTCGCATCCTCTTGCATAATGGATATGAATTTTGGCAATGGAAAAACAGGTAACGGAGAAGTAGTGGAAGAAACCAGAGACGTTACAGAGAATTTTGACATCGTATCCGCCTCCGAAGGTATCGATGTATTCGTAACTCAAGGCTCAGACTTTAAAATTTCCGTTGAGGCCGACGAGAACATTATTGACCTTATCGGAACCGATATTAAGGATGGAAGACTAAAAATCCATGCCATTGAAAACATTGGAAGAGCCACCAAGAACGTTTATGTGACCCTACCAGAAATTACAGCATTGGAAAGTTCGAGTGGTGCCGACCTTATCGCCCAAAATGTGATAAAAGCAGAAAATATTGAACTTGACTCCAGTAGCGGTGCCGACCTACATGTAGAGGTTGTGGCAGGCGAAGTTTCTGCAGATGCCAGCAGCGGTGCCGACATTAAGGTTTCCGGTCAGGCAGATGCACTGTTTGCCGACGCCAGTAGCGGTTCGGATATTAAAGCACAAGACTTGATGGTAAAAAGATGCAACGCAGACGCGAGTAGTGGCGCAGATATCTCCGTAAATGTTTCGGAATCCTTGGTGGCAGATGCCAGCAGCGGGGCGGATATTAAATATACAGGCGAGGCAAGTGTCCAGACCAAAAAATCCGTTTCGGGAAGCGTTCGTAAGTATTAATCCTGATTATCCGTAATGTGTCATAATGGGTGTTTTTGGAGTCATGTTGAACTTGCCTGCCTGCCGGCAAAGGCAGGTTTCAACATCTCATCCTGCTGAATATGAGCATCTTTATGTGACCCTGAATCAAGTTCAGGGTGACGTGAGTGATATTATGACACATTACGGACATTCAACATTGATCCAATTCCCTTTAAATATGCAAAGGCCTGCTGATTTTTCAGTGGGCTTTTGTTTTTATTATGTTTAGCCGAAGCCCTATCTTAGCATTACACAATACCTAACTAACTATGCAGATAGCGCTTAAAAAGTATACGCTTCAACTAGCCCATACCTTTACCATTTCAAGGGAATCCCGAGACGAACAGGACACCTTGATTGTTTGTTTGTCGCTTAATGGGCAAACAGGTTATGGCGAAGCCACTTCCAACCCATACTATAAAATTACCATCGAGGGGATGATGGCCGAAATAGAAGCTGTCAGAAATCAAATTGAAGGGTACACCTTTGACACCCCTGAAAACTTTTACGAACATTTAGAGTCCCTGAACCTCCATAAATTTACCCTTTGCGCCTTGGATTTGGCCGCAAACGACCTGTATGGGAAACTTAAAGGCAAACCCCTGTACGAACTTTGGGGCACATCTGCTGAAAAGTATCCGATTACAAACTATACCATAGGTATAGATACCATAGAAAAAATGGTGGCCAAACTGCAAGAAAAACCATGGCCCCTTTACAAAATCAAATTGGGAACCCCTGACGATGTGGCCATTGTTCGGGAACTCAGAAAACATACGGATAGTATTTTCCGAATTGATGCCAACACGGCTTGGACTGCAGAGGAAACCATCAAAAATGCACCTTTGTTAAAAGAGCTTGGGGTGGAGTTTTTGGAGCAACCGCTTAAAGCTGATGATTGGGAAGGAATGGCCTTGGTCAAAGAAAAATCCGTTCTTCCCGTTATCGCAGACGAAAGTTGCATCGTAGAAAGCGATGTGGAACAATGCGGAGGCTATTTTCACGGTATCAATATTAAATTGACCAAGTGCGGTGGCCTCACACCTGCACGACGGATGATCAAAAAAGGTAGAGAGCTTGGATTGCAACTTATGGTGGGCTGTATGACGGAATCTACCGTTGGAATTTCTGCCATTGCCCAACTTTTGCCCCAGCTTGATTATGTGGACATGGATGGTGCCATGCTCCTAAAAGGTGATATTGCAAAAGGTGTGGAGATTTTGGAAAACGGTAAAGTAATTTTTCCAAAATTGCCCGGTAGCGGCATAGAATTGCTGTAATGGGCCACTCAATAAATCACATACCGGACAGACAAGTTTTAGTTGATGGCAAACCCCATTTATATTTTGGGGGAACCGCTTATTTAGGGCTGCAAAACCACCCTCCTTTTAAGGATTTGTTTGTTCAAAATGTATCGAAGTATGGTATGCATTATGGCGCCTCCAGAAAATCCAATGTGGTTCTGGACATATACAACAAAACCGAAAACTATTTGGCCAACTGGGCGGGTAGTGAAAGTTGCCTGACCATGTCTTCTGGTTACTTGGTGGCCCAATTGGTGGTTCAGACCCTAATAGAGAAAGGACATACCGTAATTGCCGCACCACATGCCCATGCTGCACTTTGCACCAAAGAGGTAATTGAAACCAAAGGTTGGGAGGAATTGGAACAACTAGTATCAAAAGAAATTGCCAAAAACCAACTGATGCCCGTTGTACTTTTTGACACTATTGATTTTTCCGGTGAACAATTTCCAAGCTTCAATAGTTTAAGAAAGCTCTCTTTGGATAAGGTGATTTTAATCGGAGACGATTCCCATGGTATCGGCATTGTTGGAGAAAACGGGAATGGCTGTTTTAATATGCTCAAAGCACTTAATCCAGCCAAACTTATGGTTTGTTGTTCGTTGGGCAAGGCATTGGGCATACAGGCAGGCGCTGTTTTTGGTGCTAAAGAGGACATCCAAATGTTGGAATCCACTCCTTTTTATGGAGGAGCAAGCCCTGCATCTCCTGCTTTTATGGCAACACTGTTGGAGGCCAGAGAAATATATTCCGAGCGTTTGGAAAAACTCAGGGACAACTACCGTTATTTTAAATCCATGCTAAAAAGACCTTCCTTTTTCTCCCACATGGAAGGGCATCCTACTTTTGAATTCCAAAATGCCAAAGTGGCATCATCTTTAAACAAAGGTGGTTTTGTTTTTACCAATTTTAATTACCCTGATGCCAATGGTCCTATTGTGAGCCGTTTGGTCTTGAGTGCTTATCATAAAAAAGAGGATGTTGTAAATTTGACTCACAGTATTAACACGCAGCAGATTAACCAAGATTTCTCATGAATTGGTTATTTTGCAGGCATTGAATAACGTAACATTATTATTTTATGAAGTTTCCATCTTTCCATAATAATAGGGTTTGCCTCTTTTTGTTGGTTGTCCTTATTTTTTCAGCCTGTAAAACAGAGCAAAGCACAGAGCCAAATAAGGTAGATGAAATTATTTCTTCCGTTCGGGAAACCTATGCCCCGGATAAGCGAGTGGCTCTTTTTGATATTCAATCGGAAGAGAATTCTTCTGGCTACATCCTAAAGGGAAAAACAAACCTTCCAGAAGCGTTGGATACTTTTAAAAAAGAGTTGGATTCCCAAAATATAAAGTATACGGACAGTATTGAGGTATTGCCTTCAAAAAAGTTAGAGGGAAAGATTTATGGGGTAATCAATAATTCTGTTGCCAACCTAAGGTCAAACACTGCCCATTCTGCCGAATTGGTTACACAGGGTACTTTGGGAATGCCTCTTAACGTATATCAAAAAGAGAGAAGCTGGTACCTTATACAAACTCCGGACAACTATCTCGGATGGGTAGATGCTGGGGGCATTGAATTAATGACCAAGAAGGAATTTGATGAATGGAAGGCTACAGATAAGTTAATTTACACGGATACATATGGAAAGTCATACACCGAAGCAGATGTAAGCTCCGATGCAGTATCCGATGTGGTGGCCGGTAATATTTTTAGCCTCGTTACCGAAGGTAGTGACTTTTATGAGGTAAAATACCCGGACGGACGAAAAGCGTACCTGCTGAAGGACGAAGCGGATAGTTTTGATGAATGGAAATCCAAGTTGGCCTTTACCAAAGAAAGTTTGGTGGAGACCTCCAAGACCATGCTCGGTGTCCCCTATTTATGGGGAGGTACTTCCACCAAAGGTGTGGATTGTAGTGGTTTTACCAAAACTGTTTATTTAATGAATGGAATGATTATTCCACGTGATGCTTCACAACAAATACATGAAGGCACTTTGATCGATGATTCCAAGGAGTTTGACAAACTTATTGCCGGAGACCTTTTGTTCTTTGGACGCAAAGCCACTGATTCCACTTCGGAACGCGTGATTCATGTGGGGATGTGGATTGGGGACAATAGGTTTATCCACTCCGCAGGCAATGTCCATATTAGTAGTATGGATAAAAACGCCGAAAATTTTGATACGTACAATTACAACCGCTACCTACGTACCAAACGTATTCTAAATGAAACGGGGGAAGGGTTGTTGTACCTAACCAAGGAGAATGTTTTTTAATATTGTATGAACTTATAAATATAAAGGCCATCCAAAATTGGGTGGCCTTTGATTGTTAAAAGATATTAATCGGATTATTCATCCCACCATAGTGGCTTATGAATGCTGTCGTCTCCTCCAAATTGACGCTGTACCGCATCATTATAATTGGTTTCGTTATTAAAGGCTTCGTTATCCGGATAACTTAATCTTAAAGGTACCTCAACACCATTCGGTGAGACCATGATATCAGGATAGCCCGTTCTTCTCCATTCGGCCCAAGCTTCATAACCGAACATAAACAAATGAACCCAACGTTGAGTGGCTATTTGTTCTATAGCTATAGAATCATCATAGGTGACCCCTGGTTGCGCCAAAAATTCTGCTGCACCGTCCGTGCTTCCTGTCCATTGCAATATGGATTGCTCGACTGCCATTTCATAATAAGAAGCTGCATCTCCAGCTATCCAACTTCTTTCAGGAGTGGCAGCTTCGGCCATTGCAAAAAGGATTTGGGCATAAGTAAGCAATTGAACAGGGGCATCTTGTGCATAAATGGCATCTCCAAGCAATGAGTATTCCTCTGTTCCAATATTCTCCTCTTCACCGAAAAGCAATCCAATATATTCCCCCGAGTTTCTCGTCAAGTTTCCATAAACTGGAAGTCTGGGGTCATCAACGGGTTGCATTTCTGCAACTAGATTTTCTGTAAGGGCCCACCATTCCCTATTTTGGTTTACAATTTGTCCGTACCAATAGTTTTGGTTGTTGGCTTCTGCCAAATGCTGGAACACAAGATTATCGTCATTTGATTCCAACACGCCATCTTCCATAGCATCATTGAACTCCGCTTCAGCAACGGCAGGTGCAACTTCCGAAAGACGGAGGGCCATGAGCATTCTAATGGAGTTGGCCAGTTTACGCCATTTTCCCATGTCTCCATTGTAAATAATGTCATTTGCTATGCTACCGCTTTCAATTAAATCTACAGCTTCCTTTAGTTCTGCAAACAAATATTCATAAATGAATTCCTGTGAGTCATACACTGGGGTGAAATTATCAACTCCCTGTAATGCTTCTTTGTAGGGAACATCTCCCCATCGGTCGGTTATATTCCAAAAATAATAGGCTTTTAGAATCTTGGCCACCGCAATTTGATTGTTTACGGGCCCATCGTTCCCATTGAGCTCCTTAGAATTCAAAACCGCTTCCAAATCGGCCAATGGACCATAGTACCAACCATAAAAACTAGTGCTCTGTTCAGGGTAAAGAGAAGCACCCACATACTGGGTCTCGGCCAAGTATTGTGCCATAAATTCCCCTTGTGGGGATGAACTTAAACCTGGCAATGAAAGTTGTGCCTGAGCTATAAGCTGTGTTCCGGATGCTTGATTCGGAAGGTTTGGGTTCTGGTTGATATCTTCATCAAAATCGCTACAACCTATCGCTAAAAAAGCCGAAAAAATTATTATATATATCTTCTTCATCTTATATCCTTTTAAAATGTTACGTTTAGGTTAAGACCATATGACCTTACCGAAGGTAATTGGCCCGACTCGTACCAGCTTATGGACTGAGCTCCTGTTGAAATCTCTGATGGGTTTATGCCCCTTGGAGCTTTTTGCCATATCATGTAAGGGTTTCGTGCTATAAAAGAAAGGCTCATTGTTTTAAAAGGCAATTTATTGATGATTTTTTCACCTAAATTATATTGAATTCTTACTTCCCTTAATTTTATAAAGGATGCATCATACAACCATTCCTCATAAATTCTTCTACCTATCACATTTCTATAATAGGAACGGGCATCCACGTATGCAGTAACTTCTTCACCAGTTGTTTCAGAAATCCCAGTGACCTTGACCCCGCCCCCATCTTCAACGGCGTCCCTTACGTTCATCCCTTTATCATTTGTGGCTACTGTCAATGCATCTTGCCCAGTTCTTACAGACAACATTTTTGATCTACTGAAGAACTGTCCTCCACCTTGGAAATCAATCATTGCGGCAATATTGAATTGGCCTATCCTAAAATTATTTTGAATTCCTCCGTTAAAATCTGGCAATACCGAACCAAAATCATGTGTAGCATCGGTATATAATGGCATGTTATCATCACCCAGTAATACCATTCCCGTAGCCTCATCCCTTTCATACGCCTGCCCTACCAAACTACCGAACGGCTTTCCTTCGTAGGAGTTCAAATAACTTGTAACGCTTGAGTAGGTAGTGGAATCATAGGTATAAACATCTATGCCCGGTGCGAGTTCCACAACTTCACTTTCATTTTTATTGATGTTAAAGGTAAAATCCCATGAAAAGAAGTTGGACCTGATGGGATTGGCATTCACTGATAGCTCAAAACCATTGTTCTCGATCAAACCTGCATTGATGATACTGGAATTATACCCACTGGTTCCTGAAACATCCAAACTGATAATCTGATCCTTGTTCTTTTGCTCATAGTAAGTAAAGTCAAAGCCTAATCGATTTTTAAAAAAGTTCAATTCAATTCCTGTTTCGAAAGAATTTGAAAAAGAAGGTTTTATATTAGGATTGTTCAAATTGTCTGGTACATACAACGTATTTATTCCATCATAAACCGTTCCTACGCCATAAACAGTACTTGTTTGATACGGATTCAAATCTGATCCTGCTTGCGCATAACTGGCCCTAATCTTACCAAAGGACAATGGTTTCCAGTTCAATAATTCACTAAAAACAATGCTTCCTGACAAAGAAGGGTACCAATAGGAATTGTTATCATCAGGTAATGCGGACGAATTATCATTTCGTATGGATGCATCTATAAAATAAGTTCCATCGTATCCGAACGATACCAAACTATATAAACTTCGTATTTGCTTTTCCAATAGGTACGAGGTGGTATTGGGTCTATCTATTGATGCATCAATATTGTAGAAACCTGGTGTTGAAAGTCCGCCGACCGTGCTCATTGAGAGATACGAATAACGTCGGTCATATATATTGCCACCTATACTGCCATCAAAAGAAAAATCTCCCCATGACTTTTTGTATTGTGCCAAAAATTCGTAATTGAACTCCCTGTTCTGATATTTTCCAACGGAATAGGAAGGAACTCTCCTACCCCCAAAAGCCGATCTATTTTCTATGTTTTGGGTATACATATCCGAACGGATGAATCCACTGACTTCCAATTCCGGTAAAATCTTGTACGAAATGCCTATATCTCCAAAGAATCTATCTCGTCTATCGTTACTGTTGTTTTCATAAACTTCAAAATAAGGGTTGTTCCAATAGAGCGGATCAAAATCAGAAATCTGGCCGGATTCTGAATCCGGGCGGCTCAAATTCCAATGTAAAAATGTCCCGTCATCGTATTGATAATCCCTCAATCTATTCATATCCAAATTACGTTGGAACCATTGTACCATGTAACTTGCTCCATATTCGGAACCTTGGCCGGGACGCTGACCTTCATTTCTGGCATAGTTCATATTGCTGGAAACAGTTACCTTTTCATTCAAGTTTAAACTTGCACTCAAACCAATGTTATTTCTATTGAGATATGTATTTGGGACAACGCCTTCTATACGTGTGTCATTTGCGCTTAGGCGGAAAGATGTATTCTCATTTCCTCCGGTAACGGACACACTATTGTTGTAGGTTGCACCTGTCCTGTAATAATCTTTAACATTGTTGGGCTGTGGCACAAATGGCCTAAGTTGTCCATATTCGGGATCCTGAGGATAGAAACTGAAAACATGGCGAACAGGGGTGCCGTCCATTAAAGGCCCCCAACTTTCATCAACACTCATATCTACAAATGGTTGGCCATTATCCAGTACTCTAAAGGTCTGACTGGAACCGCCCCCGTACATATTTTGTAAGGGGATAAAATTATATGTGGATTCCAATGAAACAGAAGATGAAATCTGCACATTAACGTCTTTGACTCCTTTTTTGCCCTTTTTGGTAGTAATCATTATAACCCCGAACTGCCCCCTGATTCCATACAATGCAGAAGCAGCTGGCCCTTTCAATACATTCACAGATTCAATATCTGCCGGGTTGATGTCCTGCGCAAGGTTTCCATAATCCGCTTGGTCACTCCCAGAGAAATTAGCGTTGGAAATTGGGGTTCCATCAATAACAATTAACGGTTGGTCTCCTCCACTAATGGAGTTCACACCTCTAATTTTGATTTTCTGGGTACCTCCCATACTAGCCCCGGAAGCACCAGTTACCTGTACCCCGGCAACTCGTCCAGAAAGGGATCCCAAAACATTTTGCTCATTGGTTAAATTAAAATTATCTCCATCGACCTCTTGTGTAGCATAACCCAGCGACTTTTTATCCCTTGAAATGCCCAAAGCAGTAACCACAACCTCCCCCAATTGTTCTGCATCTTCTTCCAAAGACACATTGATAGTCGTTTGCGTACCTACGGTAACTTCTTTTGGTTTCATTCCCAAATAAGAAAATCTCAAGATTTGCCCGCTAGAGGCGGTAATGGAATAGTTTCCATCAAAATCTGTTGTTGTTCCGATGTTCGTGCCACTTACCACAATGGTCACGCCGGGCAAAGGTGTACCCGAAATATCGGACACTGTACCCGTAACGGTCTGACCAAATGCAGCAACACAAGAAAACACTGCAATAATTGTCAAATAAATGTTTTTCATTATTAAAGTTTGTATTAATAGACCCGAAATTTGTTTATTTTTTTTTACAAATCAAACATTTAATCAAAAAAATGTTTAATTCATAAAAATTAATCCGATTCAGTAAATAATTCTTAAACCCCTTGCAAGTCTTTTAAAAAAGACATTTTCCACCCAAGCTTTTAAGAGTTTACAAATTCCCATCCATAACACGACAGCCTGACAAAATGTTAAAATTTTAAGGCTATAATCTTAATTTTTACAAAAATTATTGCTATCTTTTAAATATTCTAACACATTTAAAAGTAGGGCATTATGAAAAAATTAGTTTTACTTTTCACTATTATTCTTGTTTTCTTGCTTACAGGAAGCTTTAATGGACAAAAGCCTAGCAGTCCATCTATTGAAGGCACTTGGGAACTACAAAGTTTTTACAACTATGACGGAGAAAATGTTATAGATACCATAATAAAATCTGACGGTTACAGACAGGTTAAGATGTATTCCAAAGAAAAGATTATGTGGACCCGCTATGTCCCGGACGATCCCAATGGAAGGTTTGGATACGGTTCGTATAGGGTAACGGATAGTTCGCTGATAGAGGTTATAGAATATGGTGATGACAATATGATGAAGGCTCTGGATACCATGCGCAACTTTACGTTTGAACTTATCCTTGACGAGAATTCTTTTAGTCAAATTACGGTTGACTCGGATGGCAACAGAACTTTTTCAGAAAATTACAAGCGGATTGATTGAGCTGCAATCAACAAAAGAGGCTGTCTAAAAAGTCGGTTTTCGTCAACCTGAACTTGTTTCAGGTTCTCATAATGATTTGTTTATCAATATGATGGGATTTTGAAATAAATTCAGAATGACGTATTTCAATACTTTTTAGACAGCCTCTTATATTTTTAGTACCAAACTGTTTATGATGCCAACACTTCTTTGCTCTCTACCGAGGCCAAGTAACGCTCTGCATCCAAAGCGGCCATACACCCAGTTCCTGCTGCAGTAACCGCCTGTCGGTATATTTTATCCTGTGCATCGCCACTGGCAAAAACACCGGGTTTGTTTGTTTTGGTGGATTTTGGCTGAGTAATAATGTAGCCTGTTTCGTCCATATCCAACTGTCCTTTAAATATATCGGTATTAGGTTTATGCCCAATCGCGATAAACAATCCAGTAACTGGTATTTCCTCTTTCTCACCGGTTTGGTTGTTCACCACACGAATACCTTCCACAACCTGTTCGCCCAAAACTTCATCCACTTCGGTATTGTATCGGATTTCGATATTGTCCAAACTATTTACGCGATGCTGCATGGCTTTGGAAGCCCGCATGTAGTCTTTACGAACCAACATGGTCACTTTTGTGCATATATTGGCCAAATAGGATGCTTCCTCGGCTGCGGTATCTCCTGCTCCAACAATGGCTACATCCTGACCTTTATAGAAAAAACCGTCGCAAACCGCACAGGCCGATACTCCACCGCCCCTTAATCGCTGCTCGCTTGGTATATTCAAGTACTTGGCGGAAGCGCCTGTTGAGATTATCACGGTTTCAGCTTCCAATTGGGTGGAATCGTCCACTGTAACTTTATGTATTCCGCCAACTTCATCACTAAGTTCCACAGCGGTTACCATACCAATTCTCACTTCGGTACCGAACCTTTCTGCCTGTTGTTGCAACTGTATCATCATGGTTGGCCCATCGATACCTTCTGGATACCCTGGAAAATTATCCACTTCGGTGGTAGTGGTCAATTGCCCACCGGGCTCCATTCCAGTATACATTACTGGTTTTAAATCTGCCCTAGCGGCATAAATGGCCGCGGTATAACCTGCTGGTCCCGATCCAATAATCAATGTTTTGATTCTTTCCACTTGTTCTGACATAAATCTTCTTCCTGAAATGTTACTTTACAAAAGTAGGTTTTTTGTCCAAAACCTTACACCATGCCTTTTTTATGTTTTTATAAAAGATGTGAACAATTGTGAATGATTTTTCCTCTTTAAAGCTCTTTGAATATTTCTAAAATAAAAAGGAGCCGTAAAAAACGGCTCCTTTCCGAAAAAGTAGGTCAAATTTATGGGAACATAATTTGATCTTAGAAAACCGTTACAACCAAGGGGCTCAACCTCAAAAACCCCTTGGAGCAACGTAAACCTTGTTATAAATAAGATATTAGGTAAAGAACACAAAGTACCCTATAATCACCCCATCCTATTTTAAGGTTTTAACTTAAGCTGTAAAGCTTTGCGTTAACTGGGACAAACATACTATTGTCCTTTGATATGGAAGGGGTACAATTAACCAATGGGGCTTCTCCGTTTACGGATGCCCGTTTTCAATTTATATTTGGATTTTTGGAGCCTTGTGTAGGAAAATATATCTAAAAATAGATAATTATTTGAATTTCAAATAATTGAGTAAAATCAGTGGGGTTATTGCTTATATTTCAATTTTTTCTCGATAGTCTCTATCATCACATTGGCAATATCCTTTCCCGTAGTATTTTCAATTCCTTGAAGCCCCGGTGAAGAATTCACCTCCAAAAGCAAGGGGCCTTTGTTAGACCGGATAAGGTCTACTCCTGCAACGTCCAAGTTAAAGACCTTTGCAGATTTAATGGCCAACTTTCGCTCCTCTGGGGTTATCTTAACTTTTGATGCCGCTCCACCCTGATGAATATTAGCCCTAAACTCTCCTTTTTCTGCAGTACGTTGCATGGAGGCCACCACTTTTCCGTTCACCACAAAACAACGAATATCGTGTCCATTGGCTTCTTTGATGAACTCTTGTACCAAAATATTGGTCTGAACACTTTTAAAAGCGTTGATTACACTCTCCGCCGCTTTATTGGTTTCGGCCAGCACTACTCCTTTTCCCTGGGTGCTCTCCAACAATTTAATAATGAGTGGGGCTCCGCTTACCATACGGATAAGGTCTTTGGTATCCATTGGGGATTTGGCAAAGCCCGTTGTGGGTATATGAATATCGTTTTTGGAGAACAATTGTGATGCAAAAAGTTTGTCCCTGGATCTACCAATGGAGTCGGCAGAGTTTAAACAATACACCCCCAATGTATCAAACTGCCTTAAAAGAGCGCAACCGTAAAAAGTAACGGCAGGTTTTATTCTTGGAATCACGGCATCGAACTTATCCAAAATGTTTCCGCCACGGTACCTAATCTCCGGAGTCGCGGCATCCAATTTCATATACACGTGCTCCACATTCAAAAAAACCACTTTATGGCCCCGCATTTCGCCTGCCTCAATAATTCTTTTATTACTGTACAGGTTTGGGTTACTGGCCAACAGCCCCAACCGGAGTCCTTTTTTCTCCGTAGTGAAGGGTTGGTACTTCTGTTCCAAATCCTCATCGGAAATATCTCCCTGCACAAAACTTTGGGATGGATCTACCAAGTACCGTCCATTGATTGCCTCACGACCAAGCAACATTCGATACTCCATGGTATCTCTATTGGCCAGGGTAAGTTCAATTTCATAGACATTGCCCGCAATATTTATATTGGTCTTTATTACGGGACGTTCCTCTGCAATACCTTGCGAACTTTTAACGCTCCGTACATCGACCAACTTGGCCTGACACAGGATGGATATACTTCTATTGTCTTGAACTGGGTTTACCTCAAAACGCACCCATTCTTCCAGGCCTTTGTTAAAAATTTTAATCTTACTGGCTTGAATGGATGATGTTTTTGCTCCGGAATCTACTCTGGCCTTTATGGCCGGAATTCTCAAATCATCAAACTGGCACCATTCTTCGCTGCCCAAAATTTTAAAATCGTTCAAAACAAATATGTATTTAACTGATTAATCGCATAATGAACAAGTCGATGACCTCGACCAAAATCAAAATAATAATAATCCACTCTAGCCTACTACTTTCCCTATGGTCCATAATATTCATGAACAGACTGAGGTTGTCCTTGATCACATTGCCCTGTTCCTTTATATTTCGGTACCTTTCCTTTAGATCAAAGATTTGTTTTAAACCTTTGTCCAATCGGTCGAGTTCCAAATCTTCCCAAACTACTTCGTGGGAATCAAAAATATAGAGGTTTTCAGAAATTTGATTGTTAATGTTCAATACTTTGGCGATATGCTTTTTTAACTTTTTTCCTCCTATGTCCAACTTTCCTTTTTGTTCTAAATATGTGGTGTGCTGTCGAGTTTCTTTCATAGCCTGTTCCGATAGCCCCTCAAAATAATCCAAGGCCACAGATTGCGACAAATGCAACAATGCCAAACGAATGCCTTCTACATTGGATTCCGGCAATATCACCTTATCGTGATCTATCATTGCTTCTTCCCGGTCGGACACCAATTCCATATCCATGGTTTCGGTGATGTAGGATTCCCGCCATTCCTTGCAAAAGGGCTTGATCTCGCTCAAAAGTTGGCTTATGTCCGCTTCGCTATATCCAAAAAAGGAAATAACACCGTATCTGAAGACGTAAAGGTAACGTGATGCATCCGAATAAAAAAGTTCATCCCTATCACCATAAACAAGTTCCTTGACCAAAGCTTTCCTGCAAGCTGGGATATTGATACTCGCTGCCAAGTGCAGAGCCATTGCCTTTGATTCCATTTTGGTAAACTATTAATATGATTAAAACCAGTCAGTTCGAATTTTTTCCTTTAGGAAAAAGTACCTGCCTGCCGGTGGCAGGTCGAGAACAAGGTCTATTTCTCGATACATTTTTTTGAACTTAGGTTCAAAAAACCACTCGAAATGACCACTTTTTTTGGCAAAATGTGTTTTGAGTTAACATTATTCTTCTTCCGAAGCCTCAAGCTCATCGGTATCCAAATCTGAGTCTTCGCTATCATCGTTGTCCGAATCATCAAAATCCTCCATGGCCATTACTAAACGTTTGCTAACCTTTACCAAATAGGCGGTGTCTTCGGTACGAACCTCAACACACTCCACTACTTCATTATTGGCGTTCCGGTAGGTGACAATGTCATCATCATCGTATCCATCGGGAAATTTTTCCACAAGAAGGTTGAGCATATTCTTATCCAACTTTTTATAGTCGACGATCACTCTTTTTAAAACTGATGTTTGTCCTTTTCTCATGGCTACATGTTTAGTAAATAAGCAAAAATCAGCGGAGCCACAATGGTCGCATCTGATTCTACAATAAATTTGGGTGTGTCAATATCCAATTTGCCCCAAGTAATCTTCTCATTAGGCACGGCTCCGGAATAAGACCCGTAACTTGTGGTCGAATCGCTGATTTGGCAGAAATAGCTCCAAAATGGAGTTTCTGTCTGTTCCAAATCTTGATAGAGCATCGGCACTACGCAAATAGGAAAATCTCCCGCGATACCTCCACCAATTTGGAAAAATCCAATACCGTTTTCCGAGTTTTTCTGATACCAATCAGCCAAAAACGTCATGTACTCAATACCGGATTTTACGGTACTGGCCTTTAGTTCTCCTTTGATCACGTAGCTGGCAAAAATGTTCCCCATGGTGCTGTCTTCCCAACCAGGGACCACAATGGGCAAGTTTTTTTCTGCTGCCGCATACATCCAAGAGTCTTTAATATCTATTTCGTAGTATTGCTCCAAAACACCCGAAAGCAGGAGTTTGTACATAAACTCATGCGGAAAATAACGTTCCCCATTGGCTTCGGCCTCTTTCCAAATGTCGTAGATGTGTTTTTGCAGTCTTCTAAAGGCTTCTTCTTCAGGAATGCAGGTGTCAGTGACTCGGTTTAGGCCGTTCTCCAAAAGGTCCCACTCTTCTTGTGGGGTCAAATCCCTATAGTTGGGTACTCTTTTATAGTGGGAGTGTGCCACTAGGTTCATTAAATCCTCTTCGAGATTAGCTCCTGTGCAGGATATAATATGAACTTTATCGGTACGGATAATTTCCGCAAATATTTTGCCCAGTTCAGCCGTACTCATCGCCCCGGCCAAGGAAACCAACATTTTGGACCCCTTGTTCAATTGCTCTTCGTAGCCTTTGGCCGCATCCACCAAAGCGGCAGAGTTAAAGTGCAAAAAGTATTTTTGTATAAATTGTGATATTTCTCCTTTGTTGCTCATTGTAATTACTATGTTTTTGGAATTTTTGAAGGTTGTGTATTTGCTTCAAATCTTTATTCCGTGAAATCGTTGTTTTCTGAAAATTTATAGCTCAACATTTTGTAGTAGAGCTTTGCTGCCAAGAAATCTGATGATTTATCGACATCATTTGGACACAATTCCACAATATCGAAACCAACAACATTCTTTTCTTTAAAAACCCTTCGTAAAAAGTCAAGGGTTTCGTACCACAACAGTCCGCCAGGTTCCGGTGTTCCGGTTGATGGCATAATAGATGGGTCAAAGGCATCCAGATCAAAAGTGATGTACACATTGTCCGTCATTAAATCCAAGACTGCATCTATCCAAAAATCATCGGAAACCATTTCGTGGGCAAAGAATACCTTGTCCCTGTCCATTACCAATGTTTCGGCATGATCCATACTGCGAATACCTACTTGCACCAAATTTGTGGTCTCGTTGGCTTCGTACAATGCACAGGCATGGTTGTACTTTGTGCCCCCGTACTCTTTGCGCAAATCGGCGTGGGCATCAATCTGAAGCACGGTGAGACCCTCAAAACATTCGTTGAAAGCTCTGATGGCTCCAATAGAAATGGAATGCTCCCCTCCTATCATGGTCACCAATTTGTTTCGGTTGATGTACTCTTTCACGGTTTTATGTACCGCTCCGACCATGGTTTCGGGCGATGCAAAATCTTCTATGGCATCTGCCAAGTAAACTCCTTGTTTATAAACTTCACTATCCGTTTCAATATCGTAAACCTCCATATTTTCCGAGGCTTCCAAAAAGGCTTCGGGGCCTTTGTCCGCACCTTTTCCCCAAGTACTGGTACCATCATAAGGTACTGGCAACAATACCACTTTGGCCTTTTCGGCCAACCCATATTCCTTTGGAATACCGGCGTATGTTCTTTCTGTTTTCATTTTTTTAATGCTGATTGTCCGTTTAATGTCATAATGGTGTTTTTGGCGTCATGTTGAACTTGTTTCAACATCTCATCCTGCTGACTATGAGCATCTTTATGTGACCCTGAATCAAGTTCAGGGTGACGTTGGTAATATTATGACACATTGTGGACATTCATTTTTTTAATAATTCCTTTTTCAGTTTTTGCTTGATACCGATAAATCATTGGCTTTTACCATAACATCAGCAGACTTTTTGTTTCCGTATCCCAGTATGGACAAAAACTCACCTGCTGTTTGTTGCTCTGCAAATACCGATGTTTTTATATTCCCTTCCTCATCTTTGTTAATGAGAATATGTTTGGGACTGGGAATCAAGCAATGTTGTAATCCGCCAAATCCTCCTATGGTTTCTTGGTAAGCACCTGTATTGAAAAATCCAATGTAAAGGGGCTTGTCCTTTCTGTATTTGGGAAGATAAATGGCATTCATGTGCTGCTCCGAGTTATAATAATCATCACTATCACAGGTAAGCCCTCCCAATAGAATACGCTCATATTCATCGTTCCAACGGTTTATGGCCAGCATAATAAACCTTTTGCTAATGGCCCAAGAATCTGGCATAGTGGTTATAAAAGATGAGTTGATCATGTTCCACTTTTCACGGTCGTTCTGTTGTTTTTGATAGAGTACTTCGTAAATGTTTCCACCACTTTCCCCAACGGTAAAGCTTCCAAACTCGGTGAAAATATTTGGGGGCTCTACGTCTGCTTCTTCACATGCCTGTGCAATTTGATGGATAATCTCGTCCACCATATATTCATAATCGTATTCAAAGGCCAAGGAGTTCTTGATTGGAAACCCGCCGCCAATGTTTAAGCCATCCAATGTTGGACACACTTTTTTTAGGTTGATGTAAACTTTTAAACACTTTAAAAGTTCGTTCCAGTAGTATGCCGTGTCCCGTATTCCTGTATTGATGAAGAAATGAAGCATCTTCAACTCAACTTGTTTATTGGGTTTTATGGATTGATTGAAAAAAGGCACTATGTTTTTATAACCGATACCCAATCTAGAGGTATAAAACTCAAACTTGGGCTCTTCTTCGGAGGCAATTCGGATTCCAATCTGAAATTTTCCATCAATTACTTCGCCCAACAAATTAATTTCCTCGTAATTATCAATTATCGGGATGCAATTTCGATGGCCTTCATTGATCAACTTCGCAATGTTTTGGATGTATTGATCCCTTTTAAAACCATTACAGATCACATAGGTATCTTTTGTGATTTTGCCCGCATTCTTCAAATGCTCAACAATATTGATATCAAAAGCCGATGAAGTCTCAATATGAATGTCATTTTTAAGGGCTTCATTCAAAACATGCTCAAAATGTGAGCTTTTGGTACAATAACAATAGTGATATTTACCTGGATAGTTATGATTCTTAATGGCTTTATTGAACCAACCCTTCGCCCTTTGGATATTCTCGGATATTTTGGGCAAATAGGTAAACTTTAAAGGTGTTCCGTAGCGTTGCACCAAACCATAAAGGTCTATTCCGTGGAACTGTAGTTTATTGTCTTCCAACTGAAATTCCTCTTGAGGAAAATCATAGGTCTGCTCGATTAAATCGATGTATTTCGTTTTCATTTAAATTTCGTAATTGTATTATAAGATATTAATAAAGTAGGAGGTCTGAAAATCAATGTTTTCAGATACGAAATTCAAAAATGGTATATGGTACAAAGTAAGGAGTCCGTGAAAAATCACGGTCAATATGATATAGCTCTTCGAAAGTCAGCCCGTATATCCGGTGTCTTGATCTTAAGACGGCTTTTTGGGTAGACTTTCTTATCCCCAAAAGCCCGAACATGAAAAAAGTCTTCAAAGCTTATAGGCAATGCGTCCATATTCGGTGGACTCATTTATGGGGCAAACATAACTAAAAATCCAATACTGCAACTTTTTTTACAAAAATTTTTATAGAATACAATTTTATGAATATCAATAACTTACATCCAAAAAAGTGAAATAGGAGCAATTGTAAACAAAAGCTGGTCAGTAAAAAACATCTACTGACCAGCTTCTCTCTATATTATTTAAATCGATATGATTAACCTACTAACGGTGGCTTGTCGTTAATGAAAGGTTGTTTGTAGAAACGTCTTCCTTTTGTTTTGTACAATGCATTGGATAATGCGGCTATTGCAGGAGGTAAGGAAGGCTCTCCCAAACCGGTTGGGTCTATTCCATTGTCCACAAAGAATACCTCAATGTTTTTTGGTGCTTCGGAATTGCGCATGAGACGATAGGTATCAAAATTTGATTGCTCTGGTTTACCGGCCTCAAAAGTCAACGCACTGTACATTGAGTGGCCAATACCATCTATTATCCCACCTTCAATCTGGTTTTTAGCGGCCAACGGATTAATTACGATACCGCAATCCACGGCACAGGTCACTTTATTAACTCTCGGCATATCGCCGCCGCCATTTTCCAATTCCAATACTTGAGCTACATAGGAATTGTGACAGTAATATGCCGCTACACCACGGGATTCACCTGTTTCGGTGTCCCAATTGGATTTTTCCTTGACGAGTTTTAGTACTCCCGCATAACGTTCTGGGTCGTAATCATTTTTCTCTGGGTCGCCCACAGGATTGTTGATGGCTCTATCAAAAAGCTCTAAACGGAATTCCAATGGGTCTTTGCCTGCAGCTTCTGCCACCTCATCCATAAAGGCTTGTTCGGCCCCTGCAATAAAGTTGGAGCGGGGAGCTCTCCATGCTCCGGTGGTCACATTGGTTTCCAAGCTATGCTTTTCTGCTAAGTAGTTGTCCACGGCTCCTGCTGGAAAACGGTTTTCAAAGATAAGGTCATCGTTGGTACCTGCTCCGCGCACATGCCAAGCAATCAGGTTTCCGTTTTCATCCAAACCTGCTTTGTATTTTACTTTGTAAGAGGGTCGGTAGGTACCTTGGGTCATATCATCTTCCCTGGAATACACCAATTTCACCGGAGCATTCATTTTCTGGGAAATCGCGGCTGCCTCCACTGCAAAAGTTCCATATAAGCGACGGCCAAAACCTCCACCCATACGGGTCATCATTACATCTATCTTTTCTGCCGGCATACCCAATCTGGATACCAATGTCTGTTCTAAAAATTCTGGAGTCTGAATTGGACCCAACAATTCTGCCTTTTCTGGTGTAACGTGTGCAAAAAAGTTCATGGGCTCCATGGTATTATGGGCCAAATAGGGTGCTGAATAGGTACTTTCCACAATTTTTGCCGCCTTTTTGAAAGCTGCATCCACGTCTCCATCCTTTCTTGCTGGTTCTTCTTGGGGCTTTTCCAAAAGTGATGCAAGCGCTTCATCATGGTAAGAGGTACTTTCCAATTTGGATACCTCTTCCCATTCCACGTTCAATGCTTTCTTGGCCTGCATACATTCCCATGTACTATTGCCTACAATGGCAACCAGTTCTGGAATAGCACCTCCATCTGACCATTGTTTTTCTACATCTTCGGGGTAGGCCTCAAAATGGAAGACATCTTTTATTCCGGGCATGGATTTTACCGATTCTGCATTCATGCTCTTGAATTTCACTCCAAAAGCTGGTGGATGCACAATCATAGCGGTAAGCATCCCTTCTTTATATACATCCAATCCAAAAAGTGGTTTACCAGTAACAATTTTTTTGCCATCCACGTTCTTCTTGTCCGTACCTATGATGGAAAAGCTACCGTTATCTTTTAACTGGACTTCTTCGGGAACTTCAATACTTGTGGCAGCTGAGGCCATTTCTCCGTAGCCAGCCGAATTTCCACTTGCTTCATGGGTCAAGACACCATCTTTTGTGGTAATTTCATCTACAGAAACGTCCCACGCTTGTGCTGCAGCTTCTTTCAACATATGTCTTGCAGTGGCTCCGGCCATTCGCAAACTTTCCCACCCTTGTCGGATGGACTGGCTGCCACCGGCCAATTGCCGTGTGAAAATATCGGTGTTCAATGGAGCTTGTTCCACCAATACATCCTTCCATGCAATATCGAGCTCTTCTGCCACGATCATGGGCATGGATGTTTTTACGTTCTGACCTATTTCGGGGTTGGGCGACATGATGGTCACCATACCGTTATCCCCTACTTTTAGGAAACCGTTGAGTTCGAACCACTCATCTGGCAGGCTATTTACCTGCTCCGGAGTCATTTTACAAGAAGCCAACCAGCTAAACCCGATAACAAGTCCACCACTAGCCAACCCTGTATTCCTAATAAAGGCCCTTCGTCCTATTTTTGTCTTAACAAGTGTCATTATACTAGTTTTATGGGTTATGATTTAGCCGCTAGTTTCACGGCTTTTTTGATTCTCGTGTAGGTACCACAACGGCAGATGTTTCCGTTCATGGCCATTTCAATTTCTTCGTCTGTTGGATTTGGATTTTTCTCCAAAAGTGCGGAAGCTGTCATAATTTGACCTGCTTGGCAATACCCACATTGGGGCACATCCACTTCCAACCAAGCCTTTTGTACTGGATGGTCGCCCTCCTCGGATAAGCCTTCGATGGTTTTGATTTCGGAATTTCCTACGGAGGATACGGTTAGCATACAAGCTCTGGTCGCAGTGCCGTCCAAATGAATGGTGCAGGCCCCGCATTGTGCTATACCACATCCGTATTTTGTTCCCACTAAATTCAGGTGATCTCTTAAAACCCAGAGGACTGGTGTGGATGGATCCACATCGACCTCCTGTTTTGTTCCGTTGATGTTAAGTGTAAATGTTGCCATAATGTTGATTAATTCCCTTTGAAGTTAAAGCTTTATTGGAACAAAATGGAATATTAAGTCAAACAACCATGAAAAATTAACATTGTTTTTAGTTTTTCTTAAGTTACTTAAAATCAATACAAATAAGAAGCGGGTAATTCATCCCGAAACCAACTAAAAAAGTCATTAAAATTGTTGATAATTTTAATTCGGCTCAATACTTTAACCGCGCAAAAACGGGCAAGTGGTCCGAGGGATATCGGGTATCCTTGGAATCACTCAAAATCGCACTTTTTAGTACCTCAAAATCATCGGAAACAAAAATATAGTCGATTCTTCGTTCCACAGGCTTATTGAATTCAAAGCCATTGAAAGTTCCATCAGGACCAAAGGCATTTTCCCCAGCGGCGATGTGGGTATCTGCCATTTCACCAACAATTACCTGTACTCCTGGGCTATCACTTTCCAAATTGAAATCTCCTGTTAAAACCACTGGGTAGTTTTCCATGTTCAACTCCTTAATTTTCTCAAGGATAAGTTTGGAGCTTTCTTCCCGTGCCTTGACGCCTACATGATCAAAGTGGGTGTTGAAGACCATGAACCTGGCCCCATCATTATTATTTTCAAAAATACCATAGGTGCAAGTTCGGGGCAAAGCTGCATCCCATCCTTTGGATGGTTTATCAGGGGTAAGGGATAGCCAAAAAGTAGACTGTTCAATAAGTTTCACCCTCTTTTTGTCGTAGAAGATAGCGGTGTGTTCCCCTCTCTCATCACCATAATCGCGGCCTACTCCGAAATAGGCATAGTCCTCCAAACCTTCATCAATTTCTTTGACCTGATGAATCAACCCTTCTTGTATACCGAATACATCCGGATTGTAGAAATTAAGCTGTGAGATGAGAAACTCCTTTCGGTTGTCCCAATTGTTGGGTGCATCATCAGGGTTATCATATCGAATGTTGTACGAAATAACGTCAATGGTTTGCCCTTGGGCACTTAACAATGCCCCAATAGCCAAAAGAATTAAAAAGGTGTTTTTCATTGTTCAGGTTTCTATATTTTTTTAAATCTCTTCTTCGTGAGTAATCGAAAGGGAGTTGATTGCTTTATAATTTAAGTATGCAAACTATTCAATTTTTTGTGCATTAAGGTTACTTTATCTTTATATTCTTCATTATTGACATATTCCTCTTTCAACTATGGTCAATTGTCATAAAACTTACCTGCTTATTTGACTTTCATTAAGTAATTCTCCCTGCTTTGGTCATCAATTTTACTTTTCTGTAATCAAATTTAATCTTTAATCAACCCTTTTACCTTTTCCCTAATAATTATTGGGAATTCCTTAATCCCTTGCCTTGCCGCTACCATTTATTTTAGCCCCCGAAATGTTAAAGACTATTAACATCCCATCAAAATTTAACTGTTAACCAAAATTAATAAACCATCCAATTCTAATTTATGAAAGTAAATAAGCTCTTTAGCTTCCACACCTCTAAAAAAGGTAGGGCCTTGCCATTTTTTGAGGTCTTGGCGCTTTTTTTTCTAACCATACCTCTAAAAGCGCAAACCCCTTCTGATGCACTTATGATGCCCTCCAAGAACATTTGCGTTCTTTTTTCTTATGATATGGGCACTTTTGACCGATATTGGGAAGGATCATATTTAAGATCCAATGAAACCATAGCCACTGTGGACCGAAACACCGTTCTTCCCATGGCTGCCATAGGTATTTTGGACGACCTTAATTTTTATGTAAGCCTACCTTATGTAAAAACCGAATCTTCAGAACCCAATGGAGGAAAATTTGCAGGTGCCCGAGGGTTTCAGGATATTGGCTTTGCCCTGAAATACCGTGCCATACATAGTGATTTAGGAACCGGAAAACTCACTGCTCTTGCAACAGCGGGATTTTCAACTCCTTTTACCAATTACCTTTCCGATTACAGACCTTATAGTATTGGCGCTGGAGCTCCCGAGTTTTCTTTGCGTGCCATAGGCCAGTATGAGTTGAGCAACCAATTCTACCTCCGTGCCTCCCTTGCACATCTATGGAGAGGCTATACAGAGGCCGAACGGGATTATTACTACAACAATGGCAGTTACTATACCGCGTGGATGGACGTACCCAATGCATGGACCTACGAAGCTATTCTTGGCAAATGGCTCTTCGATACCTCATTAAAACTCGAACTGAGTTACACAAGCCTTGCCTCAACCAGCGGAGACGATATAAGGGCTTACAATGCTGCGCAACCCACCAATAAAGTGGAGTTTGACCGAGTGGGGTTATCGGCCCAATATTTCTTTAAATCAATAAAGGGTTTAGGGATTGTAGCCTACCATAACAGGGTGGTCAACGGAAGAAACGTACCCAAATTCAATAATACGGGCTTTGGACTTACCTACCAATTCAATGTCATAAAAAAACAAACCGAAACTACCAATGAGCAATAAAATATACACACTGTTTATGGCCTTGTGCCTTATCCTTTTGACTTCTTGCGAAAAAGATACTCCACAATACATACCTTATGAAGGTTATGCATATTCTGAACTCGATGAAAATGGGGGCGATTGGGTTCCTGTGCTTGAAGAGTCCGGTGCATCCATTGAAATACCGGTTCCTGAAGCTACTGATTCACAAGCCTATCAAAATGAATTGGCAGAAGTGAAAGAAGCTATGGCCAATATAACTTCTGAACAAAAGAAAACTATAAAATATTGGACCAATAATCCTGCGGTACGCTGGAACGAGGTTGCCTTGGAACTTATTGCCAAATACAATATTATCCCTGGACCAAATGCAGACGGCACTTACACTTTGCCCAATCCCGCCAACCCTGAAGGGCCGCCAGCGTTCCCATTTGCACACCCACCCTATGCATGCCGGGCGTTGGCCTATATGTCCGTAGCTCAGTTTGATGGACTTATCTCCGCTTGGCACCATAAATACGAGTACAATAGGGCCGCACCTTATACAGTGGATAAAAGTATCGAGTATGCTTACGAAGCAAACGACATACCCTCTTATCCTTCGGATGGTGCAGTAATTGCCAGAACATCAAAAAATATCCTTACGGCCATGTTTCCCCTTGAAGCTGAATATCTCCAAAACCTTGAAGAGGAACATCTGGAAAGTCTGATGCTTTCTGGAGGTAATGTAATGAGCGATATTACTGCAGGGGTAACTATTGGAGATGCAGTTTCCGAAACAGCATTAACACGAGCCTCCAACGATGGTATGAAAAATGCACAGACGCCAAAGGCAGTGTCAGATTCCATCAAACAGGCCGCTTACGATAGATTTGGATGGGCTTGGGACAATTTGGAAATCCCGGAACGCCCAGTTGGTTTAACCCCTCTTTTCAGTAAAGTAACCATGTGGAGCATTGATGATGTAGAGAGTGTACGCCCAATTGCCCCTCCAGAATTGGACTCCCAAGAATTTTTGGACGATGTGGAACTATTGAAAGATTATACCAAAAATATGACAGAAGAACATCGTAGAATTGCCAATTTTTGGCAAGACGGGCTGGGCACTTATACCCCTCCAGGGCATTGGAACCGTATCGCTAACGAACTCATTGTGGAATACCGTCTGAATCCTTTACAGACTACACGGACTTTGGCCTATATGAACATGGCCATCATGGATTCGGGTATCAGTTGCTGGGATGCCAAGTATTATTACCATTACCCTAGGCCCATACAATTAATTGAAGGCTTTAAAACCATAGCTGGTACACCAAATTTTCCAAGTTATACCTCTGGGCACAGTGTTTTCTCGGCAGCAGCGTCCGAAGTTTTGTCCTATATTTTTCCAGAAGAAGCAGAACAGATGAGAGCTTGGGCAGAAGAAGCGGCAATTTCCAGGGTTTATGGGGGTATTCACTGGAGTTTTGATGCCACGGTGGGCACAGACCAAGGACGAGAAGTTGCTCAATACACAATTGACAGGGCAAAGGCAGATGGAGCAGACCAATAACTAAACACTAACTATTGTTCTAAACGTAAGGTTGATTCTCGGTGTCCTCACCAACTTTGTTGGTGGTAAGCGGTGCAGCCAATGGCTTTGGGTAGTGCCTTTCATTACCAAAAGGCTCCCATGGTCGAGGGTCAACCCTACCTTTTCTTTGGATTCCTTGTGCTTAAAAGCAAATTTTCGTTCAGCTCCAAAACTAAGGGAGGCAATCGCTCCATTTTTCTTTAAATCTTTTTCGGCATCACTGTGCCATGCCATACCTTCTTCCCCCGAGTGATATAAATTCAACAAACAAGAATTGTAGGTCTCTTTGGTTCGTTTTTCGGTGAGTTGCTTCAGCTTCAAAAGTTCTGGAGTCCATGGCAATGCTTTTTTGGTGTGATTGGAATAGGTGTATTCAAAAGGCTCATCGCCATACCACGCAACTTTTCGTTTGGTCTCAATCCGTTTTCCATACATTAGGGCCACATCGTTCTTCCATGCAATGGTATCGAAAAGTTGTTGAAAATAGTGATTGGCTTCTTCATGCTTCATGATTGGGCCATAATAATTGACCACCCCATCTTTGGGCAGCCAATTCTTCTCAGGGTTTATTTGATTGGTGAACAAATCCATCTTTCCATTCTTTATATGCTACTCTCATACAATGTCCGCAGGGCCTGAATCCCAATTTTTGGGCCTCGTTTTCAGAATTGAAGAAAACTCTGTTCTCCTTTTTCATTCGTTTGCCCGAAGTACACTTCAAGGTACCATAAATTTTCAATCTTTTATGCCCTGCCAATATGATCTCGCCCTTTCGAATCAAGGTTCTAACTTCTTTTTCATTGAGGTTGGAGTGGTGGTAAATCATCTTAACTTATGGCATCATGAAAAATAATCCCCAAAGTATATCTTTCGCCATAGTGCAGTTCACTCACTCCATGTTTCATATTGACCCGATAATATCCCTTCTTTCCTTTTACAGGCCTAAAATTGGTGGTAAACAATAACATATCACCCCTTTTGGGTCTCAGTACTATCGCCTTCGATTGGGCCCTGGGTGTCTGCTGGGTCATCACAAACTCCCCTCCTTCATAATCTACATCGGGGTCACTCAAAAAAAGTACGGCTTGAATAGGAAAATAGACCTCTCCGTACAGGTCTTGGTGCAGGGTATTGAAACCTCCCTTACCGTATTTTAAAATAAGGGGAGTGGATTTTAACTGGTTTTGTTCCTTACATTGTGCAACCAATTCCTGATGGGTTTTTGGGAATGCTTTTTCAATTTTCAGAGCTTTCATCCAAAGGTTCGCAATGGGCACAAGATGTGGGTATAATTCACTTCTAAGGTTTTGGATTATCTTGGGCAAGGGGTAATCAAAATATTTATACTCTCCCAAACCAAAACGATAACGTTCCATAATCACAGTCTTTCTATATCCTTCTTTTTGATCATACAGTTCCTTTAGGGCATTGCACATATTTGGTTCCAAAAAACCAGGAACCACGGCATATCCTTTACTATGGAGATTTTCTTCGACTTCGTCCCATTTCACTTTGAAACCATGGGATGTTATATTATTCATGTTGATTGTTCGATTATTGATTGATGTTTGCGTTTTTTATTCGGCTGAGGCCATTTGGGCAGCTTCCCATCCTATAATGGCACTTTTTCTTGTGTTGCCCCACATATACCCCCCTATTTTGCCGGATGATTGAATGACCCTGTGACATGGGATCAAAAAGGCGACGGGGTTTTTACCTATTGCCGACCCTACCGCTCTGGTAGCTTTGGGTCTTTCGATTTTTTGGGCAATGGATCCATATACAGACAAACTACCACTTGGAATCTTGAGCAGGGTTTCCCAGACTTTTAATTGAAATGGCGTACCGTTCAAGTGCAACTTAATCTGTTCTTGTTTGCTCCAATCGTTTTGGAAAATGGACAACCCATCCTGCTGGTACTTATCCAAAAACTGGCGATATATGGCATTGGGGAAACGCGACTTTAGGTCATCAAATGCAGTTTGATCATCATCGATAAAGGACATGTGGCAGATACCTTTTGAGGTAGAGGCAACAATCAGTTTGCCAAAAGGACTTTCTGCAAAACTATAATTGATTTCCAAGCTTTCACCCCCATTTTTGTATTCTCCCGGTGTCATCCCTTCAATGCTCACAAAAAGGTCATGAAGCCTTCCAGTGCCCGAAAAACCAGTCTCCATAGCGGCTTCTAGTAATGTAAGCTGTCTTTCTTTTAATAGTTTTTTTGCATACTCAACACTAATGTACTGCATAAACTTTTTGGGGCTCACCCCTGCCCATTCCGTGAACAAACGTTGAAAATGATAAGGGCTTAAATGAATGGATTCTGCAATCTCGTTCAAAGAAGGCTGCTCCTGAAAATTGCTTCGTATAAACTCAATGGCCTTTGCCACTCTATTGTAATTGAATTCTGCTTGCGTACTCATGGTTTAGCTTATTTGAAACAAAAGTACACGGTACATGAGGGCGATAAAACCCGAATCTTGCTAACTATTAGGCAAACAGTTACCCCGTTAACATACTCTGGCTCTTCTTTAGGATATCGGCCACTCTTTCTTTTAATGCTTTGGGTTCAACGATTTTTGCATAATCTCCAAACATCAGGTACCATCTGGCAAATCCATTTTCCAAATCGGTTGTCATAAAGGTCATTTCCACTTCTTTTCCTTTGACTTCCTCTGAAATGAGGCCATAGTATTTGCTTTGATTGCGAATATACTTGGCAATAGATTTATCGACCAATATTTTCACTTTTGTTTTGCTGACTTCCTCTCTTTTCTTTCGATGCTCATCAATAGTGCCGTGTTCCAGCATAAAATCCAATGATGTTCGAGCTATTCGGTGAATTCTATCCGTTCGAAAATGCCTGTAATCTGCCCGCAAATGACAATAGCCCAATATGTACCAAAATCCATTTTCATGAAAAAGCCCAACGGGTTCTATCCTACGTTCGGATGGGGTTTCTTCCCGTAATGATTCGTATCTTAAAAAAACCTGCTTCCGTTCGGCAATGCTCTCGAACAAAATTTCAAGGGCATTGGGCACCTTTTCGTTAAACAGAACCTGTCCCGGCACTATGGATACTTGGGACTCCAATGTTTCCACCCAATCTTTTTCCTTTCCCCTTAGCACTGATTTCAACTTGTACATGGCAGATTCATAATACGCTCCAAGGGATTTATCGGTAAATTTTTGCATGAGTTTTTCTGCGGCCACAAAGCTTCCAGCTTCTTCGCGGGTAAACATTACCGGGGGCAAACGGTACCCTTCCATAATGGTATAGCCCACACCTGCCTCGCTTACAATGGGTACGCCCGAGGCTTCCAAAGTCCTAATGTCCCTGTAAATGGTACGTAGGCTCACATCAAATCGGTCTGCCAGTTCTTGGGCTTTTACAATCCGTTTGGATTGCAACTGTATTAAAATGGCAACTATCCTATCAAAACGTTTTGCGGTATCCATTCCCATAATTGTGTGAGCTATCTCCCAAAGATAGGATTTCAATCCAAGGACGGGAGATCTTTTCTTGCTCATCTTAATTCATTTTTACCATTAAATCTATGTCAAAACTAGGCACGTAGAGTGACAACTGCTTGTCATGAACTTTTTTTTCCACCCATTTCTTTTCTACTGACAAAGGGCTGTCACACCCCCCTCCTACTTTTGGTTTCAGAAACAATAAACCTTTAAAAAACAAAGCATCATGGAAAACACCATTAAAAAGCAAACTGAAGCACAAGTTATTACCCCAACCCAATTTTTGGAACATTACCAAGGTCATAGGGGACTTACCCGAAGGGTAATCGAAGCCTTTCCGGAAAAAGAGTTCTTTAATTATAGTATTGGCGGAATGCGTCCTTTTTCCGAGATGGTAAAGGAGCTTTTTGCCATTGCCGTTCCCGGACTTACCGAAATTGTTTCGAACAAAATCGGTGACTTTGATGAAAACAGGAACTACGGTAGCACAAAGGCCCAGTTTTTAGAAAAATGGGATCAGGATACGGAAGAAATCAATAAGCTCTGGAGCCAGATTGACTTGGAGCGTTTTCAAGAGCATGTAAAACTCTTTGGGCAGTATGAAGGTACCGTACAGTCTTCCATTTTTTATTTTATTGATAATGAGATACACCACCGCGGACAGGGGTATGTTTATTTGAGGGCCTTGGGAGTTGAACCCCCATTTTTCTACGAACGATAGATTTTACCTGGGATGAAAACTATTTTAGTATTCAAGACGTCCGTTTGGGGCGAATCGCAAGTAAGACAGTTACGTCCCCTGTTGAACCAATTGGTGAACAAGGATGGATGTTGGAACTTTGATTTGGAGGATTGTGACAACATTCTCCGGGTCGAGACCCAAGCGGTACAGGCTCCATCCATTGCCTCCCTACTGCACAGCAATGGTTTTCATTGTGAGGAACTCCATTGATTGTAGATACATTATGTCAGGTTGAGCGCAGTTGAAACCTATTGATTAACAGCAATTAAATTCTCAACTGCGCTCGAATTGACATTGTACTGATTTTTTTGACAGTTCTTTAAATTAAAGGTCAACTTTTTGTTTGAGCTCGTTAAACTGGGCCAACAGCTCTTGATAGCTGTTTTTTTCTTCTTGCCCGGGCGCTTTATCGGCACTGCTTAAAATATAGTACAGATACGACATTTGGGCTACCATTACCACTTCTGGATAGGCTCCCTCATCATTTTTGAGCTGTTTTAATGCATCCTTGTATGGCTTCAATGTTGCTTCGCTCGCTTTGTTTTTTTCAAGTTCCTTGATTTTTTCCTCAACCTTATCCTGAAGTTGTCTAGCTTCCGATAATAGGTCGATTACCTTAAACTGAAGCCCTTGCTGTTCTCTCATGTCTGACAAGGAAACTCCTTCTTCTTCCAGTCTAGGGTCCATAAGGACTTCAAAAGGTTTCTCGAAAGACTGATCACCAACTGTTAATTTAGCAGTATACTTTCCTGGCAATGCCATTGGCCCATTCTTGTAGCGTCTTTTCTTGTTTTTTGCCCAAGCTCCTTTTTGCTGGAGGTTCCACTCAAAACGGTTGATGCCCTTTTTGGTCTCCAGTTTTTCATCCATGTAAACAAACGTCATGCTAAGGCTCATATCCTCCACTTTTTCTGGGGTGGATTTCAATTTAGTGGAATCACTAACAATGGTTGCCACCTCTTTACCTTGTGCATCCATAATCTGAAGACTCACACCATCCTTTACATCAGAGGGTAGGTAATAATCAATAATCACGCTGGTTGATGGGTAATCGGGGAAATCTCCCCCGCCCCAAGGCGTTTGGTATCTAATCGTATTGTCGGGTTTAAACAATACAGGAGTGTCATCAAGTTGGGTAATATTCCCATCTTGAAGGATAGTAACCTTGTCCAAAATCCAGAAACCACGCCCCATGGTACTCAAAATTAAATCTCCTCGGAACAAGGTAATATCCGTAATCGGGGTCACTGGAAGGTTTTGCTGAAACCTTTTCCAAGTCCCACCATCATCAAACGATACAAACATTCCAAACTCGGTACCTGCATACAACAATCTTTCGCGAACAGGGTCTTCCCGTAAAACCCTTGTGGTATAATCGGGTGGAATTCCGTTGGATTCGGAACTTATCAGCTCCCAACTTTCACCATAATCGTCCGTTTTGTACAAGTAAGGTGTTGTATCGCCCAATAAATGACGATCAACCGCAATATACGCTTTGGCCGGGTTGAACTGCGATGGTTCCACAGATTCTACCCTGCCACCTTTTGGTAATTTTTTAGGCGTAACATTTTTCCACGTTTTACCCCCATCCTTGGTAATGGAAATAATCCCATCGTTGGAACCTGTCCAGATTACACCTTTGCTTATTTTTGACTCCCTGATGGAGTAAAGGGTACTATAATATTCTTCTCCGGTAATATCGCGAGTGATAGGTTTTCCGGAGATTACCTGTTTGTCCGGTTCGTTGGCAGTAAGGTCTGGGGAGATAATTTCCCAGTTTTTGCCCCCATTGCTGGTTTTGTGCAAGAATTGAGAACCCATGTATACCACTTCTGGATCATAAGGGGATACATGAATAGGTGCTACACGCTGGAATCTATATTTTAAGTCTTTAGGATTATGTCCGTAAATATTGGATGCACCAATGGAATATTCGCGGCTTTGTCCCGTTTTTTTGCTATAGACGCTAAAGCGACCTTTACAGTTGTTATAAACAATATAATGGTTGCCCGGCATGGGAATCACGGGGCCAGTTTCGCAACCACCGACATTCATCATAATGCTTTCATTGGGCGTGGTCGTGGCTTTGGGCGCCCTGCTTGGGATGGCCAAGGTGGTATTGTCTTGCTGGGCTCCGTACACCCAATACGGATATTGGTCGTCCACAGCAACTTGGTAGATTTCTGCCGTAGGCTGATTATACTGCGTAGACCATGTTTTACCGCCATTGTGCGATACGTTGGCCCCGCCATCGTTACACTGGATCAATAAATCGGGCTTATCTGGGTTGAGCCAAATATCATGATTATCACCGTGGGGCACACTCATGCGTTTCCATGTTTTTCCTCCATCCATGGATTTTATCAATGGGTTGGCATTGGAGTACACAATATCGGGGTTGGTCGGGTCCAGTTCAATATTAGTGTAGTAAAATGGTCTGTTCACCAATCTAACATCATCGGAAATGTGTGTAAAGGATTTTCCTTGATCTACGGATTTATACAATCCCCTATCAGCATCTGGAGCCTCAATAACGGCATAAAGTATTTTTGAATCTACTGGGGAAACGGCCAAATCAATTTTACCAATCAATCCTTTTGGCAGCCCTTTTTCCAGTTTTTCCCAATCTTTTCCCCCATTAATGGATTTGTAGATGCCTCCTTCGCTGTTCTCACCACCCGAATCAATGGTCCAAGGTGTGCGGCGTGCCTTCCAAGCTGCAGCATACACTACATTTGGATTGCCAGGGAGCAGTTCCAAGTCGGCGAACCCTGTTTCATCGGAAACGTACAGGACCTTTTCCCATGTTTTTCCTCCATTGGTCGTCTTAAAAATTCCGCGTTCCTTGTTAGGTTTAAATGCATTTCCAATAGCGGCAACCCAAACAATATTGCTATTCGTGGGGTCGATTTCCACAGCGCCGATTTGGCCTACATTTTCCAATCCGATGTGTTCCCACGTTTTTCCGGCATCAATGGATTTGTACACCCCTTTCCCTGAAATGATATTGCTACGGATTCCATCGGAACCGGTTCCCACATATACGATATTGGGATCATTGGCTGCGATTTCTATAGCACCAATGGAGGGTGTTTTAAAGAAACCATCGGAAACATTGTTCCAAGTAGTTCCGTAGTCATCTGTTTTCCAGACACCCGCACCGGATGCCCCAAAATAAAAAGTCCCCGGGAGCATAGCTGTTCCGGTAACGGTGGTTACCCTTCCTCCCCTAGCGGGTCCTATGGTTCGGTATTGTAATGCTTCAAAATCCTGAGCCAAGGTTGCACAGGTCACTAAAAATGTAAAAAGAAAATAAAAAGAGCTTTGCTTTAAGGTCATGAGTTAGTAGAATAGTTGGTTTCTTCCCAAATCTACTAAATACCTAGCCAATCTGAAATGCTTCAAGAACGAAATCATTCCTTTTTGATAGAAAGGATCGTAATTTATGAAATTGGCAATAGGAGAACATTAAATAATATGTGTTGTTCTTTTTTAATCGACAAAGAGGGATATTTGGCAACTCCCATTAGCTTAAAAAGCAACGGTTTAACCCATCTTGTATCTACAGTATAAAATCAAAACCTTCTTTTCTATGCTGAAAATTCAAAGTATACTATTTTCTTTCATTGTTGTTGGATTTGTAAGTTCTTGCAGCCGAACTGGTGAAGTAAACAGTGATCGGAGCACAAAACTTTTTGAACTTCAGTTCATCAATACAGGGTTATCGGGGGATATTATCAAAAAAGAAGATTTGGAGTTTAATGAGTTTATTGAATTTTTATCCAATGGCACATTTATTAAAAAAAGGGTTCATCCTGACAGCACAAGTATCGCCAAGGGCAGTTATACCTTAATGCTGTCAGAAGACACCCATTATTACGATTTGGAATATGAAGAAGTTGGCCCTCTGATTCAAAATTGCGGAAGTTCAGTTAAAGAACATATAACCATTTTGAATGATAACGAAATATTTAATGGCAGCTACCTTCCATGTGACGGTCCTGGTTTTGGTTATGAATTAGTCTATTAGAAGTGCTTTTAATTACGATCGCCACATCCAAATTATCGTAAAAATACTTCGCCCAGATCAGTAATCAATCCCAAAATAATCCATTACTGCATAATAATCGGAATAGTCTGGAGCCTTGGATTTTCCTGAAACCGATACATTAGGTGGGATAATTACGTAACGAAACTTATTTCCCCGGGCTGGATCTATCTGAAATTCGGTCAAATCCCCAGAAAGGGCTTCAGCTCTGATCAAAATATCCTCCACGTTTATGCTTCCACTTCCAAAACCATAGGTAAACTGAGCTCCTCTGAAATTTAATACTGGCAATAAATAAACATTACCATCTCCAAAACCCGTGAAATACACCAATAAAACATGGGTGTCCTTAATGCTTATTGCACTGGGAAGTTCTGGAGGAAAGTCTATATCCATATACTTCACAGATGTTGAAGCTCCTTCGAAGTTTGCTGGTATCCACGAACTGTAGATGACCTCGGCATTACCATCTTCACCCGCCGGACCCTGCTCACCTTGAGGTCCTTGTTCGCCCTGAGCTCCTTGTTCACCCTGTGGGCCTTGTATTCCTTGTTCCCCTTGAGGACCTTCCGGTCCAATTGCACCATCTTCACCGTCCTCTGCACTACAAGAAAGAAGGAAAACGGTACAAAATAATAAATAACTAAATTTTAAAAATTGTGGTTTCATGATAAAAAAATTAATGGTTTACGTGATTTTGCAACAATAAGGCGTTCGCAAATAGAGTAATCATACTCCATTTGAAACCTAGGTCAATCCACAGTTTTTTTCACTGAAACTGACTTGGAAAATATGCCTATTCTTAGGGGAAAGTTTGTGTTAATGATTGTAAACCAAAATTATAAAATAAGTTGGTCAATCATGGTAAAACTAGTTGCTACTTACACAATAAAGACTACCATCGATACAATAAAAGCAGAAATGATGGTAAAATCTGGTCCCTTTCACAAAACCGTTTGGTTAATAACTTCCAAAATACCGTGTATCAATTTTGGTTTTTACTGTTGTATTTGTTCAGGTAAGCCAATGGTGTCATGTTTGCTATTTTCTTAAAAGTATCCCTAAACGCTTTGGGGTCGTTGTACCCTACTTCATACATTACTTCGTTGACCGTTTTTCTTCCTTTTTCCAGTTCTTTCTTGGCAGCTTCCACTTTAACGCGCTTCAAGTACTCGATAACTGTGTTTGAGGTAGCCTTTTTAAAACGCCTCTCGAAGGTTCTTCGGCTTACCGTAATTTTTTCGGATAGATCATCAACGGTTATTTTATCTTGATAATTTTGCTCGATAAATTCCTGAGCCTTTAAAACCTCTTTATCGTTATGGGATTTTTGCCCTTTGAAGATGATAAAAGGCGATTGGCTGACACGGCTGATGTCTATTTCAAAAACTTTTGAGGATAGCACCGCCATTTCGCGACCCGCAAACTTTTCCACTAAATAAAGGTTTAGATTTAAAGATGAATAGGCACCCCCGCTAGTGTACAAACCGTTCTCGTCGGTGATGATTTTATCATCGACCAGGTTTACTTTGGGGTACATCTCCCTAAACTCACTTGCTGCCAGCCAATGCGTGGCACACTCTTTTCCATCGAGCAACCCCGTACCTGCCAATATAAACGCACCAATACACAGACTCGCCACTTCGGCACCATTGCTGTATTGCTCTCTGATCCAAGGAATAAGTGCACTGTTTTTGGAAACTACCTCCTTGTAATCACCATGAATTGCAGGAATAATGATCAAGTCGGTTTTTTTTATGTCTTCAATAGTAGTATTTGGTATAATATTGAACATACCGTTACTTAACCTTGCTGTTTTTTGTGCACCAACTAGGTGAGTGGCAAACATTGGTGCTTTGCCCGCTCTTTGTAGAGCGCTATTGGTCATATTGAACATTTTAAAAGTTGCCTCCAAATTGCTCAGGCTCGAATCGCCTTCGGGAACAAGTATCGATATATGTTTCATTTGCTGAAAATCAATTGATTAACCTTAATCCAAAGGTATATTAAGTTGTTGTCGCAATCAACCCGTTATATTGACGTAAATATACCCCCAAAGTACCAATTAGTACATATATCTTTGGTAACACCTTGAATCTTAAACAGAAAACAAGTGTTATGAGACAAGTTATTTTATCTATGCTAGTGTCCATCGACGGTTATATTGAAGGAATCGATAATGATATCAATTGGCATGTTTGGGATGATGAAATGCAAACTTATATGATGGATTTTCTGCAAACAATCGACACTTTTATCTATGGTAGAAAATCGTATGAGCTGATGCTTGATTATTGGCCCGATCAAAAAGGGGAATTTGCAGATATAATGAACCAAACACCCAAAATTGTATTCTCCACGACCCTACAAAAGGCAAAAATGAATGCTAGAATAGCTCACGGAAACGTCGCCGAAGAAATACAAAAAGAAAAAGAAAAACCAGGGAAGGACATGGTATTGTTCGCCGGGGCCAACATGGCCTCATCATTTATAGAGCACAATTTAATAGATGAATACCGAATTATTGTAAACCCTGTTGTTCTGGGCAAAGGAACACCTTTGTTTCAAACTGGGAAACAGCAACAGCTTAAATTAGTAAGCGCCAAACCTTTTAAATGTGGCAATGTACTACTAACATACAAAGCAAAATAATATGGATAGGAATATTTTAAATGCGTATGATACCGCTACCTCAACACTTATTGAGCTGCTCTCTTCGTTAACCAACGAACAACTCAATATAAAGCCCACCAAAAATAGTTGGACCGCCGGACAAGTCGGTGATCATCTGGACAAATCATACGACGTATCCAAAATTTTGCTGGGAGAAGTTGAAGATACTCAACGCCCCCCAGACCAAAAACTGGCTGAAATACGTGCGTTGTTTTTAAATTTTGACATCAAAATGGATTCGCCCAAAGCGATTGTTCCAACAAATGACCCCATTGACAAAAAACGTCTTCTTACCAGTTTGGAAGAGAAAATTCAATGGGTCAATACAAATTCCAAGAATATGGACCTGTCAAAAACCTGTCTGGATTTTGAAATCCCAGAATATGGGCCATTTACCCGCCTTGAATGGATCGGCTTTAATACCGTACATACACAGCGCCACAACCATCAACTACAACAAATCATTAAAAACATAAAAAATGACACCTAAACAAATCTGGGCAAACCTAGGCGTAGAAAATATTGAAAGAACACAAGAGTTTTATCTGGCATTGGGGTTTAAGCAAAACGGAACTCCCTCAAAAGATTTGGTAAGCTTCTTGTTCGGTGACGATGCGTTTGTTATTCACTTTTTTAAAAAAGAAAAGCTAAAAACAAGTCTCGAAGGAGAGGTGGCCGACCTAAGCCAAGGCAATGAAATTATGTTCACCCTCTCCGCGGAGAGCAAGGAAGAAATCCACGAGTGCATAGAAAAAGTAAAGAAGATAGGGGGAACTATTCGTTTTGACCCTAGGAAGGACAGAAAAAGTTTTTACGACGAAAACGGTTATTACGTCGGTGTTTTCGCCGATTTGGATGGGCACTTATTTAACCTGTTCTGCAATTTGAACAAATAATCCAACATCAAGCAGGCGGAAAACATAACTGTAAATGAAAAATCATGAAAACTGTTTGGTTGAACCTACCTGTAAAGGACATTAAAAAATCGAAGGAATTTTTTAAGGCCATTGGTTTTAAAGAAAATCCGAGGCATAAAAATGCTGAGCATTTAGGAAGTTTCTATATAGGAGAAAACAATTTTGTGCTGATGCTATTTCCGGAAAACACTTTTAAAGGGTTTGCGCAGAATGAAATCAGTGATACCCAAAAAGGAACAGAAGTATTGATCAATATCGATGCCCAGAACAAATCGGAAGTGGATACAATGGCTAAAACAGTACAAAAAGCTGGTGGCAAAATCTTTGCCGAACCTGGTGAATCCGATGGTTGGATGTACGCTTTTGGTTTTGAAGATTTGGACGGACACCGATGGAGCATGTTGTATATGGACATGGAAAAAATGTCTGGGTAATCTGATTTACAGAGTAATAAGATTTATAAATACCCTGACTGCCTGCCGAATGGATAGGAATTCGGAATGACTTACAAAGGAAATATTACAAATAATGAATATTCAAAAACATTAATACTAAAGATCAAAAACAATGAAGGTAAACACGTATTTAAATTTTGACGGAAATGCAGAGGAGGCATTCAATTTTTACAAGACAGTATTTGGCGGGGATTTTATCGCGAATATGAAAATGGGAGATGCCCCAGATGCCGATAAACTATCTGAAGAAGAGAAAAGTCGCACTATGCATATCTCATTGCCGCTATCCAACGATACCATTTTAATGGCATCGGATATTGTTCCCTCCATGGGACATTCCTTAAAAAAAGGCAATAACTCCTACATTTCCATACATCCTGAGAGCAAGGAAGAGGCAGACCGTTTGTTTAATGGTCTATCAAAAGGAGGGGAAATTGAAATGCCCATGGCCGACCAATTTTGGGGCGATTACTTTGGGAGTTTTGTTGACAAGTTCGGTATTCACTGGATGGTCAACTATAATCCACAGAGTTAGTAATCCCATCAATTTTATAAATCGCAATATGCACAATAGTTTCAATGGACAACAAACTACAATTGTAGAGGTATTTCGTACCTCGGTAACCACCATTGAAAAAGCGGAATTCCTTTTGGATAAACTCCAAAAGGAATTTCCTTGTTGTGAAATCAATTTTGATTTGGAGGATTGCGACAATATACTTCGGGTGGCTACAGCAGAAAATACAATGGACACTGCTCCGATTGTTAAGCTGGTAAAAAAATATCAAGAGGATATACAAGTGCTACCCGATGAAATCCCTATAAAGGTAAAGGGTATTGATACTTACCCCCAATGGAATATCTAATCCATGACCATCACAATACAATTGCTTAAAATTGACTACTGGTAACAACAATAATCCATCTAAAGTGAAATTGAATATAAAGCCCGACTGTGGAAATGCCCCAAAAAAAGAGCTGATTAAACACCTTACCTGCTATTTTGCATCCAATGATATCGAAAAGGCCATGGAGTTTTTGGATACCCATATTACTTGGACTTTAGTTGGAGACAAAATCGTTAATGGAAAAAATCAATTCAGAATAGCATTACAGGAAATGCGTCAAAACAAAGTGCTCGAGTTAACAATTCACAGCATAATTACCCACGGAAAGGAAGCCGCCATCAATGGCGAAATGCTATTGGAAGATGAGAGTGTATTCGGTTTTTCCGATTTCTACGAATTTACAAGCGCCAAAGGAACCTGTGTCAAAACCATTGTTTCTTATTTGGTGGAGAAAAACTAATCAAAACCCGTTGTGCTCTTTGAAGCAACAATCTATTGGAAACTGCGTCATGCTGAACTCGTTTCAGCATCCCATCACATATTTTCATCCAATACTTATAAAATGTGACCCTGAAATAAATTCAGGGTGACGAAAACCCATACTATTTTAGCATCTAATGACCATAGTCAATAATAATAAAGGTAAAATAGAAAAATGTACAACGGGTTAATCAAAGTACTGACAGTACCAAGGAATCCAATCCTCATTCTTCCTAATCAAAAATAAAAAAAGGAGGTTTTGTCTTTGATAAAGAGTCGGGACCTCTACAAAATTGCTGAAAAATTATGCAGCCCCATATAGAGAGTTAGGGTGTTCACACCATGTACTCCTTTAAAAGCTCAATATTCGAAGATTTTCTTAAGCGGGACAAAGCCTTTACCTTTATTTGTCGAACTCTTTCCTCGGTCAGTTTTAACTCTAAAGCAATTTGTTGAATTCCCATGGATTCGCTGTTGCCAACGCCAAAATACATTTTGATCACAAAAGCTTCCCGGTAATCCAGCATGTTCAAAATACCATCTATTTCGGTATGTAACGATTGTCCTATCATTTTATGTTCAGGACTTTCCAACTGGTTTGATGGAACGATGTCGTACAGGTTCAGTTTCCCATCCCCGACTTGCAATGATTCGTCCATTGAAATAGGCCATGAAGAGTGCTGCATACAAACTTGAATCTCGGATAATGAGAAATCAATCAGTTCCGATACTTCCTCTGCAGTGGGCGGTCTTTGGTGCAATTGTTCAAAATGGGAAGAAGCTTTCTTTATTTTATTAATTACATTTATTTTATTCAAAGGCAATCTAACCATCCTCGATTTTTCGGAAAGTGCCTGTATAATGCCCTGCCGTATCCACCAAACCGCGTAGGAAATAAACTTGAAGCCACGGGTCTCGTCAAATTTTGTGGCCGCTTTCACCAATCCAAGATTACCCTCGTTGATAAGATCATGAAGGTTAAGCCCTCTTGATTGATATTGTTTGGCGACGGATACTACAAACCTCAAATTGGCGGATACTAATTTTTCCATGGCCCAAGTGTCCCCATGTCTTATTCGTACAGCTAGAGCCACCTCTTCGTCTTCCGTAATCATCGGGATACGGGCTATGTCGTTAAGGTATCGGGTAAGCGATGGGGTATCCCTATTTGTTATCAGTTTTGATATTGAAAGTGGTCTCATAGCTTTTCTTTTTCATTAGGACTTCGTCCTCACATAAATCAAGTTTCCATTGCCCTTTGGATTTTTTCTGGAGCCAATTTCAATTTGGTTCAAGGATTTGACCAAAGGGGTCAATTTTCGGAACCCGTAGTTCCTGGCATCAAAATTGGGTTGTTTTTTTTGCAAGAGTGTGCCAACTTCACCTAAAAAGGCCCACCCTTCCTCATCCTCTACATCTGCAATGGTAGTTAGGATGAGGTCTATCACCTTGGGGGTGATCTTATCTATTTTACTCTTATTATTTTTTTCCGTGTCATTGGCATCGCCTACAGGGGCTTTGTGTAATATTTCAAGGTATATGAACTTATCACAGGACACTATAAAAGGATCCGGGGTCTTTCGTTCTCCAATTCCAAAAACTGTCATACCTGCCTCCCTCAACCGTATTGCCAAACGCGTAAAATCACTGTCACTCGACACCAGAGCAAAACCATTTACCTTCCCGGTATACAAGATGTCCATAGCATCGATGATCATCGCGCTGTCCGTGGCATTCTTACCAGTGGTGTATCCGTACTGCTGAACAGGTGTTATCGCATTTTTAAGAAGGACATCCTTCCATTTTACCAAACTTGGCTTGGTCCAGTCTCCGTAAATTCTTTTTATGCTGGGGTTTCCATATTTCGCAATTTCCTCCAACATTTCTTTGACATATTTGGAGGGAATATTATCGCCATCTATTAGTACGGCAAGGCTTAAATCTTTATCCATAATAAATATTACTCCTCGTTTCTTTTTAAATATTCATTTTTATAGACGGCCTTTGCAAGTTCTTCTCTTTTCTCTTTGGATTTTTTGGTAAACCTTTGGTTTTCCCTAATGTGTTTTAACTGTTGGGTGTTCCGCACTTTGTTCCTGTATCTTTTCAAAGCTCTTTCAATATTCTCTCCGGGAACTATTTTAATTTTTAGCATATATTTTTGCTTTAAGGGTTCATGTAATTACAGGGCAATCTAAAATATTGGCCTGTTGTCCAAGGATGTGTTTGATCCTTGGAAATGCATCTAGGGACTTTAGCCATGCAAGCATCAAAAAGATGAATATTCAAACAAAAAATAACCTAAGAAATAGCCTCTTCTGAACTGGGAATTAATAGGGAGAGAGCTGTCTTGATATTTAAGGATTGGAGTACTGATTGTCCATTATCCGTAATGCACAATAAAGGAAAGGATTTAAATTGGATTTAAGCTGTTTTTGTCCTTTTATTTTATAACCCGTTGGAAGGTTCTTTTGCATTTGGGTTGGTTAAAATCCCAAGAAGAGCTTTACTATACAGCAAAAGATGCTGATGAAGTCCATAACTTGGCTGAAGAACCAAAGAACTAAAACAAGTCCTGTTCCATAAGTTATATTAGCTGATTGAATTGACTTTGAAAACATATCAAAAACCAAAACGAGAGCACACAACGGATTTCAAGCAAAAGGCTGTTGGGCTTGGTTATGCTACGGACAATGACTGAGGTATGCGGCAAACTGAGATACTGGCGCAGAGAGGCCATAAAATACAGGGGGAACAGTTTTCCAAGTGATGAGAAACCCGAAGCTGACCGACGAACCTTTTGACTGCCAATGGGGTGATAACTTTTTATTTTGCCATCAATAACCTATAGTCTTCGCGTAAACCTGTATACATTTGGTAAAGGCATTTATGTCAAAATACAAGCATTCCTTCTAATTGACCTTACGTTTCAAAAACCAAATATCAACTAGGCTTATGTTGACATTAAATGTATTAAATGTTTCCTCAACCAAAACCCCTTGAGAAGCACCGTATTCACTTCGACCATAGGATATATTGATGGAAGACTTACTTGACCTGGATAAGGGGATACCGATACCCCCACTTATAGAATAACCATTTATGACATAATCGTACACCTCCAAATAACCTGAATCATGATTGCCCCCTATCCTAAATTTTATTCGTTTCCAATAGTTAATACTTTGATTATCTACAGCATATTCTATCCCTACACCAAATATCTCTTGGTCGATAAAGGTTCCAATGTTATCATTTTGATCGGTCGCATTCCAAAAATTTCTGGAATAATCAAGATTAATTGTCCAAGAGGAACTAGGCATGTACACTATTCCACCTCCCAATTCCAAGGGAAGATCAAAATTGGGCAAATGCTCACCAGTTGTATTTTCAACAACTTGCGGTTTTGGAATCAAACTCACCATTTTAGAAATACGACGGTCATGCGTGACCTTTAAACTTGTTGGCAATCTAGCTGTAAAACCAAATTTTAGGTGATCGGATATCGTACCCTGCAGTCCCACATCCATTCTTAAGCCTGAATATTTATTTTTGTCCTCGACTTCCAAGGAATTATATTGTGATTGTATCCGTTGGGTTTCTTTAATGGTCCCAAAAATGTAGGACAAACCCACTCCAACCCTTAATCGGTCTTTTAAAATATACCCATAATTCAATTTTAAATCGTTCAGGCCTCCTGAGCCAAAAATATTACTGATAAACGTATCATACGACCCTTCGATGTTACTTTCAACCCCTATCAGCGCATACCCGACATCCGAATACGGTTCCAGTGTTAGACCAAAGCCTGACCTAGCACCAGTGGTTGCGGCAATGGCCAAATTAGAGATGTTCCCTGCCAAACGTTTTTCTTCATTTCCTTTACTGGAAACGGAACTCAACTGTGCCGTAAGCCCAAAATCATATAAAAAATTATTATCCGGAATGGCGGCAAAGGAAGCCGGGTTGTGATTGTTGATTTGATCAATGGTTTGAAAGGCATATCCCCCACCCCCAAGGGCACTATTGCGTCCAATATTTGATTTGGTGTTAACCCCGATACCATAAAGGGAATAGGGCGATGCTGTAATCGTATTGGTCTGTCCTATCATCATCAAGGGCATCAACCATAATAAGAGGAAACACTTATTCATCATAAATTGCATATGTGATAATCAATTTAGGCGCAAAATCTGTATATTCAGCACCGTACAGTACAACCCGATCAATGGAGTTCTGAAAATCGTTCGGTATCAGAATTAAACCATTGTCAATCTCCGGGGCCTCAGCAAGTTCCTGTTCGATATAAGTAGTGACGGGAATCTGATATAATGATTCGCTGAATTCCAGATCTGCCTCCCCGAAACGTCCATATACAATACCATTCCCATTTCTGAGGAAAGATGAAGGGTCATTGTTCTGGTCGACCACTTGAACTTGAAGTGAGTCCCTTAAAGGGAACATATCATCATAAGAATCAATCAAAGGGGTCATTTCCAGTACTGCGCTCAAAATAGTTCCCGTACCCGGCAAGTCACCAATATTTTTAATTGTAGGGAATTCAATCCTTGTCACATACCCTGTTCCCGATTGTACAAAGGTCAGACCACCACCCTTATTTGAAGATAAATCGTCCTCTTGATCGTTTAGTGCCTCCAACGGCAGTGCGGTCACATCACTGGTAATCCGATTAAACCAGCTCAGGCCATAGATTGGCGTAATGGCAAAATCCAAAACCAATTCATTTCCATCATCTTCATCCTCATCATCAAATTCTTCTGGAATGGAATAAAAGAAGCGTAAATAGGTCCTTTTTGGATTTTTGGTAAATCCAATAACGTTTGAATTCCCATCGGATGTAGGACGTAAGACAATTCCTTTAAATTGCTCGGTAAAATCATTGTCATCCGATATAGATTTTTCCTTTATCAAGTTGAAAATAGGTTCCCCAAACGATTTTGGAATCGAGATATGAAGGGAATCCCCTCCCATGGGCTCTGGATAAAAGCGTTTGGTCACCAAGGGGATGGTATCGAAGATCAATGAACTTGTGTTATAAAAATTCTCCTCCGTAGTTTCCAAATCCTCCAATAATCTATGGACATGGATATGGGACAATTGAAGGGTATCATTGTAATAATAACCGTCATACCCCATTATGAGCGCAATGCTATCCAATTCCGCATCTTCAGGAACATGGTAGTCTTCCGCTGTTAACTCCATGTAGCTTTCACTTTTTACGGTTCCATAATAATTATCGAGATATCGACCAATCAAAAGTCGTTCGCCTTGAGAAGTAACAATACTGTCAAACTTGAAAGTACTTGTTCTCACTTTAAATGTATCGATCTCAATCAATCGAACCGTTTTATCCGTAAACTCTTGCCCTACCTCCAATGTTGGTATATCCCATTCCTCCGTGGAGCATGAAACAACAAATAGTATTGTCAATATCAAAGCCCAATTCAAATGCTTCATTATAAAATTACTTTCGTCAAAAGACGCTTAAAGCTATCGTTCTATGAAATATTATAAACTAATACCACAATCATTTATACCAAACCGGGAATTACCTATATGAAAGGATTTATATCGAGTAATTGAGTCAAATGCCCTATTCATTGAGAGTTTTTTCCATTTGGTTTATCTTTTTTCCTCACCTGCCGAACCACCCTTAGTTTTATCAAAAAATCCAGGTGGGTAAGATTTTGATTAGCTTTCTAATACTTATTACAATGAACATACGGATAGAAGCTCAAGCTAGAAAAGTGACAACAAATTTTGATTATATGTACAAAGTGGTTCCATCGGAAAGTAATTTTTCCTGGGCACAACACATGCTTGACTTTTATTATTTACGGAGGAATACCGGAAACCTTGACTATGGGATGAAATTTGAATTTCAAAAACAATACCTCACCCTGTACGATGCCCCGAAAGCTTATACCATAGATGACCCCGATGAACTCTATAGGATCGGTGTCAATGGGAGTGCATCATGGAAAATGGCCCAACAATGGTATTTAAATGCGAATGTTACATCCTTATTTGCCTCAGACTTTAAAGAGGCGATTGATTTCTCCGAAATCCAATATTCGGGAAAAATCTTTTTGGGAATCGGCTTCGGTCCAGACACCCCATATCAAAAATTAAAAGTTGGTCTGGGATATGGTATTTTAAGAGAGCGGCCTCTTTTGTATCCCTTTTTCTCATACGCACAGTCTTTGTCCAAAAAGATAACTCTTGAACTCGGTTATCCACATTCAACACTACATTACAGGATAAATGAGCGACATTACCTCATGTCCACGGGCTCATTTAACGGAGAATACACCAATATCCATTTACCTCCAAACACACCAAACAACCTACCCTATGGAACGGTAAGGCTTTCACAATACGCATTTGATTTAAATATTGGATATCACTATAAAATACAGCCCCAATGGAATACAGTGATCAAAATTGGATATCTCATTGATAACACAGCTACCATCAATGATCGCCATAACAATATATTATATGATTTGGCCACGGATCCATCCGTTTACCTTTCCATGGGAATAACCTACAAAATACATAACTAAGACTATGAAATTTAAAAATTTAGAAATGAAGATAAAAACTATATTATACGCACTTATCGTGACAGGCATTACATTGACCGGTACCATTTCCTGTTCCAATGATGATGATGATGAATGGGGAAACTGGGTAGACCGTTCGGTCCTTGATGGCATCCCACGAGGGAATGCGGCGTCTTTTACAGTGGCCAACAAAGGATATATGGCAACCGGTTATGATGGGGACGATTATTTAAACGATTTTTGGGTATATGACATGGATGGCAACTTTTGGAGGCAACTTGCCGATTTTCCCGGGATTGAACGGAGTGCAGCCGTTGGATTCACCCTTAATGGCGATGGTTATGTAGGCCTGGGTTATGATGGGGACAATGAATTGGGCGACTTTTACAAATATAATGTAGCTACCAACTCATGGGATTCAATTGCGCCATTTGCGGGTACTCCGCGTAGAGGTGCCACTGCATTTAATTCCGACACCTTCGGATATGTGGGTACAGGGTATGACGGGGACAATGACAAAAAGGATTTTTGGAAGTATGACCCTGTATCTGATGAATGGATCGAACTGGTGGGTTTTGGCGGAAACAAAAGACGGGATGCGACTTGTTTTAGAATAGAGGACAAAGTTTATTTTGGTACCGGGGAGACCAATGGCCAGTATTTGACCGACTTTTGGGCTTTTGACCTCACTTCCGAAAAGTGGATTCCGCTTTTAGATTTAGATGAGGAGGACGATTATTCCATTGTCCGAAGTAACTCCGTTGGTTTCAACATGGGTACCTATGGATACCTTGCGACAGGAAAAGGCGGTATAGGAGGTGCAATGAACAGCGTTTGGGAATATGACCCCTCTAGGGATTACTGGGAAGAAAAAACAGCATTTGAAGGTGTGGTTAGAGAAGGTGCCGTAGGTTTTTATAATGGCGGCAAGGCATTCTTGTCCACTGGAAAATCAGGCACCCTTTATTTGGATGATACCCTGGAGTTTTTCCCTTTTCAAGAGGAAGATGAAGATGATTGAACCCGTTCATCCGATTAACTATCAAACCTTTAAACAAATATGAAATCCATTTTTCTATATATATTAGTTTTGTCTGTCCTTGGTTGTGCAAGGGCACCGCATCAAAACGATGGATACATCCACTCGCAAGTCAAACAAAACAAAGATTCCACTTGGACATATCGCATCTACTTGGATTCCACCTTGTTCATTCAACAAGACCATATTCCAGGACTGGTTGGAAGGCAACCTTTCAAAACCAAGAAAGATGCTCAAAAAACGGCCAAGCTCGTTGTTGAAAAATTAATTCAGAACCAAAAGCCATACATTACCAATGAAGAATTGGTTGAACTTGGGATTCGCATGGTAAAAGATCAGACAAGATGAAAATTAGAAATTATGAAGAACCCTTTAGGGTTAAGGAAATCTTGATTCACTTTTTTGCTTGGCTGTGTTTGGCATCATTCCCATTGTTCATTTCCTTTTCCATATTCAGTGAATTTCACCCCGTGGCTTTTGTCAGGGTTTTGCTTCCACTAATGCTCTTTTATGTCAACTATGCGCTATTGGTCCCAAATTTTTTACTGAAAAAGCGAATTTTAGCCTACATCGGTATCTCTATCACATTCCTAATCGGCTTTGAAGTTTTGGCACTTCAAATCCCAACATTGATTCCGATCGATCAATTGGATTTGTCCCCAGATAGTTTCATCTATAAAATCCGTTATGTTGTCATTGGCTTTGCGTTGACCGCATTCTTTCTCTTTGGGGGAATTGTACGCCTAATGAAACATATTTACATAAGGGACAGATCTTTACAACAAAAGGATATCCGAAAAACAAGAACAGAGCTGGAATATTTAAAAGCCCAATTGAACCCCCATTTCCTATTCAACTCCTTAAATTGCATCTATTCCCTGGTTCGGGACAATTCCAATGAAGCCTCAAATGCGGTCATTATTCTTTCTGAATTGATGCGTTACACCCTCTATGAATCCAATCAGGACAGGGTATTATTGTCGAAAGATATCGAAAACATTAAAAACTATGTTTCCCTACAAAAACTACGTCTTTCCAATAGTGAAAAAGTCAACTTAGAGATTAAGGGGGACTATGAAAAGCAAAGGATTGCACCCCTTATTATGATGACCTTCATCGAAAATGCCTTTAAATATGGAACCGATTATGATGGCAGAACAGAGGTCAACATCGTTATCCAGGTCATCGGGAACCATCTCTTTTTCAACATTTCCAATTTAAAAGGCAATCGAAATATTGACGAGAACAATTCTGGAATCGGGCTGAACAATGTAAAGGGCAGATTAAACCTCCTTTATCCTCATTTACATAGCCTGGAAATCGATAAAGGAGGTAGTATCTTTAACGTTAAACTACACTTAACACTGGACTGAAATGAAATGTATCATCATAGACGACGAACCTTTGGCCTTAAACATCATGAATTCCTATTGCGAAGAAATTGGAAACCTGGATGTAATTGGAACATATACCAATCCCATGGATGCCTCCGAATTGTTGATGAGTACCGAAGTGGACCTGATTTTCCTAGATATTGAAATGCCCCAAATCAGTGGATTGGATTTTGTAAAGACACTGGACCGGAAACCCTTGTTTATTGTTACCACGGCGTATCACCAGTATGCACTCGAGGGATTCGAGCTGAATGCAGTGGATTATTTGGTCAAGCCCATTCCATTTGCACGATTTGTAAAGGCTGTGAACCGTGCCAGGGAAATATACCTCTTGAAAAAAGATTCGAAAAAATCCCCCCTATATACGGCATCCAATACGGGACTTGAAAAAGGGGATGATCAATTTGTATTTATTAAATCAGACTATGAGAACATCAAATTAAAATATTCCGACATCTTATATGTACAGGGTCTAAAAGAATACTTGAGGATTCATGTCAAGATCGAGGTAAAGAAACCCATACTCACCTTGATGAGTTTTAAACAACTAAAGGAAAAGTTACCGGCAAACCAATTTCTCCGGGTACATCGATCCTTTGTGGTTAACGTGGCTTCCATTACTTCCATTCAGCGAAACAAGATTATAATCGGTGACATTCGAATACCTATTGGTGAGAGTTATAAAGAAACATGCCTTAAAAGATTGGGGATCGACTAAATAAATATTCGATTCCAAAATATTTCAACAACTTATTTTTCAATGAATTGCAAAATATCTGTTAATTATTTTTTTAATATTAACCATATGGTTAAATTTGATGGTTAACACATTTAAAATGATACACACCGAAACTGAAAAATCAATTTTAAAGGCCGCGAAACTGGTATTTTATAAAAAGGGACTGGCTGCAGCGCGTATGCAAGAAATCGCGGACGAGGCGAACATCAACAAGGCCATGCTCCATTATTATTTCAGGAGCAAACAAAAATTGTTCGAAGCAGTTTTTCTACAAGCGTTCGGAGAACTGGCCCCCCACTTGAATACCATTTTCAATTCGGACAAGCCCGTATTTGAAAAAATCAGGGATTTTGTGGATGGATATATCACATTTGTGGCCGAAAACCCTTATTTACCAACGTTTATCATTCAAGAGATGAACATCAATCCCCAATTTGGAGAAACATTCTTTGCCAATCACATCACTCCAGATCCCTCAGTATTTGAAAAACAAATAGCCGAAGAAATCAAACAAGGCATCATCAGGCCCATTGACCCGAAGCAACTATTATTGAACTTGATATCATTGACCGCATTTCCCTTCATTGGCAAGGGATTGGTAACGGGTATTTTAGGACTTGACGAAGTTGCTTTCAAAACCTATATGGAAGAACGGAAAAAATTGATACCCGAAATGATCATAAATACTATCAAAGCATCATGAACAGATTAAGTGACACCTCATATTTATTACCGTCGATGGATGCGAAATCAATCCATAGAAAGCGGCACTTTTTTTTATTGCTTTTCCTGATAATCCCGCTTTTATTACAAGCTCAACAGACCATTTCATTGGATGAATGTCTACGACTGGTCAAAGTCAATTACCCCCTGGCAAAGCAGTCCGCCATGCTGGCCGACCAAGCAAGACTTGATATTGAAGCCATCAAGAAAGATCGGTTGCCCTCATTGAGTCTCAATGGGCAGGCCACTTATCAATCTGAAGTAACAAGTCTTGATGGTCAATTACCCAATAGTACCATTGCCCCTCCAAATAAGGACCAATACCGTACGACTTTGGATGCCAATCAACTGATTTACCATGGAGGTGTGATCGATGCTTCGGTCAAGGTCAAAGAAACCAAGTCGGCCATTGAGCAACAGGAGCTGGAGGTTTCTTTATATGGTTTAAAAAACCGTGTAAACCACCTGTATTTTTCCTTACTGCTACTACAGGAAAATCAGGATTTGTTGAAGGCAAAGGAATCCCAATTGATCGCCCGGCTTGAAGAGGTCAACGCGGGAGTGAAATATGGCACCCTACTTTCATCATCGGCGGACGCACTTGAAGTTGAACTCATCAAAATCCAGCAGAACAATACTGAACTTGTCCTGTCAAAAACCGAGTTGCTCCAACAACTTTCCCTATTGATAGGTACCGAGCTGCAGCAAAACGTTGTGTTACATCGGCCAGAGATTTATCCAGAGGTTCCGGAACAGCTTTCCAGAAGACCGGAACTCCTACTTTTTGAGCTTCAGAAATCCCAGGTCAATGAATCAACGGACCTGTTGGCAAAGTCCAAACTTCCCAAAATCAGTGCTTTTGCACAAGGCGGGTATGGGAATCCAGGGCTTAATATGCTAGACAATACCTTCAACTCCTTTTTTATGACCGGGGTAAAACTCAACTGGGATGTTTTTGATTGGAACAAAAACCGAAAAGAACGACAGTCTTTACAAATCAACCGGGACCTCGTCGACTCGCAAAAGGAAACCTTTGAACTCAACAATAATTTGGAGTTGGTCAAACTACAATCGGAAATAGACAAAATGGAGGAACTGATCCAATATGATGAACAGATCATTCCCCGATTTGAAAAAATGGTCATGACGGCCGAATCCCAACTGAAGAACGGGGTGATCACTTCCTCGGCCTATATCACCGAGTTTACAAATTTATATGAAGCCAAGAGCAATCTTGCCCTACACAAAACACAAAAACTACTGAACCAGATTCAATATCAAATTACACAAGGTACCTATGAAAAGAGCAGTAACTAGGGTCCAAAAGACCATAAAAGCCATATCCATACTATCAATTTCCATCGTGGTAATTTCTTTGATCTCCTGTAACGGAGGAGGGGACACTGCAGATGGTTATGGAAATTTTGAAGCAACGGAAACTACGGTTTCCGCTGAGGCCAATGGCAAAATTCAATTTTTAAATATTGAAGAAGGAAACCTACTTCAAAACAATGAAGTTGTCGGCGTCATTGATACCATTCAATTATCGTTGAAACGCAATCAATTGAAAGCCACAAAAAACACCATTTTCTCAAAATCAAGAAACGTGCTATCCCAACGAGAGATACTTCAGGAGGAATTAAAAGTGGCCCAAAATGACAAAGAACGTATCGAAAGCTTGATCAAGGAAAATGCGGCCACCCAAAAGCAATTGGACGACATCCAGGGCAAGGTACGCATCCTCCAGCAACAGATCAAGAGCGTCGAGACCCAGAACGCCCCCATCATCAACGAAGTCAAGGGCATTGAGGTCCAGATTGAACAAATTGAGGACCAAATTGCAAAAAGCATTGTAAAAAGTCCATTGGACGGCACGGTACTGGTCAAATATGCCGAGCCTGGTGAAGTCGCCGTCTTTGGAAAGCCCTTGTTCAAAATGGCCAACCTTGATGAAATGGAACTCCGGGTATATATCAGTGAAACACAGTTGTCCAACATAAAGATTGGTCAACCAGTCACGGTAAAAATCGATGATGTGGATTCAATGAAATCGTATGAAGGCAGGGTATCCTGGATATCCGCATCTGCGGAGTTCACACCCAAGATTATACAGACCAAGGAAGAACGGGTGAATTTGGTGTATGCCGTGAAGATAAAAGTAAACAATGATGGAAGTCTTAAAATAGGCATGCCCGCCGAGATGTGGATTGAAGATTGATTTATTAATTAAAAAAACATGTCATGAAACTACGAGATGTTATTGCAGTAACCCTAGTGTTCTTGTTAGGTTCCATTTCACTGTTAATGGGAACTTTGGTACTATTGGGCATCCAAGAAGTCGCCCACACCACCCTTAAAGGCCTATTGGTCTATAATGTTGTGTTAGGTGCCCTATCATTACTGGTGGCAACTCTCCTATGGAAAGGATTAAAGTCAAGTCCGAAATTTGTGCTCTTGATACTTCTGTCACATGGCTCTATCCTGACCTTTCTCATTTTTTTTGTTCCTGATGTTGCTGTAGAAAGTATTCACGCCATGGAAGTTCGGGTTATTATCTGGGTACTGGTGTTCTTGCTCATCCAATGGAGTTCCTTCAAAAAACCAAGTCTATCGGCCAGGGGTTGGAGAAGTATGGTGGTACTGTTGAGCTTAACAACCATTTTCCTTCATTCCTGTAAAAATAACCCGAACAAGCAAAATTCCGATTCCCAAAGCAACCCAGATCAAATCCAGGTTGAGGAAGCCTCCCCAAACGTTCCGGGGTCCCACGATGCATGGACCGATGAGATCCAACTGGACCAAGGATCCAAATGGCAAGCGAACGTAGAGACCACTATAGGGGTTTCCAAGATGCGGTCGATCATTGATCATACAGCTCCTCGTTCCATTTCCGAATATCAGCAATTGGGAAATGAGCTCAACGACCTTAAAAATACCATTGTAAAGGAATGTACCATGACCGGTCCATCCCATGACAACCTACATATATGGCTTTATCCATTGATAAAAAAAATTGAGGCCCTGCAAAACTTGACCCATGAGAAATCAGGTAGACAATTGACCCAAAATATAGAACAGCACCTCAAAATGTATAATGACTTTTTTAAATAAATAGTATGGAACAAGCTTGTTCCAAAAATTATAAGCCACGCCTATGTCCATTGTAATCGAAAATATAAGTAAAACATACGGAAAGGTATCCGCTTTGGATACCATATCCATGGATATCGACCAAGGGGAACTGTACGGGCTCATCGGGCCTGATGGTGCAGGAAAAACAACCCTTTTTCGAATCCTGACTACCTTGCTCCTACCGGACAAGGGTATGGCAACAGTAGCAGGTTATGATATCATTAAAGATTTCAAGGCCATACGGAAACATGTGGGATATATGCCAGGGCGCTTTTCCCTATACCAAGACCTAACGGTTGAAGAAAACCTCAATTTTTTTGCCACCATTTTTGGTACGACCATTACCGAGAATTATGACCTGATCAAGGATATCTATGTACAGATAGAACCTTTCAAAAATCGTAGAGCCGGTAAATTATCGGGGGGGATGAAACAAAAGTTGGCACTTTCCTGTGCTTTGATACACAAGCCCAAGGTGCTTTTTTTGGATGAGCCCACTACAGGTGTGGACCCCGTTTCACGTAAAGAGTTTTGGGAAATGCTCAAAAGACTGCAAGAAAAAGGAATAACCATTCTTGTCTCGACCCCCTATATGGATGAGGCTGCACTCTGTGATCGAATAGCACTCATCCAGGATGGAAAAATTCTGGAAATCGATACACCGGAGGCCATTGTAAAGCACTATCCCAAACCTATTTACAATATTGGAGCGAACAACACATATCTATTGATAGAGAAATTAAACACCTATGCCCATAAACACAGTGTGTTTCCCTTTGGCGAATATATCCACTATACGGATCGCAGGGATGATTTTAATCCCAAGGCCCTTAAGAATTATCTGGAAACGGAAGGTCTTGAAGATATACATATCGAAAAGACAAAGGCTACGATCGAGGACACATTTATGGAATTGGCAAAACAATGATGGAAGATACAGTAATACAGGTTGAAGGGCTTACCAAGGTATTTGGTGATTTCACGGCGGTCAACAATATCAGTTTCCATGTAAAAAAAGGGGAGATCTTTGGTTTTTTGGGAGCCAATGGAGCTGGCAAGACCACTGCCATGAAAATGTTAATAGGCATATCGGCCCCGAGTTCGGGTTTGGCCCATGTGGCGGGGTTCGATGTATACACGCAGACAGAAAGCATCAAGAAGACCATTGGATATATGAGTCAGAAATTTGCGTTATATGATGATTTGACGGTAAAAGAAAACATAAGATTTTTTGGCGGCATCTATGGCCTGTCCAAAGCAAGGATTTCCCAAAAATCAAACCAACTCATTGAAGAACTGGGCTTGGAGAAAGTAGCCAAAAGTCTCGTCGGCTCATTGCCGTTGGGATGGAAACAAAAAATTGCATTCTCCGTAGCCATGTTGCACGATCCCAAAATTGTTTTTTTGGATGAACCCACTGGCGGGGTCGACCCCATTACCCGGAGACAGTTCTGGGAAATGATCTATAAAGCGGCCAATAATGGCACCACCATTTTTGTCACAACACATTATATGGATGAAGCGGAATACTGTGACAGGGTATCCATTATGGTCGATGGCCGTATCGAGGCATTGGACACCCCAAAAAACTTAAAGCACCACTATCGTTCTGAATCCATGAACGATGTGTTCTTAAAATTGGCAAGAAGTTAAACAACGTATCATATGAAACGGTTTATAGGGTTTGTAAAAAAGGAATTTTTCCACATTTTCAGGGATAAACGATCCCTGTTCATCCTATTCGGCATGCCGGTGGCCCAAATCATGTTGTTCGGCTTTGCCATTACCAATGAAATCAATAATGTGGATATCGCCATTTTGGATCGATCTCAGGATACCTCAACAAAAGAGATCATTTCCAAGATTTCTGAATCGAAGTACTTCAGCATCCTTCAAATTGTAAAGGAAGAAGCCGAAATAGAAGATGTGTTTAAAAAGGGCAAGGTAAAGGCCGTGCTTTATTTCGAAAAAGATTTTAGTAAAAAATTGGTCAAAGAACACACCGCCAAAGTTCAAATTGTGACAGATGCCACCGACCCCAATGTGGCCAACACCATAAGCAATTATATCAACTCCATACTATCCAACTATCAACAAGAACAAAATCGGGCCATCACACTTGAATATCAGATTCTTCCCCAATCCAGAATGGCCTATAACCCCGAACTTAAAAGTGTCTATATGTTCGTGCCAGGGGTCATGACCGTAATTCTTATGCTGGTATCGGCCATGATGACCTCTATTTCGATTACCAGGGAGAAGGAATTGGGTACCATGGAAATTTTGTTGGTGTCTCCCTTGAATCCCTTTCAAGTCATCATCGGCAAGGTATTTCCCTATATTTTTCTTTCCATCATCAATGCTGCTGCCATCGTTCTATTGAGCATTTTTGTATTCCATGTTCCCGTAAATGGCAGCTTAGTTTTATTGGGCCTTGAGAGTGTATTGTTCATTGTCACCTCCTTGGCACTGGGCATCTTGATTTCCACCATCTCTGCAACCCAACAAACGGCCATGATGATATCCTTGATGGGATTGATGTTACCGGTCATCCTGTTGTCGGGGTTTATTTTTCCCATTTCCAGCATGCCCCTTCCCCTTCAGTTGATCAGTAACATAGTCCCTGCAAAGTGGTTTATCATTATTGTAAAGGGCATTATGCTCAAGGGCGTGGGTATCCATTTTGTTTGGAAAGAGACCTTGGTGCTCTTTGGGATGACCCTGCTGTTCATTGGTTTAAGTGTAAAAAAATATAAAATACGATTAGAATAACATGCGGGTAATCCTATATATCATAAACAAAGAATTCAGGCAGATCTTTAGAAATAAAGGCATGCTGCCCATTATATTCATATTGCCGTTGCTACAATTGGTCATTCTTTCCAATGCGGCCACCTACGAAATCAACAATATTTCCTTTGGTTATATAGATAATGACCACACCTATACTTCGAGGGCCTTGGTCGATAAGTTCCGTGCTTCCACTTTTTTTGATGTCTCCCACATATTTTCACATGCTAAAGAAGGGGAATCCGCCATGTTGCAAGGAGAGGTCGATGTGGTTTTCACAATCCCTGAGCACTTTGAACGCGATCTGTTGAAGGACAAAAATATCGATCTGGGTGTGACCATAAACGCCATTGACGGGGCCGCTGCCGGTGTCGAAAATGTCTATATCAATCAGATTGTAAAAACATTCAATAAGAACCTGGCCGTTGATTTGGTTCAAAGGTCCACAAACAAGGTACAACCAGTCCAAATTGAAGGCATCCCGCTTTTCTGGTACAACAAGACCCTTAACTATAAGACATTTATGGTTCCAGGAATCCTGGTATTGTTGGTGACCATGATCACCTTGTTCCTATCGGGAATGAACATTGTCCGGGAAAAGGAAATAGGCACTTTGGAACAGATCAATGTCACTCCCATTAAAAAACATCACTTTATCATTGGGAAGCTTTTTCCTTTTTGGGTCATTGGTATGGGCCTATTGACGATCGGTTTGGTATTGGCCAAACTCATCTTTGCTACCCCCATGTTGGGAAGCCTGCCCCTGATGTATCTATACACCTCCATATACCTCCTTGTCATTTTGGGGATGGGTCTCTTCATCTCCAATTTTACGGACACACAACAACAGGCCATGTTCATCGCATGGTTCTTTGTGGTCATTTTCATTTTGATGAGCGGTCTTTTCACACCCATCGAGAGCATGCCCAAATGGGCCCAACTACTGACCGAATTCAATCCTATCAAATACTTTGTGGAGATTATGCGTATGGTCATGCTAAAGGGTTCAGGGTTTTATGATATTCTCCCTCAACTTATCAAAACAACCTTCTATGCCCTGGTCATGAATGCCATGGCCGTATGGAGCTATAAAAAAGTTAGCTGATGCAAGAACCTATTCATCCTTTACAACGGACGGAATCCAAATTTCTCAAGGGGCCCTTGTCCCGGTTCAAGGAGCTCGCCTTCACCTTTCGGGTGCAGCGCAGTTTTATCAAGGCATTTCGGAAGATGCACTTTATGGGGCCCTGTGCGACCGTATTCGGCTCTGCCCGTTTTGAACCCGAAAACCCGTATTATGTACAAGCGGAACAAGTGGGGGCCGCTCTTGCCAATTTAGGGTTTACTGTCATGACCGGTGGTGGTCCGGGCATCATGGAAGCTGCGAACAAAGGTGCATTTGAGGCAGGGGGATATTCCGTTGGCTGCAATATCATCCTACCCTTTGAACAAAAGCCCAATCCCTATCTGCATACATGGATCAATATCCCCTATTTCTTTGTACGGAAATTCCTGTTGATGAAATATTCCTATGCTTTTGTGGTCATGCCCGGGGGGATTGGAACACTGGATGAACTTTTTGAGGCGCTCACCCTGATACAGACCAAAATGATACAGGATTTTCCTGTGGTCATATTTGGGTCGGACTACCACAGTGAGCTCTGCAACCATATCCAATTGATGGCAGCCAACGAGAGCATTGGATCAGCGGATATGGAACTGCTCTTTGTAACGGACTCCATTGAAGAAATGATGGAACATATCAAGACCCATGCGATCAAGAAGTTCAACCTGACCCGTAAACCCAAAAAACCAAAATGGTGGTTTGGGGAACAAAAGATCAAAGGAATCTTCAAAAGTGTATCACCATGAAAACAAAGCGCGTTATCAGATCCATTACGTTAACCGGATTGATCTTGTTCACAACCATTACGCTATTCCTCAGTGCTTCCATCCTATTGGATATTTTTGGAATACGCGAACAACAAGGCTACTATGTTCCTTTGGTCATTTGGAGCAACTTCCTGAGTGGTTGCCTCTATACCCTATCCCTTATCGGATTGTTTTCCCATAAAAGATGGTCCATTATTCCAATGATGTTGGCATTATTTATCCTAGTAGGCGCATTTTTTGGTCTATTCAGCCATATTTTGAATGGGGGGCAGTTTGAGGACAAAACCATTATTGCCCTGTTCCTAAGAATAGTACTTACGCTGTTCTTTGCCTTGGGCACTTATGTTTCAACAAAAACCCAGTTATGAAAAACATACTCACTATCAGCTTTATATTGTTTGTACTGTCCACATTCATCTCTTTTGATCGAACACCTTCCCCTATAAACCCTTCACTGACCGTAAAGGTGGAAGGGTTACGAAATTCCAAGGGTCTGGTTCAATACGCACTGTACGATCATGAAGGTTCACTTCCCGATCAAAAGTTCAAAAAATATCATCAAATAAGGACGTCTGCCATATCCGACGGAAAGTCTTCAACAACCTTTTCCGACCTTCCACTGGGCACCTATGCCATCAGTGTGCTTCATGATGAAAACAAGGACGGCAAAATTGAAATGGGATTGCTATTGCCCAAGGAAGGAATTGGTTTTTCCAATTTTAAAACGATTGGCCTGTCCAATCGTCCCAACTTCGACAGGGCTAGTTTTGTACTGGTCAAGGACAGTGTCATCGTAGTGAACATGATCTATAAATAGATGCGGCTTTCCAATTCAATATCGGTCTTGTTTTGTTGTTGTTTCCTAGCCATATATGGACAGGACAAGGATTGGCCCGATATGGATCTGAGCAAAGTCGCCTTGGTTAACCAAAGGGAAAGTTATATTACATTTCCGATGGACATTGGGAATCTGGAACCCTTGATGTTCGAGGCCAATATCAGCCCCAGTTTTATCATACGGGAACGTATGGACTCAAAATTGATGGGCGTATTGACACCTCAGATTATCATTCGGATGTACAATGACGTTTCCTATCCGGTAAAAACTCCTAGCTATACCCCTCAAATCGCCGCATACTATTTGGTGACCGATGGTAATACCGGCACTCGAATGGCCCTATTTGGAAAGTTGGCCCATCACTCGAATGGTCAAAATGGGGGCTTTTACAACACGGATGGCAATATCAACTTGGAGTCGGGAAACTTTGCCACCAATTATTTTGAACTGGGGCTGATCAATACGTCCTATGATAAGGCTATGAATGCGACAAAATTCTTCAAGACATCCTTGGAAATCCATCCGAAAAGCTGGATGCTTGAGGAGCTTCAAGGACAATATAGCGGTTTGCGCTGGCACAACGCCTTTTATGCGTACAAGCTACCGGTAAGAATGGGACCGCGCGGTTCCATCAAGGCGGACTTCTCCCTAAAATTGCAAGCCACTTGGTTCGCGGACAACTTCAACGACTGGGATCCATTCACTATCAAAAGATTGCATACTCGATTGACCCTATACTACCATCCCAATTTTTTGGAGGACATTGGATTTTTTGTGGAATACTACCACGGTACGGATTATTACAACATCTATTTCCAACACCGTCTCGATGTCGTCCGTTTTGGCATCATGACCGAGGTACTACGATTTTAAAGAAAAAAGTATGGAGCGACAAACATTTAAAGTAAGGAAATATTCCGGGGAACTGGAGCGCTTTTCAATCGCTAAATTGGAACAATCCCTTCAAAAATGTGGGGCCACATCGGAAGAAATTGTTGCTGTTGTCGCTCATCTTGAGCCTTGGATCTATGATGGGATTTCGACCGATGAGATCCACAGAAGGGTATTTTCCTTTTTAAAAAAAACAAATCGTGTCCGAGCGTCCAAATACAGCTTGAAGCGGGCCATTTTTGACCTTGGGCCAACAGGCTATCCGTTTGAACGTATGGTCGGTGCCCTTTTAAGACACAAAGGATATAAGACCACGGTAAGTGTTGTCCTAAAGGGTGCATGCGTAGAACACGAAATAGACGTGTTGGCGGAAAAACAGGGCAATGTCTATGCCATTGAATGTAAGTTCCATTCCGACAGCAAACGCTCCAGTAATGTCAAGGTTCCTCTGTACATCAATTCAAGGTTCTTGGATATACAAAAAAAATGGAACTCCGATCCAGCCAAAAACACCCATTTAAAGCAAGGTTGGCTGGTCACCAATACCCGTTTCACCACAGATGCCATCAATTATGGAAATTGCATCGGGTTGACCCTATTGAGTTGGGATCATCCCAAGAACAATGGGATTCCTAGACATGTGGACCAATTTGGACTCTATCCCATCACCACACTGACCACCTTGTCCAAACAAGAAAAACGTCAACTTCTTGATAGGGGTGTCATCCTAACCATGGAAATCGAACAACAACCAGGAATTTTAAAAGAGCTACACCTTTCTTCCGGAAAAACCATAGAGGTGTTGTCCGAGGTCCATCAATTGTGCCATTTGTGAACCAACAATGAACATTATGAAAAACACCGAATCAACATCCGAGAAAGCCACGGTAAGGGATCAACGGATGGAAAAACTGAAAAAATATGACTCCCGTGGGGTACAGACCCTTTTCCGCACATTGTCCCGCAACCATTACAATCTTTTAAAGATGGTGGACAATAAAGCCAGGATCATGCTTACGGTCAATTCCATCATTTCCTCCCTGTTGTTGGGTGCCTTGTTCATAGTACCGACATACGAAGAATTCACCATATCCGTAGGCACAAGAATTTTGGTCATCTGTAGTTTGCTATCCATGATATTTGCCATCTTGAGCATGCTGCCCCATCGCTATATCGGTAAAGAATTTGAGCAGAGCAACTACAAGGGAACGCTCTATGCGGAAAACTTTGCTCACCAATCCCTTGACGAATTCAAACATGAGTTGAACCGAATAATGGATAGTGGACAAACTATTTACGACGAAATGGTGGTTGACCTCTATTTCTTGGGAAAGACCATAGCAAAAAAACAACGGTTACTCCTCATTTCTTCAGCAATTCTATTGATAGGGATTATAGCAACGATAGCCTATTCTTTGGCAACCGGAACCGTTGTCTTTACTTGATCAAAAGTATCCTCCAGAATTGGTCAACCCGAATGTAATACTCCATTGGATAACTTTCAGTGATATCCTACCCCCTATGCATTTTTCTTAATGTAGGAGGTACATGCTTCAAAATCATCGAATATTTGGTCCTCAGGAATTAAGGAAGGAATCAATTTAACCCGCTCCATCATATACTTGGGCTGTTCCAAAACATGTACAAAAAGTAAAGTAACGCCCGCATTTTTCAGGTCCATCAATACATCTTCAAGGGTATATAGTCCAGATTGATCTAAATACTGCATACGATCCATTCGGATGACCACCGTGGAGGCCGTTTTCGGGATTTGCTTGGCCAATTGTTGAAACTCGCTTGTAAACCCAAAAAACAAAGGGCCTTTCAAATGTTTAATGAATACTTCCTTTTTAAGGTCTTCCGGAAAATTGACCTCATCCGCCCAACCCTTTTCCTCTTTCAAGGTTTTGACATCAGATCGTTTAGCCGTTAAGTCTCCCATTTTTTTCATAAACATCAAGGAAGCGATCACTAACCCGATACCTACGGCATAGACCAGGTTCCAAATAGAGGACAACACCATGACTACAAACATTATCAACACTTCAGAACTTAACTTGAAAGGTCCGAACTTGACATCCCTGGGCAAATAAGGTACGGCTCTCAGTCCTTTGTAATCTATTACCCCGATACCTACGGTCACCAAGATCCCGGCTAGTACCGCTGCTGGTATTTTGGATGCTATCGGTCCCAAGGCCAACAATATGATGAGCAAAAGAATCCCTGCAATCATCCCCGACAACCTCGTTTTCCCGCCTGCATTGATATTGACCACAGTACGAATGGTCGCTCCGGCACCAGGTATTCCCCCAAAAATTGCGGCAATGCTATTTCCAATGCCCTGCCCCATCAATTCTTTGTTCGGTTTGTGTTGGGTCTTGGTCATATTATCGGCAACCACGGATGTCAATAAAGAATCAATGGCACCCAATAATGCCAAGGTCAAGGCCGTAAAAATATAAGGGGTAATGGACGCTAGCTCAAATTCGCTGAAAATATCAAAATGTGGTACGGGAAAACCGCCTGGTATTTGTTGTATCGGTCTATAATCAAGTTCAAACCCATAGGCCACACCTGATACGACCAGTAGTGCCACCAACGCACTGGGAATGGCCGTGGTAATTCTTTTAAAACCATAGATAATCACAATAGTGGCCAGGGCCAGGGCAAGTTCCAACCAATCTATCCGTTGCAATGCCCTTGGTAATACCTTAATAGTACCGATGACCCCGGAAGCATCTTTATTGGCCAAGGTTTGGGCTTCTTTCAGGATATTTTCCTCAGAGACCTCCCCCGCCCTAACCAGGGTTTCTTGAAAATCTTCGAGAACCAGTATTCCTTCGTTCGATTCCTCATTGAGAATATTCTTGAGAATAACCTCTTCCGCCCGAGGTCTAAATTGATCCACAAATGCTGCATCCTCTTTTGGGTAATAGCCTATGGAAGGTAACATTTGGGTGACAAGAATAATTATCCCAATGGCCGTCATAAAGCCTGAAATTACAGGGTACGGAATATAGCGAATGTATTTTCCAAGCCCGGCAAGTCCCAATATGATCTGCAGTAGCCCCGCCAATAGAAACACCAATAAAATGGCCGGCAATGCTTTCTCGAGATCACCATCGTTCATGGCCACAATGCCTGCAACGACGACCATACTAACGGCGGTCATAGGCGCCGTAGGTCCGGATATCTGGGTATTGGTGCCGCCAAACAAGGCTGCGAAAAAACTGATGAATATGGCACCGTACAACCCGGCACTGGGACCCATACCCGAACTGACACCAAAGGCCAGTGCCAAGGGAAGGGCCACAATGCCCGCGGTAATACCACCAAATAAATCTCCTTTAAAGTTGGAAAAAAAATGTTTCATAAATGTTTTGATTGTTTATCTAATGAACCAATAGTGCAGATATTTTCGGAACAGAATCGCTTACACATCTAAAATCTTCCTTTTGGAAAATCAGTCTTTATTTCTTGGAGCCACTCATTATTATTTATGTGACATCTCGAGCGTACCGATTGCCCATTATCAATAATTGACGACCATGGCTCTACAATTAATGCTTGAAGCCTATCATTCTATGTTTTGAAATTTGTTCAATCCGCTGATCAGTTCACTATTGAGGTTTTCTGTTGAAGCGTTCCAAAATCTTGGAGAGCAACAACAATTTAATTTGTGAATAGCTTTTTATATGGGCCATATAACCATCTCGATTTTTCTCATGGGTATTGAGGTAATAGGCATCACATTCCATAGTATCGCATTCGATGGCGTTCACCATGGTCTGTTCGTAGCGGTACAATGTTCCCAATCGAAGTTGATTCTCCCTTTGGATCACCAAAAGCCTTTGGTGCATGGACGGATTCCCCAACAAACGTTTTTCCAATTGGATCAAGTACTGCAGTTCTTCATTGATCCCTTCCATGGTCTCGGTCCAATTGGTTATTTCCAGTTTGTCCTTTTTACTGATAATCTGGCTTATGGATTCATGAAAGTAGGGTCTGTTCACTGATTTCATAATACCATGTTTATGTTGATGGACTCATTTTCTTGTTCAACATTCTCAATGGTCAGTTTCTGCTTACCCGATGGAAATTCCCAAACAATGGAATCCCCTTTGGCGTAGCCCATTACGGCAGCCCCCATAGGGGTCAATATGGATATACAATTGTTCTTGACATCGCTTTTGCTAGGTAATACCAACTTGAATTTTTTATGCCATCCATTTTCAGAAACAATGGTGGCATTTGAATTGAACCGTATGACATCCTTGGGCATATCATCCTCATCCAAAATCATTGCCGTCTCCATTTCTTCCATTAACTTCTTTATCGATTTCTTCCATGTATTGTCCTTATGGTATCCAGAAAGGTTCATCAACTTTTTGAGAAGGACATATTCCTTTTTTTCAATTAACAAACTACCGTATTTCATAGTATCAATTATAAAGTATTATGGATTTCGCTGCTTTACTTCCAGCAATACCCTTACATTTTTTAAGTCCATTATGGAAATATACCCCTTTGGACATAGGTATCTTCAAGTCGCTCTATTGCGATGACAAAGGCCGCTGTGCGCATATCCATTTTTTGTGTTTTTGTTTTCTGCACGACCTTGTTGAACGATTCCCGCATCTTTCTTTCCAGTTTCTCCAATACCTCGTCCAAATGCCATATTTCACCATTGCGGTTTTGCAACCATTCAAAGTAACTGCCTATTACGCCACCTGAATTGCACAGGATATCCGGTATGATATCAATACCTCGTTTCAAAAGGATCTCCTCCGCCTTTACATCGGTCGGTCCATTGGCACCTTCCGCAATCAGGCTAGCCTTTATCATTGTAGCGTTGTTTACCGTGATCTGGTTGCCCAAAGCAGCGGGGATGCAGATGTCACAGTCCAAACCAAAGAACTCGGTATTGTCTATGGGACTTGCCCCCGCAAAGCCCGATATACTTCCCTTATTTGCCTTTGCATAATCCAAGAGATCCTCTGGAGAAATGCCCGCTTCGTTGTAGATACTTCCATAGGCATCCTGAACAGCGGTAAGGATTGCCCCTTCTTTCTTTAGAAAATGGGCCGCCCAATATCCTACATTACCAAATCCTTGTACAATGAACCTTTTATTTTTTAAGGCAATGTTCTTGTGTTCCGCCCAAAACTTAATGGTCAAGAAAACACCATAACCCGTCGCCCGGTCCCTTCCTTCGGAACCACCGGCACCGATAGGTTTGCCCGTGACCACATGCAAATTCTTTGAGCGTTCATTGGGAGATTTGGTGGACATGTACGTATCCAAAATCCAGGCCATGGTCTGAGGATTGGTGTTTACATCGGGCGCAGGGATATCCAACTCCGGTCCAATATTGTCACCAAGGGCGTATGTAAACCTTCTGGTGATCCGTTGTAATTCATCTTGGGAATATTTGGTGGGATCCAATTGTATCCCGCCCTTGGCCCCACCATAGGGCAAACCGGCCAAGGAGGTTTTCCAGGTCATCCACATGGCCAGGGCCCTAGCGGCATCGATATCTACCGTAGGGTGGTAACGCAAGCCCCCCTTGTAGGGGCCCAATGCATTATTGTGCTGTACACGGTAGCCCGTAAAAATCTCTATCGCTCCATTGTCCATTCGCACTGGAAAATGAACTATAAATTCACTATTGGTCACTTCAAGGATCTTTCTAATGTTGGTATTCAGCTCAATAATATCCGCTGCATTGTTGAACTGGCGCATAACGTTGTTCAACATCCCTTGTTTTGGCTGCTTTTTTTTTGATGTTAATGTTGTTGTCATATTAAAATATTTATAGGGTACCGTGTACCTGCTATTTGTTTGTTAATACATTTCATCCGAAATCACTATAATGGGCTCTTTAATATCTTCCAGATAGTGATGGTATTCATTACATAGATTGATATGGGTTCTTTTTTTGCTCAAAGCGCAATACGATCTGTGAATGCAGGTTGAACATATGCTCCGTACAAATTCGTTCATGGAACTGTTTTTTTATGGTTTCTGTTTTTTTAATCAATGAATGGGATACAACCTTGCAATTTCGCTTGACATATTCTTTTCGTCCGCAATAATGGCATCCTGTAAATTTTCCTCCAATAAGGCCGATACATTTCCATGGATATAATCTTTTAAACCCTGGTGCTGTTGCATATACTTTTTGATAATCAAAAAGTCATGTCTTTCCACAACTAGGTTTCCATATCTCAAAGGATGCCCAACCATCATCAATGATTTTATTTTGCAGTAATCTGAGAGAATTATACATCTGCCCAGTCGACTCAAAACTATTTGGTACACTAAATGGCAAATGGCATGCCCTAGAAGACAAAAAGAAATAAATTTGATGTATATCACTGATTAACAGTGATTAACGTAATTCAACAAAAAAGATTAAAAAATGAATATCGGGAGATTTCTACCCAGTTGGTCAGAAGTTGACCGAATCAATCGAGCTTGTCGCGAAGCGTTTTTCGACTGATCTGTAAAATCTCTGCAGCTCTGGTCTTGTTCCCCTTGGTATGTACAAGTACCCGTTTGATATATTTTTTTTCCATGTTCCTTAAGGGCATGAACTCCTCTTCGGGAAAGTCTATATCATATTTTAAAAAGTCCGGTAAGTCTTTGACACCGATCGGGCCATCCGCCATGATGACCGCTCGTTGTACCACATTTTCAAGTTCCCTTATATTTCCCGGCCAAGGATAACGTTCCAATATTTTTAAAGCCTCGGGATCGATCCGCAGCAAACGGTCCCTATACTCCATACCGTATTTTTGGAGGAATTTATCCACCAGTAAAGGGATATCGGATTTGCGGTCCCGAAGGGGAGGAACCTTGATTTCCACAACGGTCAAACGATAATAGAGATCCTCCCGAAAATTTTTTTTCCTGATTTCTTCCAAAAGATCCATATTGGTGGCCGCAACAATACGGAGGTCGACCTTTTCCATAGTTCTGGAACCGATCTTGGTAATTTCTTTTTCTTGCAATGCTCTCAATAATTTGGTCTGCACATCCAAACAGGCGGTCCCTATTTCGTCCAAGAAAAGCGTGCCCCCGGATGCAGCCTGAAAAAAACCATTGCGGTTTTGGTCTGCTCCTGTAAAAGCTCCCTTGGTATATCCAAATAATTCCGCCTCTTGCAGGTTGTCCGGAATGGCCCCGCAGTTCACCGCAATAAAGGGTCCTTTACTGTATTTTCCCGAATAATGGATGGCCCGTGCCACCAATTCCTTTCCGGTGCCACTCTCACCATGTATCAATACCGTTGCCCGGTTATCCTTCACCCTGTCTATAATAGTAAGTACTTGATTGAAGGCGGTGGAATTGCCCACCATCTCATTGAACGGTAGGTTTTGGTTTCGGGATGGAATAGTTGCAAGGGATGCTTGGTGCGCTCTCCCATGTTCCAACCCTCTTTCCACGGCCATTTTCAGTTCTGTTTTTGTAAAGGGCTTTGTCATATAGTCCATGGCACCCGACTTGATTACTTCCAAGGCGCCGTCAACGGATGGGTATCCGGTAACCACCAATTTTGGCATGTTGGGATAATGTTCGTTGGCATACTTCAATAATTGAATGCCATCGACTTCTGGCATTTGAATATCCGTAATCAACAAGTCTATGGGGGTATCCTTAAGTATAAACAAGGCTTCCTTAACCGATATCGCCTTAAAAACATGGTAGTTGAACTCTTTGAGCCTTCTTGCCAACAGTTCTAAAATCTTGATATCATCATCTACGATAAGAATGTTCTCTTTGTTCAATGGCATAGGCGTCAATTTGGAAACTCCATGGTAAAAATAGTACCTTTTGGCACATTGGGCCTATGTGCAATGGTGCCCTTATAACTTTTGATGATGCCATGTACGACGCTCAGGCCAAGACCGGTCCCTTCCCCGATTGGTTTAGTGGTATAAAAAGGTTCAAACACCTTGTTTTCCTGGCCGGGTGCAATGCCTTCCCCTTGATCGATAATATTAATGACAATCTTTTGCTTTTCATTAAGGATCTCTACTTTGATCTCCCCGCGTACGGGGGAGTAGTAGGCCGCGTTCATAATCAGGTTGAACATGACCTGGGTCAATTGGACGGTATTGGCCCGAATCCGTAAATCGTCGCTGTTGTAGGATTTGGTGACCGATAATTGTTTTGCCCTCAGGGAAGGTCCCATCAGACGTATCACACTGTCCATTACCCTGTTCAGCTCGACCAATTCCATCTGTTGTGGCATTTCACAGGTAAAGAACATCAATTTCTTGACGATTTCCCTACTGAAGATGGCATTGTCCAAAATCGTTTGTAAATCCCTTCTGGTTCCCGTATCGGTAGTTTCATCCAGCAATAATTCTGCGAATCCCAAAATATTGGCCAAGGGGGTATTGAGTTCATGGGCTATTCCGGCAGTGATCTCTCCCATGATATGCAAACGATCATTTCGTTCCATTTGTCTTTTCGTTTCCGCTTCGCTATCATGGATCTGCTTGCGTTCCATAAGGTTCCCGACGGCAAGGCATACATTTTTGAGCAGGGTCCTTTCTTCAGGAAGAAAGTCGTCATCGGTGTAGGCTGAAGCTGGATAGCCTACGGATATGGCACCTTCTACCTTATTGAACACAATGACATCGGAAGATAGGCAGGTCATTTGCTCATTGAAACCACTGGTTTGCACTTGATAAGTACCTATGGACACTGCTGCCTCGGCATCTTCAGGAACCTGCCACCCTCTTTTCAAACAATAGGCAATGGCTTCTAGGGAAGTGGACAGTTCGTCATATCCGGAATTCACGATAATTGAAGTGACCTCGTAGAGACAGGTCAACTCTTTGACCCTTTCCTTTAATTTCTGTTCAGTATTTATCATGGCGTTTGAAACTTTTTGACCATAAAGGTACATGGGTCTTTTTATTGATGTCCAATAGTTACGGAAATTTCATTATGTGCTTGACCTCAATTGTCCATACCTAAAATTACAACAATCTGTGTACTGGTGTGCACAACCTTATTGCACACCAAAAATTTGGATTCAAATGATATCAGATGGATTCATAAAAAACAAAAAACACTGATAATCATACAATTAACAGTGCTTTGTTTCTGCCAAAATGGTGGTTCGTCGGAATGACTGAATCACCGACAAAATCTTATCTATTTGAAAATCATTGTTTTACAACTGTAATCTTGAAGGTATTCCCGTTAAGAACACGGAAAGCAAAAAACAACTTTTGAACACAATTTTCATGTGCTTAACTATCTATAAAAATAGTAATAATATTCAAGCTATTTGTTTCCTATTTAAAAAGCTAAATTATTAATCCTTAAATCAACCTATAACTCTATGCCTTGCAAAACTTTTGTTGAAAAGTGAAACTGACAAATAATATATTAAAGACTATTATAAGTTAATAGTCATATGACTGATTGAATCATATGCAAATAAATAACACGAGCTTCAATATCCCATTTGATGACTAATAATGTTTATATTAAATATATTCGAAAATATAAAAGCAAACTATTCTGGATGATGGTATACAAAACTTGGGCATAGCTAACCAATTTAACAGAATAACCAAGAAAGTTCCGTGTATATACAATTACAATAAATGACACCAAGCGAACTCTTAAAGAAAAAGATTGACGAAGAATCCGAGATTCTTAAAAACAGTTTCAGAGGTCCAAGTTATTGGGCAATTCAGAATATAGTTCGAAGGATTGACTTTATATTCCCATTGTTTCATAGAAGAGATGGTTGGACTAAACAACAGGTAGACGAATTCCGAGAGTTTTATAATTATGGATGGGCACCAATTCTCAAACAGTATTATGACAAAATCGACATAAGTGTCTATGAACCATTCCCTTTGATGAATGATGAAATGATTTCTTGGACTGATTCCAATATTTCATTTAGCGGAAGAATCGAATTTTGTAAACAACTCCTGTCTTACGAGAAAGCGGGACTCATATCAATAAGTAACCCTAGAGAAAATGTTTTCACATTTTCATACCTACATGAAGTTACAGGAATTGAGCAGTATGATCAAATGAGTTTTGATTTTTTCAAAGAACAAATTGTCGAGCGAATAATAGAACGAAAGAAACAAGACAAACCATTTGAAGAAGAAAAAATAAAATCCGAATTAAGGAGTATAATTAGGAATCCCGACGGGAAAATGATCAGTTATGAAACGACTCCTGAAATTGATGAATACTACAATCAACTAGGGCATTATCATGTTTTAAGATTACAAGGTTATGATGATTTTGATACTAAGGACAAATTTGGTGGGATAGAATATTGGAAATATGTAGACATGATAGAGTTAATAGCAGGTACCGCTTTAATGCATGTGGAAGCCTGTTTGGAACTTGTTAAATCAAACCCAAAGGTTGACTTAATGAATATTTTGTCTTACACCTATTTTAAGGACAAGACAATTAAACAGTTTTCGAAATACCTTGAAGTAAGTGAAAATGAAATTGAACAAATCTTTTCTTGTCTAACTTTATCGAAGGAAAATTTCGATTATTATTTAGAATATCCTGCTACTCCACCCCCTATGTATTTTCAAGTTTCAGAAAATCTTACAATAAGATCTGTAGCAGGTTGTCTCAGCAATCCATTTTCGTTGTTAAATAGAGAACTAAAAAGAAAATACAGAAGTGATTACGACAAGGCGGTTAACCAAAGGGAAGATAGGTTTAGGAAAGAACTATTTATGTTCTTTCCTGATAAGCGAATTATAAAAATACCCCGAGGAGTAAATATATCTTCGAATGGCATAAGAACCGATATTGACGCTGTAATATTTGATAGTAAAACAGGTACACTGGGGATATTCCAATTAAAGTGGCAAGATCCATTTGCCAAGGATATGACCGAAAGATATAGTAGAATGAGCAACTTATTTCCTAAAGCTAATGAGTGGGTTGAAAAAATGAAAAAATGGGTTACAAGTAACACAAGTAAGACTATTATCAATTCACTTCAAATTAACAAGTACTTAAAAGAAAAGATTGACATAAAAGATATTTGTTGCTTTGTCATTTCAAGAAATCAAATGAATTTTACTGGAATGGAGATTATAGATAAGACTGTAGCTTGGAGTTCTTGGTATCAATTGATAGAGTCTCAAGCAAGGTTTAAGACCGAGTTTGACGACCCAATTAGAGAGATGTTCGTCAAAATAAAGTCATTTAGTCCTGAGAGAAGATTAAACATGGAGGAACTACCTCAAGCCGAAGACTTAGAGGTGCAAATTGGAAAAATAAAAGTAATTTATAATAGAAAAAAAGCAGATAACAAAGTGTCCTAAAGTGAGTGGCTCCTTGCAGGTGCTTACGACACCGTACACGAAAAGTTAGGGTAAATTCAGGTGAAGTTGGAATTACATGGCATCAGAAAAACTATTTAACATACTTGAGGGGTTTAATTTTGACAACCTTGAAAATCCTGAATTTCAAGAAGATTCTGTCAGAGAGGAACTCATAATCCCAATAATCCGTGGACTCGGATATTCGGCAGATAAGCCCAATCAAATAATAAGAAGCAGAAAGTTAATCCACCCTTTTGTTTCGATTGGTTCAAAACGTAAAAACATATATATAATTCCAGACTATTTGTTTGAAGTGAATGGAAAAGCTGCGTGGATACTTGACGCAAAATCACCAAATGAAGAGATTATTAAATCAAAACACGTTGAACAAGCATACTCATACGCAATTCATAGTGAAGTGAGAGTTAGTTTTTTTGCGCTTTGTAACGGAAAAGAGTTTGTTCTTTATGATATACAAAAACCTGAACCTTTACTTCATTTCCCGTTAATTAGTATTCCCCGATTTTGGGAACCACTTAAAAGCATACTTGCTCCGGATAATGTATTTACGGTAGATTACAATAAACTCGCAAAAGACTTGGGTTTACATCTTAAAAGGCTGGGTTTTGAAAGCTTTCATAGTTTAATATTTCCTGACATTCCAATAATGGAAATCACACAATTAGACCCAGATCAGTATTCTATTTCAGGAGGTTTGATTGTGAACGAAGAAACCTATATGGTGACTTTTGACTTTGACGAAAACGTATTTAAACAACTTAAGGGAATAATTCCCGACAATGCATTTAAGATGTTAAGTATAAGACGAAATGACAAAAGATTAGTTGCTAGATTTAGCGACAGAAATTTTCTTGTAACAATTGATTGTAAAATTGGCCAAAAGTTAGAAGAAAATGAAAGAGAAATCTTTTTACCAATGAGTGTTAATAAATTTATAAAATAAAAGATAGCAGCGAACACCCCCATGGACGATAAGGGCTTGTAGCTCTATCCAGCTCACGAAAACTCTCGCTAATTTCCTTTTCAGTTTGTATTTCCTAAATTAGACACTTAAACAAGTAATATAACATTTACCAACACGTTGGAGCGCATTCAGATGAAGTTGACCTTTTTACTTCGGCTTAAGAAATCCACACGAGAATACTAACACAAAGTAAATAATATTCCAAATAAGTTAATATATTTGCGTAAAACACAAAGAAATTGGCGAAAGTGGAAATCAACAGGATAAAAGTTGCTCTAGCTGAGACAAGAAGAAAGAATAAGTGGTTGGCTGAACAAATCGGAAAAGATGAATCTACTATTTCACAATGGTGTACTAATGCTAGACAGCCATCACTAGAAAACCTTTTAAAGATTGCCAATGCACTTGACATAGATATCAGAGACTTATTATGCTCTACAAAAAATACTAATGACTAGAATGAGTTCGAAAAAAACATATATAGATTTATTTGCAGGATGTGGCGGACTCTCACTTGGATTATTCAATTCTGGCCATTGGAAAGGTAAATTCGCTGTTGAAAAAAGTCCAGATGCTTTTAAAACTTTGGAACACAATTTAATTGAAAACAATTCTCATTTTGAATGGCCTAATTGGTTACCTCAATCTAACCTAGACATTAATGAAGTCATCAAGGAATATCCTGAAGAACTGAAATCTCTACGTGGAACTGTTGATATGGTTGCTGGTGGACCACCTTGCCAAGGATTTTCAACTGCAGGAAGAAGAATTGAGAATGACACTAGAAACAGACTGATAGAATCTTACATTAAATTCATTCGGTTAGTTCAACCTAAAGTTATATTTTTTGAAAACGTAAAAGGCTTTACTCAAAAATTTGACAAGAATAAAGTTAAAGGCAGAGTCTATTCTGAGTATGTACAAAATGCTTTAAAAAGAGGTTCAAAAAGACTTAATGCAACTGGCTATAATGTTTATGGAAAGCTCATTGATTTTTCTGAATTTGGTGTGCCACAAAAAAGAACTCGATTCATTTTAGTTGGGATTAGGAAAGATGTTTCTGACACCATAAATCCAAAGCTTTTTTTCGAACAGATAAAAAAGAATAAAAAGGAATTTCTTGCTAATAAAGGAATTGGCTTAACAAATAGTTTAGAAGATGCTATTTCTGACCTACTTAGGATTGAAGAGACTATTTCACCAGACACAAAATCTTTTAAAACTGGACTTTACAATATGCCTAATTCTAACTATCAAAAGTTGCTAAAAGGTAATATTAAAAACATAATTCCAGATAGTCATCGTTTTGCAAAACACAATTCTAAGACTGTCGAGAAGTTTCAATTCATTCTAGATTTTGCTAAAAAGAATAAAACACTTTCTAACGAAATAAAGGAAAAATTTAATCTTAAAAAAAGAACAATTATTCCGTTGTCAGGGGAATTGCCTACACCGACAATTACCACATTACCAGATGACTACATTCATTACTGTGAACCAAGAATTTTTACCGTTCGTGAGTATGCTAGAATTCAATCTTTTAATGATTGGTATGAGTTCAAAGGAAAATATACAACTGGTGGAAAAAGAAGAACTCAAGAAGTTCCAAGATATTCACAAATAGGAAATGCAATTCCACCTTTATTTGGTGAACAAGCTGGAATCACACTAAATAACTTGATTTAATTATGCAGAAACCACTACAATTTAAAATAAGTTCTGCATTAAAAAACATAATTGGTCGAGACTTAATTACAGATGATTTTATTGCAGTTTTTGAGCTAGTTAAAAACTCATATGATGCCCACGCAACAAGAGTTGAAGTGATCTTCGAAAATATTTATTCTGATAATGGAAAAATAATTATCAAGGATAATGGCAAAGGCATGAGTTATCAAGATTTGCTTGACAAGTGGCTATTTGTGGCGCGTTCTTCAAAAAAAGAGGGAGATGAGGAAGAGAGTTATAAAAACTATAGAGATAAAATCAAAGTAAAAAGAGCTTATGCTGGTGCAAAAGGCATTGGTAGATTTTCATGTGACAGACTAGGGAGTGAGCTTTATCTAGAAACGTTAAAGGATGAGGAAAATGCAAAAATAGAAGCTTTAGTTACAGATTGGAACAAGTTCGAGGAAGACAGTAATAATGAATTTGTAAACGTAAGTGTACTTCACGAAACATTAAAAAAAAGCTCATATAATCTAACACAAGGAACTGTTCTTGAAATCTCAAATTTGCACAGTGAATGGAATAGAGATAAATTCCAATCACTAAAAGATTCATTAGCACGTTTAATAAATCCGTCTACTATAAAAGATGATGATTCGTTTAAGATTTTCTTGTCCATAGAAGAAGAACAAGGAAATGACAGTAAACAAATTAAAAAAAACAAAGACCTTGTAGAAAAAGGGAAACTTGATGAATCTGAAGTTGATTATTTTAACATCGTAAACGGAGAAATTAGAAATCCGATTTTCGAGACCTTACAATTAAAGACCAGTTATATTGAGTCAGATATTAAAAAGGGTTTTATAACCACTACTCTTTATGAAGGGGGAGAATTGGTCTACAAAATTGAGGAAGAAAACCCATATTCTGACTTCAGTGATATTCATTATTCAATATACTTCTTAAACCAATCAGCAAAATCCACTTTCACAAGAAGAATGGGTGTCCAACCTGTTGAGTATGGTCACATTTTCGTTTACAAAAATGGCCTTAGAGTGTATCCTTATGGAGAACGTGGCGAAGACCCATTTAAAATGGATGTAAGGAAAAGCCAAGGTTACGCCAGAAACCTTGGAACTCGTGAAGTAATTGGCTATATCTCTATACAAGGAACTAACGATAATTTGAAAGAAACTTCTAGTAGAGGTGATGGCTTTATTAAAACCTCTGCCTACTTCAACTTAGAGAAACAATTTTACGAAACTTTAAAAAAACTAGAAAAGTATACGATTGACATTACCGATTGGGGAAATTTTTTGTCAGATGACGATTATATCAATATCAACGAATCATTTATAAAAAATGAAGGGACAAAAAATGAAAGAATTTTTGATGTAAATGAAAATCTAAGTCAACTCATCTCGTCCATTTCAAACTCAAAGTCAGTCACGAAATTTGAGGTTTCACCTAACATTCTTCGCATTTTAGATTCGAAAAGTGAAAAATCTGCTCAAGGAACTTTAAAGAAATTATCGGAGAAAATTGATTCTGATGATTTTGATAAAGAAGAGGTAAAAAAAACCATTAAGAATGTTGAAAAGAAACTTTCTGACCTAAAATCGAGAAAGGAAGAAGCAGAAGAGGAAGCTCTTCAAAAGTATATAGAAAATGAAGAGTTAAAAACTGAACTGGACAGAGAAATTGCAGAAAAACTTTTTGACAAATCAGTTGAGGGTAGAGAGAAAAAAGATTTGTTGGCATTACAGCATCAAATTATACATACCGCTGGAAATATCACCTGGAGTTTAGATTCATTAGTTGATTCAATAAACAGCGATAAGCCAAAAGAGGAATTAATTGAGGACATCAAGGATATAAGTTTAGAAGTTCAGAGAATTGTAAGTGCTTCACGTTTTGTGACAATGGCTGGATTCAATACTCAGGCAGAGAAAATAACTAAAGATTTGGTTTCTTTTATTAATGATTATGTAATCAATATTTATCAACCAGCAGATTCTTTTATTCATAGTAAAAGACCAATTAAAATTTCAATTAAAGAGACGAACTTGAAAAAAGTAATGAAGTTTCGTCCCTTTGAAATTACTGTAGTGCTTGATAATTTATTTTCTAATAGTAGGAAAGCGAAATCAACTGAAATATTATTAGGATGGACCAAGAACAAATCAAATTTAGTTCTTTCATTTAAAGACAATGGAAACGGTATTCCGAAAGATATAGTCGATAAAATATTTGAGTTTAGATATAGCAACACTGATGGCTCTGGTATTGGTCTTTATCACGTTGAAAGCATCTTAGAAAAATATAATTCAGAAATAGAATACGTTCCAAGCAAAAAAGGAACGGAATTCCATATAATATTTCCACTATGAAATTAGATTACAAAATTATATGGGTAGAGGATAAAATAGATACCAAACCTTTCCTTGCTCTCAGACAAACAATAAATGAACATTTAGTAAATGAATTTTTCAATGTTCAATTTGAAACAGCTGAAGACTTTGATGAATTCAAAGAAAAATATGAAGCAAGTGAGACATTTGACCTAATAATAACTGACCTGAATTTAAATGAAAGTCACGGTTCACAGGTTATTGATTTTGTGCGTGATGTCAAACATATTATGACCGAAATATTTTTTTATTCTGCGAATAGTGAACTTTCTGCAACAAACTTAGTCAATAGTAGCAGAATTACATTTCATCAGATGGATGAGGCTAGTGCTTACAGAGAACTTGGAGCATCTATTATGGACTTGATTAATCTTACTATTTCTAAGTTTCAAAATATCGTTACTATGCGTGGTATGATAATGCAAGAAACTAGTTCACTAGATTTAAAAATGGACAATATTGTGAAAGCACAATTAAAAAACCCTAAACTTTCAGATGAAATCAAGCCAGTTATTGAAAATATATTTGATAATATTTTTGCCAATGCTGAAGAAAAGTACAACAAGGCTAAGGCAAGAAAATCCAAGGACATATTTAGAGATAATATTTTATTCAATTCTTCTCAAAAAATATTCGCCTTAGGAGAAATTTTAAAGATTCTTAAGAAAGAAAATTTTTCGGAAGATTACTCGAAGGAAATAATCCTAATACGAAACCAATTTGCGCACGCTGAATTAATGAAAAACGAAGATGGTAAAGAATACTTTAAAGTAAAAGGTGAAGAAGTCTACTTTGATGAAAACCTGTGTAGAGAAATCAGAAAAAATATTATAAAGCACGTGAACAATATCTCTGGTCTTGAAAGTAAATTGGATTCCAACGCATAAAGCCATACACATTTGCAATTCGCTACAGCCAACACACAAGCCAAAAATTGCAAAAGAGTATGTCTTTGCCAACGCTGAATGACAAACTGAACGGAAAAAAGCCAGCGTACTATCAGTATAAAAGGTAGTAATTTAAAAGCTTAAACTAAAGATTACAAATAATAAGAGAGCCCACGCGTTGTACATGCAGTCTGCATTTAGTGAGTGTCTTGACCTCACCTTACGGGTGTACAAGCACCCTCGACCATTCTATTCAATCAATAATCAATTCAAGACCAGCTTTCTTAGCTTTGTATTCTATTTTGGTCATCAAATCACAATAGCTCCAATTTCTTAATACAAATCCCTCTTCTTTAGCAATCTCAGTTTTTTCCTCCTGATTCAAAAGTATGAGGGTTCCTGCTCTATGTTTAACACAAAAATCAATCAACCTCCGGCTATAGACATGCAGACGATGATGGACATATTTACGTTCCGTTTGACCAAGTCTGTCAACTGCCTTTAGTTTTCTTTTGATGCCTTTACCCGATTTGGAATAGGTTGCCCCGATCTTTGCCCGTCTGTGTGCCGACTGGATTGCCAGTCTTCTGTATAAAAATTCTTCCTTTGTGCCAATGGTAAGCCTTGCTTTGCCAACCTTTACAACAATGGGATATTCAAGGGAAAGTGAAGCCTCTGCAATAATCTCAGGTCTTAGGTCGTGGTTTTCTTTTTCAATTTCGAATACTGCCAACAAGAAAATCTTGCCCTCTTTTAGTTTTATGTGTGACGTGCACAGCTTAGTCTTGCCCTCCACTACCCGCTCCAACAATGTCCGTTTATCCGTAAAATCCTTTCCCAAATAGGTTTTAAAGGGAATCCGAAATAAACGAAAGCAGAAAGCCTTTTTTTCTTCGTTGTAGTGTAATCCACTCATACCCTCCAAGTCAAAAGGGAAGGCCATATCTCTTCTGAAATTTTTCAAGGAGCGTTCACCATTCCAATACTCTGGTCTGTTTTTCTTGAAAGATGAAATCAAGGCCTGGTTCAAATTGGACAATATGTTTGTGGGGATTTCGCCTTTAAACCGGTCTGATACCACTCGATAGGTGGTGTTGATTCTGGAACGATTAAGGATTCCTTGTTCATCTTTCTTTTCATCCGCCAGTTTATATTTTTTCCCCTCTGAGAGATAAAAGAATTCCCTTATCATTTCCTGAACATAAAGATGGGTTACTATTAGGTTGGCTGCCCTAAAGCACCTATTCTGCCACTGGTACAGTTTATCCAAAGCCTCTTTTTTCTCTTCTTTAGTAGAAAGGTCAATCAGAAGTTGGATCTTTCGAGTGAGTTTTAGTGTTGTCTTTTCCATGTTAGGCTGATTGCAATTGATGTTTTGCTTCCATTAGCCTATAGGCTATCATGAATTCCTGATGCACCTCCTTTTGAGAGATGTTAAGTTCATCCGCTATTTCGGAAAAGGAATATCTTAGTTCACAACGCATTTTAAGCACCTTTGTCTGCTCTTCTGTCATCTCGCCAGTAAACTTTATCTCATCTGTATTGTTATCACCGAAATCGAGCTTATTTCCTTGATGAAGGATGGTTTTAATATCTTCAATAGCTTCCTTGATCTCTCTACAGGTTTCATTGATGCCTTTTCCCATTGCTTTGGAAATGGCCTTGTACTGAAAACCATATTTCAAACACAGGTTGATTACGTGTCTTTTGCTGTCATCCAATAACGGCAGGACGCTTTTGATACTTTCGAACTTCTCTTGTTCCCCTTCCTGTAGTTTAACATTGTTATTGTCTTCAGCAGGGTCATACCCGACCATATAGTCTTGGTAATTCTCAAAACTCTCCAACGAGTGGACTTTCCTGAAAAACCTGTTCTTAGGGCGTGTATAGTATGAAATACACTCCCTTTTCATGACAAACCGCAAGAAAAAATAAATATGTTTCGGTGATTCCAATGTATCTCTATGTACCCACAACTTCAAGAATACATCTTGTACCAATGTTTCCACAACAAAACCATCATCTAGAAAGCTCTTTCCCAACCAGAAAATCTGTCTATTGTATTTGGTATGGATTTCCGTAAAAGAGTTGGAACAACCCTTTTTGAGGCCTTTATAGCATTCTTCTAGGGTATGGTGGTTTTCCATGTGTTTGTTCTTTTGCACTCCTTGGTGTTGATGAAGCCTTATTCTTTAGTTTGGAATTTTTCCAAGCTGAAATTTTCGCTTAAATTAGTCGTGTTGAAAGGTGTAACCCACCATTACCGATTGTAAATTACCAGTATGAGCCTGTATTTTACCAAAAAGGGGAAAGCGAAAGAAATTTATCGATATCTTTAAGTTATGACGACAGACACAAAAACCAATCATATAGGAAGAAAGATTGCCCGAATCAGGGAACTCCGGGGAATGAAGCAAGAAACGCTTGCGGAGGAACTGGGGATAAGCCAACAGAGTGTTTCTTCTTTGGAAAAAAGTGAAACCTTGGAGGATAAGAAACTTGAAGAAATCGCAAAAGCATTGGGAGTTACGAAAGAAGGTATCGAGAATTTTTCCGAGGAATCTGTTTTAAATATTATTTCAAATTCTTTTCATGACCAATCGGCATTAAATGCAATTTTACATCAACCCACTTTTAATCCGATTGATAAAGTAGTTGAGCTGTATGAGCGACTTGTTCAAGCTGAAAAGGACAAGGTTTCTTATTTGGAAGAGCTATTGAAGAAAAAATAAGTGATTCAAAAGGAAATAAGATCTCCTCATTTTTATTTGATATTGAGGTGTTTTATTATTCATTGAATTTTAAAAATCCCCCTTATAATTTAATACTTACTTAATTTTCAATTAATTGACACTTTCTTAGGAAAGTATCCACAGTATAAATTTTCTTAAGATTGGTCCTCAATATGTTGATTCAGTCAGACTTTTGAAGCCATAACTTGATTGAGTTAAAATCAGAAATGAAGCAAGGAACTTGTCATCTATGCGATAAAAACACAGACCTAGCAAAAAGTCATATAATCCCAAAGTTTGTATTTCGTTGGATGAAAAATACTGGTGGAAAATATTTCCGTTCTCCGTTGAATCCAAATAGGAGAATACAAGATGGAGAGAAAAACTATTTGTTCTGTTTTGATTGTGAACAAAAGTTTAGTTCTTATGAAAAATGGTTTGCCAACAATATCTTTTTTCAGCATTTAAACAACGACCAAAGGTTTCTAAATTATGATGAAAATCTCGGCAACTTCATCATTTCAATTCTATGGAGACGACTTTTGATCAGCAAAATTAATGCGGAGAATTACTATGAAGATGTTTTCTACGACTGGAAATCTTATTTAGATAAAAACAAACCTCTTAAGTTTAACGATATCCACATGTTATTCCTTGGAAATAAATGGGGAAAGCAAGCACAGCCAAATGAATTCGTGCATAGATATTTTAATAGGGCAGTTGACACAAATATAGCCGAAATAGATGGTGAAACATTTGTTTTTGCAAAATTTGCCAGGTTTCTATTATTCACTAAACTAAAGGGTGAAACCAATAATTTTAGAGGAACTCAAGTTTTATTTAAAAAGAGCCGATTTCCATTTGTTCAATACATAGACAATGGAAAATTTTTCCTTTTCTTTCTGGATAGAGCTGAAAAAATATATCAGTTAGCGTTAAGTGAAATTTCTATAAAGGAACAAGAAAAAATAGTAACAGAAATTAGCAACAAACCACAAGAGTTTTGGAAATCTGATGCAGGAAAAAGTGTGGCCTTGGATTTAGATAGCAATATTGCACCATTTGAAATTGACAATCATATGAAATATTTGTGCGATTGTTGTCTATCCTCTATGGAAGAACCTGATGGCTATTTATTACGAACATTTGAAGTAATACAGTCAGCTTACTATTGGGGGTTTGCTTTTCAAAGAAACGAACTTGGCTTAGACAAAGATGGATTAGATAGGCGGATTGAATATTTTAAGGAAATATCGTCATCACCAACCCCATGGATAATTTGCGATAAGTGTATATCAATGTTTGACATAGATAGAATAGAAAGTAAATCATTTATGAATAGATGGATTTCATTGAAGGGCAACTTTGAGCCTTCAAAATGTGATGATTTTAGAAATTATGTTGATGATGCAATGATGAAGAGGATATCAGAAATAATTGTGACTGTAAACAAAAACTAATGCCAATAACAAAACTATTCAGCCGGCTGTAGTTAAACTTGCCCGTTTAAAGTAGAATAAGAAGAACCCCAAATCTTACCCCCAACTTTTGCGCATGGATCCTATCGGGTTTTTGTAGCGTTCAGATAGATAAGCGTAAAGCAAAAACCCGGTAGGGCGCAACCTACTTCTTGAATTTCAGTAACCCATATCCTCGCCTGTACCCCTAGCCTTATCAATACCCTTTCCAAGGGCCTTGATGATCTTGGCTGCAATCTGTACTTTATTGGTCGGTATATTGGGAGCCTTGACACCCATCGTTTTAAGTAGTTTAAAGGCTATGTCCTTTTCCTTAGTGGGTAGTCCCATGACCTTCGCAAAGAACTTACCCGGTTCTTTAGCATGGGCCTTTCTCCCAACATAGGATTCCACATAGTTCCTCTTGAACCCTGTTGTCCTGTCATAGGTTTTTTCTGCTGCTTGGTAAAAACTGTCCCTATCAAATCCCCTCTTGACCATCTTTCCATTCAGTTCCACTTCGGATGCCTTGTGCTTGGCCATCGGGGAAAGCGTATAGGTGTTCGTTACATCCCTCCTGCTCACTATGATATGGATATGGGTCTGTGGCCCCTCTTTCTGCATCCCAGCAGCCACAAGCTGTCCGTTCTGCTTATGAGGTGCCAATCTTTCATGCTCTTTGATCCTTTTTTCAAGCTCTTTGACATTCCCAATGGATTCGCCCCTTTCCACTTTTCGTATCTCGTTCCTTAGCCTTGCTATTTCCCCTCGGTAGGGCGCATTCTCCTGAACCTGTTTGTCAAGGCCCCGATAGGTACGTTCATGTTCGATCTTGGCGTAATATTTCAAGTTCTCGGCCTTGACCTCTTGGTTGCGATGGAAACTCTTGGCATAGTCCTCCATAAGCTTCCTTGTATATTCCCTGAGCATGTTTGGGTCATTTCCTATGGCCTGCAATTCCTTTTTATTGGGACTGACCACTATGGAATAGAATTTCGGGTCTTTCTGCCTTAATTTGGCAGTATTGGCATCTATTTCATCGATGACGGTTTGAGGGCTTACGCTGTCGTTTTCTTGGTCAAAGAATTCTTCCCTCTGTTCCGGTAACCTGTCCTCGTTTTCCTTTTCCAGATAGTCCACATAGTTCCCCACACTGGAATTGTAGGTACTGCCCATTTTCTGTGCCGAGATGGTAAGGTACATAGCCGTTATCTTAAATGGTACTTTAATTTTTCAAACTCCCCGATGTCCATATTAATTTTTAAATAGGGCTTTCCCATCATGGGTTCTATCTTTTCAACGTTGTGGAGCATTTCATTGCAACGCTTTTTATAGCTTTCAAATTCACGGAGTATTCTCTCATGATCCACTTTAGGAACGGTGTTTCTTGGCTCCAAAAAATCCATTCGCTCTTCCTGAATTTGGACAGGTTCCTGTCTCGGTCTCTTCCCATCCTTTACATAGGCCTCGTAAAGAATCAACATCATTTCATAGGTGGGCCGGATACTGGTCTTTTCCATGTTCTTGATAATGGCGATGATTCTATCGAATTTTTTCATCATCTGACGCTCCAGTTTTTTGATACTGTCAAGAATGATCTTTGTTCCCTCCCCAAAAGGGTCAAGTTGATTCTCCTTGAAGTATTGTACCATTCCATCCAACACCTCACTATGCGATTTGTTGAACCTTTTGGAGTAATTGCGAAAGCGTGTGGCCGTTTCCTTCTTTACCGTGATATTGGAATAACCACCTGTCCCTCTCTTTGTTCTGCCGTTTGTTGATTGCTTTTCCATAGGTGCTATTTTGTTTTTTAGTGAAATTGCGTCAATTTTTTCGTCAAAAATTTCCAGTGTTTACAGGGCTTCCCAAAGGGTTTACTGTAGATTTCGGAAAAGTCTACTGTAGCCACATATTTTGTACAGTATTCTAAGTCCACTTCAATTGACTGGTTTTCAACTTGTTGAAGACCCGAAAACAACCGTGATGGCGCAATCTGCGCATCACCCTCTTGCTATTCCCTACGTCCCGCAAGCGGGACCTAATGAATACTACCTTATCATCCTTCGGCTGATCGGCTAGTCTGCATATGTTCAATTAGATTTTGCATGTCCTCCCCTATCTTGTGTTCCAATACCCTTGCATAGATCTGGGTAGTGGACAATTTGGTATGGCCGAGCATCTTTGAGACGGTTTCTATCGGGACTCCATTGGACAAGGTTACCGTTGTTGCAAAAGTGTGCCTTGCAGTATGGAATGTCACTTTCTTGTAAATCTTACAGGCTTTGCAGATTTCCTTTAAGTAATAATTGACCTTTTGATTGCTATAAACAGGCAATAGGACTTTTGCTATTCTCCTTTCGGCTGAATCTTCATATTTCTTGATGATTTCCTTTGCCTGTGGAAGTAACGGGATTTTAAGTTTTTCGTCCGTCTTTATCCTTTTGGTGAACAGCCATTCATTGCCATCTATCCCTTTAAGTAGGTGGTCTGGGGTCAATACCTTCACATCGATATAGGATAGGCCAGTATAGCATGAGAAAAGAAACACATCCTTGCATTTCTCAACCCCCTCCTTTGTGAACGTGGTTTCTTCAATCAACCTCAATTCCCGTTTTGTCAAATATTCCCGTTCGGTTTTCTCAAAACGCAGTTTATAGTTTTCAAAAGGGTCTTTTGTTATCCAATCCAACCGAACGGCCAACCTCGACATTTTCTTTAGCCGTTCCATATGTTTCATGGCCCCATTGTTGGTGCATTTGGTTCGTGTAGATGGTCTGTACTTTCTTAGGTACTGTTCAAAGTCGGATATAAAACGATAATTCAGTTTTTTGAGCTTGATGTCCTCAACCCCATATTCTTCTTTTAAAAATAGGCCCACGCATCTTTCTGTGATGTGGTAATTCTTTCTGGTTCCCGGACGTAAAGAAGTGTGCATGGTTCCATTATGGTAGGCAATCAATTGTTTTAATGTTTTTCCGCCTTCATCTTCCCCAAAAAACCTTGCTTTGATAGATAGTGGAGTGATTACTTTTTCTTCTGCCATCATCAATCTATGGGCCTCATGTAGTCCTGTATAAATTTGGTCCAGGTACTTGTTAAGGGAAATCACATAACTGGAAAAACCCTTGCCCCTTTTACGGTTATTGTCCCATAAATTGGCTTTTATCTCCCGATTTATGCTAAAATCGGTGCGATCACCATCGATGGTGATCCTACAATAGACAATCCGGTTCTCGGATTGCACCTTGTGCTTTCTAGTAAAGAAATTGATTGTTAAACGATTGTTTTTCTGCATGTTGTAACCTTTTAGAGTGTGAATACTGTGAAAGTCAAAACACAAGAAAAATGGTTCTAAAAGTCATTTAAAGTTACAATAAGAACTGTAAGTGTTTGCTCCCGATGGGAACACGCTTGATATGATTTTAGATGGTTTTAAATGAATTCAAACGATATGCCTAAAAACACAAAACACTGAAAATCATAAGATTAACAGTGTTTTGATTTTACTTGAAAAGGTTAAGTCGGGATGACTGGATTCGAACCAGCGACCACACGCACCCCATGCGTGTACGCTACCAGACTGCGCCACATCCCGAAAAGGGAATGCAAAAATATAAATTTTAGTGATACTTCAATCCTAAAATTACTTTTTTACCAAAACCACATAGAGAATACTCAGATTTGGAACTTCAATAATCTAAATCATAGATTCTGTTCTTACAAAAATTCTTTTTATCTTCAATAAAACTGACTAGTAAAATCATGCAAAAAAGCCTCTTATTTCCGTATTTTTTTATTCTATTGCTCAGTACATCTTGTGCCCAAAAATCCGATATGGGCATACAACTTCCAACAACCATTGATTTTACACCTAAGCTTGTGGTAGGTGGAGTCCAAAATCCTTGGGGCATGGTATTTTTGCCCGACAATAGTATTTTGGTATCCGAAAAATCAGGAAAGCTACTTCTCCACAAATCTGGAAAAACCATTGAAGTAGGCAATGCCCCTGAAATTTATAATAGAGGTCAAGGTGGGTTAATGGACATTGAATTGCATCCTAACTTTAACACTAATGGTTGGATTTATTTCTCTTATGCCTCCACAGAAGGCGAAGGCAAAGGAGGAAATACGGCGATTATTCGCGCTAAATTATCCAACAATAAACTCGTAAACATTGAAAAGCTCTACAAAGCATCGCCAAACTCAACACGCGGACAACATTTTGGCTCAAGAATAGAGTTTGATAGAGACGGATACCTGTTCTTTTCCATTGGTGACAGGGGAAACAGGGATGTAAATCCGCAAGATATCACCCGCGATGGTGGTAAAATATACCGTTTGCACGATGATGGCAGAATACCCAAGGACAATCCATTTATTGATGAAATAGGAGCAAAAAAAGCCATTTATAGCTATGGGCATAGAAATCCTCAAGGCTTGGCTCTTCACCCTAAAACTGGAGTGCTTTGGGAACACGAACATGGTCCAAGGGGCGGTGATGAAATCAATGTCATCCAAAAAGGAAAGAACTATGGGTGGCCCGTAATCACCTACGGCATTAATTATAGTGGTACCGAAATCACTGATGAAACCTCAAGACCTGGTATGGAACAGCCACTTTATCAGTGGACACCGTCCATTGCTCCGTCGGGAATGACGTTCGTTACTTCCGATAAGTATCCCAAATGGCAAGGCAACTTATTGGTCGGCTCCTTGGCTTTTCAATATTTGGAACGACTGGAACTAAAAGAAAACCAAGCGGTCTATCGAGAAAAGTTGCTGGATGGCATGGGTCGTGTTCGCAATGTACGTCAAGCACCCGATGGTTTTATCTATGTAAGTATTGAAGGGAAAGGTATTTACCGCTTAGAGCCGAAATAATATAGTTCTCACTTATTTCAAAGCATCTATGGCCATTTTTACCGAACCATATTTTTTGAGTGCTTTTTCCGCTTCATCATAGTCCAATCCAAGTTCTTCCATGATATAGCGTGTGCCCCTATCCACCAATTTGGTATTGCTCAGTTGCATGTGCACCATCTTGTTTCCTTTTACCCTGCCCACACGAATCATCAAAGCCGTGGAAATCATGTTAAGTACCAATTTTTGACTGGTTCCACTTTTCATTCGGGTACTCCCTGTTAAAAATTCGGGTCCTACGTTCACTTCAATGGGAATATTGGTTGATTGTGCCAACGGTGAACCCGGGTTGTTGGTAATACCAACCGTTAGGATGCCATTGGCCTTTGCATCCATAACACCTCCCAATACGTAGGGAGTGGTACCCGAAGCAGCAATGCCCACCAAAACATCATTAGGATTGATGTCATATTCTTGAAGGTCTTTCCAAGCTTGCTTCGTATCATCTTCGGCATTCTCTACCGCCTTGCGAATCGCCTGATCTCCACCCGCAATAAGCCCAATTACTTTATCATGAGGCATTCCAAATGTGGGGGGTATTTCCGAAGCATCCAATATACCAAGTCTACCACTGGTTCCTGCACCTATGTAAAACAATCTTCCTCCCTTGTCAAAACGCTTGGCCATCTCATCAACCACTTTAGAGACCTGAGGCAATACCTGCTCGACAGCTTCCGCCACTTTCTTGTCCTCATTGTTGATATGGGTCACAATATCCAAAGTCTCCATTTCATCCAACCCATCATAATGGGATGGTTCCTCAGTAATCTTAATGTGCTTTTGTACCACTATATTATAATATTTGTATGTTCAAATTCTTAAATGCATCAAGTTTTGAGTCCCAAGGCTCCAATTCCGTTATCATGGTGTTGATTACGTTTAAATCGCAAGTTTTAAAGCGATGCTGGGAATTCAGCTTCTCCGAAATACATAAAAGTACTGCTTTCTTGGAAGCATTGATAACGGCCTTTTTGGTCTGTACCACATCCCAATCAAACTCTGTTAATCCAAATTTGGTGTCAACATAGCCTGTTCCTATAAAACTATAATCCACTTTAATCTGTGACAATGCATTGATGGTACTGGAGCCCATGGCTATTTGCGACCCCTTTGAAAGTGTACCTCCAATAAATATCGTTTCTACATTTGGTTTGCGAAGCAATTCCATGGCTACGGGAAGGCTCAAGGTGAAACAGGTAAGCTTTAGATTTACAGGTAATAACCGTGCCAACTCCAGACAAGTTGTACCCCCATCAATTAGAACAACACTGTTATTTTTAAGGAGGCCCACCGCTTTTTTGGCGATCGCTATTTTCTTGTCTTGGGCATAAACATTGCTTTGTTGAGGGCTGTGATTGGCAAAGCCCAAAGAAACCGCACCCCCGTGAACTTTGACCAATAGGTTATCCGCATCAAGTTCTTTAACGTCTCGCCGCACGGTATCTATTGAAACATCAAGTTTCTCGGCCAAATCCGTAAGCAACACTCTGTTGTGCAACTCTACTTCATTAAGTATGGAATGTTGTCGTTCTTCTTTAAGCATATACTATCCTTTTCCTAAGATTTCAAAAGTAGAAAACAATTCAAAATAACGCCTTCTGGTTTGATTGCAATGTTAGCTTTTCTTTAAAAAAGCATAAAACTGCAAATTTATTGCAAAAAACAGCAATTTTAACGTATATTTGTCCCGTTTAACATCTAAACATGGATAAATAATGCAAGAATTAGCCGATAATCTATTAAAAAAAGAGGCCTTGGACACCGAAATGGTGAAGTTCGAAAAAATCGACACCCATATTTACCAAGACGCTCAAAGCGCATCATGGTATGTTGCCAATGAAATTGCAAGTCTGATCAAACAAAGGCAAGACGAAGGCAAAAAGGCAGTTCTTGGGTTGGCAACAGGTTCTACGCCGACCAAGGTGTACGATTACTTGGTTCAGTTTTATAAAGAAGGTAGACTTAGCTTCAAAAATGTGGTCACTTTCAATTTGGACGAATATTTCCCGATGGACCCAGACTCCATCCATAGCTATGTTCGCTTCATGAACGAACACTTGTTTGACCATATTGATATCGAACCTCACAATGTTCACATTCCAGACGGGAGTTTGCCCAAGGAAGAAATCAGAAAGTATTGCTTGGATTATGAGGAGAAAATAAAAAATGTCGGAGGTATTGATATTCAGATTCTGGGTATTGGTAGAACAGGGCATATCGGTTTCAACGAACCTGGTTCCTCCCTTAACAGTAAAACCCGATTGGTTCGTTTGGACCGTGTTACGCGCCTTGATGCCGCAAGTGATTTCTTCGGCGAGGAAAATGTGCCAAGAAGAGCAGTTACAATGGGTGTCGGCACCATTATGGATGCCAAAAGAATCATAATCATGGCATGGGGCGAAGGAAAAGCACCCATTGTTCAACAAGCCGTTGAGGGCGAAATAAAGGAATCCGTTCCTGCAACTTTCTTACAGCATCATAAAAACTGTGATTTTGTTCTTGACGGAGCAGCATCCTCCTATTTAACAAGAATAAAAACACCTTGGTTGGTAACCGAGTGCGATTGGGACGACAAACTCATCAAAACCGCATCAATTTGGCTTTCAGAAAAACTGGACAAGGCCATTTTAAAATTGACCAACGAAGATTATAATGAATATGGTATGGGTAGCCTGATTGCCGAGGTAGGCTCCGCAGAGCAAATCAATCTATCGGTATTTAACCAATTGCAACGCACAATTACCGGCTGGCCAGGTGGCAAACCCAATGCTGATGACAGTCAAAGACCGGAAAGAGCACAACCCCACCCTAAGACCTCATTGATTTTTAGTCCTCACCCCGATGATGACGTGATTTCAATGGGAGGCACTTTATTGCGATTGGTGGACCAAGGACACAATGTGCACGTAGCGTATCAAACTTCGGGTAATATTGCAGTTTTTGATGATGAAGTAATACGATTCCTTGATTTTGCCACCGATGTTCAAAAAGACAACAAGGAGCTCAAAAAGAGGTTTAAAGAGGTGCGTGAGTTTCTGGCCAACAAAAAACCGGGAGAATTGGACAGTCCCGAAGTACAGCATTTTAAAGGATTGATTAGAAAAGGGGAAGCCTTGGCCGCTTGTCGCTATTGTGGTGTGAAGGAGGAAAATGCGCATTTTCAGAACCTGCCATTCTATGAAACAGGTGCCGTTAGGAAGAAACCTCTTTCGGATGAAGATGTTCAAATCACCTATGATTTGCTGAACAAGCTAAAACCGCATCAAATCTTTGCCGCAGGAGACCTTTCCGACCCACATGGTACACACAGAGTTTGTTTGGATGTAATCTTTAAAGCTATTGAACGCTTGGTGGACGAAGGCTCGGATTGGATAAGAAACTGCTACGTTTGGTTGTATAGAGGTGCATGGCAGGAATGGGACATTGCAGATATGGAAATGGCCGTACCGATCGGACCAAAAGATATGGACAGAAAAATCAACGCCATATTCAAACACCAATCCCAAAAGGATAGTGCCATGTTCCCAGGGAACGACGAAAGAGAATTCTGGCAACGTGCCGAACAAAGAAACAAAGATACCGCAAATAGATATAATGCACTTGGAATGGCAGAGTACGAAGCCATGGAAGGCTTTGTACGATACCATTTCTAAAAAAAAACACCATTTCATTTTAAGTTGTTAGTTGTTTAATTAATCTTGAAAAGGCCTACATTTAGTGCATAAGTGGGCCTTTTTTCTTTTATGTGCCATCGTTAAAACGACATAAAAACTTAACCGTTAACTGAAGTGATGTTACCGAATTAGCCTGAACTTCCCGATATTTCAACAAATAAAAGACCAATTCTATATAAAACCACCACCAATGAATGTAGCTCCGAAAGATAAAAACGCATGGCTGTGGATTCCCTTTTTATATTTCACCCAAGGGATTCCCTACATTTTGGTGGTAACAGTTTCCGTGATTATGTACAAGCGTTTGGGCATTGGCAATGCGGAAATAGGTTTGTACACAAGTTGGCTATACCTCCCTTGGGTCATCAAACCTCTGTGGAGTCCCATTGTTGACCTTAACGGCACCAAACGAAAATGGTTTTTGGGAATGCAACTGGTGGTTTCTCTTGCGTTTTTAGGTATTGGCCTTTTTTTACCGTCAAACTCCTTTTTTATAATCACCTTAGCGTTCTTTTGGATGGCCGCCTTCGCCTCTGCAACCAATGATATTGCCTCGGATGGGTATTATATGATTGGCCTCACCCAGAAAAAGCAATCCTTTTTTATTGGCCTTCGCAGTACCTTCTACCGGTTGGCCATGGTAACGGGACAAGGGCTTTTGGTCATTTTCGCAGGCTTTTTGGAGAATCAGTACGGAGACAATACCAAAGCATGGTCCGTAACCATGATCAGTGCCGCGGTATTAATGCTTGCCCTAACGGTATCGAACTTTTTTACGGCTCCAAAATTCGAAGATGCAAGCTCAGAACCCAAGGAAAAACCAGCAGGATTCATTGAAGTATTTGCCACCTTTTTCAAGAAACATCAAATCGGAGTCGCCCTTTTGTTTGTGTTAACGTATCGTTTAGGAGAATCACAATTGGTTAAAATGGCATCCCCGTTTTTACTGGATGAGTTACAAGTTGGTGGATTGGCCTACTCCACCGAAGCCGTGGGCACCATTTATGGTACCGTGGGAGTCATTATGCTATCGCTCGGAGGAATTCTTGGGGGAATATTGATTTCCAGGGACGGTCTTAAAAAATGGATGCTGCCTATGTTGCTTGCACTAAACCTGCCCAATGCACTTTACGCAATTTTGGCCGTAACACAAACCACCAGCATATATGCAGTGGTCGGTACTGTGGTTCTTGAACAATTCGGGTATGGTTTCGGCTTTGCTGCGTTTATGATGTACCTTATTTATGTGGCCGAAGGTGCTTCCAAAACATCGCACTATGCCATTGCCACAGGCTTTATGGCCTTGGGCATGATGCTGCCCGGTATGCTGAGCGGATACATACAAGAATGGTTGGGCTACGATGGTTTCTTTATTTGGGTAGTGATTGCCGCTTTACCCGCATTTTTGGTGCTTCATTATTTAAAATACCCGGCTGATTACGGTAAAAAAACGGTTGAATCCAATGACTGATATCCATCGAACATACACGCTTCCAAAAGAAACACTGACCCTAAAACAGAAAGTAGGGCAATTGTTTATGCCTGCTGTTTTTATCAACGACACGGAAGAGGAAGTCCAGAAAATGGAGAAACTCATCAAAGAACAGCACGTAGGTTCCATCTGTTTTTTCCACAGCAGGGCCAGTGCGGCCACCAATTTTGAAGGGAAGAAAAAAATAGTCCACAACGAAAAAAGCTATGACCGTTTGTTGGAACTTATTGCGCGATATCAAGAAGCTGCCAGCACACCTTTACTTGTTGCTATTGATGCTGAATGGGGACTCGCCATGCGTATAGAAAATACCCCACAATACCCGTATGCCATTACATTGGGAGCTTTGACCAACAACAACGATTTGATTTATAAAGTGGGCGAAGCTATTGGAAATGATTGCAAACAAGCTGGAATACAATGGAATTTGGCCCCGGTGGTCGATATCAACAACAATCCTGAAAATCCCGTAATCGGTTATCGTTCTTTTGGGGATGATAGAAATAGTGTATTCCATAAAGCAGAAGCATTCCTAACAGGAATGGCCAAGAGTGGAACCCTAAACTCCATCAAGCATTTTCCAGGGCACGGCGATACGGCAACGGATTCCCATTTGGGGTTGCCCGTTATCGATAAATCCATGGATGAACTCATGGAAAACGAGCTATTTCCTTTTCAAAAACTGATTAAAGCAGGAGTAGATTCCGTTATGGTAGGCCATTTGCTCCTACCCCAGTTGGATGCAGAAAATCCATCCACAACCTCATCAAAAATTATTTCTGGACTGCTCCGAAAACAGTTGGGTTTTGACGGAGTTGTAATTTCTGATGCTTTGAATATGCATGCCGTTTCCAAAAAGTTTCCGCAGAAGGGGAAATTGGAAAGTGTTGCCTTCGAAGCTGGAATTGATGTACTCTGTTTTAGTGAACATGTGGAAGAAGGGATTGATGAAATTTTGACCACTGCCTCAAAAGAACGAATTCAAGATAGTTTTGAGAGAGTCTGGAAACTCAAACGCAAAGTCTTTTCTGAAGAGATGCGATCAGAGGAATTTGATCATGGTTTGCACTCCAAACTGAACCGTGAAATTGCCGAGCACAGCATCACAGAGTTATACGGGAATCCATCAACGGTCAAGAAGTTTAAATCTTCCGATTTTCTCAATATTTCGGTGAGTTTGGGCAAAAAAAACAGCTTTTCAGAGCAGATTTCATCACATTTTGGGTCCAAAGTAATTGATTTAGAGGCTCCATCCGTTTCAACTACAGATAATGTAGTATTAAGCATATTCCCACCTGCCGTAAAACCCAAAAACCAATTTGGCTTTGATGATGAAACATTGGCAATCCTCCATAAATTGGTGGAAGAAAAAAACATCTTAATTTATCTTTTTGGGAATCCGTATGTACTGGATATTTTAAAATTAAAGCCTTCAACCAATGTGGTCTTGGTCTATCAAGATTTTCTAGAGTTTCAAGAAGTTGCTTTTGAACATTTCTCTGGTAAAATTGAAGCGAAGGGCAATCTTCCCATCAAACTAAAAACTTTTCGACCATGAGCAAGGAAATTATTTCATCATGGGATAAAAACGCTGCGGAATGGATAAAAGTCATTCAAAATGATAGCATACCTTCCAGAAAATTCACGAATCTCGCTATTTTGGAAACCATAAAGCAATTGGACGGTGACAAAATTGTTGACATTGGGTGTGGTGAAGGCTGGTTGACCCGTGAAATGGCAAATTTGGGATGGGAAGCTACTGGTTTGGACGCTACTGCAAGTTTAATTGAGGAAGCACGGAAAAACAGTAATCAGCCTTTTGAAGTATTCACCTTTGAAGACATTATTGAAGGAAAAAATATTCCAAATACCCCGTTTGATGCCGCTGTCTTCAATTTTTGCCTGTATCTTAAAGATGGACTGAAAGAATTATTGTCAAACACATTAAATCAACTATCAAAGGATGGAGTGCTCCTTATTCAAACCTTACACCCCTACTTCCTCATTCAAAACGATTTAAAATTTAAAAGCCAATGGTTGTCCGATTCTTGGAAAGGATTACCCGGCAACTTCACGGACGGACATTCTTGGTATGCCCGAACTATGGAAGATTGGCTCCATGAACTCAATCAACTTGAAAATAGCAATTTCAACATCAGGGAAATCTTGAACGATGAAGAGAAACCGATTTCCTTGATTATAAAAATCAACAAGATATGAGCATTTATAAAGTCTTGGGACTAATGTCCGGTACTTCGTTGGATGGATTGGACATAGCCTATTGCCACATTTGGGAAGAAGGTGAAAAATGGAATTTCTCCATTAAAAATATCGCAGAAATTGACTATACCGATAAAATGCGGGAATACCTTAAAAATGCCATTCACCTTTCCAAGGAAGATCATGAGCAATTGCACAAGGATTATGGGATTTGGTTGGGACAACAATCCAAGTTGTTTATGGATGAATTGGGCAAAGAGGTCGATTTTATTGCCAGTCATGGACACACTTCGCATCACCGACCAGAAGATGGTGTAACGTTTCAATTGGGCGATGGGCAGCTATTGGCAAACACGTCTGGCAAACAAGTGGTTTGCGATTTCAGAACTAAAGATGTGTCCCTAAAGGGACAAGGCGCTCCTTTGGTGCCCATTGGCGATAAATTGCTGTTCCCTGAATACGATTTTTGTTTGAATTTGGGAGGCATAAGCAATATTTCTTTTGAAAAAGGTGGCGAACGCATTGCTTACGACATCGGATTGGCGAATATGCCGCTTAACTACATTACCCATAAAATGGGATTGGCCTATGACGAAGATGGAAAACTGGCCCGGTCCGGTAAATTGGACCATGCGCTGCTAAGAAAACTGAACAACCTTAAATATTATAGCCTGCCCTATCCCAAATCCACGGGGTACGAATGGTTCACTTCCAATATCGTCCCCTTAATTGAATCATCCACAGTCTCTAATGAGGATCTATTGCACACTTTTATCCATCATAATTGTGAACAGATTGCGTTTGCGGTCCTCAAGCATGGGGACAATGGCAAATCCAACAGTAAGCTGTTGGCTACGGGAGGGGGCGCACTCAATCAATTCTTTATGGATACACTTCAAGATAAACTAGGGAAGAGTGTTGAGGTTGTAGTACCCAACAAAACCTTGATTGCCTATAAAGAAGCTCTCGTTTTTGCTTTAATGGGCGTACTCCGCTTGGAGGGGAAAACCAACGTTTTAAAATCAGTTACTGGCGCCACTTCCGATTCGTGTAGTGGCGAAGTGTTTTTTCCTGAAACAATTTAAGTCGTGGCCACACGCTTTCTTTTGGGTTTGTTCACCAAAAGGAAGATGGTCAAAGCACACAGTCCACAAATCGCCAAACCTGCAAACAACGGCCAAACGGAATCTTTTACAAACTCACCGATAAAGGTTGCGATCGGTATGGAAAGTAATGTGGACACAAACCCATTAATAGCTGCTCCGATTCCTGCAATATGGCCAATGGGCTCCATGGCGATGGAACGGAAGTTACCCCACATAAATCCGAGGCAGAAAAACTGAACGGATAAAAAACCGACCAATACATAAATGCTTGGGTTAGGGGTGTTGAGAAAAACAATGGAGTAGGTCAGTGCTACAACGCAAAATACAATGGTTGCCATTAAGGACAACCTTCGCATACCAAAACGCATTACCAAGGTTCCATTCAAAAATGTGGAAAGTCCAATAGAAACCGCAAGGCCTGCAAAAATGTACGGGAATATTTCTTTAAGGGCATATTGGTCCTCAAAAATATGCTGGGCAGAACTCAGGTAAACCAAAAATGCCCCGGTTACCAATCCCGATGTCAAGGTAAAGGCAACCGTCTCCCTATATTTCACAAACTCTTTAACACCATCAACAAAAACGTGTCTAGTGAATGGGATTTTATATTCAGGATGAAGTGTTTCTTTTTGTCGCTTCCAAAACCATACAGCCACCACCAACACAAAGAACATCTGCACATAAAAAATGGCTTGCCAACCTGCAGCATCCAAAATCAATTTTCCTATGGCAGGAGCAACAACAGGCACTAGAATAAAAAATGCAACTACGAACGACATTACTTTGGCCATATAGTCTCCCTCATACGTATCTCGAATAATGGATATGGAAATGGTTCGAGGTGCTGAGAGCCCGATTCCCTGTAAAATTCTACCAATTACCATAATCTCCAACGATGGTGCATACAAACAGATGATACTTGCCAGTAAAAAGATGATAAAACCGATGTACACAACCGGCTTTCGTCCAAAACTGTCCGATATGGGCCCAAAGAACAATTGCCCCACGCCAAGTCCCAAGAAAATCATGGTTACCAACAATTGATTATCCGTAGGGTCCGTGCTATTAATGGCAGTCCCAATGTTGGAAATTGCTGGTAAGATGGCGTCAATGGCCAAGGCTACAATGGACATCAAAGCGGCCATCATGGCCACAAACTCAAAGTTGGGTTTTTGATTTAACTTTTGCATCTGGCAAAATTAGGCATACCCAACGGACCAGTAAAGCTTTTAAGAAAGGTTTAATGATAAGAAAACATATCCAACGTTGTAGTTTGAGATTATCGATGGTTTAAGGGAATATCTCCTTCCAAATCCGTTCAAAAAAACCAGATAACCTTATCTTTAAAGCTAAATTAACTAGGCAATGAAACAATTAAAAACCTTGGTCGTAGGATGTGGTAATATGGGAACTTCGCACGCTCGTGCCTATCACCAGTTGAATGGATTTGAAATAGTGGGATTGGTAAGTCGTGGCACCAAAAGTAGGGAACGCCTTTCCAAAGAATTGGATGCAGCACCCACTTTTTCGGATTATGCCGAAGCATTGAAAACAACCCAACCCGATGTGGTTTCCATAAACACATACCCAGACACGCATTATAATTATGTAAAAATGGCCCTTGAGGCCAATGCTCATGTTTTCGTAGAAAAACCGTTGGCTTTGACCGTGGAAGAAGCACAAAAACTGGTTGATCTTTCCCAAAAGAAGAATCGCAAAATGGTGGTGGGCTATATTTTGCGAGTGCACCCTACGTGGGCCAAGTTTACCGAAATGGCTCAGACATTGGGCAAACCCTTGGTAATGCGCATGAATCTGAACCAGCAAAGCTCAGGGGAGCAATGGTACACCCACAAACAGTTGATGCAATCCATGTCGCCCATTGTGGACTGTGGCGTACATTATGTGGATGTGATGTGTTCCATGACCCGTTCCAAACCTATCAGCGTTTCTGCCATTGGCGCACATTTATCGGATGAAGTGGATTCCGATATGTACAATTATGGACAGCTACAAGTTCGATTTGAAGATGGTTCCGTAGGTTGGTACGAAGCAGGTTGGGGACCCATGATGAGCGAAACCGCATTTTTCATTAAGGACGTAATTGGTCCCAAGGGCTGTGTTTCCATCAGCGATACGGACAAAGGTGCATCTGAAGATATTGAGGGCCACACCAAAACAGGTAGTTTAAAATTGCATCACAGCGAACTCAATGCTGACGGAAATTTCACCAAAAAGGATGAAATCATTAGCACAGCGGACGAACCCGACCATGATGGGCTATGTTTATTGGAACAGGAATACCTGTTGGATGCTATTGTGAACGACCGAGACCTCACTGACCACTTGAATGACGCCGTGAACAGTCTTAAAATTGTATTGGCTGCGGATGAATCCGTTAAAACGGGTAAAACCATATTCTTATAGAAGGAGGAGGAGTAAGATTTTAGTAAAAATTACTGCAACTGGTATCAAACCTTTGACCTGAGCGATAATAAACACAAGAGATTCTTCGCTACGCTCAGAATGACAGGTTAAGAACAGCTGTCATTTCGAACCGACCGAAGGAAGTGTGAGAAATCTAAACACGTACCCTTACTTCCTTCCCCCTGGAGGTCTCGTCCCGATAGTTGTCGGGAGCGCTCGACCTGACATTACAGAACTAGTTCAGATTTAAGTTTTTCGTAAAAATTAGCGTGATTCGTTTCAAGCCTTTTTCCTTTAACCCATCACCTTAATTTACAACGGAATATTCCCATGCTTCTTCCAGGGAGTTTGCACCTCTTTTTTCTCCAACATGGCAAAAGTCTTCAACAATTTGCTTCGCGTATCTTTGGGCAGAATTACCTCATCAATAAATCCACGCTTAGCGGCTCGATAAGGATTGGCAAACTTATCGGCATACTCTGCTTCTTTCTCCTTTAATTTGGCTTCCGGGTTATCGGCGGCAGCAATTTCCTTTCTAAAAATAATTTCACTGGCACCCTTTGCCCCCATCACCGCGATTTCCGCACTTGGCCAAGCAAAGTTGAAGTCGGCACCAATATGTTTGGAATTCATTACATCGTAGGCTCCGCCATAAGCTTTACGGGTAATTACGGTAACTCGTGGCACGGTCGCTTCACTCAAAGCATACAGCAATTTTGCCCCGTGCATAATAATTCCGCTCCATTCTTGGTCAGTTCCGGGCAAAAATCCAGGAACATCCACCAAAACCAATAATGGAATATTGAAAGAATCACAAAAACGGGTAAAACGGGCTGCCTTTGTGGAGCTGTTCACATCCAAAACCCCTGCCAAAAACATAGGTTGATTGGCAATAATCCCAATACTCCTACCCCCTAATCTAGCAAAACCGGTAATAATGTTTTCCGCGTAATCTTTATGGATTTCATAAAATGAATCGGTATCAATGATTCCACTGATTACATCGTGCATATCGTAGGGCTTGTTGGGATTGTCTGGCACAATACCAGACAGTTCATCCCTCGTTTCATCACCAAGCTCATAAGGTAATAATGGTGTAGTTTTCTTATTGTTTTGAGGTAGATAGTCCAACAAGTTTCGAATATCATCCAAACAAGTGGCATCATTGGCAGAAGTTTTATGGGCAACCCCAGATTTTACAGCATGGGTACTTGCTCCTCCCAACTCTTCAGAGGTTACGGTTTCATTGGTCACCGTTTTTACCACATTGGGTCCCGTAACAAACATATAACTGGTTCCCTCCACCATTATAATGAAATCTGTCATGGCAGGCGAATACACCGCTCCCCCAGCACAAGGTCCCATAATGGCCGAAATTTGTGGGATTACGCCAGATGCTTGCACATTACGGTAAAAAATATCGGCATATCCCCCAAGGGATTTCACCCCTTCTTGAATACGGGCTCCTCCAGAATCGTTAAGACCAATAACAGGTGCTCCCACTTTCATGGCCAAATCCATCACCTTACATATTTTTTCGGCATGGGTCTCGGAAAGTGCTCCCCCGAAAACGGTGAAATCCTGTGCATACACATACACCAATCTTCCATTTACGGTTCCATAACCCGTAACCACGCCATCGCCATAATACATTTCCTTGTCCATACCAAAATCTGTGGTACGGTGGGTCACCAAAAGGCCCATTTCTTCAAAAGAGCCTTCATCCAAAAAGTAAAGTACCCTTTCGCGAGCCGTCAACTTTTTCTTTTGATGTTGCTTTTCAATACGTTTTTCTCCTCCACCCAAATGGGCTTCTGCTATTTTTTCTTGTAGTGCTTTTATTTTGGGATCCATAGGATTCAGTTTGAAGGTAATCGTACTATTTTCTTATCTTCCAGAAATTGATAAAGGGCTATCATGGCGGCAACTTCTGCTCCGTTGGCGGTTTGCTCCTTGATTTTTTCTGGAGAATAATAATTCTTCACAAAATGGGTGTCAAAATTACCTGATCGGAACGCTTCATGGGCAAACACAAAACTTCCGAAAGGCAAGGTGGTCTGCACCCCTTTTACTTTATAATTTTGAATGGCATCGAGCATCAACGCTATGGCCTCCTCGCGGGTTTTACCATAGGTAATGAGCTTGGACAACATAGGGTCATAATAAATAGGGATATCCATTCCTTCCTTAAAACCATTGTCCACCCTTATCCCTTCACCAACTGGCAATTGATAGGCTTCCAAGTTGCCCACACTGGGCAAAAAATCGTTCAACGGGTCTTCGGCATACACCCGAAGCTCTACAGCATGCCCATTGATTTCAAGGTCTTCCTGTTTCATAGGCAGTTCCTCGCCACGGGCCACTTTTATCTGCAATTCCACCAAATCCATCCCAGTGATCAATTCGGTAACGGGATGTTCCACTTGCAGACGGGTATTCATTTCCAAAAAATAGAAATTGAGATCGGCATCGATCAAAAACTCAACGGTACCTGCACCAACATAATCACAAGATTTAGCCACTTTACACGCTGCAACACCCATTTCTTCACGTAATTCGGGGGTTAAAATGGCAGAAGGTGCCTCTTCCACCACTTTTTGGTGACGTCGCTGTACGCTACATTCCCTTTCAAAAAAATGGAGGACATTGCCATGCGTATCGGCCATTACCTGTACCTCGATATGCCTTGGTGAGGTTACGTATTTTTCAATAAAAACGGAACCATCGCCAAAGGCGGACGTAGCTTCACTGATAGCTCGTTTCATCCCCGATTCAAGGTCTTCTTCCTTTTCAACAATCCGCATTCCTTTACCTCCACCACCTGCGGAGGCTTTGATCAATACAGGATATCCTACTTCATTGGCAATTTCGTGTGCCTTGGCCACGTCAGAAATAGCTTCGTCAATACCCGGCACCATGGGGATATCATAAGCTTTCACAGCATCTTTGGCCGCCAACTTGCTCCCCATGATCCGAATGGCCTTGGATTTTGGACCAATAAAAGTGATTCCGCTTTTTTCAACCGCTTCGGCAAAATCTGCATTTTCACTTAAAAAGCCATAGCCTGGATGAATTCCATCAACTTGACGTTCTTTGGCCACCTCAATAATTTTATCCCCACGCAAATATGATTTATTGGAAGGTGCTTCGCCAATACAAACCGCTTCGTCTGCAAATTGCACATGAGGGGCATTCCTGTCTGCCTCCGAATAAACGGCCACGGTTTTAATGCCCATCTTTTTTACGGTCTTCATAACCCTTACCGCAATTTCGCCACGATTGGCTATCAATATTTTTTTCATGGTGTTCTATTGAAATTCAATCAACAACTGTTTCTTGTCAACGGCATCACCTTTCGAAACACTGATATTTTTAATTACTCCGTTTCTTGGAGAGGTGATGATGTTTTCCATTTTCATGGCCTCCAAAATCAATAATTGGTCTTCTTCCCGCACTTCTTGATCTTCTTCGACCAGAATGTCCAAGATCAACCCTGGCATAGGAGCAGTAATAGAGTCTATATTTTTACTGCCATTGGTAGCAAAGCCCATTTTTTGGATAAGTTCATCCAAAGGGGTTTGAATCGAGGCTTGATACTCACTCCCGTTAATACTTAAGGTGTAGGTTCCTTTATTAAAGTCGGAATCCAAAATTTTTACGTGGTACGATGCGCCATCTTTTAAAAGGTGATAGGCATCAGTACCCGTTTTAATCAAATCCAACGAAGAAATAGTGTCCTTGGAAAGTTTAAAGTCAAAGTCATCGCCAACCTTGACCGAATAAGAATCATTCATATAAAAATTTTCCATTGGTTAGCTTGATAAATATAAGGGTAATGCATTAAAATAACACAAAGCTAAACGCTTAAACTAGTAAGAATTATGACATTGATCATTCCTTTTTTGATTGAGGATTGCTAATTATGTTGTATCCTAGTAAACTGCCTCGAGGCAACTTGCCTAAAGGCAGTCAGGTTTAAACCTCGATTATCGAGTTAAGCGTTAGATATAATCATTTGTTTATTTTTGATGACAAATTTTGAACTATGTTGATTCTTGGGATTGCCGGTGGCACAGGGTGCGGAAAAACAACGGTAGTAAACCAAATTGTGGAGCAATTGCCCGAAAACGAGGTAGGTGTGATTTCGCAAGATTCCTACTATAACGATCTTTCCCATATGAGCCGGAAAGAAAGGACGAAAATTAATTTTGACCACCCCAATTCCATTGACTTCAATCTATTGATTGAGCATATTGACCAGTTACGGGAAGGAAAGACCGTGGATACACCTATTTATTCCTTTGTAGAGGAAACACGGATGAAGGAAACCATTCCCACACCACCCCGAAAGGTAATGATCGTGGAGGGGATCCTGGTGTTGAGCAATCCTAAATTAAGGGATCTGTTCGATATAAAAATATTTGTTCATGCAGATTCGGACGAGCGTTTGATTCGAAGGTTACAGCGGGACACGCAGGAACGGGGCCACGATTTGAACAAGGTACTCACTCGATATCAGACCGCAGTGAAACCGATGCACCTTCAATTTATTGAACCCTCGAAGGAGTTTGCGGACATCATTATACCAAACAATCGTTACAATACAGTCGCCGTGGATGTTGTAAGGACCATCATCAACAATAATCTTACATAACATGGGCCTAAAAGAATTGAGGAAAAAGAAATGGTTCAAGATAATGACCAATACCTATATTTTGGTCCTGACCATTTTTGTGATTTGGATGGCTTTTTTTGATACCAATTCCCTAATGATCCATTTGGAACTGGAAAACGAAATAGATAAGTTGGAAAAGGAGAAAGAGTTTCTGAAAAGTGAAATCGCCAAGGATAAGGAAATCTTGGAAAAGATGTCGGACAAGAAAGAGTTGGAAAAGCTTGCCCGTGAAAAATATTACATGAAAAAGGAGAATGAAGAAATTTTCCTGATTGAATATGAAGATAGCATAAAGAACCAACACCATGAATAACACTGGCCTTTTTAACGAATTTCCTGAAGTTTCCGCCAAACAGTGGAAACAAAAAATCCAGATGGACCTCAAAGGTGCCGACTACAACGAAACCTTGGTTTGGGAATCTTTGGAAGGTATTAATGTAAAGCCTTTTTACCATCAAGAAGACCTCAAGAACATCCCCATCTATGTTTTACCCGAGGACCATGATTGGTCTGTAGGGCAATCCATTTATGTCGGTGACACTCAAAAAGCCAATGAGAAAGCTTTGGTAATCCTTAAAAAAGGTGTGGAAAGTTTGATTTTTACTATTCCCAATGAGGATACCGATTTTGAAGCATTGTTTGAGGGCATCAATCTGGAAGAAATCAAACTCTATTTCAATTTTGAGTTTTTGGCCTTGGCACCCATCAAAAAGTTGGTTTCCCTCCTCAAATACAAAAAAACAAAGGCCTATTTGAACATCGACATCATTGGGCATTTGGCCAAAGATGGCAACTGGTACCATAATATGAAAAAGGACCATGAGCTATTGACCGAATTGGTTGCACTGGGCACTTCGGACATATCAATTATTGGAGTTGATTTATCCCTCTATCAAAATGCAGGCGCCAACATGGTGCAACAATTGGCCTACGGTTTGGCACATGCCAATGAATATCTCAATCATCTTGTCGCTTCGAACACAGTCCAGAAGTCTTTTCCCATCGCCTTTAAAGTGGCCGTGGGAAGTAACTATTTCTTTGAAATAGCCAAAATTAAAGCGCTGCGATGGCTTTGGAATAGTCTAGTATCTGAATACGGAATCAAAAGCGATTGTACCATTTTGGCCGTACCATCAAAGCGCAACAAAACCTTGTACGATTACAACGTGAATATGCTTCGAACTACATCAGAATCCATGTCGGCAGCTTTGGGAGGGGCAGATATCGTCTGTAATTTGGCTTACGACGCCATTTATCATAAAGATAATGCGTTCGGAGAGCGAATTGCACGTAACCAACTTTTACTTTTAAAAGAAGAGGCCTATTTCACCGAAGCGTCACAAATTTCTGAAGGTGCCTATTATATTGAATCACTCACAAATCAACTGGCAGAAAAAGCCTTGGTCCTATTTAAGCAGATTGAAAAATCCGGTGGTTTTTTGGACAGTTTAAAAAAGGGTGTGGTTCAACGAAAAATAAAGGAAAGTGCGGACAAGGAGCAACAGCTTTTTGATGAAGGAAAGATAGTTTCTCTTGGTACCAACAAATACCAAAATCCACAGGACCGGATGAAGGATGATCTGGAACTCTATCCTTTTGTAAAAACCAAAGCACGGAAAACAATCATTGAGCCTATTATTGAAAAAAGATGGGCCGAAGCCTCAGAACAAAAAAGATTGAACGATGAGTAGAAAAGACCTTCAACATTTGGAATTAAGTTCGGAGTTCGGAGTTCGGGGTTCAGAGTTGGAGAATACCCATAACTCAAAACTCATAACTCATAACTATAGCCATACCAACTTTGCTGCGGGTATTTCCCCATTCCTTCGCGGCCCCTACTCCACCATGTATGTCCGTAGACCTTGGACCATACGCCAATATGCAGGTTTTTCAACTGCCGAGGAAAGCAATGCGTTTTATAGAAGAAATTTAGAGGCAGGTCAAAAAGGGCTTTCCGTAGCCTTCGACCTCCCCACGCACCGTGGTTACGACTCGGACAACGACCGCGTGGTCGGAGATGTAGGAAAAGCTGGAGTCGCCATAGATTCCATAGAGGATATGAAAATTTTGTTCAATGGTATTCCTTTGGATAAAATGTCCGTTTCCATGACCATGAACGGAGCCGTAATCCCCATTATGGCTTTTTACATTGTGGCAGGCTTGGAACAAGGTGTTTCTATGGACCAACTTTCAGGAACCATTCAAAACGATATTTTGAAGGAATTTATGGTGCGGAACACCTACATCTATCCCCCTACACCTTCCATGCAGCTGGTTGCCGATATTTTTGAATTCACCAGTAAACATATGCCGCGGTTCAACAGCATCAGTATTTCCGGGTACCACATGCACGAAGCAGGAGCTCCAGCATCCATGGAACTGGCTTATACTTTGGCCGATGGTATTGAGTACATCCGAACTGGGATAAAAGCAGGCTTAAAAATTGATGAGTTCGCTCCAAGACTTTCCTTTTTTTGGGGTATCGGGATGAATCATTTCGCCGAAATCGCAAAAATGCGGGCCGGACGCATGCTTTGGGCCAAGTTGGTAGATCAATTCAATCCATCCAACCCAAAATCATTGATGCTTCGAACGCACAGCCAAACGAGCGGATGGAGCTTAACGGAGCAAGACCCTTTCAACAATGTGGCCAGAACCACCATTGAGGCTATGGCGGCAGTTTTTGGCGGTACCCAAAGCCTACATACAAATGCATTGGACGAAGCGATTGCGCTACCTACGGATTTCTCGGCACGAATTGCGCGGAACACACAAATCTATTTACAGCAGGAGACACAGATCACCAAGACCGTAGACCCTTGGGCAGGAAGCCATAAAGTGGAACAATTGACTCAAGAAATCGCCGAAAAAGCTTGGGAACTGATTCAAGAGGTGGAAAAATTGGGCGGAATGACGAAGGCCATTGAAAAAGGCATCCCAAAAATGCGCATTGAAGAAGCCGCCGCCAAAAAACAGGCACGTATCGATAGCGGTCAGGATATTATCGTTGGGGTAAACAAATACCGATTGGAGAACGAGGACGACCTTCAAATTTTGGAAGTGGACAACGCCAAGGTTCGCAAGCAACAAATGGCCCGCTTGGAGCAAATACGAAGCAGCAGGGATTCCAAAGCTGTGGAAAAGTCGCTCGAAGAAATACGTGTTGCTTCCAAAAAAGCCATGGAAAATGATTCTGACCGTGGAAATTTGTTAGCTTTAGCGGTAGAAGCAGCCAAACAGCGTGCTACCCTTGGTGAGATTAGCAACGCCATGGAAAGTGCCTTTGGACGATATAGAGCTAAAATTCAATCTTTTACTGGAGTGTATTCCAAAGAAATCAAAAACGACGAAAGTTTTGAAAAGGCCCGTAAATTGGCCGATGCCTTTGCCGAGCAAGAAGGACGAAGACCACGTATAATGGTTGCTAAAATGGGTCAGGATGGTCACGACCGTGGTGCCAAAGTAGTAGCCACTGGTTATGCCGACCTAGGTTTTGATGTGGATATTGGGCCTTTGTTTCAAACACCAGCCGAGGTCGCAAAGCAAGCCGTAGAAAACGACGTTCATGTTTTGGGGATTTCATCCCTTGCCGGTGGACATAAAACTCTGGTTCCAGAAGTGATTCAAGAGTTGAAAAAATATGGTCGGGAAGACATTATGGTGATTGTGGGGGGAGTAATTCCAAAGCAAGATTACAAGCATTTGTTGGGCAATGGAGCGGTTGCGGTTTTTGGGCCGGGAACCAAAATTGCAGATGCAGCCACCGAAATACTCAACATTTTGCTAGACTGACCCACATAACAATCTCGTAAATAAAACTTTAACTTTCTTTAACGCAGCATACAGGGGTTATTCACCCCCTGTTAACAAATTACATTTTATCGCATCCTAAATAATCGTATTTTTAGCACCTAACTTACTATGAAATGGGCAAGATTATTGCAATTGCAAACCAAAAGGGCGGTGTAGGTAAAACTACCACTACGGTAAACCTAGCAGCCTCCTTAGGTGTGTTGGAAAAAAAGGTGTTATTGATTGACGCCGACCCCCAAGCCAATGCAACATCGGGTTTGGGTGTTGATGTTGACTCTATTGAAAAAGGTACATATCAACTTTTGGAACACACCATGAGTGTTGAAGAAGTAACCATTCCCACGGATTCCCCAAATGTGGATTTGGTACCCGCACATATTGACCTTGTTGCCATCGAAATTGAATTGGTGGACAAAGACAATAGGGAATATATGATGAAAGAGGCCCTGAAGAATTTGGGTGATAAGTATGATTTTGTATTGATAGATTGTGCTCCATCTTTGGGATTGTTGACCTTGAACGCACTTACCGCAGCCGATTCCGTGATGATACCCATCCAATGTGAGTATTTTGCCTTGGAAGGCCTTGGCAAACTTTTGAACACCGTAAAGAGTGTCCAAAAAATACACAACAACGATTTGGATATCGAGGGAATGCTCTTGACCATGTACGATTCCAGGTTACGTCTCTCCAACCAAGTTGTGGAAGAAGTGAAAAAACACTTCGCGGATATGGTCTTTGACACCATCATCCAAAGAAATGTCAGGTTAAGTGAAGCCCCGAGTTACGGGGAAAGCATCATAAAATACGATGCAAGCAGCAAAGGTGCTTCCAATTATCTTAACTTAGCCAACGAAATTTTGAAGAAAAACAAGGAGAAAGTTTAGATGGCGAAAGCAACAAAAAAACAGGCACTGGGAAGAGGCCTGTCCGCTCTTTTAAATGATCCAGAAAACGATATCAAATCAGTTTCTGATAAAAATGCGGATAAGGTAATAGGCAATGTAGTGGAGTTGGACATCAATTCCATTGAGGTCAACCCTTTTCAGCCACGTTCCAATTTTAATGACGAAACCCTTGAAGAATTGGCGAGCTCCATTCGTGAACTGGGTATTATACAGCCAATAACGGTCAGGAAACTGGATTTCAATAAATTCCAATTGGTTTCAGGTGAACGTAGGTTCCGAGCATCAAAATTGGTCGGACTGGAGACCATTCCGGCCTATATCCGAATTGCCAATGATCAAGAATCCTTGGAGATGGCCTTGGTGGAGAACATCCAAAGGCAAGATTTGGATCCCATTGAAATTGCACTTTCGTACCAAAGACTTATCGACGAGATACAGATTACCCAAGAAAAATTGAGCGATCGTGTGGGGAAAAAACGCTCCACAATCACCAATTATCTTCGCTTGCTGAAACTGGATCCCATTATCCAAACCGGAATGCGGGACGGTTTCATAAGTATGGGGCACGGTAGGGCACTCATCAACATTGATAAGAAAAAAGAACAAATCGCCATTTACGAAAAAGTGGTATCTAATGGTTTGTCCGTAAGAGCCACGGAGCAATTGGTAAAAGCTCGAAAAGAACCTCAAAGTAATGGCTCCGACAAGAAAAAAAGCACATCGGACGTGCCCGAATTTGTTTCTAACAGCTTGGATTCCATTAAAGAGCGACTCGCTACAAAGGTGGACATCACCACATCAAAAAACGGAAAAGGAAAAATTGTGATACCCTTCCATTCAGAGGAAGACTTTAAGCGTATCAAAAAATTGTTGACAGGTGAATAAAAACCTCCTTTTATTGTTCTTTGCCTTTTTGTTGTTTCACTCAGGATTTTCTCAGGAAGAAGAGGAAAAAGAAAACACAAAACAGCCCCAGCAAACCAAAGAGGTAGATTCCATTGCTCAAAATATGGAAGGGGAAGGCGTTACTTTTGAAGAAGTCTCCAAACAGGAGAACATAAATCCTCTTGCTCCCAGTAAAGCTGCCTTTTATTCGGCAATACTTCCTGGTTTGGGACAAATTTACAATAAACGCTACTGGAAAGCTCCCATAGTTTGGGGAGCCATTGGAACGGGAATCTATGTCTATTCCTATAACAACACCGAATATCGAAGAGCAAGAAATGCCTTCAAACGCCGGCTTGCTGGTTTTGAAGATGATGAATTTTGGGATTTGAATGGTGATAACGAGGGTCCCGATGTTTCCACGGAAGCGCTACAAGAAGCACAGGAAAATACCCAAAGAGACAGGGATTTGGCTTTGGTAATCACCATAGCGCTATATGCCCTGAACATTATCGATGCCAACGTGGACTCGCACTTAAAACAATATAATGTAAGTGATGATTTGGCCGTTGACTTCAACCCTTATTTAGATATAAATCCTTTTACCAATCAGCCAAACTACGGTATGGCCATGGTGATAAAATTTTAATGTATGAAGATTGGTCTGTTTGGATATGGCAAAATGGGAAAGATGATTGAGCAAATCGCTCAGGACAGAGGCCATTCCATTGTAGCAAAAATTGACGACCCTTCACAAGATGTAGATTACACCTCCATGGATGTAGCCATTGATTTTAGTACACCCGAGGCAGCTTTTGACAATATTACCAACTGTTTTAAAAACAATGTGCCCGTTATAAGCGGTACCACAGGATGGTTGGACAACTATGCTGAAGCCATCAAAATTTGTGATGATAACAAGAGTGCCTTTATCTACGCCTCTAATTTTAGTTTGGGTGTCAATATTTTCTTTGAACTCAATAAACATCTAGCCAAAATGATGGCTGGTTTGGAACAATACAAGGTTGTTATGGAAGAAATCCACCATACCCAAAAACTGGACGCCCCCAGTGGAACTGCCATAACCTTGGCTGAAGGTGTTATTGAAAACACATCCTACGAAAAGTGGGAATTGGACAAATCTGGAGATAAAATCATACCAATAAAATCCATAAGGGAAGGTATGGTGCCGGGAACGCATAGCATTGCCTATGAAAGTCCCGTGGACACTATCGAAATAAAACACGAAGCACACAACAGGGAAGGTTTTGCTCTGGGAGCAGTTATTGCATCGGAATGGATACACGGAAAAACAGGTGTTTTTTCCATGAAAGATGTGTTAAACCTAAGCTAAAAAACGTAACAAGAATTTAGACCTAAGGTCTAACAAAGAAACTTTTTTATATGGACGGTACACAATGGATTATTTTTATCCTGGTCATCCAGGTTATCCATTTCTTGGGAACATGGAAACTCTACGTTAAGGCAGGCAGAAAACCATGGGAAGCCGCCATACCTATTTATAACGGCATTGTTTTGATGAAAATCATTAACAGACCTTGGTGGTGGGTGCTGTTGTTGTTCATCCCGATCATCAATTTATTGATGTTCCCCGTAGTTTGGGTGGAAACCATCCGAAGTTTTGGAAAGAATTCCCTTGTAGATACTTGGTTGGTGATTCTTACACTTGGTCTTTACATTTATTACATCAATTATGCTGAAGATGTACAATATATTGAAGACCGTAGCCTAAAACCAAAAACGGGATTGGGCGAATGGGTGAGCTCCATTGTGTTTGCCATAGTTGCCGCCACTTTCGTGCACACGTACTTCATTCAACCTTACGTGATTCCAACAGGATCCTTGGAACGTACCTTGCGTGTTGGTGACTTTTTGTTTGTTAGCAAATTCCATTTTGGTGCACGAGTACCTATGACCACATTGGCCGCGCCTATGGTTCATGATACGCTTCCCGTACTGAAAACAAGATCATATTTGGCCGATGTAAATCCGGAAACCTATAAAACTTCTTGGATAAACAAGCTTCAACTACCCTATATGCGTTTGCCTGGTTTTGAAAAAGTTGAAAAAAATGATATTGTGGTATTCAGCTTGCCAGCTGACACTCTTTATCAATTCTTTAAAGCTCAGAAAGCAGTTATAAAGCCAATTGACAAGAAATCAAATTATGTAAAACGTTGTGTGGGAACTCCTGGGGATTCTCTCGAAGTAATCAATGGATATGTTTATATCAACGGCAAACAGCTTCAACTTTCGGACAGGGCAAAACCGATGTATATGTATGATATTTATGCCCAAAATGGAGTTTCCAGTAAATACTTGGAAGAGGTTGATGCCTCTGACTACGTTCGAAAATACATAGCATCCAATATCAACGAATCCCAATATAATGGATTGGCTCCTTATATTTCTGGTGCAAGACCAACTGACAATGGAAAAATTGAGCTTTACACACAGGAAAATGGCATTCCAACCGATGTTATTCGTGAATTGCGGCTTTCCCTTACGGAAGAAAAGCCACGTTCTCGAATGGCCAATTTAACTGATGAAATGGTCTCGGCACTTAGAAACAATCCCGCTATTGATTCTGTAGTACAGACCGTTGAACCCAAAGGGGAATATGGTGGGGCTTTCCCTCAAAAACCCAACCTATATCCTTGGAACAACGATAACTTTGGGCCGATTTATATTCCCAAGAAAGGGACCACCGTGGAAATCAATTCGAGGACCATTCCGTTGTACAAAAAAATCATCCGCGATTACGAGCACAACGATGTAAAAGTAACAGGAAACAAAGTACTCGTTAACGGTGAGGAAGCCAGTACCTATACGTTTAAACAAGACTATTATTGGATGATGGGAGACAACCGCGATCATTCCGAGGACAGCAGAACTTGGGGCTATGTTCCTGCAGACCACATTGTGGGCAAACCTGTTTTTCTTTGGATGAGCTTTGACAACTTTAGACAGGGAATCGCCAACTGGAGGGTGCGTTGGGACCGTGTATTTACGACTGTTGGTGGTAGTGGAAAGCCTGTATCATACTTCTGGTACTTTATAGGGCTTTTGGCAGCATGGTTTATTTTTGATTTCTTCCGCAAGAGAAAGAAAAAGAAAGCATAGGTAATCCTAATTAATTTGTTCTTTGAAGATTCTTGTTCATCCATCTTATTTTCCTAGCATTGCTACATTTGCGGTCATTGTTCAACATGAGGTAATTTGGGAGGCCCATGATAATTTTCAGAAGCAGACTTATAGAAACCGCTGCTATATTTCCACGGATAAGGGCAAACACATGCTCAACATCCCCATTAAGCACGTAGGCGGCAAAGACGGACGTCAAAAATATGCCGATGTTACCATGGAGAACAGCTACAACTGGAAAAAGGAACATTGGCGTACTTTGGAAACCGCATACAGGACCTCCCCATTTTTTGAGTTTTATGAGGATGAGCTGAGACCTCTTTATGAAGGAAATGACGACTCACTATATAACTTCAATCTAAAAACTATTGAAGTAATTGCAGCTTGTATCGGAGTGGAGGTTCCAACAGAAAAATCTGAAAAATACGAAGTGGACCCAGAAACAGTCTTTGATGCTCGTTTTTTGGCTGATGCAAAAAAGGGGAAAGACTGGGACGTGGAACCCTATTCCCAAGTATTTGAAGAACGCCATGGGTTTGTTCCCAATTTAAGTGTGCTGGATCTCCTGTTCAACGAGGGAACCAACACACTCACCTATCTAAAAAGTTTATCTTTGGATTTAAAACATGCTTAGGCATCTCATCCATTATGGAATTCATTTCTTGGTGCCAATTCTGATTGCGGTTTGGTTTTTTAAGGATAATAGAATTAAGGTGGCTTTGATTCTACTCGCAGGGATTATCATCGATATAGATCACCTTTGGGCCAATCCCCTATTTGACACCAACCGTTGTAGTATTGGGTTTCATGCCCTGCATAGTTATTGGGCAATTGGCATTTACTGCATACTACCCTTTTTTAAACCTACACGAATTATTGGATTGGCATTGATCATTCACATAATCGCTGACACTATAGATTGTTTACTGATGTGAGTTGAAGCGCAAAGTGGCCATAACAGGATAGTGATCGGACAATCGCTCATTAAAATTTTGATGGGAAAGTACTTCAAACTCAGGGTCGGCCAATATATAATCGATACGCAATGGAATCTTCCAGAAATCATACGTACGACCAAAACCTTTGCCCTTTTCCAAAAAAGTATCTTGCAAATCTCCTTTTACTATTTTGTAGATGTTGGAAAACTGTGTGTTGTTTAAATCACCACAAACTATATTGGTATAAGAGCTGTTCTCAAAATGTTTCCTGAATATCTCTGCCTGTTCCAACTGCTTTGAAAATGTATGGACCAACCTTTTATATGTCCTCTCCGACTTTTCCCCATCTGAAAAATTATCGGTACTGGGTCTTATTTTAAACGATTGCAAATGCAGATTATAAACCCTAATGGTATCTTTTCGAAATAAAATATCTGCATATATAATGTTGTTCTGTGTACTGGGAAGATCCAACGAACCACTACTTATTATTGGGAACTTGGAAAATATAGCTTGAGTTGCTCTTTTATTGGGATGAGGTGTTTCACTACGGTATGGATATTGTCTCAGTTGCTGATACCGTGCTCTATTGTGTTCCTGCACACAAAATATATCAGGGTCATGTTTCTTAACAAATTCAATAATACTATCGCCAACACCAGGTTCCTCCATCCATCCATTTTTGTTGAAACCCCACACATTATAGGACATAATTTTCAAGTCGGATGATTCTTTTTGGGGAACATGGTTATTGCCCAATCCATAAAAAGGTCCAAACATTAAATAACCGAGTAAAACAGCAGTAAAGGACAACAAAAATTTCCTTTTCAATCTAGCGGCCCAATATAATAGAAACAGAATGTTGACGGCAAAAAGAAAAGGCACAACTAAACTCAATACAGAAATAGCAGAGAAAAATCGCAAGGGAACATATGAAATTACTCCAGTAAGTATCAATAGGAATGCTATCAGAATATTGACTGCATAAACCACCCTATTCCATATCGAGGTCGATTTCTCCACGGGCTATTATTCCTTACCAGCTTTAAACAAAAAGTCCTTTTCCTCCTTGGACAAACTTTCATAGCCAGATTTACTGATTTTATCCAAAATGGAATCTATCTTTTTTTGTTTGGCCTGTTTATCGTAATCCGCTTTTCTGCTAGATGATGTTTTTTTCTTGTAGACCGTTTTCATGGGTGCTTTCTTTTCTTTTGGTTTGAAAAGGGCAATAATAGCGCTCCTCAATTTGGTAAAGCCAGAACCAATATCGTTGCCTTTGAACAGTTGCCGGGCATACATATACCCCAAAAATGCACCTCCCAAATGGGCCATTCCACCACCAATATTGTCGCCCATGCCAATGAGCACCAAATCCTTGACCACCAAAGCGACACCAATATACCATAGTTTGATGTTGAAGAAAATAACACGAACTTCTTGGTTGGGAATATAGGCACAAACGAAAATAAGCACAGCGTTTACACCTGCAGATGCTCCAATTAAAGCTGTATTGGAATTGACCAAGGTCGGGAATACATTGTAACTGAGGAGAAATACCAACCCACCCAATATCAACCCTAAAAAGTAAACGTTGATAAAGCGTTGGGCATCAAAAAGGTTCAAGAATATCCGACTGGCAAAATAGAGTATGATCATATTCCAAAAAATATGACCAAAACCTGCGTGAAAAAAAGAATACGTGACCAAAGACCAAGGCTGAGCCAAAAATTCAAAGAAATCCTTGGGCAAGTGGAACCATTGCGAAAAAGACTGCCCAAACAATGCCCCTGAAAGTCCGTCTATTAGAAAAATCAGAACATTAACGGCTATAAGCTTTTCGGCAATGCTTAACCTAGCAAATTGATATCGAACCCCTCCACTCATCATAATCTAATCCCACCGTTTATTGTTAAACTGATTCTTTTTCCAGTACCACATCATTATAAAACCAATTAAAGCACCGCCAATGTGTGCAAAATGTGCCACCCCGGTATTAACATTGCCTATTCCAAAAATGAGGTCAACGGCAATAAGAATGGGCACAAAGTACTTCGCTTTTATCGGTACGGGCAAAAAGATAAGCATCAGTTTTGCCTCCGAATACATAAATGCGAAGGCCACCAAAATACCATAAATAGCTCCCGATGCCCCAACTGCTGGTGTATTGAAAGCCATCAACATGCTATCCACCGTACTTTTTCCAACAATATCGTACCAACCGGGACTATATTGACCATTGGCCAAAATATCTAAAATCTGTGTACGGGCAATACCTGCACCTTCCAAAGCACTCATTCCCTCGTTGAAGAGAAAATAATTCACTCCCGTATGCAATGCAGCAGAACCTAATCCTGCCGAAAAATAGAAGAAAAGGAACTTGTTCCTGCCCCAAATGCGTTCCAAAGGCGTACCAAAAGCCCAAAGCGCGTACATATTAAAAAGAATATGCATAAAGTTACCGTGCATAAACATGTGGGTAACCACCTGCCACCATTCAAAATTGGAGTTTTTGGGAAACCAAAGTGACATCCATTGGTACATTTGGTCTCCATATAGTTGTGTGGCAAGAAACATGATCACGTTAATGATCAAAATATGCTTTACTGCCTCGGTAAGTCTACCCATTTAATTGAATTTTTTATCGATATCCCCTTCGGAGATAATGGTGTACGTTATTTTTTGAAAAGGGCTCAAAGTAGGTTCTTTGCAAGCAAAAAGATTGTTCACCAAGGTCAATTGCGATTCTTGGTCCAAAACATCCCCTGTTCTTACAGCCAAATTTCTACTGAGTGCCTTGGCCAACATTTCGGCTTGCGAAATGGAACTATCGGCGTAACCCTCCATATAATCCGCAATCAAGCGATCCAATACCGTGCCAATTCCACTTTCGGGAACCATCATGGGCACGCCTGTCACTTTTACAGTTTCTTCTTCCAAACTCTGGAAAGCAAATCCAATGTTTGTCAGACTTTCTTTAATTTCTTGCAGCACCGCCAATTCCTGTTTATTAAAGGTCAATTCCAAAGGAAACAGCAATTGTTGGCTCACACCCTCTTTAACGGTAATCTCACCTAAAAACTTTTCAAAGAGAATCCGTTCGTGCGCCCTGTTCTGATGGATGACCAACATCCCTGATTTTACCGTGCTTACCACATATTTTCGGCGCAATTGAAACGTACTGGCCAAATGTTCTTCGACATCCTTGTCCGAATACAACGTTCCTTGCTCCTCACTTTCCGACTCAATAACTACACTACTAAACTCGTTGTGGTCATTTTGATTGCCAAGACCTTCGTACAAATCTTCCCAACCTTTGGTGCTTTGTTTACGGAAACTGTTACCTGTATTTTTCTTGGTCGGAGCTTCCTGAAACGGATTAAACGTAGCGTCCACAGTCACTTTTGGAATCACGACTCCTTTTTCTTTGTAGGAATATGGAGTGTCTAGATTGGGGTCATGGTCAAAATCCAATACTGGGGCCACGTTGAATTGCCCCAGACTATGTTTTATGGTAGACCTTAAAATCGCATACAAAGTGTTCTCATCATCAAACTTTACCTCGGTTTTGGTGGGATGAATGTTGATATCGATAGAGGAAGGATCCACATCCAAAAACAAAAAATAACCTGGGTAGGTGTCGGATTTAATCAACCCTTCAAAAGCAGCGACCACAGCATGATGCAAATATGGACTCTTTATGAATCGGTTATTGGCAAAAAAGAACTGCTCACCCCTACTTTTCTTGGCAAACTCGGGCTTACAGATAAAGCCAGAAACTTTTACTACCTCGGTTTCTTCGTTCACAGGTACCAATCGGCTTTCCATTTTACTACCAAATATGTGTACAATGCGTTGACGATGTTTTGCAATTGGTAGATTAAAGATTTCCGAGCCGTTATTGTAAAAATGGAACTCAATATTGGGATGCACCAAGGCTACCCGATGAAACTCATCCGTAATATGGCGAAGCTCCACTTGGTTCGATTTTAAAAAGTTTCGCCTTGCGGGAATATTGAAAAACAGGTTTTTGACAGATATGGACGTTCCTTTTGGAGTCGCTACGACATCTTGGGAAACAATCTTGCTGCCTTCAATCTTAAGGTGGGTTCCCACCTCATTGGACGAAGTTCTGGTTTGCATATCCACATGGGCAATCGCGGCAATGGAGGCCAAGGCCTCTCCCCGAAAACCTTTGGTCTCAAGATTAAACAAATCCTGAGCGGATGATATTTTGGATGTGGCATGCCGCTCAAAAGACAAGCGGGCATCCGTTTCGCTCATACCAACACCATCATCAACTACTTGGATAAGTGCTTTACCACCATCCTTGATGATCAATTTAATGGAAGTTGAACCTGCATCAATGGCGTTTTCCATGAGCTCCTTTACTACGGAAGCGGGTCGTTGGACCACCTCCCCTGCTGCTATTTGGTTAGCGACATGGTCCGGTAAAAGTTTAATGATGTCCGCCATTATGGGTTTAGGAATATTGATAAATCAAAATCGATGATAAACAGGAACAGCAACACCAAAACGGCCACAATAATCCAAAAACGAAGCTTCAAATTTTTATCCCCTTCGGTCTGTAAATCATCAACCGCAGAAGTCAACTTATTCTTGAGCCCCCTTGTAGAGTGTGCCGTACTTCGAAATTTATCGAGTTTATGCTCAATTTTATAAGGATTCCCCTCTCCCTTGTAATACCTGGGGGAGTAATCGAAGCTCTTATTTTTCCTAAGTTTTAAAGGGTTTCGCATGGCATCCTTATCGCTGTAGCCTCAAAGGTACTCAAAATAGAAAAAAAGGGTTGGGCGTTTGTCCCAAAAAATGTTAACAGCTATCTAGATACTTGGGCAACCGGATAATTGGACTTGTTGGATTCTTGGATGTTCGGAAGTTGGATTGCCGAAGCATTGAACTTGTTCTTGATATTTTTGAACTTGAACTTTGAGCTTTTACTTGCCCAGAACAGCCATTTGAATGGCGGCAATGGCAGCTTCAGTTCCTTTGTTTCCGTGTTTACCCCCGCTTCTAGCTTTGGATTGCTCAATGTTATCATCCGTCAACACACAAAATATCACGGGAACATCATACGCCACGTTTAAATCCTTGATACCTTGTGCTGTTGCACTGCATACGAAATCAAAATGACTGGTTTCGCCACGGATAACACTACCTATGGCTATAACGGCATCAACTTTTTCCGTTTGAATTATTTTTTTGCAACCAAAGGTCAGTTCAAAACTTCCAGGTACGTTCCATCGAAGCACATTTTCAGGAAGTGCCCCGCAATCCACTAAAGCTTCTTCGGCACCATCATATAGTGCTTCGGTAATTTCGCCGTTCCATTCAGAAACAACAATCCCAAACCGAAGGTGCTTCGCATTTGGGATTTTGCTTTTATCGTAAACGGATAAGTTTTTGTTCTCTGTGGCCATGGTTTAGTTTTGCGCCAACCCAATTAGGGCATCAACACCATTGGCTTCTTGTGAGTTTGGATATTCTTCTTTGATGCGCTCAAAGTACCCTAAAGCTTTGCTTTTTTCCCCGAGTTCCAAGGCTACAACACCAGCTTTGTGTAAAAATCTTGGTGCAGTAAACTCGTTATCGCTGTGTGCAACGGCTTTTTCGTAATAATCCAATGCGTCTTCAGGCTGGTTCAATTGTGAGAAAGCATCTCCAATTCCACCTTTGGCCATAGCTCCCATAATGTCGTCATCAGAAGAAAATCCTTCCAAATGTTCAATGGCTTGATCATATTGTTTCAGGTTCAAGTAGGTCATACCTGCTGAATATTTGGCCAAGTTCGCTGCTTTGGTACCGCTGTATTCCTCGATAATATCCAAGAAACCATACTTACCCTGAGCGCCGTTCAATGCCAAAGTGAACAAAGAATCTTTCTCTGTTTCACTTGCTAAGGCTTGGTCAAAATATTGTTGTGGGTAAAAAAGTTCGTTTGCAGCGGTAGCTTCTTTTGGATTCTGGATAAATTGGTGGTAACCCAGATAGGCCAAAACACCCACGGCAATTACACCAATAACGCCTAAAATGTAGTTTTGGTTCTTCTGAACCCACTCTTCGGTTTTGGAGGCACTTTCGTCCAAAGTGTTGAAAACTTCAGCGGTTGTGCTGTCGTGTTCATCTAACTGAGCTTCCTCTTCCTTATTTTTTGGCTTAAAGCCTCTCTTCTTGTATGTTGCCATCCGTCATTTAATTGGTCGCGCAAAAATAAAGTTTTTATCCAAAACCAAAAGGTTATTTATTCGTTATTTTTGGAATCCCGTTTTGGAGGGCTACCTTTTTAAATCCTAATTGTTTCTCTAACTTTTTATGTTTTTAAGACATTTATCCTTAGTCAATTACAAGAATTTCGATTCCAAGACGCTGGAATTCGACCCTGTGATCAACTGTTTGGTGGGCGATAACGGAGTGGGAAAGACCAATGTTTTGGACGCTATTTACCATTTATGCTTTGGTAAAAGCTATTTTAATCCTGTGTCCACACAAAACATAAAACACGGCACGGAATTTTTTGTGGTCGAAGGTGAATTTGAGAAGCTCAACAGAACGGAAAAAATACTTTGTTCTTTTAAAAAGGGGACCAAAAAAGTAATCAAACGCAACGATAAACCCTATGAAAAGTTCTCTGAACACATCGGTTTTTTGCCCTTGGTCATCATTTCACCATCCGACCGTGACCTTATTTTGGAAGGGAGCGAGACCCGAAGGAAGTTTATGGACGGGGTCATTTCGCAATCGGACAAAGTATATCTGCAAAACCTCATCAAGTACAATAAAGTAGTCGCACAGCGGAATTCCTTGCTTAAATATTTTGCCGCCAACCGCACCTTTGACCGCGACACCCTGAGTATTTACAACGAGCAAATGAATACCTTGGGAACGGCCATCCATCAAAAAAGGGTTGAGTTTATCGGTTCCTTTCTGCCCATTTTCAAGGAACAGTATCAAAATATCTCCGAGAAAGACGAGCAAATCGACCTCTCCTACGAAAGTCAGTTGAGCGATGACACACTTCAGAATCTCTTGGAAAAGAATATTGAAAAAGACAGAGCGTTGCAATACACCTCGGTCGGCGTTCATAAAGACGACCTCAGCTTTACCATTGCGGGACACCCCATTAAAAAATTTGGGAGTCAAGGTCAACAAAAATCCTTCTTGATTGCATTGAAACTAGCACAATTTCATTTTATAAAGAAACTGGCCGATACCACACCCATTTTATTGTTGGATGATATTTTTGACAAACTGGACGAAAACCGAGTGTCCCACATCGTTGGGTTAGTAAAAGATGACAATTTTGGACAGATTTTCATTAGTGACACCCATGCTGACCGAACTGAAAATGTGGTCAAAAACATCCATCAGAGCTATAAAATATTTACCTTGTAGTATCATGAGACGAATACTTACCTTATTATTGATTTTGGTGCTGTGGAGCTGTAATGATTCATCCGTAAATAAAGATGATTTGCGTTATTTGAATGGATACTGGGAAATTTCGGAGGTAGAATTTCCTGATGGAAGCAAAAAACAATATGCAGTAAATACCAGCATTGATTTTATAAAGTTTGAAGATGGGAAAGGTTACCGCAAAAAGATGCAGCCCCGGTTCGATGGCACTTACGATACTTCAAATGACGTGGAAGATTTTAGCATATCCAACCTAAATGAAACCATCACCCTTCATTACACAAGTGAATTCAGTGAGTGGGAAGAAAAATTGGTGCAGTTGGACTCATTGACCTTTTCGGTAATCAACCAAGAAGGGGTAACCTACAAATACAAACGCTTTGAACCTATCAAAATTCCAAAGTAATGGCCAAACGACATAGCTCACATATACCATTAAGCGAAGCTTTGAGCGAGTTTATCCAAGAGAACAAACTCCAAAAAGGTATGGACAGGGTAGATACCAGAGAGGCGTGGGTAAAACTTATGGGCAATGGGGTAAACAACTACACCACTGCCGTTGAACTAAGGAACGAAACGCTCTTTATCTCGCTCTCCTCTTCGGTTCTACGGGAGGAATTGAGTTTGGGCAAATCCAAAATCATTAAAATGATCAATGAGGAGTTAGGCAAGGAACTGGTGAAGAAGTTGGTCCTAAGATAAAACCTTTCGTCATGCTGAACCCGTTTCAGCATCTCATCTCTTTTTTAAGAGATTCCGCAACAAGTACGGAATAAATAAAAAAAGCCACCTTTTTGGGTGGCTTCAATTAAATATTGTATATCTGGTTTAGTATATTTCCCTACCTGAAAAGTGGAAAGCACCTTCTATAGCAGCGTTTTCATCACTATCGGAACCGTGCACTGCATTCTCTCCAATACTGGCAGCATACAATTTCCTGATGGTTCCCTCAGCAGCTTCCTCGGGGTTGGTTGCCCCGATCAATGCACGGAAATCATCCACTGCATTGTCTTTTTCCAAGATGGCGGCAACGATTGGCCCTCTTGTCATAAATTCCACCAATTCACCAAAAAATGGACGCTCTTTGTGTATGGCATAGAATATTTCGGCATCCCTAGTGCTCAATTGTGTAAACTTCATGGCCACAATCTTAAAACCAGCAGCCGTAATTTTATCCAAAATTGCACCAATATACCCGTTTTCAACGGCATCAGGCTTAATCATGGTAAATGTTCTATTTCCAGTCATTTTTTTAAATTTTGCGCAAACTTAAGCTTTTTCGCCCAAGGTACAAGGCTCAATAGCTTTGTTTTAACTCTTGGAGCACGACTCCGTTGTCCCCCATAATCTTGAATTCGGCCTCTTTATTTTCAAAATTTAGGTTGATGACACCATAACTTTTATCGGAAACCACCTCCCCTACGCGATACTGATTGGGCTCGCCACTAAAACTTGAGTACGAATGGGTAAGTCCGCTGCTGGTAAAATCCACTAAAGGATAAGCAAGGTCGGCAACATCGGCTCTGGAGAATTCCGAAATATGGCGATCACCAGACAGGATAATCACCCCCTTGGCTTTTGATTCAACAATCAAGTGTTCCAGTTTTTGCACTTCCAAAGGAAAATTGCCCCAAGTTTCAAAACCATGTTCCCCAGAAAGCACCTGAATACTGGACATAATCAAATTGAAATCGGCATCAGAATCCTTAAGTTGGTTCTCCAACCATTGCCATTGCACTTCCCCAAGTACAGTTGCGGTGGAATCCGTAGTGGGTTTATATCGTTTTTCGGAATCCTCATCTTTGATGAGTTCACTTCTAAAGTAGCGGGTGTCCAACACAATTACCTTTACTTTTCCAGCAGAAACCTCATATTCGTGAGAAGCATACACCCCCTCTTGATTCCTTCTTTCACTATCCTCTGGCACGCCCATAAAGTTCAAAAAGACCTGCTGGCTTTCTGCCTTTATAGCAAAATCAGAGCCTCCATCATTTAAACCAAAATCGTGATCGTCCCATGTTCCAATTATAGGTACTTCTTTTTTCAATTCAGCATAGCCTGCAACGGTGTCCTGCATCGCATAAATAGACCTCAATCTTTCCACATCATCCGTATCTGCGTAGACAATATCGCCGCCCCAAATCCACAGGTTGGGGTTTTCATCCAAAATATCGTCCCAAAAAGGATTGGGTTCTTGCGACATATTGCACGACCCAAAGGCCACAACAAAATCAGGTGTTGGTTCCTCTTTAGCTTTTACCGTTTTATCTGCTTTCTGTTTACATGATGAAAACAGAAACAGGACGGTCAGGAAAATATAAAATTGCTTCATAGTACACTTTTGAATAACCAAAAATAGGGATAAACCAAGTTACCTCTATATTATATTATTGTATATTTGGCCGCATGAATTCAGCGGATATCAAGACAGTAAAGTCGATTCTTTCCCAACCTCAGAAGATAGCCATTATACCCCACAGAAACCCTGACGGCGATGCTATGGGTTCCTGTTTGGCACTCTATGGATTTCTAAAAGCGACGGGGCACACGGTGCAGGTGGTTGCACCCAATGACTATCCTAAATTCCTGAAATGGATGCCATGGAACGATACCGTCATCAATTTTGAAAGGGAAAATCCAAAGGCCAAGGAGGCCATTAACGAAGCTTCCGTAATTTTCACCTTGGATTTTAATGACCTTTCCCGCGTTGGGCAAATGGAAGCCGTTTTGCAAGAAGCGGAGGCTGATTTTATTATGATAGATCATCACCAACAGCCGAGTGATTATGCCAAGGTGACCTATTCTGATGTTTCGATGAGCTCTACCTGTGAAATGGTCTACAACTTCATCAACTTTTTGGGTGAAACCGAACTTATTGATGCCGATATGGCAACGAATTTGTACACGGGCATTATGACTGATACAGGTTCTTTTAAGTACCGTTCAACTTCGAGCAAAACGCACCGCGTGGTGGCCGAACTTATCGATAAAGGTGCCGACAACATGAAGATCCACCAAAAAGTTTTTGACACCAATTCGCCCTCACGTTTGCATTTGTTGGGTGTTGCCTTGGGCAATATGGTGATTCTGCCCGAATATAGAACGGCGTACATTACCCTTAGCCAAGATGAATTGGACCAATACGATTTTAAAAAGGGGGATACCGAGGGCTTCGTAAATTATGGGCTAACTTTGGAAGGTATTATTTTTGCGCTCATTTTTATTGAAAATCGCGAAGAAGGCATTATCAAGATCTCCTTGCGCTCCGTTGGGGATTTTTCCGTTAACGAATTTGCAAGGGCACATTTTAACGGGGGAGGACATACCAATGCTGCCGGTGGAAGAAGTGAAGTGAGCATGGAGGAGACCATCTCCAAATTCAATGAGATTTTGAAAACCTATAAAAGTAAATTGAACCCATGAGATTTTTTCTAGCTGTACTGTTGACTGCAATCCTAATGAGCTGCGGGGGTCCAGAACCAAGAAAACCGGTGGAAGTTAAATCGGGTAGTTTTTATAAAGAGTCCATTGAACGCACCAAAAAACTATTGGCCGCAGAGGAAGAAGCCATTCAAGAAATCATTTCCAAGGATACAATTCACGAATACCTGTCCAGTCCAGATGGATTTTGGTACTATTACGATTCTAAGAACGATACGGCAACATATCAATTAAAAACGGGAGACCAAATTTTGTTTTCCTATAATTTGATGAGCTTGAACAACGACACCATTTACACTGCCGAAGAAATAGGGCCAACCTCTTACGTCATAGATAAACAACAACTGTTTCCCGGGCTTCAAAATGCCCTGAAACTTTTAAAAATAAACGAGAAGGCCACATTTTTGTTCCCATCTCCCCTAGCCTATGGCTATCAAGGCGACAACAAGGCCATTGGACCAAAAACCCCGCTTAAATCATCAGTAGAATTACATACAATCATAATAGATAACGACAGTTTAAACTAAATTCATAAGCAATGAAGAAATTATTTTATATCATACCCGTATTTCTCCTAGTGATCATAGGATGTAAATCGAGCAAGTATGCGGATTTGGGCGATGGCATTTTTGCCGATATCCAGACTACAAAAGGAGATATCATCATCCAATTGGAATACAAAAAGACCCCTGTTACCGTGGCCAACTTTGTATCCTTGGCCGAAGGCAAAAACCCATTTGTTAATGACGAGTACAAGGACAAAAAATTCTATGACGGGATTGTTTTTCACAGAATCATCAAGGATTTTATGATTCAGGGGGGAGACCCAACCGGGACAGGAAGCGGAAACATAGGGTATACCTTTAAAGATGAGTTCGACGATTCTTTGAGGCACTCCAAAAAAGGAATCCTTTCTATGGCCAACAGAGGTCCCAAGACAAACAGTAGTCAATTTTTTATCACACACAAAGCAACGCCATGGCTGGATGACAAACACACCGTTTTTGGTGAAGTAGTCGCTGGTATGGATGTAGTGGACACCATTGCCAATGTAGAAACTGGAGCTGGCGACAAGCCAACTACCGATATTGTAATGGATCATGTGGAAATTGTTCGCAATGGCAAGGAAGCTCGACAGTTTGACGCCGTTCAAATTATGAGCGATTACTTTGAGGAAGCCAAAGCCGCCGAAGAAGCATTCAAAAAAATGAAAGAAGATCTGGCCGCTCAGTTTACGGAACAAATCAACGAAGCCGAAGAAACTTCCAGTGGCTTGCGCATTTTGACTTTGGAAGAAGGAGAGGGAGAGCAGCCCAAAGTAGGTCAAAAAGTATTGGTCAACTATGCGGGATGGTTGTTCAATGGTGATTTGTTTGATAGTAATATTCAAGAAATTGCCGAGCAATTCAACCAATTGAACCCTGGAAGAAGAGATCAAGGCGGTTACACACCTTTCCCTATGGATTACAGCCCAGATGCCCAGTTGGCAGCAGGTTTCCGTGAAGGATTGTTGACCATGAAGGTAGGAGATAAAGTCCGTTTGTTCATTCCGCCACACTTGGGCTACGGAGATAACGACTACGGCCCTATTCCCGGTGGTTCCACTCTGGTTTTTGATATTGAAATCGTGGGAATCCAATAATAAGGTTATAATATTATTTTTAAAAAACCGTACTTTTCCGTGCGGTTTTTTTATGTATTCCATGCTCGGCACGGAATCTCACAACACATTGCTTTCATTTTTGATGGGACAAAAAATCAAGACCATAATTGCTATTGCCCTGCCAATACAAATACTATTGGTAAAGTGGCTCAGCAGCTACCCCAACTTTGTTGAAGAGTATTACAGCAATGGCGTATATCCCAATATTTCAGGTTTTTTAAGGATTTTGTTCGGCTGGATTCCATTTTCATTTGGAGATTTAATCTACACAGCACTCGCCATTTTGGCAATTCGATACGTTTACAAACATTGGAAAAGCATCAAAAGGAAACCTCTATTGTTCTTAAAGGATATTGCTGTGGTACTTTCCATCGTTTATTTTGCCTTTCATCTGCTTTGGGGAATGAATTACCACCGTCAACCCATCAACTGGAAATTGAGCATTGAACGTGAATATACCGTTGACGAATTGGTTGATTTAACTCGATACATTGTCGAAAAAACAAACCAGTATCAATTTGAGTTAACAGGAGATACCGTATCTCCTGTACATATACCCTACTCCAAAAAGGAAATCTTCTCAAAAACGGAAGAGGCCTACGGGAACTTTGCAAAGCAATACCCCGATTTTGGATACGAACACCGCAGTCTAAAGTCTTCCATATACAGTATTCCACTCACTTTTATGGGATACGGCGGCTACCTAAACCCTTTTACCAACGAGGCACAGGTAAACGGGATTACCCCAAAATTTAGATTGCCCACCGTTAGCGGCCACGAAGTAGGTCATCAATTGGGTTATTCCGCAGAAGGAGCTACCAATTTTATCGGGTATTTGGTCACCTCGCAAAGCAAAGACCCATATTTTAAGTATTCTGCTTACAATCATGCTCTAGGATATTGCCTCACAGACCTTTACCATAAAGACGAGGAGCAATACAATGCACTTGTGACCACCATTAACCCGGGAGTGAAAGAAAATTTTAATGAACTACGGGAATTTTGGGAAAAATATGAGAACCCTATGGAACCCATCTTTAAATCCGTGTTCAACACTTTTTTAAAGGTGAACAACCAAAAGGATGGCATAAAAAGTTACAATGCCGTAGTTGGGCTCATCATTAACCACCGAAAACAATATTTTCAGCAGGATTGAAACTTGTAGAGTCCTGCTACAAAGGTTATCTTTAAACCGACTAATTCAATTTAAACCTTATGAAACTTAAACTTTTAGCACTGTTGCTCTTCATGGGCAGTGTTTCTTTGTTTGCGCAGGACTACTTTCCAAAAAATGATGGCGTAAAGGCAAAGAAGAACAACAATTACACGGCATTCACCAATGCCAAGATCTATGTAACTCCCACGGAAGTTATCAATAACGGTACCTTGCTGATTCAAAACGGCAAAGTGGTACAAGCGGGCAAATCCGTAAGCATTCCCAAAAATGCTGTTGTAGAAAACCTTGATGGAAAATCCATCTACCCATCATTCATCGATGTATTCTCTGGATTTGGCGTAAAACTTCCCGAAAAAGCCAGCGGTGGCGGAAGATCAGCACAATATGGCCCATCCAGGGAAGGATTCTACTGGAACGACCATATTATGCCAGAGAACGATGCCATCAATAGTTTTACTTATGATGAGAAAAAAGCCAAAGAACTCCGAAATGCAGGTTTTGGGGCCATCAATGCACACATTGAAGATGGTATTGCCAGAGGAACAGGACTTTTGGTAGCATTAAACGATGAAGCATCCGAAGCACAACGAATCCTTTCGGACAAATCAGCACAATACTTTTCTTTTGAGAAGAGCAGAGCATCAAGACAATCTTACCCAGGTTCCTTAATGGGGGCCATGGCCTTGATGCGTCAGTTGTATTATGATATGGACTGGTATAGCAAAGGCAATGTGGATACCAAAGACCGTTCTTTGGAAGCACTTATCAACAACAAGGGATTAACACAAATCTATGCAGCTGGGGATAACGGCAACGTTTTAAGAGCTGACAAAATTGGTGACCTCTTCGGAATTCAGTATACCATATTGGCCGGAGGAGATGAGTACGAGCGTATTGAGGACATAAAAGCCACAAACGCCAAATTAATCCTTCCGTTGGATTTTCCAGATGCATTCGATGTATCCAACCCTTACCAAGCAAAATACATTGCTTTGAAAGATATGAGACATTGGAACTTGGCTCCATCCAATCCAAAAGTGTTGGCAGATAATGGCGTAGATTTCTCCATAACGCTGCACGGACTTAAATCCCCCAAAGAGTTGAAGGGAAAAATCATGAAGGCCATTACTTATGGTCTATCCAAAACCAAGGCTTTGGAAGCTTTGACCACTATTCCTGCTCAAATCTTGGGTAAATCCACCGAAATAGGATCATTGCAAGCTGGAAGCCAAGCCAACTTCTTGATTACTTCAGGAGATATTTTTGATAAAGAGACCACGCTTTATGAAAACTGGGTGCAAGGAAACAAAAATAGTATCGAGCGCATGGATGTCACTGATATCCGTGGTGACTACAATCTTGCAGTAAACGGAAGCACTTATACTGTTTCATTGACAGGAGAGGCCGATAAACCAAAGGCAGAAATCAAAAAAGGTGACAAAACTGTAGATTCCAAAATAGATTATTCCGCCGATTGGTTGAATATTTCTTTTAGTGAAGATAAAGTAGGTTCTTACCGCATGGTTGCCCATGTCTTGCCAGACACTAAAACCATTAAAGGAACCGTGGTTCTTCCCAATGGCGATGAAACTTCGGCAACAATGACCAAGACTTCATCTTTTAAAGAAAAATCCAAAGACGAAGAGGCCGCTGAAAAACCAGAATTAATGGCTTTGACCTACCCTAATGTTGGTTATGGTTTCAAGAAAAAGCCAGAACAAGAAAATATCCTATTCAAAAATGCGACCGTTTGGACCGGTGAAAGCATTTTGGAAAACACCGACGTACTGATTAAAAACGGTAAAATTTCTAAAGTAGGTACAGATTTACGTGCCGGAGGAGCTACCGTGGTGGACGCCACAGGGAAGCACCTTACTGCAGGAATAATTGATGAGCACACCCATATTGCCGCATTGGCCATTAACGAAGGAGGCCACAATTCTTCCGCAGAAGTACGTATGGAAGATGTTATCGATCCCGAGGACGTTGCCATTTACCGCGATTTGGCCGGTGGAGTTACTACCGCTCAATTGCTTCACGGTTCCGCCAACCCTATCGGTGGACAATCTGCTATTTTTAGATTGAAATGGGGAGAAAGTGCCAAGAATATGGTATTCGACAACTCACCTAAGTTCATCAAGTTTGCCTTGGGAGAAAACGTGAAGCAGTCCAACTGGGGCAGTTATTCCCGTTTTCCACAAACAAGAATGGGTGTTGAGCAGGTGTATACCGATTATTTCCAACGCGCCAAGGAATATGATGCCAAGAAAAAAAGCGGAGAGCCGTACCGTCACGATGAAGAAATGGAAACATTGGCCGAAATCTTGAACGGAGAACGATTTATTTCTTGCCACTCCTATGTACAGAGCGAAATCAACATGATGATGAAAGTCGCTGAGAAATTTGATTTCCGCGTGAACACCTTCACCCACATTTTGGAAGGTTACAAAGTAGCCGATAAAATGGCCGAGCACGGTGTTGGCGGAGGTACATTCAGTGACTGGTGGGCATACAAATATGAAGTAAATGATGCTATTCCTTACAATGCCGCTATCATGGCAAGTCAAGGCGTTACCGTGGCCATTAACAGTGATGATGCGGAAATGTCCAGAAGATTGAACCAAGAAGCCGCCAAAACCGTAAAATACGGAGGTATGTCAGAAATTGAAGCTTGGAAAACCGTAACCTTGAATCCTGCCAAATTGCTTCACTTGGACGACCGTGTAGGAAGTATCGAGGAAGGGAAGGATGCAGATGTGGTGCTGTGGAGCGAACATCCGCTATCAGTTTACGCCAAAGCTGAAAAAACTTTGATCGAAGGGAAAGTTTATTTTGACTTGGAAAAGGACAAAATGCTACGAGAATACATCAAAAAGGAAAGAAACCAATTGATTGGAATGATGTTGAACGAAAAGAAAAATGGCGAAAAAACCCGTACTCCCGTTCAAAGCAAAAAAGAAGAGTTTAATTGTGACACCCTTTAAAAAATAGACCATGAAAAAAATATTTTTAATCATAGCAATTGTTTTTGGGGTTTCATTGAACGCACAGCAAACCCCTGCTCCGCCTCAATCCGAACAAGTTGCCATTATCGGAGCCACGGCCCACATTGGTAATGGAGAGGTTATAGAAAATTGTACCATCATTTTTAAAGATGGAAAAATTACTGCCATTGGCGCCGACATTATGACTCCAACTATCGGAACCATGATCAATGCCGAAGGCAGACATGTATATCCTGGTTTTATCGCACCATCCAAATCCCTTGGTTTGGTAGAAGTTGATGCCGTTAGGGCAAGTGACGACCAAGATGAGATTGGCGAAATGATTCCACATATTCGTAGTTTGATAGCCTATAACGCAGAATCCAAGGTTGTGGAAAGTATGCGTCCCAACGGTGTCCTAATTGGACAGGTAACCCCACAGGGCGGAACCATTTCCGGGACTTCCAGTATTGTTCAGTTTGATGCATGGAACTGGGAAGACGCTGCCGTAAAAACAGACGATGGCATCCACATGAACTGGCCCAACTTTTTTAGAAGAGGCCGTTGGTGGATGGGCGAAGAAAGAGGTTATATCCCCAACAAAGAGTACGGTAAGGAAATGGATGACATCAAGCTCTTTTTTCAAAACTCATTAGCTTACGGAAAAGCAGCAGAAAAGGAGAAAAACCTCCCATTTGCTGCCATGCAAGGCCTTTTTGATGGATCCCAACGCTTATACATTCATGCCAACGGTGAAAAGGAAATGACCGATGCTGTGACCATGGCCAAAGAAATGAGCGTAAAAAACGTTGTAATTGTAGGAGGATATAAAGCCAACAAAATAGCTGATTTTCTAAAAGAAAATGATGTTGCCGTTTTAGTGGAACGTACACACGCCCTACCAAGTTTTGATGATGATGATTACGACATCACCTACAAATTACCAAAATTATTGTTGGACGCTGGTCTTTTGGTAGGTCTTCAAAATGAGGATGCCGCCAATTTCCAAGCCAGGAACCTTGCCTTTTACGCAGGCCAAACAGTAGCTCAAGGACTTGACAAAGAAACCGCCTTACAGCTACTTACGGGCAATACAGCCAAAATTTTAGGTATTGATGATATGTACGGAACTTTAGAGGAAGGCAAAAGTGCCACGCTCTTTATTTCTGAAGGAGATGCGTTGGACATGCGCACCAATAAACTCACCAAAGCCTATATTGATGGCAGGGACATTTCCTTGGAAACCCACCAAACCGAACTTTGGAAACGGTATATGGGCAAATACGAAAGAGAAAAAGAAGGACAATAGATTCCAAAAAAAAAAACGGCGCCCTTTCAAGCGCCGTTTTTGTTTTGTGTTATTAATTTATTTTACCGGAACAAACGCTCCACTCTCTGGTTTTGCATAAAACGCTTTAGGTTTGGAAGCCTCACTTAAGGTAACTTCTTCAAAAGTGACCGTACTTGCAGGCTCTTTGATTTTTCGCTCTTCATATTTGTGCCATGTAATGGATTTTGGGAGTAATAACCCGTCCACATCTTGCCAATTCCCATAATTGATCCATCTTACATTGTCCGAGCTTTCTCCTGTTCGGTAAGTAACGGTATAGCCTAACCAAGTCATTTGATACGTCTCTGGATCAAAATGGATGTAGTACTCATCTTTAGATGAGGCACCAACTCCAGACTCATAAGCTATTTGTATCCCTGGATATCTTTTTCCGTTGTATGATATGGCTTCAGCTTCAGAATAGATAATGCCATCATCTGCCAATACAAAGGGCATTGCATAAAAATAGAACATCAAATTATGGTAAAATCCTGCGTCACCTTTGTAGTTTTCATCTGTATCCAAAAGCCACGCTTTTTCACTATCAAATCCCATTGAAAATTGTTCGGTGTCGATTCTATCCCTTCTGGACCACAAGTCAATAGTATGTGTTTCGGACAACTCAGGTTTTGGAAGTACATAAGACAATGTTCGTTGCTTTTTCCATTGCTCCAAACCTCCATGCGCATCAAAAACTTTGACCATGGCATCTGGGTACTTCGTTTTGGATTCGGAAATTTCCTGCTGAACAGGTTCTTCAAGTTTTGTGGGTTTCGTGTTTTGTTTGCAGGCAGAAATGCCTAAAATTAAAAGTAGAATGGTTAATTTGTTCATGATATGAATTTTATCAATTGGTCGAAAACCCCTTTTTATAATTACAGGAATGGCTATTTTTACCATGCGTATGGAACCTAAATTGATTAGTAGTGTCCAAAATCCTTTGGTGAAAAAAGTTCTTCAACTGAAAGAAAAATCCCGTGAACGAAAAAAGACCGGGCTTTTTGTTGTAGAGGGACAACGGGAAATTGAATTGGCCCAAAAAGGCGGTTACATGCTACAATCACTACTTTTTTGTCCCGAAATTATGGACTCCGCTACTATTGAATCGTTTATCAAAGCTTCCAATCCAGAAATTATCCAAGTCTCCGAAGGCGTTTACAACAAAATTGCACACAGAGGCACTACAGAAGGTGTTCTTGGCTTAATGCTGACCAAAGACCATGCATTGGAGTATATTAGTTTTAAGAATAAAACACCTTTGGTGCTGGTCGCCGAAGCTCCTGAAAAACCAGGAAATATTGGTGCCCTTTTGCGAACCGCTGATGCGGCCGCCGTGGACGCCGTTTTAATAGCAAACCCCAAGTCTGACCTATATAGTCCAAACATTATACGTTCCAGCGTAGGTTGCCTTTTTACCAACCAAATAGGCGTGGGAACTACGGACGAAATCATTACTTTTTTACAAACCAACCAAATCAAAATTTACTGTGCTGCCTTAACCGCTTCCAAAAATTATGTGGATTGTGATTTTAAAGCCGCTTCGGCCCTAGTTATGGGTACGGAGGCTACTGGATTAACCGAAAATTGGCTTAAAAATTCCGACCAAAACATAATTATACCGATGCAGGGAGAAATAGACTCCATGAATGTTTCGGTATCCGCTGCAATACTTATATTTGAGGCGAAGCGCCAGCGCGGATTTTAAACTATGGAAAAAAATTTACTCTTTTACGTAATACTGGCCATCCTTGTGGTTCAATATTTGGCTCACCAATATTTGGAGTACCTGAATGCCAAGCGTTTCAAATCAACACTGCCCCAGGAACTTGCCGATATTTATGATGAGAACGAATATCGAAAATCGCAGCAATACAAACGGACCAACTACAAGTTTGGATTGATTTCCGATGGATTCTCTCTGGTTTTGACAGTATGTTTTCTGTCGTTTGGAGGTTTTGAATGGGTGGACCAACTCACTCGCTCCATCACCGACGAACCCATTCCAATGGCTTTGATTTTCTTCGGAATCATTATGTTGGGGAGCTCTATTTTAGGATTGCCATTTTCGTACTACCGAACTTTTGTTATTGAAGAACAATACGGATTCAACAAGACCACTAAATCCATTTTTTTATCGGACAAATTAAAAGGCGGAATCCTCACCATTATTTTAGGAGGTGGTATTCTGACCCTATTTATGCTGTTTTACCAGTCTACCGGACCCAATTTTTGGATTTATGCATGGGCTATGGTTGCCGTGGTTATCCTTTTCATCAATTTGTTTTATAGTCGACTAATTGTTCCGCTTTTCAACAAACAAACGCCCTTGCAAGAAGGTAGCTTAAAAAGTTCGATTGAAAACTATGCCCAGAAAGTGGGCTTTGAACTCCAAAACATCTTTGTAATCGATGGCTCCAAGCGTTCCACAAAGGCAAATGCTTATTTTTCGGGCTTTGGAAAAGAAAAACGCATCACATTATTTGATACGCTGATCAATGATTTGAGCGAAGATGAAATTGTGGCAGTATTGGCTCACGAAGTAGGTCACTATAAACGCAAACACATTATCGTTAACCTTATCGTATCACTGTTGACGACTGGATTAACATTGTTTATTTTATCCTTGTTCATCAACCATCCTGAAATATCTTTGGCCATTGGGGTATCCACACCAAGTTTCCATGCTGCCCTGGTAGGCTTTGCCCTGTTGTACAGCCCAATCTCCGAAATCACTGGTTTGGTCATGAACTATTTATCGAGAAAATTCGAGTTTCAAGCCGACGATTTTGCCAAAACTACATTTGCCGCAACACCGCTGGTATCTTCCTTAAAAAAGTTGTCCAAAAAAAGCTTGAGCAACTTAACGCCACACCCCGCCTATGTTTTTGTGCACTACTCCCACCCACCGCTGGTGGAACGTATCCGAAACCTAAAGGCATAGTTTTTGTTGTTTAGATAATAAGATTGTAGTAAATTTAAAATACTATGACAGAGGCTGCTATTGAAAAAGAGAACAAGGAGATTGCGAAGCAGTACAAAGAATTACTTCGCATAAGCTACCAAACGCTGACGGATGAGGACAAGAAGCTGATTCGTTCTGCGTTTGACGTGGCCGTGGATGCCCATAAAGATCAGCGACGTAAATCAGGGGAAGCGTATATTTTCCACCCGATTGCCGTGGCCAAGATCGTAGCGTCTAAAATTGGCCTGGATGCCGTTTCCATTGCCTCTGCCCTACTCCATGATGTAGTTGAAGACACGCCATATACTTTGGCTGATATTGAGCGGATGTTTGGCGAGACCGTTGCCCGAATTGTGGACGGACTCACCAAAATTGCCCACCTGAAGAAGGACAAAGACATTAGTCAGCAAGCAGAGAACTTTAGAAAAATGCTGCTGACCTTGCATGATGATGTTCGGGTAATCATTATTAAGATTGCAGATCGTTACCACAATATGCTCACCATGGAATCCATGCCCGAGCATAAACAGGTAAAAATCGCCTCTGAAACGCTTTACATCTACGCTCCTTTGGCGCACCGGATAGGTTTGTACAACATTAAGACTCACCTGGAAGACCTTTCTTTAAAATACACGGAGCCTGAGGTATACAATGACATTCAGGCCAAAATAGAAGGGACAGAGGAGGAAAGTTCGGCCTATATCGAAGATTTTGCCAACGTAATCCGGACATCCTTGGACAAGGAAGGACTGAATTACTACATCAAAGGCCGAATGAAGTCCATCTTCTCCATTCGCAAGAAGATGAAGACCCAAAATGTTACTTTTGACGAAGTCTACGATAAATTCGCGATTCGGATCATTTACAAATCCGATAGAAAAAACGAGAAGTTCCTCGCTTGGAAAATCTATTCCATTGTTACCGACCACTTCACTCCCAACCCAATCCGATTACGTGACTGGATCACCTCACCAAAATCCACTGGTTACGAAGCGCTACACATTACGGTAATGGGACCCAAGGGCAAATGGGTAGAGGTACAAATCAGAAGTGAGCGCATGCACGAAATCGCCGAAAAAGGCTATGCGGCACACTTTAAATACAAGCACGGGGCACAAAAAGAACAAGGTATAGAAGAATGGCTGAACAAATTACAGGAAGCACTGGAAAGTGCCAATGGCAATGCTGTTGATTTTGTTGAAGAGTTCAAACTGAACCTATACTCCAAAGAAATATTTGTCTTTACCCCCAAAGGAGATTTAAAATCCATGCCGAAGGGTGCAACGGCACTGGACTTTGCGTTCAACATTCACACCGAAATTGGTTTAAGGACCCGTGGTGCCAAAGTAAATGGCAAACTAGTTCCTTTAGGCACCGAACTGCGCAGTGGGGACCAAGTGGAAATCATAACTTCGGAAAGTGCCAAACCCACCCAAAACTGGTTGGATTATGCCGAAACAGCGCGAGCACGCTCCAAAATAAAATCATCGCTTAGCGAAGAGAAAAAAGAGGTTGCCGAAGAAGGAAAGGAGATATTGCGACGCAAGCTAAAAGCGCAAAAAATCAACCTGAACGAAGATACCATCAACAAACTGGTAACTTTCTTCAAATTAAAGACGAGCTTAGACTTGTTCTACAGAGTGGGCATCGGGGTTATTGACAACGATAAGCTGAAGGATTTCTCTTCTTCCTATCATAATGCCTTTATCAATTTCTTTAAGAACAGGATGCGTAAAACCCCTGCCCCAAAAGATGTTGATAAAAACGAGATTACCACCAAGTACGATTTACTTGTATTTGGAAAGGAGGAAGAAAGGCTCAACTATAAATTGTCCCAATGCTGCAACCCTATTCCTGGCGACGATGTCTTTGGTTTTGTAAGTGTAACTGATGGCATAAAAGTACATAAGAAAAATTGCCCAAATGCCATCTCGCTACAATCCAACTATGCCTACCGGATCATAAGTGCCAAATGGATAGATTCCACACAGGAAGAATTTTCGGTGGATATCAAAATCACGGGTATCGATAATATGGGGTTGGTGAAGGACATCACCAAGATTATCTCAGAAAACATGCACGTAAATATGCGCAACCTTAACTTTAGTGCAGATGGAGGCACCTTTAAAGGAAAAATCACTTTGGTTGTAAAAAACAATAACATCCTTAAAAGATTGATGAACAGTTTAAAGCAGGTCGAAGGGATAGATAAAGTAACCAGAATTTAATTTTTAACTGTACCTTTGTGCCTTAGCATAGGTAGAAAGCCATGGGAAACAATAAAAATCAGGAAATTGTAAAAAATGTGTTCACTACATTCCTTGAGGAAAAAGGACACCGCAAAACCCCTGAACGCTACGCCATTTTACAGGAAATTTACGAAAGTGACGATCATTTTGATGTGGAATCCCTCTACATTAAAATGAAAACAAAAAACTACAGGGTAAGCCGTGCCACCCTCTACAATACCATAGAGCTTTTGTTGGAGAGCAAATTGGTACGCAAGCATCAATTTGGCAAAAACCAGGCACAGTACGAAAAGTCATATTTCGACCGTCAGCACGATCACGTTATCTTGACCGATACAGGTGAAGTAGTGGAGTTTTGCGACCCGCGCATACAATCCATCAAAAAAACAATTGAAGAGGTTTTTGACATTAAGATCAACAATCACTCATTATATTTCTACGGAACTCGAAACAAAGAAAAAAACCTAACTGAATAACCCGAACATTACATGGTAGATTTATTGCTTGGACTCCAATGGGGAGACGAAGGAAAAGGAAAAATTGTTGATGTACTGACCAAGGAATACGATATTATAGCCCGATTTCAAGGGGGGCCCAACGCTGGCCACACCTTGGAATTTGATGGCATAAAACACGTTTTGCATACGATTCCCTCCGGGATTTTTCATAAGAACGCCATAAACGTTGTGGGGAACGGAGTTGTGATAGACCCCGTTATCTTCAAAAAAGAACTGGACAACTTGGAACAATTTAATATTGATATTGAATCCAAACTGTTTATATCCAGAAAAGCCCACTTGATTCTCCCAACACACCGTTTGTTGGATGCCGCTTCCGAAGCTTCCAAAGGCAAGGCCAAAATTGGTTCCACCCTTAAGGGCATTGGCCCAACTTATATGGACAAAACAGGCCGTAATGGTATGCGTGTTGGGGATTTGGAATTTGAGGACTGGAAAACAAAATACCGTGCCCTGGCAAACAAGCACGAGGCCATGATCGATTTTTATAATGTGGACATCCAATACAATTTGGCCGAACTTGAAGCAGAATTCTGTGAAGGTGTGGAAACGCTTAAAAAATTGACCTTTATAGACAGTGAGGAGTACATTTTTAAAGCCCAAGCAGAAGGCAAAAAGATTTTGGCCGAAGGCGCCCAAGGCTCTTTATTGGATATTGATTTCGGAACTTATCCTTTTGTAACATCATCCAACACTACGGCAGCCGGCGCTTGTACCGGATTGGGCGTAGCGCCCAATAAAATTGAAAGAGTTTTGGGAATATTCAAGGCCTATACCACCCGAGTAGGCAGCGGACCGTTCCCCACAGAGCTTTTTGATGAGGATGGAGCAAGAATGGCAAAAATAGGCAACGAATTTGGTGCCACCACGGGAAGACCAAGACGGTGTGGTTGGCTGGATTTAGTCGCCCTAAAATATGCCGTTCAAATTAATGGGGTAACCGAGCTTATGATGATGAAAGCCGATGTTTTAAGCGGTTTTGAAACCATCAAGGTTTGTACGGCCTACAAATACAAGGGAGAGGAAATTCAACATTTGCCCTACAATATCGAAGAGGAATATGTAACACCTGTTTACACCGAAATGAAAGGTTGGGCCAAAGACCTCACCAAACTTACAAAGGCAGAGGAGTTACCAGCTGCCCTAAACGACTATATCACGTTCTTGGAAGAGCAATTGAACGTACCAATTAAGATAGTTTCAGTAGGTCCGGACAGGCTTCAAACTATTCATAGGTAAGCTACAAAAGTAGTTTTTCCAGCATCTAAGGCATTGCCTTATGTGACTTATATCACTTTAAGTGCAAGACATTTGCTTTATCTTTAATTCAATTTAAAAATAAAGCGACATGACTGATAAACTCAATCAAATAGGACTCGATAAAAAGGTATCCAGCGATTTATCCGACAAGCTAAACGAGCTTTTGGCAAACTATCAAATATTCTACATGAACGCCCGTGGATTCCATTGGAACATTAAGGGCGAAAAGTTTTTTGAACTTCACGCAAAGTTCGAAGAACTCTACAACGATTCATTAATAAAAATTGATGAGGTCGCTGAAAGAATCTTGACCTTGGGCTTTACCCCATTACATAACTATGCCGATTATTCAGCGCTATCCAAGATTAAAGCTGCAAAAAATGTATCAAACGGCAAGGAAGCTGTTCAGGCAATCCTAAATGGATATGAAGTGCTGTTACCTTTGGAGAGAGAACTTTTAGAAATGGCCGGCGATTCCAACGATGAGGGTACCAATGCCTTGATGAGCGATTACATCCGTGAACAGGAAAAGCTCATTTGGATGTACTCTGCATATCTAAACCAATAAATTACAGGGCAAAGAAGGTTCTTTATCACAACACCTACCATTGTGGCCAAATTACATTGACCTTGAAACGCAGAAGATAAAACCCGCTAAACCTGCAACCATTTGGCATAGAAATCCCAAAGCTTTCTAAACGGTATATGCCACGTCCGTTAAAAATCCTACTTTTGGGCAAAATTTCATGAACTTGAAAAGCATTTCATTTTTCATTCTATTTTTGGCCGCTTTTAGCGTTTTTGCCCAAGAACAAGAACCCAAAGGAGAAAGGCAAATAAATATTGTTTACGGAGCCAACTTCACCAAGGACGAGGCTCAGTACCCAGGTGCCTCCATTTTCAGCAAAGACGATGAGCGACAAGTACAGTTTGAACACCAAGGTGCCGACCTTTGGTGCGATATTGCTATTTTTTATGCCGAGGAGAATCGCTTAAAGGCCATTGGCAACATTCGATTACAGCAAGGAGATTCCATAGAAATGAACAGTGCGAAACTGGATTGGAATGGCAATACCAGCTTGGCCAAGGCCTGGGAGAATGTGGACCTCACCAACGGTCAGATGACCTTGACCACGGACACCCTTTATTTTGATCGCGAAAAACAACAGGCGTACTACAATTCAGGAGGGAAAGTGGTAGATTCCGCCAACGTGCTTACCAGCAAGGTCGGTACTTATTTTATGACCCCGAAAAAGTATCAGTTTCAGCGAAACGTACACATAGACAATCCTGATTATATTATCGACTCCGAGCAATTGGACTACTACACTACCTCTAAGAATGCCTACATGTACGGTCCATCGACAATCACAGGCGAAGAATATAAAATATATTGCGAACGTGGGTTCTACGACACCAAAATAGAACAAGGCTACGGCATCAAAAACACCCGTATTGATTACGACAACAAAATCATTGAAGGAGACAGCCTTTATTTTGACAAAGCCACTGAATTTGCTTCCGCCACCAACAACATCCAGATTACGGATACCATCAACAATGGAGTGATCAGAGCCCATTATGCCGAGGTGCACAAGGCCAAAGATTCAGTTTTTGCCACCAAAAGGGCGGTTTCCATCAGCCTAGTGCAAAAAGACTCCCTCTACATGCACGGCGACACCTTAATGGTTACTGGCAAAGAGGAAGAGCGCATTCTCAGGGCTTTCAGGAATGCCAAATTCTATAAAACTGATTTGAGCGGTAAATGCGATTCCATACATTTTGATGAGAAAACAGGAATCACCCAATTGATCACAGACCCGATTTTATGGAATGTGGACAATCAAATTACCGGTGATAGCATTCATTTGATATCCGATATGGAGACCGATAAATTGGATTCGCTAAAAGTGATTGAGAATGCCTTCATTATTTCGCTGGATACCATTAGCGGAACTGGGTACAATCAAGCCAAGGGTAAAAACCTCTTTGGCAAGTTTATCGAAAATGAGCTCAAAATTATCGACTTGGTTCAAAACACCGAGGTCATTTATTACGTCTACAACGATGATGAAGAACTTGTAGGTATAGACAAAACCATCTGCAGTAAGATTCGATTGCTCATGGCCAATAACGACATTGAGGACATCACCTTTTTTGTTAATCCTGATGGGGACATATTCCCAGAGACCGATTTGCCTGTGGAAAGCCGAAAATTAAAAGGCTTTGTTTGGCGTGGCGATGAACGGATTATGTCCAAAGAAGAAATTTTTGATGAAGACGACAACAATATTGAACTAGTTAAAATTAGGGGAATAGACAACCCTATTGATATTGATGCAGAGGAAAACGAACGGCAGAAAAACCAGAACGACCCTATAAATGCACCCAATAACAAGGCTGTAAAACCCAAAAAGCCCGTTCTTAAAAAGAAAGCACAGACCCCATAATGTCCAAAAACGACTTTTTCACATACCAAGCCCAAACTTCCACCCACCCATTGGCCTTGGAAGTTTCCCGTGCCAAGGGTAGCTACATCTACGACCAAGATGGCAATGCCCATTTGGATTTTGTGGCCGGGGTATCTACATGTAGTTTAGGACATTGTCACCCGAAAATTGTGGACGCTATAAAAACACAGGTAGACCAATATATGCACGTAATGGTCTATGGCGAGTATGTTCAGAAACCCGCTGTGGAATTTTCAAAATTATTGGCGGCACATCTACCCGACAACCTGAATACTACCTATTTGGTCAATTCTGGCACCGAAGCTATGGAAGGAGCCATTAAATTGGCACGTAGACACACAGGTCGCTCACAAATTATTGCCGCAAAAAATGCCTATCATGGCAACACCATGGGCAGTTTGAGCCTTATGGGACTGGAAGAACGCAAAAGTGCCTTTCGTCCATTGATTCCAGATGTTAGGTTCATCCAATTTAATGTGGAAGAAGAACTGGGCAACATTACCAAGAAAACCGCTGCCGTGGTCTTGGAAACCATTCAAGGTGGAGCTGGGTTCATATTACCCGAGAACGGTTACTTAGAAAAAGTAAGAAAGCGTTGCAGCGAAGTCGGCGCTTTGTTGATTTTGGACGAAATACAGCCAGGTTTTGGCCGTACAGGTAAGTTGTTCGCTTTTGAACACTTTAATTGTCCGCCTGATATCTTGGTCATTGGAAAAGGAATGGCTTCAGGTATGCCAGTGGGAGCTTTTGTGGCATCAAAAGAACTTATGGCAGATTTAAAAGAGAAGCCAAAATTTGGCCATATCACTACTTTTGGAGGGAATCCCGTGATTGCTGCGGCAAGTTTGGCAACACTAAAAGAAATCACCGAAACAGACCTTATTCCACAAACGCTGGAAAAAGAAAAATTGTTCCGAAAACTGTTGAAACATCCCTTAATAAAAGAAATTAGGGGCAAAGGATTAATGCTTGCCCCAATATTGGAAAGCAAGGAAGTTGCCGATTATTTGGTACTTGAAGCCGCTAAAAAGGGTTTAATACTTTTTTGGCTTTTGTTTGAGGCCAAAGCTGTGAGAATATCACCACCTTTGACCATCTCAATGAAAGAAATCGAGGAGGGTTGCGCCCAAATTCTCAGTATTTTAAAAAGCTACCAACCCGACACTGTTAACTAATTTGTTGATAACATACCCCGAATTTGGACTTAAACAGAACCGCAAAGGGTTAATTTTAAGTCCATAGTTCAACCAAAAACGTTCCTATGGCGTTAGAATCTAACGAATATCCAGACAAATCCATAAACAAATTTGAGTCCATGCTCAAGACGGATGACGTCTATTTTTTTGATGCGGAGGACTTTGAGGAAATTATTCATCATTACCTGAACAACGGTAAAATCTCCTTGGGCAAAAAAGCCATTCAAATTGGCTTGGAACAACATCCAAACTCCATGGAATTGAAGCTTTTACAGGTAGAAGTATTGGCTTTTGAAGACAAGTTTGATGCTGCAGAAACTCTTCTGGATGAAATTCAGACCATTAATGTAACCAATGAGGAAGTCTATATCCAACGGGCCAACATCCGCTCCAAACAGGACAAACATCAAGAAGCCGTAAATCTTCTACTGGAGGCATTGGACATCACGGACCACTCGTTTGATATTCACTCCCTATTGGGAATGGAGTATCTATTTATGGACAACTACGAGCAGGCAAAACTTAGTTTTATGAGATGTGTTGAGATTGATGACAGGGATTATTCATCGCTCTATAACGTAGTGTACTGCTTTGAGTTTTTGGAGGATTATGATGGTAGTATCCTATACCTAAACGATTATCTCGACCGAAACCCCTATTGCGAAGTGGCCTGGCACCAATTGGGCAAAATGTACTTGGCCAAAAAACTCTATATCGAGGCTTTGACCGCTTTTGATTTTGCGGTGATTTCGGATGATTCCTTTATCGGCGCCTATTTTGAAAAAGGCAAAGTGCTGGAAAAATTGGGCAGGTACAATGAGGCTATCGAGAACTACGAGTCCACCATATCCATAGAAGACCCTACATCGTATGCTTTCCTGCGGCTTGGTAAATGCCACGAAAAACTGGGAAACTACGACTTGGCCAAATATTATTATTACCACACCGTTCACGAAGACCCTTTATTGGACAAGGGATGGTTGGCCATTACCGATTTCCATTTTAGGCAAAAAAACTATGAAAAAGCCATATACTACATCAATAAGGCCATAAATATTGATGGGGAAAACCCTAAATATTGGAAAAAAGCCGGAAAGTTATATGCTGCCCTAAACAATTGGGACGAGGCGGATTTTGCCTATAAACAAGCGGTGGACTTGGGCAATTACGAACTGGAAACGTGGAGGAACTGGGCGGAAGTACTCAATAAAATTGGAGATTACAATTCGGCAATACAAGTTTTGATCCAAGGGTTGGAATTTTACCCCGACAATTCGGACCTTACCTATAAATTGGCAGGCATCCATTTAAAAAATCACGATTTGGATGAAGCAAAAAGTATCTTATCCAAGGCTATGAAATTGGATATTGGTAAATTGCAGCAGTTTGAAAAAGAATTCCCCGAATTCATTGAAGTTGATTGGGTAAAAGCGCTGGTTTCAAAAATCAGGAAAACAGCCAAGTAGCCCCGCCTTATTATCAAATTAATGCAAGCACGTCGTATACTGGACTTCGTTTTTATTACCCTGAAAGGAATGGCCATGGGTGCCGCAGACGTTGTCCCAGGAGTATCAGGAGGAACCATTGCCTTTATTTCTGGCATTTATGAAGAACTCATAACCTCCATCAACAACATAGATCTTTCCCTGATTTCAATTTTAAAAAAAGAAGGCATCAAGGCCGTTTGGAACAAAGTCAATGGAAACTTTTTACTGGCTCTTTTCCTCGGAATTTTTATTAGTGTGCTATCCTTGGCAAAATTCCTGAGTTGGCTTTTGGAAAACGAACCAATCTTATTATGGTCCTTTTTCTTTGGATTAGTGGTGGCCTCCATTTTTATGGTAGGCAAAGAAATCACCAGATGGACCATGGGAACAGTGGTTGTATTGATTTTTGGCGCTGCCTTGGCTTTCTTTATAACCGAACTACCTGCAAGCGATAACTCGGACAGCCTACCCTATTTGTTTCTTTCGGGTGCATTGGCCGTTTGTGCCATGATCCTCCCAGGTATTTCGGGAGCATTTATCCTTGTACTGTTAGGCTCCTACAAAACCATTTTGGATGCTGTTCACGAAAGGGATATCAAAATAATTTTGACCGTGGGCGTTGGGGCCATTTTTGGACTTTTGAGTTTTGCTCGACTACTCAAATGGATGTTCAATCACTACAAAAACATCACTTTGGCATTGCTAACAGGTTTTATCTTGGGTTCCTTAAATAAAATTTGGCCTTGGAAAAAGGTTTTGGAAACCAAAACCTTTGGCGAAAAGACCATCGTTGTGGATGATATGAACGTGCTTCCCGGTGCTTTTGAGGGCGATAGTAAATTAATACTGGCCATTGTCTTAGCCATCCTAGGTTTTTCACTTATTTTTATCCTGGAAAAAGTAGCTTCCAAAAAATAAGGAAAACCTATTTGTGCAAATGCATCAACCTAGAACATTTCTGGATAATTTCTTCTTGGTCATAAAAGGCCTGTGCATGGGGGCCGCCAATAAGGTTCCCGGGGTTTCGGGCGGTATAGTAGCCTTTGTTGCCGGATTTTACGAGGAGTTTATCTACTCCTTACAAAAATTGAATTCCAAAGCGGTGAAGTTGTTCTTCAATGGCAGGTTCAAAAGTTTTTTCCGATACACCAATGCCAAATTTCTGGGCTTGCTGATTTTTGGAATGCTGGTCAGCTATTTTAGTGTTTCCCGGATTCTAGATTATTTTTTGGACCATAACGAGGTCTTTGTTTGGGCCACTTTCTTTGGAATGGTCATAGGCTCCATCTACCATATAGGGAAAGATTTTGCTCCTTGGAACAAACGTACTATTCCAGCAGGGATCATCGGGTTTATTATTGGGATATCCATCAGTTTTTTAAACCCTGCCAAAGAGAACGACAACTTATTTTTTGTTTTTTTCTGTGGCATCGTTAGTGTTTCTGGGATGACGCTTCCCGGGCTGTCCGGCTCTTTCATATTGATTTTATTGGGAAACTACGTCCTGTTACTGGTAGATTCGGTCAACGCACTCTACGATACTTTTTCTGAGGTTTTCTCTGGGGATTTTAGCTTCGTAAAAAATTCTGAACGCATACAAATCTTAAAGATACTAGGGGTTTTTACCTTGGGATCCGTTACCGGATTGGTTACTTTTTCACATTTGCTCAGTTATGTACTAAAACACTTTAAAGCCACAACAACAGCGGTATTATTGGGTTTTATCACAGGATCTTTGGGCGTACTTTGGCCTTGGAAAAGAACCGTTTTTAAGGTGGACGAAGCCGGCAACCCCTTATTGGATTCCAACGGGGATAAAATCATCCTCAACTACAAACGTCACCTTCCACAAATGGCAGAGGCAGAAACTTGGTGGGCCATACTTTTTATTTTATTGGGGATTTTGGTATTATTGATTTTGGATTGGTATGGCAACAACAGAAAAAAAAATGAACAGGTTCGGGCTACTAGGTAGAAACATTTCTTATTCTTTCTCGCAGGGATATTTCACCCAAAAATTCAAGGATTTGGGACTGGATGACCATAGCTACGAGAATTTTGATCTTCAAAAAATCGAAGAGCTGAAAAACGTGCTCGCCCAAGATAATCTTAGAGGGCTTAACGTAACCATACCCTACAAACAAGAGGTTATCCCCTATTTGGACGAGCTGGACGCCAAGGCAGCGAAAATAGGGGCCGTAAACACCATTCAGTTTACAGAAAATGGCCTAAAAGGCTTTAATACTGATGCTTATGGTTTTCAAAAATCATTGGAACCCTTCTTGAAACCACATCATAAAAATGCATTGATCCTGGGCACGGGCGGTGCTTCCAAAGCCGTTCGTTTTGTTCTAGATGAACTGGGAATTGCCAACACCTATGTTTCGCGCAGTAAAAGGGACGGGCAATACACCTACGACGAACTGGACGAAACCACCATTAAGAAAAACACCCTGATTATTAACTGCACCCCACTTGGCACCTACCCCAATATTGAGGACAAACCTGCACTCCCTTATCAATATATTGGAGCTGATCATTTGCTGTACGACTTGATCTACAATCCAGAAAAAACCAGTTTTTTAGCTTCAGGCGAGGCGAAAGGAGCAACCATCTGCAATGGGCTGAACATGTTGGAGCACCAAGCGGAAAAGGCTTGGGAAATCTGGAACAATGTCTAAAAAAAAGGAGTTAACATAAGTATTCCACCCATCCGCACAACCATCTCCGTCCGTAAAAGAAGAATCAATACTTTTGCTATTAGACAATTAAGTTGTTAAATTGGCTATAATTTTCATCAATCAATAGGTAAACAAGCTACGAATGCAGGAAAACGATCGTAAACTTCAGCAAGCTGAAGGTGGTATAGAGGAAACTTCAGAAAATACAAAAGGACAAATGGAAGAAGCTACACAAGCCGAACCAAAAGTGTCCGAAGAAACTGTATCTGAAACTGAAGAGTCACAAAAGCCTAAGAAAGAGGTTGTTTCCGAATCCAAAAGCAAAAAGAACGATTCCGAGAAGAACGATTCCGAGAAGAACGATTCCGAGAAGAACGATTCCGAAGAGCATATAGACGAGATTGACGAATCCAATGCAGAGGATGCTGAAGATACTGAAAACGAGAAACGGCATACCATACCCATGCTGGATTACCACTCCATGACCATGGAAAACTTGGTCGGGGAATTACAGCGTTTGGTAAAAAACGAGAAAGTACAGGCCATCAACAAGCATGTTAGCGCCATTAAGTACGAGTTCGACCAAAAGTTCCAAGAGTTTCTCGATGAGAAAAAGGAAGAGTTTGTATCCAAAGGAGGCAATGAAATTGATTTTCGATATAATTCCGTTGCCAAAAGGCAATTCAATGAGGTGTATTCGGATTTCCGGGAAAAGCGTGATCAATATTATAAACAACTCGATCAATCACTAAAAGCCAACCTACAAAAAAGGTTGGATATTATTGAAGAGCTGAAAGGCCTCATTGATATTGAGGAGGACATCAATACTACTTACAACAACTTTAAAGACCTCCAAAATAGGTGGAAAAATGCAGGGCCCATACCTCGAACCAATTACAACGATGTTTGGCGCACCTACCACCACCACATGGAAATCTTTTATGATTTTCTGCACCTAAACCGTGAATTGCGCGATCTGGATTTTAAACATAATCTGGAAGAAAAGCAGAAGTTGGTGGAACGTGCCGAAGCTTTAGCGGAAGAACCGGATTTGAACAAGGCGTTCAGGGAGTTGCAAACGCTTCACAAGATTTGGAAAGAGGACATCGGTCCCGTAGCCAAGGAACATCGCGAAGAAATCTGGGAGAAATTCAGCACCGCCACCAAGGCCATGCACCAGCGTAGGCAAGAACATTTTCAGGAATTGGAAAAGGTCTACGAGAAAAACTTGGAAAAAAAGCAAGAGATCATAGCTAACATCGCTAAAATAGCCGAAAACGTTGCGGATAACCACAGAGGCATCCAACAACAAATAAAAGAGGTGGAAGCGCTAAGGGATTTGTTTTTTAAGGCAGGTAGGGTGCCCCAAAAGGTGAACGAAGAAACTTGGAGCTATTTTAAGGAAACCGTCCGTAAATTCAATAGGACCAAAAACGCATTCTATAAAAATCAGAAAAAAGAGCAACAGCTAAACCTTGAAAAGAAAAAGGAACTGTTGGAATTGGCCGTTTCTTTGAAGGATAGTGATGATTGGGACGAAGTTACCCCACAAATGAAGCGCATACAAAGGGATTGGAAAAAAATTGGCCATGTTCCCAGAAAATATTCCGATAAAATCTGGAAAGAGTTCAAGGACGCTTGTAACCACTATTTTGACCGCTTACACGCGGAAAAGAACGAGGCCCACAAGGAAGAATTCGAAAACTTTAAGAAGAAAAGCGAATGTTTAAACCGTTTAAAAGAGTTCCAACTGAGCGGTGACAAGAAGAAGGATATTGAAGACGTTAAAGCCTTTTTAGCCGAGTGGAAACAATACGGTCGCATTCCGTATAACAAAAAGCACATCAACAGCAAGTTCAATAAAATTGTGGATGCCCTCTTCAAAAAATTAGGGGTTGGCAAACAACAATCGGAACTGCTCAAATACGGGAACAAAGTACAGGAACTTGCCAAAACAGAGGACAACTACGCTATAGGCAATGAACGTGTTTTTGTTAAGCGTAAGATTGATGAGGTAAAATCCGAAATTCGTCAGTTAGAGAACAACCTACAGTTTTTCTCTGGTGATTCAGAGGACAATCCTTTGGTCAAAGAAGTCGTCAATAAATTGGACAAACAAAAAGAAGCGCTTCAAACTTGGAAAGAGAAAATGAAGAAGCTGAACATTCTTAAACACAAACTGAACAAAGAAATCGAGGAAGAAGAAAATGACAGCAACGAAGAGGAATAAATTTTAATCTACCTTATAAAATAATATCAAAGGGCCGCTCGTATAGCGGCCCTTCAACTTCTTCCCTTCCAAAAGTTCAATACAATTCGAGTAAATAGTTGATTAAATCCGTAGTGGTAACTATCCCCACAAGTTTTCCGTTATCCACCACAGGCAAAGCATGAAACTCTTTTTTGGAAAGAAAACGTGCCACATCCCTAATTGACGTATCGGATGCTATGCTAACAACATCGTTGACCATTACTTGCGGAATGGTGAACATGTTATAAACAATGGTTTCCACATGTTCTTCGTGCTCATCTATCGCGTCTGCAAAACTGATCCGCAACAAATCCGTATAGCTTAACATACCCACAATAGAGCTACCTTCAACAACTGGAATATGTCGGATATGATGCTTTTTAAAAAGACGTTCGGCAGTCACCAAATCATCTTTGGCAGTAAGCGTAACCAGTTTTTTGGTCATTATTTCCGAAACAGGCACATCTTTTTTCATCACTCAAGTAGTTTATCAATTTCTTGAATGAAGTTAGCCTGACCTTAGTTAGAAAAGTATGATAATTATCAGTTTACTTGGCCACGTTTACAGACCGCGTTTCACGGATTACGGTAACCTTAACTTGACCGGGATAGGTCATATCGGTCTGTATTTTTTGTGATATTTCGAAAGAGAGTTCCGCCGCTTTGTCATCGTTCACTTTTTCGCTTTCCACAATTACACGCAGTTCCCTACCCGCCTGAATAGCGTAGGCTTTCTGTACTCCGTTGAAGCCGAAGGCAATATCTTCCAAATCCTTCAATCTTTGAATGTAGGAGTCCAAAACTTGTCTCCTAGCTCCAGGGCGTGCACCGCTGATAGCATCACAAACTTGAACTATGGGAGAAATTAAAGTGGTCATCTCGATTTCATCGTGGTGGGCTCCGATTGCATTGCAAACCTCGTCTTTTTCACCATATTTTTGTGCCCATTGCATACCTAAAATAGCGTGGGGTGTTTCCACTTCAACTTCAGCCATGGGAACTTTTCCTATATCGTGAAGCAATCCGGCTCTTTTGGCCAATTTAGGGTTGAGTCCTAATTCTGCTGCCATTACGCCACAGAGTTTAGCTACCTCTCTTGAGTGCTGCAATAGGTTTTGTCCGTAAGAGGAACGGTACTTCATCCGCCCTACCGCCTTTATCAGTTCTGGGTGCAATCCGTGGATGCCCAGGTCGATTACGGTACGCTTGCCTATTTCGGCAATTTCTTCATTGATTTGTTTTTCGGTCTTCTTCACTACCTCTTCAATACGGGCAGGGTGAATTCTTCCGTCGGTCACCAATCGGTGCAAGGACAAACGGGCCACTTCCCTCCTAACGGAATCAAAACAAGATAGGATAATGGCTTCTGGGGTATCATCTACAATAATCTCAACACCTGTGGCCGATTCCAAAGCACGAATGTTTCTACCCTCTCGGCCAATAATACGACCTTTAACATCATCCGACTCCAAATTGAATACCGAGACACAGTTCTCCACGGCTTCTTCGGTTCCGATACGCTGAATGGTGTTGATCACTATTTTTCGGGCCTCTTGCTGTGCGGTGAGCTTTGCTTCTTCCAAGGTGTTTTGAAGATATGCCATGGCATCGCTTTTGGCAGTTTCTTTTAAAGATTCCAACAATTGGGCCTTGGCATCTTCTGCGGAAAGTCCAGAAATTACCTCCAACTGTTGTACTTGGCTCTTGTGGAGCTTTTCAACCTCAGATTGTTTTTTGTCGAGTATCTCACTTTTGTACTCGATCTCTTTTATCTTTTCTTGAAATTGATCGTTAAGCTTTTTGTTCTTGGCCAATTCACTGCTAACCTGGGACTCTTTGTCCCTTGTGCGTTTTTCGGCCTCTGCAATTTTTTTATCCTTATTGATGATGACCTTCTCGTGCTCCGCCTTCAGCTCCAAAAACTTCTCCTTTGCCTGAAAGATCTTATCCTTCTTTATGCTATCGCCCTCTTTACTGGCTTCTTTTATAATGTTGGATGCTTCTTTTTTTGCATTGGCAATGGTTTTGGATGCTTTGCCTTTCTCCATCATCTTGGCAATTGCGAATCCTATTGCCAGCCCCACAACAGCTGCGCCAACAATAACTATGATATTATCCATGTTTGCTTGTGTTTAGTTAAAAAAAAAGCCCACATCGGAAGAAGTTTTGTACAAACTCCAAAATACAGGTTTAGGGCTAACAGACTGATCAAGGATCCCTATACAAGTAGGGCCTGCTTTTACAACCTAAACTCACCCTTTCTAATTATAATAGTGTTGAGTTTGTCAAAAATTAATTACCAATGTGGGCAGTAACAATATTTTATTTAAAAGAACTTATTCTCCCAATTTGGAGTGAACCAATTCATCCAAGGCCCTGAGGCGCTGCATGGCGGCCTCCGCATTTTCTGAACGGTCTATTCCACCTTGCTCAATTTTGGAAGCAAATTGCAAGGCACACATGGCCAAAACATCCTGCTTATCCCGAACGGCATAGTTTTGCTCAAACTTTTTTGCCAAATTTTCTATATTCTTGGCCGCTTTTCGCAACCCTTCCTCTTGCTTGGGGTCAATCGTTAAAGGATATACCCTGTCGGCAATGGAAAGCTTTATTTTGAGCTTCTCGTCCATAATCTCGGTATCCGTTAATCCGCCAACTTGGCTATGCAAACATCAAGTTCGCGAATCAATGTATTTATTTTGAGCTTAGCTTCTGTTTTACTACTAGTATTACCACCCAGCATTGTGTTCGCCATTTTCAGGGAGTCATATTTTTCTTCCCATTCTTTCAGAGCACTCTCTTTGAGTTCGTTTTTCTCCTTTTGAAGTTCCAATTCCTGTTTTAGTTTGGCATTCACTTGGTGCAACAGCTCCATTTTGTGCAGCAGTTTGCTCACCTTGTTCTCCAAAGAATCCACAATCTCAACAAGTTCGCTCATATATGCAAACAACAATACGTATTACACAAAGTTAACCAACCTAGCACAACCTCGCAATACTTTTTGGATTTATTCTTAAAGCTTTGCTTGAAGTGCTGATGGGTTATCTTAAATCTTTTTTATCAAATAAAAACATTGGTTACTTTCGTAAGGAAATATTGATTTTTATATGCGCCACAACTTTTTTTTAGTCCTTTTTTTTACTGTATTATACCTACCTGCCCAAAAAAAATATCCTCAAGGTGAATTTCGCCCCCCTTTGGACATTCCCTTGGTTTTGGCCGGAACTTTTGGTGAGCTTCGTTCCAACCACTTTCATTCGGGAATGGACATTAAGACCCAACAACGGGAAGGACTGCCGGTTTTTGCCATTTCCGATGGCACGGTAACACGCATTAAAGTTTCGCATTGGGGCTATGGGAAGGCCCTGTACGTAGCACACCCCAATGGATATACCTCGGTATATGCGCATCTTAAAAAATTTGGCCCGGAAATAGAGGAGTATGTAAAGAAAGTACAGTACGAGAAGCAGTCCTACGAAGTAGAAATGTTCCCGGATTACGGTGAGTTAAAGGTTGCCAAGGGCAGTACAATTGCTTTCTCTGGAAATACGGGTGGTTCCGCGGGGCCCCACCTCCATTTTGAAATACGAAGCAGCGTAAGCGGCAAACCTACCAACCCCCTGCTCTATGGTTATGAAGTAAGGGATGCGACTGACCCAACCTTGTCGGGACTATATGGCTACCCTTTGTCCGAAGGCGCCTTGATCAACCAAAGTGCTGAGAAAATCCAGTTAAATTACACAAGGCAGTCCGATGGTTCTTTTTTGGCCGATAAAGTAACCGCCATTGGCACTATTGGTTTTGGCATCGATACTTTTGACCGTTTGGACATGGCCGCGAACAAAAATGGGGTATATGCCGTTAAGCAATCGGTAAATGGCAGGGTATTTTCCGAGTTCGACTTTGAATCTTTCTCCTTTGGAGAAACACGATACATTAACACACTTATTGATTACGCTCATTTTTATGACCATCGGCGGCGTATCCAAAAATGTTTTAAGGAGCCCTACAACCATTTGAGCATCTACAAATCACTTTACAACGACGGTAAAATCAATGTGGAAGAAGGAATGTCCTACAACGTGGAATTGTACATTTCCGATATGGCCGGAAACACCACCAAGCTAATTATTCCAGTTGAAGGGAAACGAGAGGAAGAAAAAATCAGTAAAATTGATGACACCACAGATGATTTTGTGATTGCAGACAAACCCAACAACTTTGATCTGGGTGCTGCCAAAGTGTATTTCCCCGCCAGTACATTTTATGAAGATTTCTTCATCAATCTGGAAAAAGGGAACGATACCATCACCGTGCACGACAATAGTATAGCGGCACACCGAAATTTCACCATCAGCTTTGATCCTTCAAAATATTCGGCTGAAGAAAAAAAACAACTATTTATTGCGCATTTGGATAGTGGAATGAGGCCTACTTATTCCAAAACTTATAAACGTGACGGTTCTTTTACAACCCGAACTCGCACATTGGGGACCTATACCTTGGTCAGGGATAGTATTGCTCCTGAGATACGGCCCAAGAATTTTAAGGAAAAGCAATGGTTGAGCAACTATAGTTATTTGAGCCTCTCCATTTCGGACGATCTTAGCGGTATTGATACCTATTCGGCCACCTTGAACGGAAAATGGATTTTGATGGAGTACGAACCCAAGACCAATACCATAACATACAATTTTGACGACAATATCTCCAACGAAACGGAATGTGAGCTAAAAGTTACGGTTACCGACAATGTGGGCAATTCTACAACCTATACAGGCACTTTTTTCAGGAAATAGCGTTATTTTTGCAAACGTAAAATCGCCTAGACCGATTTCCTAAAAAATTAATCAACTACCTCGGGGTAACCCCATGAGATATTCAAACGAAAAAAATTTAATCCATTTTGACGTAGAACGTCGAGGAATCAAACCCTCAATGAGGGATTCAAACTCAACTTTTTATAAGCTTCGGCCAATTAACTCCCGAATGTTTAGCTAAATAAAATTTGATGAAAAAAATTGTCTTTGTTTTTGTTCTTTTTGCTTCGACCCTAACCATGGCGCAAAAAAACATTTATGAGAGCATACGGTTTGATGAATACACCAATGACCATGAAACTTTGGCGATTGTACCCTTTATAGCCCATTTGGAACTCAAAAAAGCCGTGAACAGGGATGAGCTAAGCATATTGGCCGAAAAAGAAGGGTACGCGGTACAGAATGCATTGGAAACCTATTTTTCCAAACGAAAAAAGCGGAAGAAGTTCAGTGTGGATTTCCAAAACATTAGGAACACGAATGCCATTTTGGCCCAAAATAATATCAACTACGACAATATTGACACCTACACCACCCAAGAATTGTGCGAAATTTTGGATGTTGATGGAATTATCAGTGGCAACCTAAACCTAAATATTTTACTTTCCGAGGGCGTGCCCACCGATTTCAGTATTTTGGATTACTTCAGCGGAGATGCCAATTATGGCCGCATTGGGGTAAAAATAAGTGATGGCGAAACCGGGAAATTGCTTTGGAAATATGAAAACGAAATCTCCAAGAAAACAGGTAAAAACACCACGGAGCTCATCGACAAAATGATGAAAACCGCATCCAGAAAATTTCCTTACGACAGAGAAAAGCGTAGGAACAGAAACTGATTTTAACTGTTCGCAAATTCCTTTAATACCTCAACGACGTAGTCGAGTTCTTCCTTAGTATTGTAGATGGAGAAAGAAAAGCGCAGACTTGGCTTTTCCAGCTCCTCACCGGACAGAATCTCGTTAAGTACATGCGAACCTTGGTTGCTTCCCGATTGGCATGCACTACCTTTGGAGCAGGCAATTCCCTTCATATCCAAATGGAACAAGAGCATCAACCCTTTTTGTTTGTCAAACGGCAAGCGGATATTGGCCAAGGTATAGGTGCTTTTTTCCAAATCACCCGAAAATCCATTGCATTTGGCTCCCGGAACTTCCTTTAAAACTTGGTCTACAAAATACTTTTTAAGCTCTTTTACGGTTTTGGTCTCCTCTTCCAAGTGCTCGTAAGCCCTCACAAAAGCTTCTTCCAAGCCTACAATGTTATGAAAAGGCTCTGTACCCGCTCTAAAACCCCTTTCTTGGGCTCCACCAACAATCAATGGTTTTAATCCAGAATTTTTTCTGATAAAGGCAAACCCGATTCCTTTGGGCCCATGGAATTTGTGGGCTGCAGCTGTCATAAAATCAATGTTTATAGCCTGTGCATCCCAAGGATAATGTCCAATGGACTGAACAGTGTCCGAATGGAAAAGTGCATGGTTTTCTTTGCAAAGCTCACCAACAGCCCCTATATCCGTAATATTGCCAATCTCATTGTTCACATGCATTAAACTCACCAACTTCTTGGAATCGTCTTTTTTGAGCAACTCCTCCAAATGTGCAAGGCTGGGGCTGCCAAATTCATCTAAATTCACATACCAAACATTGGTATTGTGCTCTTTTTCGAGCTCTTCCACGGTATGCAGCACGGCATGGTGCTCTATTTTGGAGGTAATAATGGTCTCAACCCCCAAATCCCTAACTGCACATCGCAAAATCATGTTATCAGCTTCGGTTCCCCCCGAAGTAAAAATGATTTCCGAGGGTTGCGCATTCAAGGTTTTGGCAATGGTTTTTCTTGCTTGCTCTACGGCGGTTTTTGCCGACCTTCCAAAACTGTGTGTGGAAGATGGATTGCCATAATGCCGTGCAAGAGCTTCTTGCATACATTGAATAACCTCTTCCCTTACCTGCGTTGTAGCAGCATTGTCCAGATACACTTTTTGCATGGTTGAGTTCTCTTTTTAACAGGGGCAAAAATACGGGAAATAAAGTTAATTTCTTTTAAAGTAGATCTTAGTATTGGCGTATTATAATGGAATTGCTTTAAATTTGGTGCATGAGAAAATTTATCTTTTCAATTCTTACTTTGGGTTTGCTATTTTCTTGCAGTGATGGCGACCTTCAAATTGAAACCATTGATTTTGACAGTGTTTCCATTCAATATTGCGCTGCCCCGGTTAGGAACGCAGGAAATCTGATGTTTAAAATAAATGAGGGCGAAGCCCTTATTTTACAACTGCAAAGTGGGGTCTTGAACAATGGTATCGTTGGAGATACCATTACTACGGAAAGCACTGTTCCCGGTCAATCTCAAGTTACTTACAGGGTTTTCTCAGATGCTGTGGACAATGATTATTTCTGTGATGATATTCCAGTGGTAGAACCAACTGTTATTGACGAAGTTGTTGCAGAAGATGGGATGGTGATTGTTGAAACCATGTTGGCCGATAACGACAGCACCCTTTTTGTACACAATATTAGCCTGAGCGGAATATCTTTTGTTACTGGCAACGGAGAACGCATTACCAATTTGGCCATAAACGAGTTTGGCGAGGTGACCACCACCGTTCCCAATTAGCTGTTCTGATAAATATAAACCTCGGTGGCACCTAGTCCGTATTTCTGATACTCGGCATCGTAAAATTTCACATTGTCGTACTTCTTGAACAAGTAGTGCAATTCCTCTTTTAGAACACCTTCACCTACCCCATGGATAAACACTACTCGTTGGATGCGTTTTCGTATCGCAAAATCCAATTGCCGTTTGGCCGTGTCCAATTGAATGTTCAGCATGTCGTAATTACTCATTCCCTTACTGGACTTAACCAATTGATGAATGTGTAGGTCCACCTCCATTTTGGGAGCGCTGCGCTCTTTGGGTTTTATGGTCGGTGCTTTTCTTCTTTTGGGCAGTTCCTTTTCTTTTTTGATTTTGGCCACCTCATAATTAGTAACAGAAATATTGCCTTCGATTTTAACAAGGTCGCTGATTGTATATTGCATGGGAAAACCATCATCGGTGATAAGAGTCACCCTGTCACCATCTATTTTTTGTACAATTCCTGCAATTGCTTCGTCCAATACCTCTGCCCTATCTCCAATAGAAAATTTGCCCATAATTAATATCTGTGGTAAAAAATGATGTAAAAATTAAACCTGAATACAAAAATAATAGTATTTTTCGGGCACTACAGCCTATGATGAACCTAACACCAACCATAAACGCCTTTAGTTTAGAAAACTACATGCTACCGTGCCTCAATAAAAAAATTTTGGGTGTGGATTGCCCGGGTTGTGGGTTGCAACGATCCGTTGATTTGTTGTTGCATGGTGAGTTTGTGGCCGCTTTTCAAATGTATCCGGCTATTTATACCATTATACCTCTGTTTGCTATGGTCATTAGCAATAAAGTATTCAATTTAAAGGTAGATAACCGATTGATCACTGGCTTAGGTGCAGCAACTGTAGCTCTAATTTTAATAAATTATATAATCAAATTTATCCACTAAACATTTTTAACCATGGAACAAAAAAATCTACCTAATGTAACCATCGCCCTAGTTTTGGCCATTTTATCATTCCTCTGTTGCTGTTTTGGAGGAGCACCTGGTCTTATTTTAGCTGGAATAGCATTCTTTTTAGTCAAAAAAGATGAAAAAACGTATGCTGAGAATCCAGAGATATACAAGAATTACAGTACGTTAAAAACAGTTAGGATACTTGCATTAATAGGCATGGTCATAGGATTACTTTATCTATTATATACTTTATGGTCGATCAACCAAATGGGAGGCTGGGAAGGCTACATGGAAAAAGTCCAAGAAATGACGGAACAATATCAATAAACACAAATAAATGAACCAACAACCCTTACCCGGGGCGAGCACCGTGTTGACAATGGGGATTCTCTCCATTGTTGGCACCTTGTTTTGCTGTGGCCCATTTGGTGCTATATTTAGCATCATAGGATTGGTGAAAGCCAAAACTGCCAACCAATTGTACCAACAAAACCCAGAAAATTACACCGATTACAGCAATGTAAAGACAGGTAAGATATTATCCTACATTGGATTGGCCTTGTCCTTGATTTATTTAGTACTGTCCATCCTTTACTTTGGACTTATAGTTGCAGCGATAACAACAGGTGAGTTGAGTGGCGAATTTTAATTCGCCACTTCACTTATAAATTTTAGACGGTACAAGCGGAGCTCTTCGTCTTCGTAATCGCCCTCGAACTCTTCAATGGCAGCAGAAATGGAGTCTGTTTCTGCTTCCAAAAAGTAATCGTGGATTTCTTCTTGTTGGTCCTCGTCCAAGATTTCATCTATCCAGTAGCCAATGTTCAACTTGGTGCCGCTGAATACGATTTGTTCCATCTCTTTTATAAGTTCTGGCAGTTCCAATCCTTTGGCAGAGGCGATATCATCCAACGGTAATTTTCTGTCCACACTTTGAATCACATAAAGTTTTAGTCCAGAGTTGGCCCCGGTACTCTTCACCACAAGGTCATCTGGCCTTATAATATCATTTTCATCCACATATTTGGAAATCAGATCTACAAAGGCTTTCCCATATTTTTTTGCTTTTCCCTCGCCAACCCCTTGAATATTTATCAACTCTTCCATGGTTACAGGGTATTTTAGCGACATATCCTCCAAAGATGGGTCTTGAAAAACTACAAATGGAGGCACATCCCGTTGTTGTGCCTCTTTTTTTCGGAGGTCACGAAGTAGTTTCAATAAATTGTCATCCGCAACAGCCCCGTTAGATTTCTGGGCCGTAACAATATTTCCGGTATCTTCTCTGGAGTAGACATGATCCTTCGTCATCATAAATGATTCTGGATTTTCCAAGTACTTTTCACCCAATTTGGTTAAATGAAGAATCCCGTATCGTTCAATTTCCTTTTTCAAAAGCCCAGCAACCAGAACCTGCCTGGTCAAGGCCATCCAAAATTCCTTGTCATTGTCCTTCCCTATTCCGAAAAAGCTTTTTTCATCGGTTCTATGCGAGGATATCATGGCATTGGTTTTACCAATCAAAACCTTGACAATTTCTTTGGTCTTGAATTTTTCTTTGGTATCTCTCACCACAGTCAAAAGTTTGACTACTTGTTCCTTGGCTTCTTCTTTAGGTTTGGGGTTTCTGGAATTATCGTCCATGTCGGCTCCTTCCCCGTTCTCCTCATCAAAATCTTCACCGAAGTAATGCAGAATAAATTTTCTACGGGACATGGATGTCTCGGCATAAGCTACAATTTCTTGCAATAAAGCATTGCCGATTTCTTGCTCCGCTACGGGTTTACCTGACATAAATTTTTCCAGCTTTTCCACATCTTTATAGGCGTAATAGGCCAAACAATGTCCCTCGCCCCCATCTCTTCCGGCACGTCCGGTTTCTTGGTAATAGCTTTCAATACTTTTGGGAATATCGTGATGAATTACAAAACGCACATCAGGTTTGTCTATCCCCATTCCGAAAGCAATGGTGGCCACAACCACATCAACCTCTTCCATTAAGAACATATCTTGATATTTGGAACGGGTTTTGGCATCGAACCCGGCATGATAGGGAACTGCGCTTACGCCGTTTACCTGAAGTACCTGGGCCAATTCTTCTACCCTTTTGCGGCTTAAACAATATATAATTCCGGATTTCCCTTGATTTTGCTTTACAAAACGAATAATATCGGCATCTACATCCTTGGTTTTGGGACGTACCTCATAGAACAAATTGGGTCGGTTAAACGATGCCTTGAAAACTTTGGCATCCGTCATACCCAAATTTTTGATGATATCCTCTTGCACTTTGGGTGTAGCCGTAGCGGTAAGACCTATAATAGGAATGTTGTCCCCAAGTCTGTTTATAATGCCCCGAAGGTTTCGGTATTCCGGTCTAAAATCGTGCCCCCACTCCGATATACAGTGGGCCTCGTCCACCGCAACAAAGGAAAGTTTCACATTTTTGAGGAAATCCACATTTTCTTCCTTCGTCAAGGATTCCGGGGCCACATAAAGCAATTTGGTAACACCTTTGGTAATATCTTCTTTAACCTGCCTTACCTCTGTTTTGGTCAGGGAAGAGTTCAATACATGTGCAATACCATGCTGTTCGGATATTCCCCGTATGGCATCGACTTGGTTCTTCATCAGGGCGATCAAAGGAGAGACAACAATCGCTGTTCCTTCTTCCATAATTGCCGGCAATTGATAACATAGGGATTTTCCTCCGCCCGTTGGCATAATCACAAAAGTGTCGTTGCCACTAAGAATATTCTGGATTACATCTTCCTGTAATCCTTTAAATTTTGAGAAACCAAAATATTTTTTGAGCGAGGAGTGCAAATCGGTGTTCATTAGGCTCATTTCCGCATTTTCAATTTGTTACAAGCAGCCTAAAAGGCAGTTGAAGCTTTTATTTTAAACCATTCAAATACAGATGAATCTATTCTCACTTCTAGAATAGTCTGTAAAAGATAGTTTGATTAGTTTTGTAATCTTAAATATAAGACATTCTTTTAGGAATACAATCAGTTAATCGGTTAATTACATTGAGCGAGATTAAGTCAATTTTATCCATAGCCAAGCGGACCCTTGAAATAGAGAGCAAGGCCGTAGCAAATTTGATTAGTCTGTTGGACGACCAATTTGCACATGCAGTACAGTACATTTTGGAATCGGAAGGAAGGGTTATTGTTTCCGGAGTGGGCAAGAGCGCCATTGTGGCCTCCAAAATTGTAGCAACATTGAACTCCACGGGGACCCCGGCCATATTTATGCATGCCGCGGATGCCATTCATGGCGATCTGGGCACTATCCAACAAAACGATGTGGTCATCTGTTTGTCACAAAGCGGGAACACTCCAGAGATCAAAGCTTTGCTTCCTTTAATTAAAGTAGGAAAGCACAAGCTTATCGGTATCACGGGAAACATGGATTCCGTATTGGCCAAACAGGCCGACTTTGTCCTGAACACCTATGTTGAAAAAGAGGCTTGCCCCAATAATTTGGCGCCTACCACCAGTACTTCGGCCCAAATGTCCATGGGCGATGCACTTGCTATCAGTCTATTAGAACTAAAGGGATTCAGCAGTTCCGATTTTGCCAAGTACCACCCTGGCGGTGCATTGGGAAAGAAGCTATATTTGCGCGTTGCAGACATTGTGGTGAAAAATCAAAAACCACAAGTTGACATTAACTCGGACATTAAAGAGGTTATCGTAGAAATATCCGAAAAAATGTTGGGTGTTACCGCCGTAATGGACAAGGACAAAGTAGTCGGCATTGTAACTGATGGAGATATCCGAAGAATGTTGAGTAAATATGATAATATAAATGGACTTACCGCAAGGGACATTATGACCTCCAATCCCAAAACAATAGATGTGGATACTTTGGCCGTAAAGGCCCTAAAACTATTGCAGGAAAAGAGCATATCCCAATTATTGGCCTTTGACGGCGACACCTATGCCGGAGTGGTCCACATCCATAACCTTATAAACGAGGGAATCCTATAATGGCTAAAAGAGAAAGAAAAAATCCGGATGAAATGTCCTTTTTGGATCATTTGGAAGAATTGCGTTGGCATTTGGTGCGCTCCACTTTGGCAGTTGTGATCATTGCTTGTTTTGCCTTTGTATTCAGGGGCTTTATTTTTGATACCATATTATTCGGTCCCAAGAACATGGACTTTCCTACCTATCAGTTCTTTTGTAACATCGGAAAGTTTTTTGGGGTAGATTCCGAATTCTGTGGCGATTCAATGCCGTTTACCATTCAGAGCCGTTTGATGGCCGGACAGTTCTCCGCACATATCTGGACATCCATCTGGGCGGGGGTAATCCTTGGATTTCCTTATATTTTATGGGAATTGTGGAAATTCATCAGCCCTGGGCTTTACGAGAAGGAAAGAAAACATTCCAAAGGATTCATCATTACAGCCTCTGGATTGTTCTTTCTTGGCGTACTGTTTGGATATTATATCGTGGCTCCTTTATCCATCAACTTTTTAGGGTCGTACCAAGTCAGTAAAGAAGTATTGAACGAAATCGATCTTGCTTCCTATATCGGAACGGTAAGGGCTTCGGTGATTGCCTGTGGAATCATGTTTGAATTGCCCATCGTTATTTTCTTTTTGACCAAAGTTGGATTGGTAACCCCCGAAATCCTAAAGAAATACAGAAAAATAGCCTTGGTAATCATTTTGATACTATCCGCAATCATCACACCTCCGGATATAACCAGTCAAATTATTGTATGTATACCCGTACTTATTTTGTATCAGGTGAGCATATTCATTTCCAAAATGGTAGTTAAAAACGAAGCAAAAAAAGAGAAAGCCAGAAACAATGCCTAATAAAGTAGAAGAGTTCAATGCCTATCGTGCTAAAATGAACGATAAGCTGCTTGCAGAGAACAACAAGCTCATAAAACGTATTTTTAATCTGGACACCAACGCCTTTATGGAAGGTGCCTTGGATGTCAAAACCAAAGAATTATTGGGATTGGTCGCCTCTGCGGTACTCCGTTGTGATGACTGCGTAAAGTACCACTTGGAAAGCTCCAAAGAAGCCGGTGCCAACAAAGAAGAGGTTATGGAAACCTTGGGCATCGCCACTTTGGTGGGGGGAACCATTGTAATACCACATTTACGGCGCGCCTACGAGTATTGGGAAGATTTGGAAGAGAGCGAAGCCTAAAAAAAACCAAAAGACCATACGGCAGAAAAAGAATATGTTTAGTTTTGGCAAGTTCCTATGAAGCTACGCGCAGAAAATATAATGAAGGCCTACCGTGGCCGAAAAGTTGTTAAGGGCATATCCCTTGAAGTAAACCAAGGTGAAATTGTTGGGCTTTTGGGCCCCAACGGAGCGGGTAAAACCACTTCGTTCTACATGATTGTCGGGCTGATAAAACCCAATGGTGGGAATATTTACTTGGACGGCACCAATATTACCAGTTTTCCCATGTACAAAAGGGCACAGCACGGTATAGGTTATTTGGCGCAAGAAGCTTCCGTTTTCCGAAAACTCAGCATAGAAAAAAACATCCTCAGTGTGTTGCAGCTCACCAACATGAGTAAAAAAGAACAACACATGAAAATGGAATCCCTGATTGATGAATTTGGCTTGGGACACATCCGTAAAAACCGCGGAGATTTATTGTCTGGAGGTGAGCGCCGCCGCACCGAAATTGCACGAGCATTGGCCACCGACCCCAAATTTATTTTACTGGATGAACCTTTTGCCGGGGTAGATCCCGTAGCCGTGGAGGATATTCAGCGTATTGTAGCCCAGTTGAAGAACAAAAACATCGGTATTTTGATTACCGACCATAACGTACAGGAAACCTTGGCCATTACCGAACGCTCTTACCTAATGTTCGAAGGTGGTATCCTAAAAGCGGGGATTCCCGAAGAACTCGCTATGGATGAAATGGTGAGAAAAGTGTATCTGGGGCAAAACTTTGAGCTAAGAAAAAAGAAGCTGGATTTTTAAAACTACTTTTCGGAAGGCATCAGCAAAGAAGCCAAAACATAAAAGAGAATTATCACAGGTATCGCCAAAAAACGAAGCGTTAGCAGCATTACCAAGCTCCCGATAATGAACAAGTAACGAATTCCATTGTCCTTAAAGCTCTTGTTTTTGAATTTCAAGGCAAATAGTTTGATGGGGGAGTTCAATAAGTAAGAGCTCAAAACCGTCAAAACCACCAAAAACCAAGGGTTTAGGATGATGTTGTTCAGTTCTTCGCTGTTATGGTACAGAAGAATCATTGGCAACGACAAAATCAAAAGTGCATTAGCAGGTGTTGGCAGCCCGATAAATGAGGATACTTGATTTTCATCTATATTAAACTTGGCCAATCGGTAGGCCGAAGCCAAGGTTATGGCAAAACCAACAAAAGGCAACAACGTAATTTCTGCATCGTGACCAATAAATCCAAGGTTCCATCCACCTCGTTCGGCCATGCTCAACAATTGAAACATCACCACGCCTGGAACCAAACCGCTTGTAATTACATCGGCCAACGAATCTAGCTGCACCCCTACCTCACTCTGCACATTAAGCGCCCTAGCTGCGAGACCATCAAAAAAGTCAAAGAAAATCCCGATAAACACAAAAAGTACGGCCCACTCCAAATGATTTAGCACTGCAAACACCGTGGCAACACAGCCGCTCAACACATTGAGCAAGGTTAAAAAATTGGGAATATAGGACTTCATATAACTAAGATTTCCGTAAAAATAAAGGAAAAATTAAACTGTGGGCAACGTATGGCATACCGAGTCGTTTTTATTCTGATATTTGCTTTGATAAAAATCAGAATGAGACGAAAGCTCCATCTATTACTTTTTTTCTTGATTATCGGGAAATTCCTTTTTTCCCAAGCCCCAGAACTCACCGAAAATTCAAAGATAAGCTTGCTTACCTGTGCTGCGGGTGATCAACTTTATTCCGCTTTTGGACACACAGCTTTCCGTGTACAGGACCCCGCCCTCGGCATCGATGTGGTCTACAATTACGGTACTTTCGATTTCAATCAACCTAACTTTTATTTGAACTTCACCAAGGGTAGAATGATATATTCCCTTTCCCGCAGAAATTTTGAAACCTTCCTTTACGAATACGAACTGGAAAAAAGATGGGTAAAAGAGCAAATTTTGGACCTGAATCTGCAACAACGCAACCAGCTTCTAGCTTTTTTTGAAGAAAACTATCTGCCCGAAAATCGGGATTACCCCTATGACCCGCTATTGAACAACTGCTCCAGCATTACGGGCGATATTTTAAAAGAACAATTCGGAGATGACGTTGTTTTTGACGACTCCCATCTCGAAAAACGATACACGTTCCGCCAATTGGTACGTCAATTTATGGATGTGAACACTTGGTCCATGTTTGGGATTGACTTGGCTTTTGGGTCACCTGTTGACAGAAAGGCCACCGTTCTAGAACATATATTTTTGCCCTACTATGCCATGGAGCAACTGCGAAACACCACATTGGATGGGGTACCTTTGGTAAAGCGAGAACGTACCATTTTGGATTACAGCGAACACACGCAACGAAGTTTTTTTCCACTATCTCCGCTATTTTGGTTCATTTTGCTAATGGCTTTCACTGGAATAATCACCTATTTTGATTACAAACACAAAGCACGTAGCCGCTGGTTGGACTTTTCGCTCTTGTTTATAACAGGTTTTGCAGGAACCTTCCTGTTCTTGCTTTGGGTAGCGGCAGATCATACCTCTACTCCATACAATTACAATATTTTATGGGCATTCCCCATAAATATCATAGTTGCCTTTGCCCTGGTGGTACAAGATAAGGTGCCACAATGGGTTTCAAAATATTTATGGTCCACCTTGGTGTTGATAGGCATTGTGTTATTGCTTTGGATAATTAAGGTTCAGATTTTTTCTCCTGTGCTTATTCCGTTACTTTTGACCCTGGCCATCCGATACCTGTACATGATCAAGTATTCCAAATTATAGGCTGGTCCGTAAACAACACCCATGAACTTATTAACGGTCGAAAACATATCAAAATCGTATGGGGAGCTGGTGCTCTTCTCCGGTATTTCTTTTGGAATCAACAAGGACCAAAAGATAGCGCTCATCGCCAAAAACGGGAGTGGAAAAACATCTATTCTCAATATCATGGCAGGTAAAGATACCTCCGAGACGGGCCAAGTGACCACCCGAAAAGGCATCAAGATTTCATTTTTGGAGCAAGAACCCGATTTGAACCCCAATTTGACCATTGAGGAAACCATTTTTACTACCGACAGTGAAATACTAAAAGTGATTTCCGCTTACGAAAAAGCTGTGGAGAATCCAGAGGATACCGATCAATACCAAAAGGCTTTTGAGGCCATGGAACGCCACAATGCATGGGATTTTGAAACGCAGTACAAGCAAATCCTTTTTCAATTACAGCTTTCCAAACTCGATGCCAAAGTGAGTACGCTTTCTGGCGGACAAAAGAAACGCTTGGCCTTGGCCAATGCCCTGCTCAACAAACCCGATTTATTGATTCTGGATGAGCCCACCAACCATTTGGACCTTGAAATGATCGAATGGCTGGAAGCTTATTTTGCCAAAGAGAGCATTACCTTGTTTATGGTAACGCACGATCGTTATTTTTTGGACAGGGTGTGCAATGAAATCTTGGAGCTGGACAACAATCAACTGTATACCTACAAAGGCAACTATTCCTACTACTTGAATGAAAAAGACGCCCGAATGGAGCGTGAAGCGGTGGAACAGCAAAAATCCAAAATGCTGTACAAAAAGGAGTTGGATTGGATGCGGAGACAACCTAAGGCCCGTACTACAAAATCCAAATCACGGATTGATGATTTTGCAGAGATAAAACAACGCGCCCACCAGCGTCGCCAAGAGCATGAGGTTCAACTGGAACTGAACATGGAACGTTTGGGCAGTAAGATTTTGGAACTTCACAATATTTCCAAATCCTATGGTGATAAAACCATTTTGGATAAGTTCGATTACAACTTCACCAAAGGTGAACGAGTCGGAATCATAGGAAAAAACGGAACCGGAAAATCCACATTTTTAAATATCCTCACACAACAAGAAGACATTGAAGGTGGCAAAGTTGTGGTTGGAGATACCGTAAAATTTGGATACTACACCCAAAAAGGAATTCTTGTTAAAGAAGGACAAAAGGTTATCGATGTTATTCGAGAGTACGGGGATTACATCCCTTTAAAAAAAGGACGTCAAATTTCTGCGCAACAATTATTGGAGCGTTTTCTTTTTGACCGTAAAAAACAGTATGATTTTGTTGAAAAACTAAGTGGTGGCGAACGGAAACGCTTGTATTTATGCACCGTTCTTATCCAAAACCCCAATTTCCTTATTCTGGATGAGCCCACAAACGATTTGGACATTGTTACCTTGAACGTACTGGAAAGTTTCTTGTTGGATTTCCCCGGATGTTTGATCGTGGTCTCCCACGACCGCTATTTTATGGACAAAATTGTGGACCATTTGTTTGTCTTCAGAGGTGAAGGGGTTGTGGAGGACTTTCCCGGCAACTACTCCGATTACCGAATCTATGAGAACAGTAAAGTAATCGAGAAACGGGAAAACAAGACCGGTTCTTCAGAAAAAACGGAAAATAATTGGAGGGACACCAGCGGAGGTAAACTTTCCTATGCAGAGCAAAAGGAATACAAGCAACTGGAAAAGGACATTCAAAAACTGGAAGAGAAGAAAAGTTTACTCCAAAATAAATTTACCGACCCCGAGTTGGATGGAGATGAAATTGCAGATTTATCCATTGAACTAAAAGAGATCACGGGCGCCATTGAAGAAAAAACGGAGCGCTGGTTCGAACTTTCTTCCATAATAGAGGGGTAGAATGTGGTTCCAATTTATTTCATATTTAAAATTTCTAGCGAAATCCACCAACCAACATGGAGTGCACTCTCCTTTTGTGTTCAGTTATGTGACCCAATGCCTCTATTCCAAAAAAAGGCTTCACAGGAACAAAAGCATCAATGTGCTGCTCAAGACCATTGCATATTTCAATTTTGAAAGTATTTCGGTAAATAATAAATCCATCAGGGAATTGGTCAAACAAAATTTTCCCGAGGTACAGTTTGATAAAAGCACTGTTGACCTCCTTTTTATGAACGAATTGAGTGCTTCCAGCTTTGAAAAAATACTTTCCGAAAAAAAATTGCACAACGACAGTCTTATTCTAATCGATTCAATTTATGCAAATCGACAAAATTTAGCACAATGGCACCAGTTGATTGCCCTACCAGAGATTACGGTAAGCATCGATATGTATTATTGCGGACTTATTTCCATCAGAAGGGAGCAGGTAAAGGAACATTTCAGGATTCGGATTTAAAATGGTAATTTTAGCTTATGGAAAATATAGCATCAGATAACACCATTTGGTATGTATTGGCCGTTTTGGGGCTCATTTATTTGATCATTTTGTTCAGAAACAAAAAAGTGAGAAAACGCAGGAAGTCCCGAAGGTTTATGGAAGGTAAAAGACAACACGATAAAAACAAAGAGCAATGAGCAATGGACAATAGTTAGGCATACTGACTACTAACCACTGACCACTGAGAAATAATGAAGATATATACCAAAACTGGAGATAAGGGCACCACAGCATTATTTACAGGAACCCGCGTACCCAAACACCATGTTCGTATAGAAAGTTACGGCACCATAGATGAGCTCAACTCTTATTTAGGTCTTTTGCGCGATCAAGAGATGGACGAACATTCCAAAGAAACGCTAGCCTTGATCCAAGAAAAACTTTTTACCGTAGGTTCCATATTGGCCACAGAGCCCAAAAAAGATAAAAGACTCAAAATTCCACGTATAAGTTCGGAGGATATCGAATTTTTGGAAAAGGAAATGGACAAAATGAACGAAGATCTTCCGGAAATGACACATTTTATCCTTCCGGGAGGACACACCACCGTGTCATACTGTCATATCGCCAGAACGGTTTGTCGCCGTGGCGAACGTATGATTTCCTATCTACATGAAAATGAGCCTGTACCGGACAACGTACTCTCTTATATTAACCGCCTTTCGGACTATTTGTTTGTATTGGCACGTAAATTGTCAAAAGACTTAAAAGCTCAAGAAGTCAAGTGGATTCCTGAGAAGTTGGACCGATAAAATCGTTTTTTTATCATAAATGTTTTGTAAACAACAAAATAATTTTTAAATAATAGTGTTTTTACTTGGCAAATTGAGTTTAAAAATTACTTTTGCAAAAAATTATAAATCAAACCGTTACTATGTACTGGACGTTAGAACTAGCTTCATATTTAAGTGATGCGCCTTGGCCAGCAACCAAAGACGAACTGATAGATTATGCGATTCGAACAGGAGCGCCGTTGGAAGTTGTAGAAAATTTACAATCGATGGAAGAAGAAGGAGGCGAGATTTACGAGTCCATCGAAGAAATTTGGCCGGATTATCCCACCGAAGAGGACTACCTCTGGAATGAGGACGAATATTAAATCCGAAAAAACAAACCCCGTTAAAAAGTCTCATTTGAGGCTTTTTTTTATGTAATTTTGACAGCCTAGCAAAAGTATTCCATCGTAATCCCATCAATGGAACAGCTTTTGACAATCAAAAGAAAAAACATTTCATGAGTTTTATTAATTCCGTACTTAAGGTATTTGTAGGAGATAAATCGGAGAAGGATGTAAAATCGTTACAACCTTTGGTGAATGAGATAAAATCCTTTGAGCAACAACTGGAAGGATTGTCACATGATGAACTGAGACAAAAAACTATTGCCTTTAAAGCAAGAATAACAGAGGACTGCAAAGAAATCAACGATAAAATTGCCGAGCTAAAAGAAGAAGTAGAAAATTCCAACGACATGGATCGTAACGAGGAAATCTACTCCGAAATCGACAAGCTCAACGAAGAGGCCTATGCGATTTCAGAAAAAACGCTCAACGATTTACTGCCCGAGGCATTTGCCGTAGTCAAGGAAACTGCCAAGCGATTTGCCGCCAACGAAACGCTTACGGTCACGGCCAGCGAATTCGACAGGGTACTTTCCGGAGACAAAGATTACGTTTCTTTGGACGGAGATAAAGCAGTTTGGCTAAATTCATGGGATGCAGCAGGAAAAGAAGTAACCTGGGATATGGTGCACTACGATGTGCAACTTATCGGGGGTATTGCCCTGCATCAAGGAAAAATTGCAGAGATGCAAACGGGTGAAGGTAAAACCTTGGTGGCCACGCTCCCACTCTACCTCAATGCATTGGTAGGAAAAGGCGCCCACTTGGTAACCGTTAACGATTACCTTGCCAAAAGGGATAGTGCTTGGATGGCACCTATATTTGAATTCCATGGCCTTTCCGTGGATTGTATTGACAAGCACAGACCCAACTCCGATGGAAGAAGGGCCGCCTACAATGCCGATATTACCTACGGAACCAATAACGAGTTCGGTTTTGATTACCTGCGCGACAACATGGCGCATACCCCGGACGATTTGGTACAGCGCCCACACCATTACGCCATTGTGGATGAGGTGGATTCTGTTCTTATTGATGATGCACGTACACCGTTGATCATATCCGGTCCCGTACCCGAAGGGGACCGCCACGAGTTCAACGAACTCAAACCGCAGGTATCCGACATTGTTCAAAAACAACGTCAGCATTTAACAGGGGTATTGGCCGAGGCCAAAAAATTGATTAAGGAAGGAAACACCAAAGAAGGTGGTTTCTTGTTGCTTCGCGTTCACCGAGGGCTGCCAAAAAACAAAGCACTCATCAAGTTTTTGAGTGAAGAAGGTGTGAAACAATTGCTTCAGAAAACCGAAAACTTCTATATGCAGGACAACAATAGGGAAATGCCCAAAGTGGATGAAGACCTGTTGTTTGTGATTGATGAAAAGAACAATCAGATAGAACTTACCGATAGAGGTGTAGAGCATATCTCAACTGACCAAGACAAGGAATTTTTTGTGATGCCCGATATTGGTAGCGAGATAGCCAAAATCGAGAACCAAGACCTGGATATTGAAAAAGAAGCAGAGCTTAAAGAAGAACTCTTCAAGGATTTTGCCGTAAAAAGCGAACGCATCCATACCATGACCCAATTGTTGAAAGCCTACACCCTCTTTGAAAAAGATGTGGAGTACGTGGTGATGGACAACAAAGTAATGATCGTGGATGAGCAGACCGGTCGTATTATGGATGGCCGTAGATACTCGGACGGACTGCACCAAGCCATTGAGGCCAAGGAGAACGTGAAAATCGAGGCGATGACCCAGACTTTTGCGACAGTTACGCTGCAAAATTACTTTAGGATGTACAACAAGCTGTCCGGTATGACAGGGACAGCGGTTACGGAAGCAGGGGAATTCTGGGAGATTTATAAGTTGGATGTAATGGAAATTCCAACCAACAGACCCATCGCCCGTGACGACAGACATGATTTGATCTACAAAACCAAACGGGAGAAATACAATGCCATCATCGATGAGGTGACGAAAATGTCGCAAGCTGGCAGACCTGTTTTGATCGGTACCACATCCGTTGAAATTTCGGAATTATTGTCCAAATTATTGAGTGTACGCAAAGTTCCACATAACGTACTGAACGCGAAACTCCATAAAAAAGAGGCGGACATTGTAGCCGAAGCGGGGAAAGGCGGTATTGTAACCATTGCCACCAACATGGCCGGTAGGGGTACCGATATTAAACTATCCCCAGATGTTAAGGAAGCTGGTGGTTTGGCCATTATTGGTACGGAGCGCCACGATTCCAGACGTGTGGACAGACAGTTGAGAGGTCGTTCCGGACGTCAGGGAGACCCAGGTAGCTCGCAGTTCTATGTTTCTTTGGAGGACAACCTGATGCGTTTGTTCGGGTCGGACCGTGTAGCCAAAATGATGGACCGCATGGGCTTGGAAGATGGTGAAGTTATCCAGCATTCCATGATGACCAAATCCATAGAACGTGCTCAGAAAAAGGTTGAAGAAAACAACTTTGGTATCCGTAAGCGTTTGTTGGAGTATGATGATGTAATGAATGCCCAGCGTGAAGTAATCTATAAAAGAAGAAGACACGCATTGGAAGGCGAGCGCTTAAAGGTGGACATTGCCAATATGATCTACGACACTTGCGAAGCCATTGCGGAGACCAATAAAATGGCCGATGATTACAAGAACTTTGAGTTCGAGCTCATCAAATACTTCTCCATCACATCACCTATCAGCGAAGAGGAGTTCAAAAAAATGAGCTTTCAGCAAATCGCGAACAAAATTAATGATGAGGCCTACGATTTCTACAAACAGAAAATGGAGCGTAGTGCCACAGTTGCATTCCAGGTCATCAAAAAGGTGTACGAGGATGAGGCCAACAAGTTTGAACGTATCGTAGTTCCCTTTACGGATGGCATCAAATCCTTAAATGTAGTGACCAACCTGGAGAAGGCCTACAACACGAACGGTAAGCAATTGGTCACTGATTTTGAGAAAAACATCACACTGGCCATTATTGATGATTCTTGGAAAACACACTTGCGTAAAATGGACGAGTTGAAACAGTCCGTGCAATTGGCTGTTCACGAACAAAAAGATCCGTTATTGATCTATAAGTTTGAGGCTTTTGAACTTTTCAAGGAAATGATCGACAAAGTGAACCGAGAAGTAATATCCTTCCTTTTCAAAGGAGAATTGCCATCGGAGAACACATCCCATATCCAAGAAGCCCGCAACGTTCGGAGACCAAAGGAAAAACTTCAGACCACAAAAGAAGAAATTCCGAACAGCGACGAATTGGCAGCACAAAACAGAGCAGCTGGACAAACGCAAGGACAACGTCCTCAGATAACAGAAACCATTGTGCGGGAAAAACCGAAAATTGGCAGAAACGAAAGGGTTACCATTAAAAATGTAATGTCCGGGGAAAGCAAAACGTTAAAATACAAACAGGCCGAACCCCTGATAGACAAAGGAGAATGGGTTCTGGTCAACGACTAGAACAACACAAATAAAGCTTTTAAAGGTGGCAGTTATTAAAGCTGCCACTTTTTTTATATGAAAAACATGGTTAGATTTACAGCTTAAAACACCCCATTAAGCTACTCTACCGCTCGGTTTGCAACTTTTTTGCAGTAGAGGAACATTCACACGCAGCAAATGAAAATTCCTAGTAAGGATACATATAGGTTACAAGACAAGATTGATTTGATACTTAAGGTAAATTACAATTCGTCCTTCTTTGCTGCCATTTTCGGACTGGTGTGTTTTTTCTTTTTGGATATAAGAGGAATCATACCCTACACCTTTTTGGGTTATGCCTTCATCAATTTACTGAACACCCTTTTGTACAAACAGCACAAGAATTTGGTGCTCACCTATAACTCCACCTCTATCCTTTCTATGTTGGGAGCGGTCATCATCACAATTTACAGTGGAGGAATCGAAAGTCCCTTTATTTTTGTTTTGGCGATAATTGTTTTTGCTGGCTATGTCACCACCAAAGTTTTTGGTCAACTCTATCTAATCCTCAATTTAGCGGTACTCACCCTTTTATTTCTCTACGATACAGGGGATTTTACGATTTCGGAAAATACGGTTCCTACGGAAGCGAGGGATTGGTTTGCTTATTTGAGTGCCATGTTTGCCGTATATTTATTGGGCGGGGTTTTTGGTAAAAACCTTTTGAGCGCACACCATAAACTGTACAAATCCCGAAACGAAATCCAAGAGCGCATCGAGGAAAAAGAAACATTGTTAAAAGAGGTCCATCACCGGGTAAAAAACAACCTGCAAACGGTTTCCAGTCTTCTAAGCCTACAATCCAGGGCAATAGATGACAGTAAAATCAGCAGTATTATAAAAAGTAGCCAAAACCGTGTGGTATCCATGGCCATGGTCCATGAGATGCTTTATAAACGAGATGACTATCTTTCCAAAATAGAACTTGAACCCTATGTAAGGGAACTTTGTGATTATTTGGTAAGGTCGGTAAAAGGAAGCAACCGAAATGTAAAGGTTGCCTTGGACATATCGGATTACAAATTGAGTATTGATACGGTAATCCCTTTGGGATTAATCATTAACGAAACCATTACCAATGCCTTAAAATATGGCATCACAGAAGGAAATGATGGAGAAATCCATGTCTCCGTCCAAAAAATGGAGGGTAACCGCTACAAAATGTATCTAGGTGATAATGGAGTTGGCTATTCTGAAGAAATCAACCCTAAAACATCCAATTCCTTGGGATTAAAACTTATTTACAATCTAGCACGCCAACTTAGGGGCTCCATAAGTAGGGATTACTCCAAAAAAGGAACGCACTACACTATTGAGTTTGAGGAGGTGATAGAGCAATTCAACTCAGTGGATTAAAGTTTTTTCCAAAAGAAAAGGCCGGTTTAAAACCGACCTCATCCATACTTATTCCAATATAAACTTAAACTTCTAAAAATTTTCTTTCCCTGAAGGAAAAGGCTATGCTTGCCAAAACAAAGGCAACACTCAGAAACAGCGCAAAGGGTATTAAAATATCCAATATCATAATTATGCCAATTTAGCTTTGTTCTTTTTGGTTTTAAAAGAAAGCTCCTTTTTAATACGAGAGTTCTTAAACTTGTATAGTCTCACCATTTTTCTATCCTTTCTAACAGTGTTGTTGATAGTTACATCTAACTCAACTCCTACTGTAAGGGCATCTACCTTGGCCTCTTTGGAAATATCTTGGGCAGAAGCCATAGTTCCGAAAAAAGTTACTGCGATGATGGTGAAAATTGTCTTCATTGTTCTGTTTGTTTTGTGATGTAAAATTACTTTCAAGCACAAGCTCAACTCGATTTCCATCGCTCAACAACCCATTTTTTTCGGTGAATATTTTTTTTTCGGATGAAGTGTTTTTTATCTTCGACGAACGATTTTACCCCTAAAAACAGCACACCGAAGGCTTATGCATTTTATCGATAAACCCGCAATTTCAAACCCCTACAGGGCATTGAAGTATATTTTCTTTTCTTTGTAAGAAAAAACAGCTAATAGGATGGTTAACATTTTTTAACGGCCAACCAAGTAATTGTTGCTACCTTATTGCAACTAAACAAGAAACTAAAATGAAAATCGTGAGAACTCCATTTTTAATTCTGCTATTATTGGCATCCATAAGTTGTCAGCCCAAAAATAAATCGGGCAAGCAGGAAGTTGCCCAAAAAGAAGAATCCGACACTCATTTGGAGACCAAATTGACTTCAGAGCAACTCCAGGAATACGAGACCGCTTATTTTGCCAGTGGATGCTTTTGGTGTGTTGAAGCCATTTTTGAGAGCGTAAAAGGCGTTAAGGAAGTGTATTCAGGGTATTCCGGAGGTTCGGAGAAAAACCCGACCTACGAACAGGTTTCATATGGTAGAACCCATCATGCGGAGGCGGTAGAGGTATATTATGACCCAGATGTAATCTCGTTCATGCAGTTGGTTCAGGTATTTTTTGGCTCCCACGACCCAACCACCCTTAACAGGCAAGGACCTGACCGTGGTACACAATACCGTTCCATCGCTTTTTATAAAAACGATAAGGAAAAAAAGATCATTCAAGACTATATTGACAAACTGGAAGCCGAAAATGTTTATGGCAATCGCCCTATTGTAACAGAAGTGGAACCTTTTGAAAAGTTTTACAAAGCGGAAGAGTACCATCAGGATTACGAAAAACGAAATCCAAATAACAGTTACATTCAAAATGTTTCGATTCCCAGATTAAATCGTTTTAAAAAGAATTTTAAATCCTACCTAAAAGAAGATGTCCACTAAAATTGGAAGGTAGGTTGTGGCCGTTGAAGAAAGAATGGCCCGAGAACAAGTTTGAGGTGGTTCCTTGGGACGTCTTGTAACAAGATCAGTTCTTAAGAACCACCTCGCTGTATTTGGAGTTGATTTTGATGGTTTTCCCATCGTTTTTACTGATATGATATCCCGTATGGATATTGGCGCCATTTTTTTGGGTGGATGTCAATTGTAATGCTTTCGGATATTGGAAACCTGATGTTGTTTCGCTAACGGAAATTGTATAAGGCGTTTTGGGCAGTTTACAATCCAGTTCCCCATTTTCCATGGAAATATCAATGGTGCTGAAACCATCGGAAACTTCATCAATACTAAGTACACCAAAGTTATTGGTGACCGTTGCCCTGTTCGCAATGCTACCAATCACCACGTTGGACGATACCGAGTGCAATTTTAGTTCCTTTACCTCTTTTAAATTGACCTTATCGGAGTAATCCGTACTAAGGCTGCCATAATTCCAGTTCTGTACCACAACTGGCGAGTACGACACCCGAATATCCGTTTTGTCGCCATCAATGGTAGAGGCAAGCAAGCTTGCGTAGGACAAGCTTGCATTAATGTTCTTGGTGTTTTCGGCCAGTTTTACCTCACCATGCCTCACGTTCAAGTTCAATTTAATGTACTTGGGCATTTTAATAATGATTCGTTTTTTGACTTTATACTCTTTGTGTTCTCCATCTGAGGAGAAATAGAATACATTGGGACTGCCGTGGATTGTTCTTGCTTCTTCGCGCAGCTGTTTTCTGAGCTCGGTCTGCTCCTCTCTTAGCTCTGCTTGCTGAGTTCGGAGTTCTTCACGTTGCTGTCTGAGCTGTTCGTGCATCTCCTCGCGCACCTTTTCACGTTCTTCTCTCAGCTTATCTCTTTCCTCCCTCATCTCCTCTCTTCGAGCTTCTCGCTCTTCTGCCATCTCCTCCATACGTTTGCCCCATTCTTCAAAACGGGCTTTATATTCCTTGTCAAAAGTTTTGTCGAATTCTTTCTTCCACTCCTTCATGTACTTATCTCCATCTTTTTTGTAGGCATCGTAATCAAACTCAATGGGTGGCATGGGAGGCATCGGTGGCATGGATGGCATTACATTTATTTCCGGGATGGTGAACTCAGGGATTTCCGGAATCTCTACATTCGCAATAATCTCGGCAACTGAAGGCATCTCAGGGATATCGATATTAAACCCTTGAAAATCAAAAGTATAATTAGGTCCAGCACCTTCAGTGCTTACTTCAATTTCTTTGCTATTGCCCATTATTTTGACCAAATCCCGCTCAAAATAAGCATCGGCCTCCTCTTTGTCGACACCCTCCAGTTCGATTACCGCCGTAATTTCCACTTGATCTTTGTCCCATGTCTCAAATTGAATATCGGCATAACTGGTATTGATGTTAAGTTCAGTGTCCTTATTGACATTGAAATTTTCCTTGTAGGTTTTGGATTTCTCCTGCGCTTGGCCGGTAAATCCAACCAAGGCAAGGAGCAACCCGCTAAACAATATTTGATGATTCCTGCTCATTTTTTGATGATTTTAATTGATTCAACTTTGTTTTTAATTTTTGCAACAACTGCAACCTTAACTGTAGGTTTTTGATAAGTGCGTTTATAGTTTGGTCATTGGGGCCCAATTCGTTCAACTCTTCATTTAGCCTGTGGTATTCTTTGTTCAACTCGGCCAATCGTTCCATATAGCTGTCCATAAGCTCCTTGTTCTCTGGATCAACATCTAAATCTGATAGCTGTAAATTGATATTTGTAGTGTAATAGGTTTCAATCTTTTTTAAGTCCGGTGATAAATCGCCCAGCGACATACCCTCGCCACTACCATTTGAATTATCGCGATCAACAACCGTTACTTGCTCTTCAGGCACATCAATGGGGTCGGTATTGTTGAAATAATAAATGGATAGGCCAAGTGCCACAACAACGGAGGCAGCTATCTGCATCCAAAGAGAGAACACTTTTTTCTTTGGAGGGTTATTGGGCAATTCCTTTTCCAGTTTAGCTAAAAACCGGCCTTCATGCCTATCCTCCATGGTGAAGCGTTTCTGCTCCCTTTCTTTCTCAAACAATTTTCTAAGGTCACGTGCCATAGGCCAAATCTTTTAATTTTTCTTTCAATTGTGCTTTTCCTCTTAACAATCGGGTTCTGGATGCTGTCTCTGTAATGTTCAAAATTTCAGCTATTTCCGAATGATCGTACCCTTCTACCAAGAACAATTGCACTACATATTTGTATTTTTGGGGCAGTTCTTCAATAGCTCCCGTTACTTGTTCAATGGAAATTCCTTCCTCCACGGACCAATCATCCTCTTCTGCCACCTGCAAGTAACTTTCGTTCAACTCAACCGTACGTTGGTGTTTCGATTTTAAAAAGTCGATACTGCCGTTCACTACAATTCTCTTTAACCAGGCCCCGAACGTAACATCTCCCTTAAACTGTTCAATCCGCTGAAAAGCCTTTATAAACGAGTCCTGCAATACATCCTCCGCATCATCAGCATTTTTAAGAAATCGCATGGCCACACAAAACATACCATCGCAATACTGATGGTACAGTTTCATTTGTGCCTGACGGTCGTTCGCCTTGCACTTTTCTACAAGCTCAATATGGAGCACATTCGGTTCTATGTCTGGTTTTTTAGTTGTTCTGTAATAAGGACGATGCAAAAAATACAACGTTGCAAATTAGGGCGTTTTTGGCGTATTTTTAACAAAAAAAGCCCCGCTGATTTTTCAACGGGGCTCTTTAATTAACTACCTCGGGGCAATCCCGCAAGGTATTCCAACAAACAAAACCTTAACCCATTTCGATGCAGAACATCGGGGAATTAGCCCCATTTAATGGGATTAAAAAGTTAGGTGATTTATTCGTCTACCAATAAATTTAAATGTACGGTAATATTGTCACGTGTGGCTTTGCTGTACGGACAAATTTCGTGAGCTGCGTTCATCAAGGTTTCCCCCATTTCCTTGTCCACCGTGGGCAAGTACGCATCCAAGGTAGCTTCCAAGAAGAGGCCGTCCTCCTCTTTGTTCAGTGAAATATTGGCCGTAACATTGAAATCCCCTAAATCCTCGATTCCCCGCTCTTTGGCAACGGCCTGAATTCCTGCCGCGTAGCAGCTGGAGTATGCGGCTGCAAAGAGTTCTTCGGGATTGGTTGATTTTGTGTCTGGTTTTCCTTTTGAATTTGGCATCCTTATGTCGAAATCCAAAACGCCATCTTCACTCTTCACATGTCCAGCTCTCCCTCCTGTATTAGTGGCCTTGGCCTCAAAAATAGTTTTCATCTTTAAAAAGTTTATAGGTTCGTAAGATCAGCACCTACGCGGTAACCGATAATTTAACGAATAAGGTACCAATTTGTAGGCGGAAGTCCACCTTAACAGATATTAAATTTTTGTGAAATGGATAAATCAAAATTTGCAGTGTATTCCCATGTTAGTTTGATTAAACCCGTAAAATCTTTATAAATTCGTGATGAATTGATCAACAGCACCCTTGGCAGACAAAAGCAAAACACCCTCGAACGCGGTTTCCAAAATCAAAGCCCTTAGAAAGCAAGAACTTTCTGCTGAAGCTTTGGCCCAAGGTATTTTTGATGGCAACAAAGCTATGCTTGCTAAGGCCATCACCTTATTGGAAAGCACAAAGCCAGCACATTTTGAAAAGGCCAATGCTATCATAGAAAAGTGTTTGACCCAGCCTAACAAAAGCATTCGGCTAGGAATAACAGGCGTACCAGGGGTAGGCAAAAGTTCCTTTATCGAAATCTTGGGCAAAACATTGACCAACCAAGGAAATAAAGTAGCTGTTTTGGCCGTGGACCCAACAAGTTCGTTGAGCAAGGGAAGTATTTTGGGGGACAAGACCCGAATGGAAACCTTGGCCAAAGACCCAAATGCCTTTATACGCCCCTCCCCTTCTGGAACCTCTTTGGGTGGTGTGGCGCGAAAAACCAGAGAGAGCATTGTTCTTTGCGAAGCAGCAGGCTATAATGTGATTTTGGTGGAAACCGTTGGCGTAGGCCAAAGTGAGATTGCCGTGCACAGTATGGTGGATTTTTTTCTTTTGCTAAAACTATCCGGTGCAGGTGACGAACTCCAAGGCATTAAAAGAGGGATTATGGAAATGGCAGATGCCATCGCCATCAACAAAGCGGACGGTAGCAATTTGGAACATGCCAAACTCGCCGTTACCGAATTCTCGAGGGCCTTGCACCTATATCCGCCCAAAGCCAATGGTTGGACTCCCAAGGTGATGAAGTGTTCCGCATTGGAGAAAACAGGTATTGAAGAAATCTGGGAAATGGTGCAACAATTTGTGGAACACACCAAGGAAAACGGTTTTTTTGAAAAAAATCGGAAGCAACAGAACAAAAATTGGTTCCTTCAGACCGTGGATGAGTACATCAAACAATTTTTTCATCAAAAAGAAACCTTTAAAAAGGAACAAGCTGCTTTATTGACAGCTATTGATGAGCATAAAATTTCACCATTCTATGCCGCCAAAACCCTGTTGGACAAGATTACCAAGGAACTTTAGAGCCTGTTTAGGAATTTGTGATTGGAATTGATATAGGCTATTTTTGATGCAGTTTGAGGCATAATTTTTAAGCATAGCCGTGGCTACGGTTCAAAATTATAACGAAGAAATGCGCAAAAAAAGGCATAACAAAACAATTGACAAATTCCTAAACAGGCTCTTAAATAAAAGCGATAAATTTGCACAGATTTTATACTGAATGAGCACCGTTACCGATTCCCTTTTATCCATAGTGGTTCCTTTGTACAACGAGGAGGACAATGTGGTTCTTTTGACCCAAAAAATTAACGAAAGCCTTGAGGGGTACAACTATCAAATTGTTTATGTAGACGATTTTTCTACGGACAGCACCCGTATTAAGGTCAAGGAAATGGACGATAAGAGAGTCCATTTGATTGAACTGAAAAAGAACTACGGACAAAGTTTGGCCTTGGCCGCCGGGATTGATTACGCCGAAGGGGAATATATCATTACCATGGATGGGGATTTGCAAAACGATCCCTCCGATATTCCGCAGATGTTGGAACACGCCATTACCGAGGAATACGATTTGGTAACGGGTATCCGTCAGAAAAGAAAGGACTCCCAAGTTAAAAAAATACCCTCCAAGATTGCCAACTTTTTGGTACGCAGGGTGACTAAGCTCGATATTAAAGATAATGGTTGCGCGTTAAAAGTTTTTACCAAGGATATTGCAAAAAGCCTTAACCTATATGGCGAAATGCATCGTTTTATTACACTTTTGGCCCATTTGGAAGGTGCACAGATAAAACAGGTTCCCGTAAAACACCATGCTCGACACGCTGGAGTTTCCAAATACGGCTTGGAGCGGGTTTTTAAAGTGGTGGCAGACATGATGCTGCTACTTTTTATTAGAAAATACTTCCAACGCCCCATTCACCTATTCGGGATTTTTGGGGTATTACTGGTTATTCTGGGAGTTTTGATCAATGTGTATTTGTTGATCGTAAAGCTTGGCTTCGGACAGGATATCGGAACCAGACCATTGCTCATATTCGGGATGATGTTTATTGTGGGCGGTATCCAATTATTTACCATCGGGATTGTAATGGAACTCTTGATCCGTACCTACTACGAATCGCAACAGAAAAGACCGTATCGCATCAAAAAAATTACCATAGGTGACGGAAAAGCTACGTAAAAAGGGCATAACTGCCCTAAAAATCATCATTAGTGCAGTATTGATCTACTTTATTTTCACCAAAATAGAGTTGAAGGATGTACTCCAAACCTTAAAAAAGAGCGACCCCTTATATTTATTTTTGGCATTGCTGTTTTTTGTGTTGTCCAAGACCTTATCAGCTTTTAGGCTGAACCTTTATTTTCATCAAATTGGGGCTAGAATTACACAGTTGAGCAATTTGAAGCTTTACCTTTTGGGGATGTTCTACAACCTTTTTTTGCCAGGAGGTATTGGCGGTGATGCGTACAAAGGCTACGTCATCCAAAAAAAATATCAAACTGGGACCAAGAAAGTGATATCCAGTTTACTGTTGGACCGTTTAAGTGGTATGTTGTTGCTTTTTGTTTATGCCTGTGTACTTGCTTTGTTATCCAATAATGATTTTTTAAACAACTTTTATGGGTTGATCATCCTTGCCATCCCCTTGAGCGTGATTGTTTTTTGGTTTGTAAATAAGCGTTTTTTTACTACTACCCTGCCCGTATTTTGGAAATCCGTAGGGTTTTCGGCCTTAGTGCAATTGGCTCAGTTGGTTAGTGTGGTTTTTATATTGAAAGCCATGTCGGTCTCCCTTGATGCAATTGAATATTTGTTCATATTTCTGATTTCCTCCATTGTATCCGTGATACCTTTGACTATAGGAGGAATTGGAAGTAGGGAAGTTACTTTTTTATACGGAGCTGAATGGTTGGGCTTGGATGCAAGTACTTCCATAGGAATCAGTTTTACCTTCTTTTTGATAACGGCACTGATCTCTTTTTTTGGCGTGATTTATCATTTCAAAAAACCAAAACTGGAATCGGTTGATTAATCCAACTGCACCAAATGCATTTTGTTCAATTTTCCTGCTCTAGTGTTAGGGTTCAAAAACTTGGTCTGTAAGCGGGTTATTCGGAACTGGTCCACGGTAATTTGTTCGTCCCAAACAATTCCATTTTTTCGTAACTGCTCCAATTCTTTGTCCGTGACATATACCCAAACATCATTTTTGTTTGCTATTTCTGAGAGCGATGTTATTTGTACAGGTTTCTTATTGTAAAAATCCAACGACCAAGAATATCTTTCCGAAATCTTGTAAATCCTATCAACGGGAATGTTGTTCTCCTTCACCTGCTCCGCCATGGTGGAACCTCCTTGGTATTCGAGCAGTTTTGGGTAAAAATGGGCATTCATCAAACCATTTAACAACACCGAACTAAAAATGGCAACGGTTACAATTTTTGTGTACGGAGCTTCTTTCTGAACTATAAAGTACATCACCAACCCAAGAGCCATCAGCAATAACAAATAGTTATACCAATGCTCCAATTTAAATACGTAAAAACTCACCAAAATGGTAAAGACCACCACTAGACCCAATATAAAATATTGGATGCCCAAAATTACCTTGGCCATCTTCAATTTTTCCTTTTGATGCAACATATACAGGAATGCCGCCGATAGAATCGTATACAAAGGCATTAAAATATTCATGTAGTGCGGCAATTTAAACTGCGCAAAACTGATGAGCAGGAACAAAATGGAAATCCCGCCCACGGTCAAAAACTCCAAGTCGGGCCTGTAGGCAAATTTGGTTTCCCAAAAGGCTTTCAGTTTGGTCCAATAGCCAATCAATGCGAGAACCGTCCATGGCAGGAACACCCATAAAAAGGTGTGAAAGAAAAAGAAGAAGTCACTACTGTTCTTCCCCACGCCTTCGCCACTCATGCGTTCAAAACTCTGTTCCCAAAAAATAAAGAAGATACCGCTTCGGTTATCTTTTCCTCTGATTACTTTCTCGGGATGCAAATCAAATTGATGGTAATAGGCGTACAACATCGGGGCAATGGTGACGCCAAACACCAAAATTGCCACCAGAACTTTCCAATTGAACAATTGCTGCCACTTTCGGGTATAGATCAAGTGGCACAGTATCGAAATTCCAATCACTACCAAAGCAATCTGACCTTTGGTGGAAAAGGCTATCCCCGCCCCAAAGGCTCCCAAAGCAATGCTTTTCAAGCTACTTTTTTCAATATAGCTAACCAATTGCCAAATGGAAAAAATCGTGAACCCCGTCAAAACAGCATCGGTACGCACATCAATATTGGCCAGTACCATGGTTTGGGCCGTCATAAAAATCAATGAAGCAAACCTTCCAACATCCTTGTTGTAAAGCAATTTTCCGAGACCATAGCAACTGTAAGCGCCCAATAGAGTGGACAATATACCGGGAATGCGATATGCCCAATCGTGAATACCAAATATTTTATAGGAAATGGCGGCCAGCCAGTAATGCATGTGTGGTTTGTCCAGATACTCTTCAGTGCCCTTGAACAGACTCAGAAAGTCGTTTTCTTGAACCATTCGCATGGCCATAACTGCAAATTGGGCTGAATCGTTCTCGAACAGGGTCACGAACATTCCGATGATGTATACCAAAACAATCAACCCAATATAAAACCAGTATCTGGCAGTTGAGATCATACCTCTGTTTTTTGGAAAGCAAATATAGCCAACTTGGCCCACAACCATCCGAAAAGAGAACCTACCAAAGCTCCCGAAACCACATCCAACGGATAATGCACACCGATGTAAATTCGGCTATAGGCCACAATACAGGCCCAAAGCAACAACACCCAAGAAATGTACTTCACTTTATTCCTGAACATCACAGTAAAGAAAATAGCTGGCCCAAAAGAATTCGCCGCGTGGGCTGAAAAATACCCAAATTGCCCGCCACAATAACTTTTTACCAAACGCATGGCGCCGCTTACTTCGGGGTCGTGGCAGGGTCGAAGTCGACCCACGCCATATTTAAAAAAATTGGACAATTGGTCGGTACAAGTTATCAGCAAAGCGATGGAAACCAAAATGACTGCGGTTCCTTTCCATCCAAAATTTCGGTAAATCAAATAAAGTAATAACAGATAAAGCGGGGCTGAATTTCTGGTAGCAGTCATGAACATCCAGAAACCGTCCCAAGTTTCGGTTCCCAAACCATTGAGGAACAAAAACAGTTCTTTATCGTATTGCAGTAACTGTTCGATCATCAATCGTCGTATCTGGAGACTTCCCTATCGTAAAAGGCCGTAGCAGCTTCGATTAGGTTTTCCGCTTCTTCCATTAAATCGTCCTCATCTTGTTTGGAGAATTCTTCCATCCATTCCACTTCATCATTTTCCAGATTGATGATAAAGCGCGGGTATTCGGTATGGACAATAAAAATGGCCTCGGGATAATCCGTATTGTCGGCCAATAAAAATTTAGGTAGTTCCATGTATCAAATAGTTAGATTTCAAATTTTGGAATCTTCTTAATTCAATACCCGATGTGTATTTTGAAGATTTCTCGTCCAAAAACCGTCAATTCGAGTGAAATTCCAAAGGAATTTTGTATCGAGAATCGTTTTTTGGCTTGAAATTCTAGTTCTCGATACAATTTTCTTTTGTTTCGACTTCGCTCAACAACCAAAAATCACTCGAACTGACGAATTTCGTCCAAAATCCACAACTGGTTTCAAATTTATAATTAAATGTGCCATGTTGAACTCCTGTCTGCCGACAGGCACGGCGTTTCAACATCACATATATTTTCATTTTATAATGAGACCCTGAGACGAGCTCAGGGTGACAACCATTCTAATTTAGTTTCCAATCAATTTCTTGGTCAAAAAGTTAAATCGAAGATACAACATTACGGCCGATGCGGTAAGTCCCGACAACAATCCTATCCAAATTCCTGTACTCTGCAAACTTGTATGAAGGCCCAAGTAATAACTAATCGGAAAACCAATCAACCAGTACGCTACAAAAGTAATCAGCGTAGGTATCTTCACATCCTGTAAACCACGTAACGCACCCAAAACCACTACTTGGAGCCCATCAGAAATTTGAAAAAAGGCCGCAACCAACAATAGTGTTGCCGCAATGATGATCACTTCAGTATTGTCTGCTTGGTTGGCAATATCGTCCACATCCAAATAAATGGTCGGCAACCAATGTCTCCCCAATAAGAAAATCACAGCGAAAGCTATTTCCACCAAAAGCGTCAAGAAAAACACAGATTCCGCGATTCGCTTCAACTCTTTATAATTTCGAAGCCCTTTCTGATTTCCGACCCTAACTATAGCTGCCACACCAAGCCCCATACCTACCATAAAGGTCATACTGCTCAAGTTCAATGCTATTTGATTGGCCGCTTGGGCATTTTTTCCAAGCACTCCGCTCAACCAAATGGCCGCTGTAAAAATGGCCACCTCAAAAAACATCTGCAGCGCCGATGGAAATCCAAGACCGATGATTTTGTTTATCACTTTTTTCTCAATCTTTCTAAAGTTGAAATGAGTTACATAGGGAGCAAACTTTTCTTTCCGCTTTAGCAAGTACCAAATAAAGGCCACCATGATCACACGAGATGCCAAAGTACCTACTGCCGCGCCAACAATTCCCATCTTGGGAAAGCCCAAAGCACCAAAAATGAGTAAATAATTCAGGGTGATGTTTACCACATTGGCCACAATAGTAGTGTACATTGGATATTTGGTCTGCGATAAACCATCCGAAAACTGCTTAAAGGCTTGAAATATGATTAAAGGCACCAACGAAAATGCGACCAAATCCAAATAGGGTAAAGCAAGTTCCACCACTTCTGGAGGCTGCTCCATGTGGTGTATCAAGGGTTTGGAAACTTGAATAAGTCCAAACAGGGACAATCCAAGTACCGTACAAAGTACCAAACCGTGTTTTAAGGCACTTTTACCCGCTGCCTGGTCCTTTGCCCCATCCGCTTCGGCCACCAAAGGGGTAATGGCAGTGGAGAAACCAATCCCGAGTGACATCGCAATAAAAACAAAACTATTGCCCAAAGAAACGGCTGCCAACTCTGCTGTACCCAGTTGCCCCACCATAATATTGTCCGCAAAAGCCACAAAAGTATGCCCCAACATCCCCAAAATAACGGGATAGGACAATTTTAGGTTATAGGCAAACTCTTTGGTGTAATTCTGAAACACAACGGATACTTAAAAAGGATGGCAAATATAGATAGATTGATGACAATTTCCATCCCTCCTTATGTTAGCTTAGAGATAAATTTTAAAGCATCTTGGCCTCTTCCCAAAACACATCCATTTCGGCCAAGGTCATATCCTTTATGGACTTTCCCGCTTCCTTGGCTTTTCCCTCCAAATATTGAAAGCGTTTTATAAATTTTTTATTGGTCCGTTCCAATGCATTTTCTGGATTGATTTTTAGAAAACGTGCATAATTCACCATAGAAAATAGCACATCTCCAAATTCGGATTCCATTTTATCAGCATTCTTGGCCTCCACCTCTTCTTGAAGCTCTCCCAACTCCTCTTTCAGCTTTTCAAAAACCTGCTCGGGCTTTTCCCAATCAAAACCCACACCTGAAACCTTATCTTGGATTCGGTTGGCCTTGACCAGCGATGGCAAACCATTGGGAACACCTTCCAGTACGCTTTTCTTGCCTTCCTTTAATTTGATGTTCTCCCAGTTTTGCTTTACCTCTTCTTCATTTTCCACTTTTACATCGCCATAAATGTGCGGGTGTCTGTTAATGAGTTTCTCGCAGATACCATTGGCCACATCGGCAATGTCAAAATCCTGTGTTTCGGAACCGATTTTGGCATAGAACACAATGTGCAATAAAATATCGCCCAGTTCTTTCTTCACCTCCTCCAAATCATTGTCGAGAATGGCATCGCCCAATTCGTAGGTTTCCTCAATGGTTAAATGGCGAAGCGTCTGCATGGTCTGCTTTTTGTCCCACGGGCATTGCTCGCGCAGTTCATCCATTATGGTCAAAAGACGGTCAAAAGCAGCCAACTGCTCCGATCTTGTGTTCATTTATTTCTATTTTGACCAAAAATACAAAGACCCCACATTAGAAAATCCATCATCAAAATTTACTTATGAAAAAATTCGTCATTTCGAGTGGTTTTTTGAACTGTAGGTCAAAAAATTGTATCGAGAAAAGAATTTTCTTACGCATAAACCTTGTTCTCGATACTTTTTCCTTCTGAAAAAACTCGAACTGACGGTTTATGAAAAGTATTCTTGTATTTTTCAACAAAGCATGTTTACGGAAAAATATTACTATCTTCAACGTCGTTTTTAGGCAAACCCCGGTAGAATGAAACATTTTTTTATTGCATTGCTCTTGGTGCCATTAATGGCTATTGGGCAGAAGGATAACCCTTACAAAAATGAGGTTAGGTTAATTCAGCAAAAAAATGATTCCCTTTGGGATTCTTCCAAGCCAACCATTGTTTTTACGGGAAGTTCCAGTATTCGGTTTTGGACAGATATACAGAAAAGGTTTCCAGAACATCAAGTGCTGAACACAGGTTTTGGGGGTTCCCAATTTTCCGATTTAGAACTTTATCTTGATGAATTGATTTTAAACTACAAGCCCGTAAAAGTATTTATTTATGAAGGTGACAACGATATTTTTGCGAAGAAAAGACCTCGAAAAATAGTAAAAACTGCCGAAGGCATCCTTGATAAACTCCAACAGAGAAATCCAGAAATGGAGATTGTATTAATATCGGCCAAACCGAGCATATCCAGATGGAAGTACCGCGGGAGATATAGACGTTTGAACCGCAAACTCGACAGATTGGCATCCGAAACAACGGGAATTGATTTTGTTGACGTTTGGTATCCGATGTTGGATAAAAGAAAAGTAAAACAAGACATCTTTATTGAAGATGGACTTCACATGAACGATAAAGGATATGACATCTGGTACGATGTTATCAAAAATTACATAGACTAAAACTAAACAAACGTGATTTACAGATCAATTTTGCTGTTCGTTGCAGTTATCTGCATGGCAGCTTGCCAAACCGAAAAAAAGGAAATCAATTTTCCAAAAACAGACCTTGCCAAAGCTCCGTTGATTCCAAAACCCATTAAAACCATCCCAACAGGTAGCGCCTTTGGGCTGGATGCGAGCACTGCTATTTACACCTCGACCACAAACCCAGAGTTTGAGAAAGTGGGTAAATTGCTATCCGAAAACATAAAGACAAAGACTGGTCTGGATGTTGCGGTAAATGCTTCAACCGGGGAAAAATTAGAGCGATTGATCTACATTAACCAATCGGACAGCATTGATTTGGAGAGCCCGGAATCCTATCAGCTCTACATCAAAAAAGATTCGATTTTATTGAATGCCAAAACCGCTGCTGGGGCTTTTAGGGGTGTACAGACGCTTCGCCAACTCATTCCAGAAAAAAGCAATGATACGCTTACGGACCATCCTTTATGGCCCATCCCATCCGGAAAGATAATGGATGCCCCAAAATTTGGGTACCGTGGTTCCATGCTGGATGTTGCCAGACACTTTTTCACGGTTGAGGAAGTCAAAAAATACATTGATGCCTTGGCGTACTACAAATTTAACACGCTGCATTTGCATTTGTCGGATGATCAAGGGTGGCGGATTGAGATAAAATCTTGGCCTAAACTGACCGAGGTAGGCGGTGTCAGTGAAGTTGGTGGCGGCGAAGGTGGATTTTATACCCAAGAACAGTACAAGGATTTGCTTGCTTATGCCGCAGAGAGGCATATTACCATTGTACCTGAAATTGATATGCCGGGCCATACCAATGCAGCATCCTTGAGTTATCCTTTTTTACACTATGCTGGAGCAGAGACGCCTCGGGTACGAACCGACATGAAAGTAGGCTACAGCTCTTTTGATGCCAAAAAAGACACAGTTTACAGCTTTTTGGATGATGTTATCGGCGAAATTGCTGCAATGACTCCTGGCCCATACTTTCATATTGGAGGTGATGAAAGCCACGTGACCAAAAAGGATGATTACATTCTTTTTGTGGAAAAAGTGGAAAAAATTGTACAAAAGCACAACAAAAGAATGATCGGTTGGGACGAAATTGCACAGGCAGATATTGCCCCTAGCTCGGTAGTTCAATTATGGAACAATGCTGAAAATGCCTTGAACGCAGCTGAAAATGGTTCTAAAATTATTATTTCCCCTGCAAAAAAGGCCTATTTGGACATGAAATACGATTCCATCTCCGAATACGGATTGCACTGGGCAGGTTACATTCCTGTTGATGTTGGGTACAAATGGAATCCCGAAACTTATGCGGATGGGCTTGCCAAAGAAAATATTCTCGGGATTGAAGCTCCGCTGTGGTCGGAAACCATCAGCAACGGTACCGAATTGGAATATCTGGCCTTCCCACGAATAATTGGTTATGCCGAATTGGGATGGTCCCCGAGCGAACATTTAAATTGGGATGACTACAAAGAGCGCCTTGCCGCACAAGTTCCATACCTGAAAGCCATGCAGATCAATTACTACCCATCAAAATTGGTGGATTGGAAAAAAGAATAGTGTTTATTCTTCCTCTTCGGAGGCAGGAACAGTAGGTTCTTCAGCATCCTTTTCGTCTTCAACAAAATCAGTGATGTTGTTGTCGAGAAGGATGTTGTACCACTGTATAATTTTTTTGATGTCGCTAGCGTATACTCGGTCCTCATCATAATTGGGAAGCACTTCGAAGAAATACTCTTCCAACTCAATTTTTTCAGCCTTGTGGCTGATGGAAGTTTTTTTACCGTCTTCCTTTTCCTTGATTTTTTGGAACACTTCTTTTAGCGGAAGCTCTTCTTCCAAAGTGTAAATGGCGATCTCGGACAACACGCTTACATTGCTTCTTAAACCAACGGTTACACGTTTGCCATCCAAAAGGGATTCGCCAACAAAGCCACCCCTGGTCTGGGTCAATAATTTGTAAAGTCCTGGTTTACCTCCAATAGATAAAATCTTGTCTAATGCCATTTAAATAGTAATTTATGGGCGCAAAAATATGTTTTTATCGCAAACAGCAATTTTTTTAACGTCCTTTTTTGATTTTGGGAAACCTCATTCTATAATCCACATCGATTTTTCCTTTGGAAATCTTCTCCAATCGACTTTTTAAAAGACGCTTTCTCAGCGTTGAAAGCTTATCTGTGAACAAAATTCCCTCAATATGATCGTATTCGTGTTGAATCACTCGGGCCAAGAGGCCGTCATAGGTTTCGGTATGTTCTTTGAAATCCTCATCCAAATAGGTGATAGTGATTTCGGGCTTGCGTTTTACATCTTCACGGATATCGGGGATACTTAAACAGCCTTCGTTAAAGTCCCATTCTTTTCCGTTTTCCTCTTCAATTTTGGCATTGATGAATACTTTCTTGAAACCATCCAACTGCTCTTGCTCTTCCTTGGTCAACCCATCATCTTCTGCAAAAGGTGTGGTGTCCACCATAAACATTCTGATGGGAATCCCAACTTGCGGGGCGGCCAAACCAACGCCATGGGCATTGTACATGGTCTCCCACATGTTTGTTATCAATTCATCCAGTTTTGGATATTCTGGTGTAATATCCTTTGCCATTTTACGCAAAACGGGGTCTCCGTACGCTACTATGGGTAAAATCATAAAATCAATATCTGTTTAAGTATGCCTGCAAAATCAGCGTGGCACTTATTTCGTCAACCAGGGCCTTGTCCCTTCTTTTTTTCTTTTTCATTCCACTGTCCAGCATGGACCGTACCGCCATTTTAGAGGTAAACCGCTCGTCTTGGCGTTCCACGGGAATGGATGGAAACTTGGCTTTCAGTTTGTTTAAAAATCCTTGGATAAGCACTTCGGACTCGGATGCGGTATTGTCCATTTGTTTGGGCAAACCTACTACAAAACGTTCTACTGATTCCTTTTGCGTATACTTCGCCAAAAACGTCAACAAATCTTTGGTCTCAATGGTGGTCAATCCAGACGCAATCAATTGCAGTTCATCGGTAACTGCTATTCCCGTCCGCACCTTTCCAAAATCCAAAGCCAAAATTCTAGCCAAAATATTTTTTTGGCAAAAATAACCTTAAAAATGTTATGCGCTTAAAAATGGGAACCATAATTCTGCCATGGGGCTTATCTTTGTCAAAACTTTAAGAAAAATGACAGGATTAAGAACGCTGATTGAAAAAGCGTGGGACAATAGAGCGTTGTTGGAAGATGAAAAAACTCAAGTCGCCATACGTGAAGTAATAGACCTAATCGACTCGGGTGAGTTACGATGTGCTGAACCAACGGAAGATGGATGGCAGATCAACGAATGGGTTAAAAAAGCAGTGGTACTTTATTTCCCAATCCAAAAAATGGAAGTTTTAGAAGCTGGCATTTTTGAATATCATGACAAAATTCCATTGAAAAGAGGTTACAAAGAAAAAGGAGTCCGTGTAGTGCCACATGCCGTTGCAAGGCATGGAGCCTATATTTCCAAAGGGACCATTTTAATGCCCAGTTATGTAAACATTGGCGCTTATGTGGATGAAGGCTCCATGGTGGATACTTGGGCCACAGTTGGTAGCTGTGCACAGATAGGAAAGAATGTCCACTTAAGTGGAGGTGTAGGTATCGGTGGTGTATTGGAACCTTTGCAAGCAGCCCCTGTTATTATTGAAGATAATGCCTTTATCGGCTCTAGATGTATTGTTGTGGAAGGGGTACGTGTGGAAAGGGAAGCTGTTTTAGGTGCCAATGTGGTTTTGACGGCATCTACCAAAATCATTGATGTTACTGGAGACGAACCTGTTGAACTGAAAGGTCGTGTACCTTCGAGGTCTGTTGTAATTCCTGGAAGTTATACCAAAAAGTTCCCTGCTGGGGAGTATCAGGTGCCCTGTGCTTTGATCATAGGTAAAAGAAAAGAAAGTACGGATAAGAAAACTTCGCTGAACAATGCGCTTCGTGAGCACAATGTAGCGGTTTAACTACTTGTTCAACTGTTCCAAAGCATTACCAACGGCCACTTTTAAAAAATGGCCGTTGGTGATTTTTTCTCTTATTGTTTTTACATTGGAAATCATTTTTGAATAGGTTTCCTCATCGATACTATTAAGTTTTTCGGACAGTTCATCTAAAGATGAAATAGAAAATCCAATTTGTTCTTCTTCAATTAATTTGGCAACCGCTGCCTTATCCCAAACAATAACTGGTAATCCTGCCAATAAATACAATGAGGTTTTATGTGGATTGTTGTATTGGATGTATTTGCCAAAGGCTCCATCACATTCTTTAATGGCGTTCCCGTTCCACACCAAACCAAAATTTCCTTTCATTTTATCCAAAACCTCATCTGGGGCAAAAACTCCTTGATAATCCAATATGGAACTTGTTCCTGCTTTTTCCTTTTGATAACCATTTCCGTAAAGTCTCAGTATAAAATCTGTTCCTTCCAACTCATTCGCCTTGTAAAGAAATGCGCTTTTTTCCATACCCAAGCCTCCAGCAAAAACTACATCCCTTCCAACGCTATCTGACATTTCGGGCAAATTCTGCCCCGTAGCCAATAAATAATCGAACAGATACAACGACACCATTTTCCCCTTATACCCGTTTTCTGCAAACCACTTCATCATCACCTCGTTGTGCAACACCAGGACATCGGCTTTATTAAAGCGTTTCATTTCCTTTTTTACATCCTTGTTTTTGCCCATGAGGGTTTTTACATCATGGACAATCAAAATAATTTTACAACCCTTGAGTTTGGCAATCCCGATCTTGTAATTAAAAAACTTGCTGAGCGGGTACTGCATGCACAGGATGGATGAAAATGGCAATACAATCAATCCTTTGGTAATTCCAAAAAAACTAATAATGGCTCCAAGAGCCGAACTTGGATGATTGCTTTGCTTAAACCCTATGTTTTTAAATCCTATTTTGGACAAAACGTTTTCGCAATCCATTTTGGGCTTGGATGCGGCATTTTTGGAAAATTTATAATTTCTGGAAATATAGAATAGGTTAGTGTTTTGCATTGTATGGTGTTTATGCTCCAAAAATATTCTTTTTAGGCAGCTAATCCATAAATTGCGACCAACCATTTGTTAAAGCTATTAAAACACTGACCTAATGAAAAACAGTCCCAAATATGATTATTTAATTGTTGGCGCAGGACTTTATGGTGCCGTTTTCGCACGCGAGGCAACCAAACACGGCAAAAAATGTTTGATAATTGACAAAAGAAACCATCTTGGTGGAAATACCTACTGCGAGGAAATCGAAGGAATCAACGTACATAAATACGGTGCACATATTTTCCATACCAACGACAAACCTATTTGGGACTATGTGAACAGTTTTGTCCTATTCAATAGATACACCAACTCCCCGTTGGCAAACTTTGAAGGAAAGTTATACAATCTACCGTTCAACATGAACACCTTTTACCAACTTTGGGGCACAAAAACCCCTGAGGAAGCAAAGGCAGTTCTTGATAAACAGACCAATAAATATAACAGCATCAACCCTTCCAATCTTGAAGAACAGGCCCTAAAACTTGTTGGGGATGATATTTATAAAAAACTTATAAAGGGATATACCGAAAAGCAATGGGGTAGAAAAGCCAGCGAACTCCCGGCCTTTATCATTAAAAGATTACCCTTAAGGTTTACTTACGACAACAATTATTTTAACGATGCTTATCAAGGCATACCCATTGGTGGATACAATAAATTGATACAAGGATTACTGAAGCATGTAGAATGCAGGACAAATGTGGACTTTTTTAAGGAAAAAGAAAGTTTAACCGAGTTGGCTCAGCAGGTCGTGTTTACAGGGAAAATAGACGAGTATTTTGATTACTGCCATGGTAAACTCGAGTATCGAGGCTTGGATTTTAAACATGAAGTACTAGATCAATCCAATTACCAAGGGAATGCAGTCGTAAACTATACAGAAGCAAAAATTCCGTTTACAAGAATCATAGAGCACAAACATTTTGAATTTGGCAACCAAAAGGCTACAGTGATCACAAAAGAATACCCTCTGGAAGCCTCATCGGATAAAGAACCGTACTATCCCATTAACGACACCAAGAATACCAAAATTTTTAAAGCATATCAAGAAATGGCAAAGAAAGAGACCACTATTTTTGGAGGACGACTGGCCGAATACAAATATTACGATATGCATCAGGTAATAGGTGCGGCCCTTAGCAAAACAAGAAAACTATTTATAGAAAAATCTTAATTAAATACGCAACTCTTGGCCCTGAATCCCGTCTAAACAATAAATGAAAATGCCCCAATTAAAGTTTTAACAAAAAGTAAGTAGGGAAATTGAAGAGTTGATTGTTTGTAAGAAAAAGAAGCGTTCAAACAATTTTTACGCTACTTTTTTGTTATAGCTTTGTAAAAATTAAACACTACACCAATAAATTATGGCTGAATTACGCGCCCCAAAGCAAAAAATATCAGCACTTGTGATTACCTACAATGAAATGGGATACATTGAAAAATGTATCGATTCCGTTTCCTTTGCCGACGAAATTTTAGTGGTTGATTCTTACAGTACCGATGGAACCTATGAATATCTTTTGAACCATCCAAAAGTCAGGGTAATCCAAAATCCTTTTGAAAATTTTACGGCTCAAAAATCGTTCACACTTAAACAGGCAATAAATGATTGGGTCTTGTTTTTGGATGCAGACGAGGTGGTTACCGAAAGCCTTCAGGAAGAAATTATCGATACTATAAACGACCCTAATGCCCATGAGGCCTATTGGTTTTACAGAAAATTTATGTTCCAAAGCGAGCCTCTAAATTTTAGCGGATGGCAGACCGACAAAAATTATAGACTGTTCCGGAAGAGCAAAGCTCATTTCACCGATAGAAAAATTGTACACGAAACTTTGGTTGTCGATGGCAAGTCTGGCATTCTAAAAGAAAAATTGATTCACTTCTGCTACAAAGATTATGAAGACTACAAAGGTAAAATGCTCAAATACGGCAGATTAAAGGCCAAAGAAGACTTTTACAAGGAAAAGCATTTCAATTACCTTTTGATGACAGTAAAACCTATCTGGAAATTCTTCAACCATTACATTTTACGTCTCGGATTTTTGGATGGTAAAAAAGGGTGGACCATTTGCTACTTGAACGCACTTGGTGTTTTTGAAAGGTTCAAAGAGTTAAAACGATTGGAAAAAAAGAACGAGCTTGCCTATTATTTGGTAATGCCGTAGTGCGTCCAAACCATTTTATTGGATTTGGTTTCCTTTCTAATAGCTTGGTTCTTGGCAATGGATTCAGGTGTTTTATATCCCCTTTTATGGTCTAAGTGCACACAAACCGCACTATATCGCAACTGTTTCGATTTTATCCCAAAATTGAACAACCGCTCCCCCAATTCTCGGTCCTGTCCGCCATACTGCATACGCTCGTCAAAACCGTTTACGTTTAAAATATCCTTTTTCCAACCCGAGGAATTATGACCGTTCCAGCTCGCATTGGTCGGAGTAAAAGTGTTTAGCAATTTGGATATAACTCCATTCGCAGTAAGCTTGTTGTTCTTAAAAGTTTTGGGAATACCTTTTTTCTTGAGCCAATGAATATTAAAGCAATTCTGTTTTTCAATATCTTCAAGGGTAATCATTTTGGAAATGTTCATGGGCAGCATGTAATACCCCCCCGATATAAAATAACCAGGCTCTTTGTTAATGTAGTGCACCTCAACAAAATCTTCTCGTGGAATGCAGTCACCATCCGTCATAATAATATAATCGGCATTGCTGGCCTCCACAGCTTTATTAAGAATTCTTGACTTCTGGAACCCATCGTCCTCTTGCCATACATGGACAATATTGTAAAAGACCTTTTTAGACATCTCTTCCAATAACTCCTTGGTTTTAGGGCCGGAACCATCATCGGCAATAACCACCTCAAAATCCTTGAAAATTTGGCAGTTGAATCCCCACAGCACTTTTTTCAGCCACTCTTCGGCATTATAAGTGCTTACAATTACTGATATTTTGGGTGTTTCCGTTTCCTTTTGGTTCATCTGAGCAAAAATAGAAATATTAAATGTTATCTCATATCCTTAATTTTGTGATTCTAAACTTCCAGAATGAAGGTCAAAGAAATTCCTGTTTCACTTTTTCATCAAGCTAATTTGACTTGGCAATCTAAGGAGAAGCTTCTATCCAATAAGAAACAGATTCCAGTAATAGTTTCGTTGGCTTCAATCCCATCAAGGTTAAACATTGTACACCTTACCATTCGGAGCTTGCTGAATCAAGATGTGTTACCAGATAAAATTGTGCTTTGGCTCCATAAAGATTTAATGCACAAAATCCCTAAAAAACTGAACGCCTTGATTGGGGACTTGTTCACTATTGAATTTACGGACTATTACAGTTCACATAGAAAACTTGTAGAACCTCTTAAGCGTTTTCCAAAAAAAGCTATCATCACATGTGATGATGATATGATGTACCGGAAAAACTGGCTGTCAAAATTGTATGAAGCGCATCAAAAGAATCCAGATAAAATTATAGCCAATCAAACCCGATGCATTACTTATGATGAATCAGGGGAACTGCTGCCGTACAAGCAATGGAAACCAAATGAATCAGGCTGTGAAAACCCTAAATTAACATTGCCCATTGGTGCTGGCGGTACTTTTTATCCACCCAACACCATGGATGAACAGGTTTTCGACAAAGACCTATTTTTAAAACTTGCATCAAATGCAGACGATCTTTGGTTTAAGGTCATGGGACTTTTAAAAAATACCGTTTCAATACAAGCCGCCAATACCGGAAAGGACCCCATCCCTATTTGGGGTTCACAAAAGGTTTCCTTGAAAAAAGGGAATATTGGGATGGACAAAAACAGGACGCAATGGATGGCCTTGACCAACCATTTTAATCTAAAATTCGAGAACATTGATCGAAGAAATCAACAACTGCAATAAAATACTCCAAGAAGGTGGACTCATCCTCTACCCTACCGATACGGTCTGGGGCATAGGCTGCGATGCCACCAACCCCGAAGCCGTTAAAAAAGTATACGCCCTCAAAAAAAGAGAAGACACCAAAGCCCTTATCTGTTTGGTGGCCAACCAAGCCATGTTGGAACGCCATGTAAAAGAAGTGCCCGATGTGGCCTACGATATTATGGATCTGGCCACAAAACCTACCACCATTGTGTTTGATAATCCCATCGGCATCGCCAGCAATCTAGTGGCTGAAGATAATACATTAGCTATTCGGGTGGCTTCCGATAAATTCTGCCAATACCTCATCAATAAATTCAGAAAACCAATAGTTTCCACATCCGCCAATATTTCGGGTAATCCCGCCCCAAAACAATTCAAGGATATTGATGAAGAAATTTTAAAAGGAGTGGACTATGTGGTAAATTTGCCCGATGAAAATATAAACCCTTCCCCATCCTCTATTATTAAATTGAGCAATGACGGACAGGTGAAGATTATTCGGGAATAATAATGGCGAAGGAATTCCATACAGAGGCAATACAGCATCCTATTTTTAAACTTATTGGAGAAGCTTCGGATGAGTTGGGAGTGGATTCTTATGTAATCGGCGGTTTTGTGCGTGATTACTTTTTAAAACGAAACACTCCAAAGGACATAGATATTGTCGCCATTGGCAGTGGAATCGAATTGGCCAAAAAAGTGGCATCCAAGTTAAAAGGAAAACCAGAGATTTCCGTTTTCAAAAACTTTGGCACCGCCATGATCAAACACAAAGATCTGGAATTGGAATTTGTGGGCGCCCGAAAAGAAAGCTACAATCGCGATAGCCGAAAACCCATTGTGGAAGACGGCACCTTGGAAGATGACCAGAACCGTCGCGATTTTACCATAAATGCCATGGCCTTGACGCTGAACCAAGAAAACTTCGGGAAGTTGCTAGATCCTTTTGGAGGATTGGCAGATTTGGACAAAGAAATTATACGCACCCCTTTAGAGCCGGGCATTACTTATTCTGATGACCCATTACGGATGATGCGCGCCATTCGTTTTGCCACACAATTACACTTTACGATTGAACTACAATCACTCCAGGCCATTACCGAGAACAAGGACCGCATTAAAATAGTGTCCAAAGAACGTATCGTGGACGAGCTACACAAAATTTTGATGAGTTCCAAACCATCTGTTGGTTTTAAATTGATGCACCAAACAGAACTTCTTCCATTGATTCTACCTGAACTAACGGCACTACAAGGAATAGAGGAAAAGGAAGGACAACGCCACAAGGACAACTTTTGGCATACCTTGGAGGTGGTTGATAATATTGCAAAAACCACCGACAACCTTTGGTTGCGCTGGGCCGCATTGTTGCACGACATCGGGAAGGCACCCACCAAAAAATTCCATAAAAAAATTGGTTGGACCTTCCACGCGCACGAATTTGTGGGCTCAAAAATGGTCTACAAACTCTTCAAAAGGTTGCGAATGCCTTTGAACGAGAAAATGAAGTTCGTTCAAAAAATGGTGTTGATGAGCTCAAGGCCCATCATACTATCCGAAGACCATGTAACCGATTCCGCGGTAAGGCGATTGGTTTTTGATGCGGGCGATGCTGTGGAAGACCTGATGACTTTGTGCGAGGCCGACATTACGACCAAGAACCCGCGCAAACAGAAAAAGTACAAGAATAATTTTAAGATAGTCCGCCAAAAAATAGTCGAGGTAGAAGAACGGGACCACATCCGAAACTTTCAGCCTCCTGTTTCCGGTGAAGAAATAATGAAAACCTTCAACCTAAAGCCCTCCAAAGAGATAGGAGTCATAAAAGATGCGATTAAAGAAGCCATTCTAGAGGGAGAAATTCCCAATGAGTATGAAGCCGCCTACAATTTTATGTTGGAAAAAGGCAAAAAAATGAATCTAAAAGTCCACTCCGAATGAAGAAGAACAAATATGTAGTGTATTGGTTGTTAACAGGATGCTTTCTGATTTTTGTGATGGTTTTGGTGGGAGGCATTACGCGCCTAACCCACTCCGGACTTTCCATTTCGGATTATAAATTGATACAGGGCACCATACCGCCAATGAACGAGCAGGAATGGCAAGAAGCCTTTGAATTGTACCAGCAATATCCAGAATACCAAAAGCTCAATAATCATTTCGGAATCGAGGAGTTCAAGGATATCTATTTTTGGGAATGGTTGCACAGGGTTATTGGTAGATTTATAGGCGTGGTATTCATTTTGCCGTTCCTGTACTTTTTGTTCACTAAAAAACTGGACAGACCCACGATAAAAAAATGTTTGATTCTGCTCTTTATGGGTGGATTCCAAGGTTTTTTGGGCTGGTATATGGTCAAAAGTGGCCTTGTGGACCGTCCCGATGTGTCTCACTATAGGTTGGCAGCGCACTTGACCACGGCATTCCTCACCTTTGCCTATAGTTTGTGGGTGGCACTGGACCTTATTTATCCAGAACGAAAAGAAATCAATATAAAAACCAGGAACCTGATTCGAGTTGGACTAGTTCTGCTTTTGATACAGATTATCTGGGGTGCCTTTGTGGCAGGTTTGGACGCAGGTTTTATACACAATCATTGGCCCTTGATGAACGAAGGCAAACTGATGCACGAAACCGTGTACATTGAACAACAACCCGTCATCAAAAACTTTTATGAGGGGAAAAGCGGGGTTCAGTTTGTACACCGATACCTAGCTTATGTTGTTGTTGGTTTTATTACATTGATTTGGTACAGAACTCGAAAAATACAAACGACCCCACTTCAAGAAAAAGGATTAAAAACCCTTTTGGCCTTGGTTTTTGTTCAATTTTTATTGGGTGTGCTCACGCTTATTTACGCTGTGCCCCTTTGGTTGGGAATTGCGCATCAAATTGGGGCATTTTTCCTTTTGGCAGCAATGACTTTTACCTTGCACAGGTTCGCCAAATAAGGTCTATTATTGTACCTTTGTGCCCACTCTAAAATTTTATGGATGATTTATAAAATCAGGATAATACTTGATGCTGAGGAAGATATCTTTCGCGATATCGAAATTGAAGACCAAAGTAATTTGGAAGATTTCCACAATGCCATAACCCAAGCTTTTGGTTTTGAAGGGAGTGAAATGGCTTCTTTTTACACTTGTGATGAAGAATGGAACCAAGATGAGGAAATTGCCCTTTTTGATATGAGCGAGAGCGGTTCCGATATCCGATTGATGAACGAAACCGCTTTGGATGATGTTTTGACGGAGAATAGCCCGAAAATGATCTATGTGTACGACTTTTTTAGCATGTGGACCTTTTTTGTGGAACTTGCCGATATTGTTGACAAGGAAGATGGCAAGGTATACCCGAACCTACTCTTCACTTTTGGGGAGCTCCCCGATGCCCCGCCAGAAAAAAAATTTGAAGCAAAGCCCAGTGATGATGAGGGGAATTTTGACGACCTCTTAGATCGGTACGATGATATGGACTTTGATGAAAATTGGAATTAAACCTACGCTTGACCTAAGTTTTAACCATTAACACTTTACCTAAAAATGCTAAACCTATATTCCGCCCAGATTGAAAGTATTTCGCTTCACCGTGTTGGCAATAAAAGTAAAAACGAATCCGCTTTTTTATCCGCAGAGCCATTTTCGCTCAACGATGAAATGGCCGGTCTCTTAAAGGAATACTTTTTTAAACCCTTTAGGGAAAAAGAGGAAAACTATTATAAGTTTAGCCACGAAGTGGACTTGGAATTCAATGAGATTTGTACAGCGGTCACGGGAATTTTCGAAAATCCATCCGACAACCACAGACTTTCCAAAAAAATAACCACCCACCTGTATGAACAATCCAACCATCCACATATAAAAAGTGGGGAGGTTTATGTGGTTCACTTTTCAGATATGTTGATCGACAACCAAAAAACGGATGCCGTAGGTATTTTTAAAAGTGAATTGAAGCACGATTTCCTTCAATTTGAGGAAAAAGCACAAAATTTGGAGATTTTGATTCGCCAAGGAATCAATGTTAACAAGTTGGACAAGGGGTGTATTGTTTTCAACACAAGCAAAGAAGAAGGTTACAAGGTACTTTCAGTAGACAGCAATAGGTACGATGCAAAATATTGGTTGGAGAACTTTTTGGGCGTTGCTCCATTGACGGATGAAAACTTTTATACCAAGAACTACCTTAAATTCTGTCAAAACTTTGCAAAAGATGTTGTTTTACCTGCTGAGGACAAGCAACAGGAAGTAATGTTCATGAACCGTGCTGTGAACCACTTTGCCAAAAACGACAATTTTGAGGAAACCTCATTTTTGAACGAAGTGATGGAAAATCCAGAGTTGATTCCCGAGTTTAAGCACTACAAGGTGGAAAAAGGGCCAAAATACAGCATTGGGGACGTTTCCAATTTTGATATAGCCAACAAGGCAGTGAGCGATGCCCGTAAAAAGATAAAAAACGTTATCAATTTAGATACCAACATTCAGATTAAAATGGATTTCATCAATCCGGAATCCGCGGAAAAATTTGTGGAAAAAGGTTGGGACGAGGAAAGGCAGATGTATTACTATTTAGTGTATTTCAACAAGGAACAGAAAAGTTAGAATTTCTTTTCTATAATCTGTTTCATACTTACATCCTCGTAGTTTCGCTTCACAAAATCCAGGGCGTGGATCAATACCTCTCCCATGGTGTTGCTGTCCCTGAAATTAATATCTCCCGTCAGTTCCAACAATTGAGTTTTAAGCATCTCTATATTTTCTGGCGGGGCAATGGTGTCTTCTTTGCATATATCCAACAGTCGTTTTAGTCTTCTGCCCCAACTCAATATTCTTTTGGCAATAATGGAACGTTCCTCTACAATGTACTGGTTTACGGAATCAATGGTCAATTTATCCTGCACCAAATCAACCATTGTTTTATTCTCCTTAAAAAATTGGGGGCGGTACACTTTTATTTTTCCCTCATAACATTGTTGGTCAAAATCGATGGCCCTTATCTTATAGACCACACTATCAAAATCGTGGGTAGGAACTATAACATAGTTATAGGAACGCATATCACCCAGCAAACGAATCATACATCGTTCGTTAAATTTTACGAACTCCTTGGCAATCTGCGCTTTATCGAATTCGGTACACTTTGGCAGGTTTTTCTTCATAAAAACATCCCCTGGTATACCAACAATGTGTTCTTCGATCAATGTATTTTCGTAAATCACAAAATTGAGATTGTACGGAGATAGCATGTGTTCGAGCTCCAAGCCATAGACACGGGAGGCATCGGTCTTTTTTACATAGAGCAGGGTATAGTTATCGTTCAAAATGTTACGCACCTTTATCCTGAAAGGTTTGGAGTTCCCAAAAGTGCAATAGTCTACATAATCCACATTCAAGTATGGAAAAATGGAATCGCTACCATCCGACACAAAATTGGAGTAGACGCGCTTTAGGGCAAGGTCGATTTCATCGCGGTCAAACTCTGGATAGAACACCCTTACCCAAAGGGTATCCTCATCGTTGGCATCGTATACGGCAACACTTCCCGAAAAACGAAGCAGGTCATCATAATGGATGGGAATCTCTATTTTTCGATTGTAATATTTCAAATATTTGTCCAAATCCTTACTTATGGGATAGGCAGGTTTCTTTTTCGACATCAACTTTTCTTCCGACATTGTATTTGATTATTTTGTAACAAATTGCAATATACTTCGTCAAGTTAGTATAAACCATTCAAAAAACGATAGCATATCTTGGAAACAATACTAACCGTTAACCATCTTACAAAAAAATTTGGTTACCTCACAGCTGTCAAAGATCTTTCCTTTACCATAGAAAAAGGAAATGTTTATGGCATACTGGGACCCAATGGGAGTGGCAAGTCAACCACATTAGGAATTATTTTAAACGTGGTGAACCGAACTTCCGGTGATTTTAGTTGGTTCGAAGGCAACACATCTACCCATGATGCCCTTAAAAAGGTAGGCGCCATTATTGAGCGCCCCAACTTTTATCCGTACATGAACGCCATCCAAAATTTAAGGCTGGTCTGTAAAATCAAGGATGTACCGGAAACCAAGATTCAGGAGAAACTGGAGTTGGTAGGTTTATGGGACCGCCGTAACAGCAAGTTCAAAACCTATTCACTGGGTATGAAACAGCGCATGGCCATCGCTTCGGCCCTGCTCAACGACCCAGAAATTCTTATTTTGGACGAGCCCACCAATGGTTTGGACCCGCAGGGGATTCATCAAATACGGGAAATCATCAAAAAAATTGCAAGTCAAGGTACCACCATTTTATTGGCCTCCCACTTATTGGACGAGGTGGAAAAAGTGTGTTCACACGTCATCATTCTTCGAAAAGGCGAAAGTTTATACTCCGGTCCCGTAGATAGTATGCTGGCGAGTCACGGCTTTTTTGAACTGAGGTCCAACGATATTGACCAATTAAAGGAATTACTGGAAAAAAGTGCCAGTTTTGGAAAAATCGAAAACTTCAATGGAACCCTTACCGCTTATTTAAAGGAAGAAATGGATGCCGAAAGTTTGAACAAAATGCTGTTCGATAAAGGGGTTGTACTGTCTCATCTCGTAAAACGGAAAGAGAGCCTCGAAGAACAATTTTTAACCTTGACCAAGAACCAATAATCAAAAAACGAATGTTACGTCTCCTACAAATAGAATTTATAAAACTTTGGAACAATAGGGCCAGTAAGGTACTTATTATCTCCTATTTTGTGCTTTTGACATCCATTGCACTTATTGCCGCCATTAAGTTTGATATTGGCCCCGTCCAATTTCATTTGGCTGACCAAGGGATTTTCAATTTCCCGTATATTTGGCATTTCAATACCTTTGTCACTGCACTATTCAAACTGTTTTTGGCCATTGTAATCGTCTCCATGATGTCCAATGAGTACAGCAACAAAACCATTAAACAAAACCTGATTGATGGCTTGTCGAAAAGGGAATTTATCTTTTCCAAAGTACTCACAGTAATTTCTTTTGCCCTAATATCCACAATTTTTGTGTTCGTGGTCTCCATGATTCTTGGACTTGTATATTCAGACTACAACGAGGTCTCCATCATATTTTCGGATATGGAGTTTCTACCTGCATTCTTTTTTAAGCTTGTCGGCTTCTTTTCCTTTTGCCTTTTTCTGGGCATTTTGGTAAAGCGATCGGCCTTTGCCCTTGGTTTTCTAATTTTATGGACCATATTGGAACAAGTGGTTTTTGGTTTGCTGGGCTGGAAAGTAATGAGCTGGGAAGCTGCAAAAGCAGTAAAACGGTTCTTCCCTTTAGAGTCAATGTCCAACCTGATCAAAGAACCTTTTACAAGGCTTTCAGCAGTTCAGAACATAGGGCAACAGATCGGGGAAAACATGAAGTTCGACTACCATGTGTATTGGTACGAGTTCTTGATCGTTATGATCTGGACAGCTGTTTTTATCTATTTATCCTACGCACTGTTGAAGAAACGTGATTTATAGTTCTATTGGATAATAATATCTAAGCTTTGCTTCGATTTAGCATCTACCTTTAGTATTTTTATCGAATGAAATTTGAGGTAGTATCTGGCTTTAAACCTACGGGCGATCAACCCGAAGCAATAAAACAATTGGTAGAAGGCATCGAAACCAAAGCTCGGCACCAAACCTTGCTTGGGGTAACCGGGTCGGGTAAAACATTTACTGTGGCCAATGTGGTGGAATCCGTTCAGCGCCCAACCTTGGTTTTGGCGCACAACAAGACCTTGGCGGCACAATTGTACTCGGAATTCAAGCAATTTTTTCCCAACAATGCGGTGGAATACTTTGTTTCCTACTACGACTATTATCAGCCCGAAGCCTATATTCCAACTAGTGGACTTTACATTGAAAAAGACCTTTCCATAAACGAGGATATAGAAAAATTACGGTTGAGCACTACCTCTTCCCTCCTGTCAGGCAGACGGGATGTGCTCGTGGTAGCCTCTGTTTCCTGTCTGTATGGTATTGGTAACCCCGTAGAGTTTCAAAAAAACGTGATTACCATCCATCGGGACCAAGTAATATCGCGAACCAAGTTTCTAAAACAATTGGTTCAGAGCCTGTATGCTCGTACAACGGCAGATTTCCGAAACGGAAACTTTAGGGTGAAGGGCGATGTTGTGGATGTGTTTCCGGGCTATGCCGATCATGCTTTCCGGATTCACTTTTTTGGTGATGAAATTGAGGAGATTGAAGCATTGGACCCCCACAACAACAAAGTCATTGAAATTTACGACACCTTGAACATCTACCCTGCAAACATGTTCGTTACCTCTCCCGATGTGCTTCAAAATGCGATAAAGGAAATACAAGACGACCTCGTGAAGCAGATAGATTATTTTAAGGAAATTGGCCGACCACTTGAAGCAAAACGCTTGGAGGAGCGCACCAATTTTGACTTGGAAATGATTCGTGAGCTTGGATATTGCTCTGGAATCGAAAATTATTCTAGGTATTTGGATGGAAGAAAACCCGGCACCAGACCTTTCTGTTTGTTGGATTATTTCCCAGATGATTACCTTATGGTGATTGATGAAAGTCATGTAACCATACCCCAGGTACATGCCATGTACGGTGGAGACCGCTCCAGAAAAGAGAATTTGGTGGAATATGGTTTCCGTTTACCTGCGGCCATGGATAACCGTCCGTTAAAATTTGAAGAATTTGAAGCACTTCAGAACCAAGTGATTTACGTAAGTGCCACCCCGGCCGATTACGAACTGGAGCTGAGCGAAGGGGTTTATGTGGAACAGATTATTCGACCAACAGGTTTGTTGGACCCCATAATCGAGGTGCGACCAAGTGAAAACCAGATTGATGATTTGGTAGAAGAGATTCAGCAGCGTGTGGAACTGGACGAACGTACCTTGGTGACCACGTTAACTAAACGTATGGCGGAGGAACTTACCAAGTACCTGTCCAGAATCGATGTTAGATGTCGGTACATTCATAGTGATGTGGACACGTTGGAACGGGTGGAAATTATGCAGGACTTGCGCAAAGGCCTGTTTGACGTTCTCATTGGAGTCAATCTTTTGCGTGAAGGTTTGGATTTGCCCGAAGTGTCCCTCGTAGCCATACTGGATGCGGATAAAGAAGGTTTTTTGCGCAGCAACCGCTCATTGACCCAAACTGTAGGTCGTGCAGCTCGAAATTTGAATGGAAAGGCCATCATGTATGCTGACAAAATTACCGATAGCATGCAAAAAACCATTGATGAGACTAATTACCGTAGGGATAAACAGATGTCTTACAACAAGGAGAACAACTTAACTCCTACGGCATTGAAGAAAAATCTGGACAGTGCTTTGGCCAAAAATTCGGTATCTACCTATCACTTCCAAAAAGAGGAGCTACGGGCAGCAGAACCAGACCTTGAGTATATAACCCAAGACCAAAAAGAAAAATTGATCCGGGAGAAAAGAAAAGCTATGGAAAGAGCCGCCAAAGAACTCAACTTTATGGAAGCAGCCAAGCTCAGGGACGAAATAAAAATGCTTCAGGAAAAGGAATAAAAAACGCGCCCCCGCTAATGCAGGGGCGCGCCTCAAACTAACCAACTAATCCAACCATCATGAAACACCTATAGTTGGTGTTCTAATGTCTTATCCTATTTCAATTAATCGTTTTGGTTTTGGCAATGCCTCTTGTTTTTTGGGCAATGTCAATTTCAATATTCCATCTTCGTACTTGGCGTCGATTTTAGATCCATCTACAGTTTCGGGCAATGTAAAGGCTCTTTTAAAAGAGGTAAAGGAAAACTCTTTTCTTGTGTAGTTGTCTTTGTTCTTCTCATTTTCAGTTTTCATTTCACTGGAGATGGTCAACACATCATTGTCAACCTCAACGGTGAAATCATCTTTTTTCATACCAGGAACGGCAAGTTCCAATTCAAAACCTTCGGTATTGTCCTTTATATTCACAGCGGGCACAGAAATATTCCACTTTTCTGTTCCACCGAACCAATCAGGACCCATAAAATCATTCATCAAGGATGGAAAAAACAGGTTGTTTCTTTTTACTATACTCATGGCGATTCAATTTTAGTTAAACATTTAAATCACCTTGTATAAGTCAAAACCTATACCAATAGAAAAAGTATGCCTTTATGGCATTGTTTAGATAGAATTACATGTCATTTTGACACTAATTGTAATGTGCTTTGAAGATATTGATAAGCACATCTGGCGGAACAATTTTGTTTGGATAGCGGTGCATCACCTCTAAAACCTGACTAATGGCCGTGGGAGGCAAACCCATTTTAAGTCCAATATTGTAAAGTGTATTGATTTCTTTTTTGTGCTGCTCCTGATCTATGTTCATGAGGAGAATGAGCCTATGAAACTGTACAATTCGCTCCGCTTGGGTTTTTAGGCGCACTTTGGGGGATTTTTCCTTTAACAGACCATCAAAAATATCTTTACTAACACCCAAACTTCGGGCTACTTCCAGCAAAAAATCATACTCCGACCGCTTCAAGGAATGATCCACCCTGGCAAAGGCAATCATCTCCGAAAGCATGCTCAATTTTTCCTTGTAGGTTCCCATATAGATGGTTTTGGTTTGCAATCTTTATTAGATAACTCCAAAACACCTCCTTTTAGTACATAAAAAAGCCCTGAAATTCAGGGCTTTTTCTAACTAACTCAAACAATTCCCGTTTTTAAGCGGTAATTCGTACTGGAAGTTCGTAAACTCTACCTGGTGCTACATTGTCCAATTGCACCTTTTTGTAGTTTAAACGATTTTTTACGAAACCTTCCAAAATTTCATCTTTTGTTTCTACGGAAAGTACCACTAGTTCACCTTTTTCATTCACGATAAAGCGAACTTCGGCAGTCATTTCCTTATGATCTGCATTGAATTGATTTTCTTTCAACATTTCATAAATCTGACCAGAAAGATTGTTTTCTTTCATTGGCTTTTTGCCTTCTGTTGCAAAAGCACTCATTGTGGCAAATAGTGCCAACACTACTGATACAGTTTTGAATTTTCTCATGATTTTTGTTTTTTGATTGAAATTGATGATTATCGATTTGTCAATATTTAGACTTGATTAATGTCCCTTTTTAATGACACCTCAAAAATAAGACGATCAAAAAATAAAATTGATAGGGCTTAGTGCGATTTAACAAATGTTTAATGTCCCTCTACTTGGGGGAAATACCGATTTTGATGATAAAAAAATACTAGCCCTTAAACCTTATTTTCGGAAACCATTCAAAACGAAATAAGTACAAATCTGAATGGTTTGGTCAGAGCTGAAAAGAACAGTTTTTTAGCCCAAGAAAACAAAAAAGGGCAACGTTAAGATAACGTTGCCCTTTAACATATTTTAGGATTCTGAGAAACTAGCTCAAAACCTCTTCTACTTTATCTGCAGCTTCTTTAAACTGTACGGCAGAATGTACTGCCAACCCGGAGTTGTCGATGATTTCCTTGGCCAATTCGGCATTTGTACCCTGTAGCCTGACAATAATCGGTACTTGTATTGCATCTCCCATATTTTTATAGGCATCTACAACACCTTGTGCCACACGGTCGCAACGAACAATACCTCCAAAAATATTGATAAGGATTGCTTTTACGTTAGGGTCTTTTAGGATAATTCGAAAAGCTTCTTCTACCCTTTTGGCGTCTGCAGTACCACCTACATCCAAGAAGTTTGCTGGTTCTCCACCGGCCATTTTAATCAAGTCCATGGTAGCCATTGCCAATCCGGCGCCGTTAACCATACAACCTACGTTGCCGTCCAAATCAACATAGTTCAAACCTACTTCACGCGCTTCAACCTCGATCGGGTTTTCTTCGCGAAGGTCACGCATTTCAGCATACGCTTTTCTTCTATATAATGCGTTGTCGTCAATAGATACTTTGGCATCAACTGCCATAATTTTATCATCTGAAGTCTTCAAGACCGGATTGATTTCAAAAAGACTGGAATCGCTTTCAACGTAAGCTTTGTACAAAGACATTACGAACTTTACCATTTCTTTGAACGCAGTACCGGAGAGACCCAAGTTAAAGGCAATCCTTCTTGCTTGAAAAGGTAATAGACCTAATCCAGGGTCTACTTCTTCGGTAAAGATCAAATGAGGGGTATTCTCCGCCACTTCTTCAATATCCATACCACCTTCGGTAGAATACATGATCATGTTTCTTCCGGTTCCCCTGTTCAAAAGAACCGACATGTAAAACTCGCTGGTCTCACTGTCACCTGGGTAGTACACATCTTCAGCTACCAATACCTGATGTACTTTTTTACCTTCGGCAGATGTTTGCGGGGTAACAAGGTTCATACCTATGATGTTACCAGCTATCTCTTCTACTTCTTTCAAGTTTTTGGCCAATTTTACGCCACCGCCCTTACCACGGCCACCGGCATGCACTTGTGCTTTTATTACGTGCCATCCGGTTCCGGTTTCTTGTGTAAGTTGTTTTGCGGCATCTACCGCTTCTTTAGGGTTGTGGGCAACAATTCCTCGTTGGATTCTAACTCCAAAACTGGCTAAAATCTCTTTTCCTTGATATTCGTGAAGATTCATCTGTGAATTTACTTTTGTTTGCAGACAAAAATAGAAAACACCGCTGACAAATTGAAGATGTTAAATGAATAATTAGCAATCGGGCATAAATAAAAAGCCTCTTTCTTGTTTTGGAAAGGCTACAACTTGAAATCTTGAAAGTCCAAAGGATCGAAATTTTTGAAATGTCCGTTCATTTCTATGACTTCCTTGGTTCGGTTTACCTCGTTCAGAATATTTGCGGTGGTCTCTAAATGCCTTTTTATAAAATTCAAGCGATTAGTTTCTTTCGTCATGAGCAACAATTCATATTCCTGTTCAAAAGAAAGTCCCATTTTGTGCGCCAATGAATAGCTGTTGAACTGTTTGGGGGTAGTTTTCGTGAACGGGACATCCATAATATCGTACAGGGCTTCCACTTTTTGAAGCACTTCTTCCCTTAAACTTTCATCGGCATCGTTTTCCATTTCCAAGAATTCAACTTCTCCTCCAGCATACAACTTGCCTTCCATTTGTTTTTCAAAGCTCAATACTTTAAATACTTGGCGTGCCACACAAACCACGTCCATTTCCCCAGATTCGTAGGTATTCACCACCTCCACCAATTGCACCTCTGTACCATGAGAAATTGCATTATTGATAAAAACTGGGATACCAAAGGTCAAGGCTTCCTTTCTGCAATCGGCGATCAATTGTTTGTAGCGGTCTTCAAAAATATGCAACGGTACCGTTTCACCTGGATAAAATACGGATTGTAATGGAAATAAGGGTAGCTTCATTTTCACAATTTACTTAAAAATACATATCAAAACCTAAAACCACAACATCAAGGGAACTGTTGTTGTTTTAAATAAAACAACTTGTTATATTTTGATAAAAATGTTTTATTTCTTGCGTGTATAAGCAACAACACATAGTTTTGTTTAAAATACCGTTTAACATGAATTCTAAGGACTTACTTCAGCTTACCGAGCAGTTTGGCGCACCTCTTTATGTTTATGATGCCGATAAGATTACCTCACAATATAAAAAACTCACCAATGCTTTTAAGGGTGTACCCAATCTTAAATTGAACTATGCTGCCAAAGCTTTGTCCAATCTTAGCATCTTAAGATTGTTGAACAGCTTGGGTAGCGGGTTGGATACCGTGTCCATTCAAGAAGTTAAACTAGGGCTTTTGGCGGGATTTAAGCCGGAATCCATCATTTTTACGCCCAACGGCGTTTCTTTGGAAGAGATAGAGGAAGCTGCGGCCCTTGGTATTCAGGTAAACATAGACAACCTCTCCATTTTGGAGCAATTTGGAAGCAAGCACCCTGATATTCCCGTTTGTATTCGAATCAATCCTCATGTGATGGCGGGAGGCAACTCCAAAATATCCGTTGGACATATCGATTCAAAATTCGGAATCAGCATTCACCAAATACCACATTTGTTGCGTATTGTGGAGTTGACCAATATGAACATAAACGGAATCCACATGCACACCGGTAGCGATATTTTGGATATTGATGTGTTTCTTTATGCGTCCGAAATTCTTTTTGAAACCGCAAAAAACTTCAAGGATTTAGAGTTTATAGATTTTGGTAGCGGGTTTAAAGTACCTTACAAAGAGGGCGATATCCAGACCAATGTAGATGAATTGGGCAAAAAACTCACCACAAGATTCAACGAATTCTGTAAGGAGTATGGCAAAGAACTTACCCTCGCCTTTGAGCCCGGTAAATTTTTAGTGAGTGAAGCCGGTCACTTTTTAGCAAAAGTCAATGTGGTGAAACAAACCACTTCCACGGTTTTTGCAAGTGTGGACTCAGGCTTCAATCATCTTATCAGACCTATGTTGTATGGTTCCAACCATCAAATCATCAATATATCCAATCCAAAAGGCAAAGAACGCTATTACTCTGTTGTTGGGTACATCTGCGAAACGGACACTTTTGGAAGCAACCGTAGAATCAACGAAATATCCGAAGGTGACATATTGTGCTTTCAAAATGCTGGTGCCTATTGCTTTACCATGGCCAGCAACTATAATTCCAGATACAGACCGGCCGAAGTGCTTTGGTTCCAAGGAAAAGCCCATTTAATAAGAAAAAGGGAAACTTTTGATGACATCCTGCACAACCAGGTAGATGTAAAAGGGCTTTTCGAATCACCTAAGAAACAGACCGTAAAATAACTGCAAAGCCTTATTGGACTGTTAAAATGAATACTTTTTTGGCACAATTTTCGTTAGTTTTGTATTGATAAGACGACAATTACGTCAAAAACCAAGACTATGCGCTCAATTTTTACCCAAATCAGCTTACTTTTTATAGTATTTATAGGCTTTAACGCCCAAGCTCAAGATATTCAATGGATTTCTTGGGAAGAAGCCGTACAACTTTCCAAAACTGATGCCCAACCCAAAAAAATCTTTGTGGATGTTTATACAGATTGGTGCGGATGGTGCAAAAAAATGGATAAAAACACGTTTCAACATCCCGAAGTATCCAAATACATGCAGGAGAACTTTTATATGGTAAAGATGGATGCTGAAGGCAAGGACCCTATTGAGTACCAAGGCAAGACATTCAAGTTTGTCCCATCCGGAAGAAGGGGTTACCATGAATTGGCAGCTGCGCTATTACAGGGCAAGATGAGCTACCCTACCGTTGTTTTCTTGGACGAACAATTGAATATGCTTTCCCCTGTTCCCGGATATCAGCAGGTAGAGCCTTTTATGCAGATTGCCAAATACTTCGGCGACAATATTTACAAGGATAAGGATTGGCAAAGCTATGCTGGGAAGTAAATTGCCCCGCCAGCATGACTTTATTTTATATTTTACCTACTATAATTCGGACTTTCTTTGGTAATGGTCACGTTGTGCGGGTGACTTTCGTGAATACCGCTTGATGTAATCTTCACAAAACGAGCATTGTTTTTTAAAGTTTCAATATCGCCTGCGCCACAATAGCCCATACCAGCTCGAAGGCCACCAATAAATTGGTGCATACTTTCCTCCAGTTCTCCTTTGTAAGGCACTCGGCCAACAATGCCTTCGGGAACCAATTTCTTGATATCGTCCTCAACATCTTGGAAATAGCGGTCCTTACTACCTTTTTTCATAGCTTCCACAGAGCCCATTCCACGGTATGATTTAAACTTACGGCCTTCGTAAATAATGGTCTCTCCCGGAGATTCTTTGGTACCGGCCAACAAAGAGCCCAACATCACTGTATCGGCTCCGGCTGCCAATGCCTTGGGAATATCTCCTGTATAACGGATACCACCATCGGCAATTACGGGAATACCTGTTCCTTTTAATGCGGCAGAAACCTCCAAAACTGCGGAAAACTGCGGAAAACCAACACCTGCCACAACACGAGTGGTACAAATGGAACCTGGTCCAATTCCCACTTTAACGGCATCGGCACCTGCCTCAACCAAATATTTTGCAGCTTCGGCGGTCGCGATGTTTCCTACCACCACTTCCAATTCTGGAAATGACTTCTTCACTTCTTTTAAAATACTGACCACACCTTTGGTGTGTCCGTGAGCCGTATCAATAATTATGGCATCCACTCCTGCTTTTACCAATGCTCCGGCTCTATCAACAGCGTCGGCCGTTACCCCTATGGCAGCAGCTACGCGCAAACGTCCATATTGATCTTTATTGGCGATGGGTTTTTGAGAAAGTTTAGTAATATCCCTAAAAGTAATCAAACCAATAAGTTCCTCCTTATCGTTGATCACTGGTAGTTTTTCAATTTTATTTTCCTGTAGAATTACCTCAGCTTGTTGCAGCGAAGTACCTTCTGCTACCGTAACCAAATTTTCGGAAGTCATTACATCGGCTATGGGCCTATCATCATTTTTCTCAAAACGAAGATCGCGGTTGGTTACGATACCAATAAGCCTTTTATTGTCATCCACAATTGGGATTCCACCAATACTATGCTCTTTCATGCTGGCTTTGGCATCACGTACCACAGATTCCAAAGGAAGGGTAACGGGATCCATGATCATTCCACTTTCTGCACGCTTTACCTTTCTAACCTTGATCGCCTGTTGCTCAATCGTCATGTTCTTGTGAAGAACGCCAATACCGCCCTCTCTTGCCATAGCAATTGCCATACGCGATTCGGTTACCGTATCCATGGCCGCGGAAACAATGGGCACATTTATGGTAATGTTCTTTGTAAATTTTGATTGAATGTTTACTTCTCTGGGAAGTACTTCGGAGTATGCGGGCACAAGAAGAACGTCGTCATAAGTAAGTCCTTCTCCAACAATTTTGTTTTGGTGAGCTTCCATTGCAATTACGGATTAATTGCGTGCAAATATACCACTAATTTATTTGAATACCTCGTCGTGCCTATATTACATTTTCCCACTTATTCGGAATTTCATTTCAATTATTTAGAATGATTCTATATAATTATTATCTTTATGACTCAATTCTTTTTTATGTGCAGCTATTTGAATGTAATGAACCGGTCCAAAAATGGGGTGTTGACTTTTTGCAACCGCACCAAATTATTCCAATTGATATATAACAATCTCTGTTTTGAACTCTACGAGTGGGAATTGGAAGCTTTGAAGAAATATATAGAGCAATTGGATATTCCTTATTGGGAAAACCACCTGAAAAATTGGAGTCAACAACGTAAAATACCAATTTCGGTGGGGAAAAAGCACTTCATCATTTTGGTGAACAAAGAAGAGGTAAGTGAAATATTAAGCTTGCTGCGTTTTGAAAAACAAAAGGTGGAACTTTTAACGCATGATGAAATTGACTATCAATTTATAGAAAACTAAAACTTATTACCCGTTGTGCATTTAGATAAAATTCGTCATTTCGAGTGGATTTCACGACAGCATGAGTGAAATTTGTATCGAGAAAAAGGTTCTCGATACGATTTTTCGTTCCTCAAAATCACTCGAACTGACGCCCAAAACTAAGTTGTATGTTCAAAATGCACAACGGGTAACTTATTGTACTTTTTGCAATCTTTTAGGAAAAATACATTGCCATAGCACCAAGCCTGCCGACCCCATATAGGTAATCGTCATTAAAATTCCGGAAAACACCACTACATATCTAAACCAGCTTATTCCCGACCACATTAGATAGATTCCCCCAAACGTTAGGATAATGGAAAGGAAAGGTTCCAAGGTCAAAAAAAGTTTCAATTTTTTGGGAGCTTTTGTTATCCAAACCAGCCCACCAAGCAGAAAAAAGATGAATGACATGGAAAGTACATGGGTATGAATTACGGTCAGCATTTCACGCTCCCCTTTTTTAAACTTCATCACTTCAGCTTCTTCATCATCTTCGTTGCCCAAGTAATTTTCCTCTATTCCTGCGGGAGTGGTCGATTCTGTTTCTTGAATAAAAAGTAATCCTGTAAAATATCCTACGGAGAGAACAATTACAAAAACTGCGATAAACAAACGTAGTTCCTTGGGCAATGTAGGCAATACGCCATTATAATTCATATAAAACCAATTTTGAGAGGACAAAGATATTAGTTTAGACCCAATCTAAATAGCTGTCATTTGTGTTCCGTGATAAAGTCTACATCAAGACCACAAAAAACACATTTATCTACAAAACCTAATATGCACAATGTAAAACCGGAATTTCCAGCGCAAGACAGCTCGGTCACTTATATTTATTTATTCTAAATAATGTTTGTTTTATCCAAAGTAGGGTATACTTTTGCAATCCGAAACTACAATTTATTTAAAATAAGTCTTAATTAAAGTTATGTACAGACTATCCTTAACTATTGCACTTTTCAGTTGCTTAATTCTTTCTGGGCAGCAAAATCAAATGCCCACCGACTCATCGACCATTCAATTGAATGAGATAGTGCTATCGGCCAAGGTCATTTTTGGGAGCAAATTTGCCGCCAAGAACAGGACAGGTTCCTCTTATTACCTTTCTCCCGAAGAAATCAAAAAATTCAACTATACCGATATCAACCGTACATTACGTTCCGTTCCTGGGGTGAACATTTACGAAGAGGATGGTTTCGGCCTTAGACCGAATATTAGTTTACGGGGCACATCCCCAGAAAGAAGTTCCAAGATTACATTGATGGAAGATGGTGTCCTCATTGCACCCGCTCCCTACAGCGCTCCATCCGCCTATTATTTTCCCACCATAGCCCGTATGCAAGCTGTAGAAATATTGAAAGGGAGCAGCCAAGTCCAGTTCGGGCCATATACTACGGGCGGCGCCATCAATATGGTTTCCACAGAAGTCCCCAATAACTTCGGTATCTTTTTAAACAGTAGCTACGGAAGCTTTCAAAGCGGCCGTATTCACACCCAACTTGGAGATAGTCGCAAAAACTTCGGGTATTCCGTGGAATACCTCAACTACAATTCCAATGGTTTCAAAAATCTGGAAAATGGGGATAACACCGGTTTTGACAAGAATGACCTCGTTGCAAAATTTAAAGTCAACACCAATCCAGAGGCTGCTTTGGGACAGGAATTCGAGGTGAAATTCCAATACTCTGATGAAACCTCCAACGAAACCTATCTAGGGCTCACCCAAGAGGATTTCGATACAGACCCCTTTCGTAGATATGCAGGTTCTCAAAACGACCAAATGAACACCGAGCATTTTCAGGTCATGGGAACACATGCCTTAAAGTTCAGCGATCAGTTTCGAATTACCACTGTCGGTTATTACAACGATTTTAGCCGTAATTGGTATAAGGTCGACTACGTTACAGTTGATGGGGAGCGCCAAGGAATTGGGAACATATTCAGCGACCCTACCACATTTAATGCTTACATTGATTTGGTTACAGGAACTACCAACAGTGGTGGTGACGATTTCCTGAATGCACGCAACAACAATCGGGATTATTTATCAACGGGGGTGCAGACCAAATTGGACTACCATTGGAACGGTGAGAATACTTACCATGATTTGGAAATAGGATTACGTTATCATTATGATGAAGAAGATCGTTTTCAATGGATAGATGATTATGCCATGGTGAACAGGAACATGCAATTGATTAATGCAGGTATTCCCGGAACCAATGCCAATCGCATCAGTAGTGCAAGAGCCTTTGCTTCCTACGCCATGTACAAGGTAAAAATCAACGATTTGACCTTGACCCCGGGGATACGATACGAAAATATTTCTTTGGAACGATTGGACTATGGTACAGATGATGTATCCCGCAACGGCATTGACATTTCAGAGCGACAAAACAAGGTAGATGTATTTATTCCCGGCATTGGGTTCAATTATAATTTTAATGCCCTATCTATTTTCGGAGGGGTTCACAAAGGGTTTTCGCCCCCCAGCAACCAACCCGGTGAAGATCCTGAAGAAAGTATCAATTACGAATTGGGGAGCCGTTTTTCCTTTGCAGGAATCTCTGGGGAGCTGGTCGGTTTCTACAACGATTACAGTAACCTATTGGGAAGCGACCTTGCCGCAACTGGGGGAACTGGCTCTTTAGATCAGTTCAATGCTGGAGAAGTGCGCGTGCAGGGCATAGAATTGTTGCTCAATTATAACTTTTTGGAAAACAACGAAAACCTTCAATTGCCCTTTACTTTTGGCTACACCCTGACCGATACAGAGTTTTTGAACAGTTTTGGTAGTGATAATGATATCTGGGGCGAAGTTAATTCAGGCGATGAAATGCCCTACATCGCCAAGCATCAGTTCAACGCCTCTCTATCATTGGAGCATCAAAATTTTGAAATCAACCTTAGCGGCAGATATAATGGCGCGTTTAGAACCAGGGCAGGCAATGGACCCATTCCAGTTAGTGAGAAAGTGGAGTCCAATTTTATTGTGGACCTTGGCGGTCGTTACAGATTCAACAAGCATTTAGCCCTTACTGCGAATGCCATCAACTTACTGGATGAAACCTATGCCGTTTCGAAGGTTCCTGCCGGTCTTCGACCTGGGCATCCCTTCGGGATTTATGCGGGAATCGAACTTCGCTATTGATTTTTGATTTTAAAGATATTCCAAAAGAGGGTGTCTAAAAAGGCAATTTTCGTCAACCTGAACTTGATTCAGGTTCTCATAATTATTTGTTTATCAGTATAATGAGATTCTGAAATAAATTAAGAATGACGTGTTTCAATACTTTTTAGACACCCTCTTTTTAATGGTACACCGAAAACAATTCGGTAGCCTTATTATATGCAGCTTCAAAAACCATCCAATTGACACCAGTATCGGCTTTTTCTGCAGTAAAATAGGACAGCATTTTTTCCGTGGGCATATTGCCCGTGAGCTCATCTTTGGCCATAGGGCAACCACCAAAACCTTGTACAGCTCCATCAAAACGGCGGCAACCTGCCTTGTAGGCAGCATCTACTTTTTCGTGCCATTTGGTGGGCGTAGTATGTAAATGGGCCCCAAACTCAATCTCTGGGTATTTGGGAATAAGATTGGAAAACAGATATTCTATCACCTCCGGTGTAGAACTTCCGATGGTATCCGACAAAGATAGGATTCCGGTTCCCATCTCGGCCAGTTTCTCGGTCCATTCCCCTACTATCTCCACATTCCAAGGGTCGCCATAAGGATTACCGAACCCCATGGAAATGTAAGTGACCACTTCCTTGCCATTCGTATCGGCCAACTCCAAGATTCCTTTTAGTGTTTCCACGGATTGGTCAATGGTCTTGTGCGTGTTCCGCATCTGAAAGTTTTCCGAAATCGAAAAAGGAAAGCCCAAATACTTAATCGCCTCATACTTACAAGCATCTTCTGCCCCACGAACATTGGCAACAATGGCCAAAAGTTTGCTTTGGGTTCGGGATAAATCCAACTGCGCCAATACCTCTGCCGTATCTTGCATTTGCGGTATGGCCTTGGGCGACACAAAACTTCCAAAGTCGATCGTATCAAAACCACAGCCCAACAAGGATTGGATATACTTCACCTTCTCATCTGTAGGGATAAAGGTTTTGATACCCTGCATGGCATCCCGCGGACATTCTATGAGTTTTACTTTTGGCATAGGCTTCCGTAAAAATAGCACTTATTTATCCGATAGAAATAGATAAATGGCAATCCCCACAAAAACAACGATCTGCACCCATTTTAAATATAATCCAGCCTTTTTATGACTTATTAGATATTTGGAAATTTTACCTGCAAGTACTGCAATTGTGCCAAAAACAATGAGGGCCGAAAGCATAAAAAGTAGTCCTAAAATGTAGAATTGAATTACGGTATTGAGTTCTTCACTGAACAAAAACCCGGGGAAAAAGGCCAAAAAGAAAATGGTGACCTTGGGGTTGAGCACATTCATGGTAAAACCTGTCCAAAATAACTTGCCATGAGGTTTAGCAGCTTTATTTTCTTTATCCAAATGTATGGCCGAATCACTTTTGTACACCTTCAAGGCCAAAAACAATAAATAAAGGGCACCAAAAAGCTTGATGAGAAAAAACAAGGTATCGCTCCTTTTAATGATTTCCGAAACCCCAAAAGCCAGTAAGGTTGTATGCACCAAACAGCCCGAAACCAAACCAAAAACCGTGGCCAATCCCGATTTTGTTCCGTTGCTGATGCTTTGGGTAAGTACAAAAATATTATCCGGACCCGGTGAAATGGCCAAAGCGAGCGATGACACCAAAAACCCGATCAGTATGGGATAATTGATGGTTTCCAGAAATAAAAACAAACTGTGCATATAATCTTAGTCCATTTTTTTCAAAATGGCCTTGTTGATTTTCTTGATAAGTCCGGGGCCTTCGTAAATAAAACCGGTATAAAGTTGTACCAAATCGGCACCTGCATCCAATTTTTCCAATGCATCTTCTGGGGAATGTATACCCCCCACACCAATAATCGGGAATGCTTTTCTACTGTTTTCAGATAAAAAACGAATCACCTCAGTGCTTCGTTTGGTCAAGGGTTTTCCACTAAGGCCGCCTTTTTCTTCGGATAAAATTAAATGCGATTTTAATCCTTTTCGTTCTATAGTTGTGTTGGTCGCTATGACACCATCAATACGGGTGTCGGCAACAATCTCTATGATATCCAATAGTTGATCATCGGTCAAATCCGGAGCGATCTTTAGTAAAACTGGCTTCTCTTTCTGCTTTGAAATCTTTGCCAATTTACTGTTATGGCTTTTGAGTTTTTTCAACAATTTGGTCAAAGGTTCCCTATCCTGAAGCTCTCGAAGCCCCGGGGTATTGGGAGAACTCACGTTTACCACAAAATAGTCCACGTGTTCGAACAATGCTTCAAAACAAATTAAGTAATCCTTAATGGCATCTTTGTTTGGCGTTACTTTGTTCTTCCCGATATTTCCCCCAACTATAACACGGTGCGGCTTCTTTAACTGTTCCACAGCCTCAAAAACACCTTTGTTGTTAAAACCCATTCGATTGATAATGGCTTTATCTTCACGCAGGCGAAACAACCGTTTTTTTGGATTGCCGGGTTGAGGCTTTGGGGTTACCGTGCCTATTTCCACAAAACCAAAACCAAAGTCCGAGAACTCATTGTACAGCTTCGCATTTTTATCAAATCCAGCGGCAAGTCCTACGGGATTCTTAAATTTTATACCAAAAACCTCGCGTTCCAATTTTGGGTCTTCCACATCAAAAATCTTCCTGAAAAGACCGCTAAAACCCAATTTTGAAAATAACTTAATGGCCCAAAAGGAAAAGTGGTGCACGGTTTCTGCATCAAACAAAAAAAGTACTGGGCGAATAAGTATTTTATACATTCAAAATGGATTTTGGACAAAAATAAAAACTCTTAAAACAGTTCTTAACAATTCGGTCAATTTTCGTCAACAGACCTATTAATGTGGATAGGACGCAAGCTTAGCTGACTACATAATTTTAAATACCTCTCGTATTGGGTTTTATTGAAACTTGTCAGCAGTCTTTTATCAATCATTTGCACGTTTTGTTTCATGCTGTCTATTATGGTAGCATATTCCTTGGAAACGGTAATCAATACCTCCGGAGAGCTTTCCTTGTTCTTTTTCATCAGATATGCTGCCTTATCCTTTAAAAAATCGTTCCGGACTTTTAATTCGGCACTCCAATTCTTCAGGTTCTCTTGTTGCTCTTCTGTCAACTCAAAAACCTTGGTTATGGTTTCGTTGTCTCGTCCGCCCACACCCAATATGCAATCCATTTGGGCAAACCCGCAAAACCCAAAAATCAAAAAAAGAAAAAATACTACCGCTTTCAATTGAGGTTGCTATTAATGGTTTTGGAAAGATACTTATTAATGCCTTTGATTTGCAAAATTACGTTTGAATAAGCATTATTTTTGAAAAAATTCAACACTGACCATGGAAAAACTATTACCCCGATTTTTGGAATATGTGACCACGGATACGCAAAGTGACCCCTATTCCAAAACCACACCCAGTACGGAAAAGCAATGGGACTTGGCCAAAAAATTGGTGATGGAACTGCATCAGATTGGAATGCAAGAAGTGTCCATTGACGAGAACGCCTACATTATGGCTACGTTGCCCAACAATTTGGACAAAAAAGTGCCCATCATTGGTTTTGTTTCCCATTTTGATACTTCTCCTGATTTTTCGGGCAGAAATGTAAAGCCCCAGATTTTTGAGAATTATGATGGGAAAGACATTGTACTGAACAGGTTGAAAAACATTGTACTATCTCCCGATTATTTTGAAGATTTAAAGGCATACGTAGGTCAGACTTTAATCACCACCGACGGAACAACTTTGTTGGGTGCGGATGACAAGGCGGGGATTGCGGAAATCATCACGGCGATGGAATACCTGATCAATCACCCCGAAATAAAACATGGAAAAATACGGATTGCCTTTACCCCGGATGAGGAAATAGGCCGTGGGGCACATAAGTTTGATGTGGAAAAGTTTGGAGCGGAATGGGCCTACACCGTGGACGGCAGCCAAGTGGGCGAACTGGAATATGAAAACTTTAACGCGGCCAAGGCCAAAATCACCATAACGGGAAAAAGCGTGCACCCGGGCTACGCCAAAAACAAAATGGTCAATGCCATTGGAATCGCCAACGCTTTTTTAAGCCACCTCCCTCCTAGCGAGGTTCCCGAACACACCACGGGAAGAGAAGGTTTTTTCCATGTGCACAACATAAAGGGCGAAATTGAAAAGGCGGAGATAGAACTTATTATCCGAGACCACGATGCAGTCCATTTTGAGGCAAGGAAAGATTTATTGAACGACATCAAAGATAAACTCAACAAAAAATATGGGGAGTACGTCAACCTGACGATTGAAGACCAATACAAAAACATGAGGGAAAAGGTAGAACCCATGTTCCATATTGTGGAGATTGCCGAAGAAGCGATGAAATCGCTCCAAATAGAGCCCATTATAAAACCCATTCGAGGAGGCACGGATGGCTCGCAACTAAGTTTTATGGGCTTGCCCTGCCCCAATATTTTTGCCGGGGGGCATAATTTTCATGGCAAATACGAGTACGTTCCTTTGGAAAGCATGGAGAAAGCAGTGAAGGTAATCGTAAAAATTTGCGAACTTACCGCTACTCAAATCAGATAGTTGTGGAAAAATCCGAAAAATTAGAGGGCTATTACGAAAAGGAGCATCCGTTTAGGGAGGGAATTGCCTTTCTACGAGAAATTGCCTTAAAAACCGAGGCCACAGAGGATTTTAAATGGGGTATGCCCGCGTACACCTTAAATGGAAAGAATGTATTCGGTATTTGTAAGTTCAAAGGGCATTTTGGGATTTGGTTTTTTAACGGTGTGTTTTTAAATGATCCAAAAAAGGTTTTGGAAAATGCGCAGGAAGGCAAAACGAAAGGCATGCGCCATTGGAAGTTCCATAGTTTGGACGAAGTGGATGGAAAAACGGTGTTGTCCTATATGGTAGAAGCTTTGGAAAACCAGAAAAAGGGGCAGGAAGTGAAAGCTGAAGGAACATCAAAAGTTGTTATTCCCGAGCTACTGCAATCCGAATTGACCAAAAATGCTACATTAAAGGGTGCTTTTGAAAAGTTTACGCCCTATAAGCAAAAAGAGTTCTGCGAATACATTGCCGAAGCCAAACAGGAGAAAACCAAACTCCGACGGTTGGCCAAAATACTTCCCATGATCAGCAAAGGTGTTGGGTTGAATGATGCTTATAGATAGTTGATAGTTGGACAAATGATTTTTTAAAAGCAGTTCATTAATCGAATAGTTCACATGATGTTTCACTTTATTCTATTACCTCTAATACTTTTTCAAATTTCAAGTCCGAAGTTTGATAATGACATAAATAATTCTGAACTATGTAAAAAGCTTCAGGAAATGGCAATTGCTGACCAAAAGCACAGAGGCAGCGACCAAAACATCAAAGACGTATATCCATTGGTTTTAGACTCACTTATTAAGGCTAAAGGTTATACCCAACAGACTTTTGAACTTCTGCCTGAACAAGAACAAGGTAAAATCAAGCATTTATCTTTAAAATTATTGTCCCATCACATAAAGCCCAAAATGGCAGGAAATAAATCATTGGCAAAGAAGCAAGAAAAAATTGATGCTGCGAATACCGAGGAGCTTATCAAAATTGTAAAAGAAAATGGTTGGGTCACAAGAAGAAGCCTGGGGTGTGATTTAAAGTTTCGGACAGCTATTATATTCCGTCATGCCCCAAAAAAGTATTGGAAACAAGTTCGAGAACTCATAGAAAAGGAAAAAAAAGCGAAGCGAATATCGGAGTACGAATATTATGTAATCGACAATCATTTGAAAGGAAGGCCTCCACTGACCAAAAAACGTTCAGACTTTCCGAATTCAAATTGGTACATTAATGATTATAAATAAGTTTTAAATTTTGGTATTGACTTAGGCACTTTGTAAATATTTTTATTCTACATCCAAGGAGATTGCCACACAACTGGGAAAGGAGTTTGGTTGGAAAATAGAAGTAGCCCCGAACATAGGACACGATTATAAAAAAATGAGTTCTGCTGCAGCCGATTTTCTATATAAAACTGAAAAATAAAATAACTTCACTTCTTGTGCTGAACTTGTTTCGGTAATCGTTAGATATTTAAAAATCATAGCTTTAAAGTGTTATCTGTAATAGCAAAACAATGAGATAACTAACAATAAATAAGTAATGGAGAATCACTTTTTACAAGGAATAGATACCGTGATTTTAAGAGTATCGGACATTGAAAAAGCTAAATCTTGGTATACCGAAAAGCTTGGATTTAAAAATGTTCATGAGGACAAAAAACTAAAATTGGTTGTTCTGGATACTTTTAGCCCTACAAGCCTGACAATTTGGGAAACACAGGAAAAGATTGTGTTAAACCCAAATACCGCCTCTTACCCTATTTTTCGTACTTTGGATGCACATTTAGCACATCAAAGGCTAAAACTAAATGGTATAACTGTTGGTGAAATTATTACTGACCATGTTGTGACATACTTTACCATTCACGATACTGATGGAAATATTTTGGAGGTTTGTCAAGTCCACAATTAAATACCATGCCCTATAACAATGCTAAAATTTAAGGCAGGTAAAAACTAAAATCAAAACTACTAGCTGTTTATCAAGTTCATTTTGCTGTTGCTTTTGATACCCCTTATAGCCATGCAGTTCTCATCCGAAGTCAATTGGTCGTTGTTCTATTTCTTGATTGCTGGCACAGGATTATTGGCTTTGGGCTTTTCCATTGATTTAGTTACCGGAAAAATCAAATCCTTCAACAAAAAATTGATTGCAATCGCAGCAATTGTGATGCGCTTCCCTCTTATTTAGGCAGAATTGGCCATTGGCGTGTTTGGTACTCCTTTTACAAGCAATTCATCTGTTTTTGTTTGGCCGATCGATCAATCCTCTTTTATATTCCAAAATTTATGTTAAATACGAGCTTATCTTTTAAGTTCGGGTATTGGCAAGCATCATACTTTCATAAAATTTAATGATCTTTAGAGTTTTAACTGGCAGGAATGGGCAAAAGGAAGAAGCAAGCCAAAATATTACGCATTTTTAGAAAAGTACACCGAACCACAGGAGCGTTATTGTTCATTTTTTTCTTTTTTATTTCCGTATCCGGTCTCATTTTGGGATGGAAAAAGAACTCCAACGGATATATTCTCCCAGAAACACAACAAGGAACTACCGCAGAACTAAAAAAATGGTTGCCTGTTGATAGCTTGCATACCATAGCACTGAATACAATCAACAACGAAGTACCGAACACCTCTTTTAAGGTAGACCGTATTGATATGCGAAAGGAAAAAGGATCGGTCAAGTTCCTTTTTGTGGACTCTTTTTACGAAGTACAACTAGATGGAGCCAATGGCAATGTTTTATCTATTGGAAAACGAAGGTCTGATTTTTTTGAAAACATTCACGATGGTTCCATAGTGGATGATTACCTTGGGACAAACGGCTACATCAAACTAGTATACACCAACGTAATGGGTATTTCCCTTTTAATTTTCACCATCACCGGATTTTGGCTCTGGTATGGGCCCAAGCGCATGCGAAAAGCTGGCAAAGCCTAAAGTTTTATATTTAAATACGGTTTTATAAGAGAGAAAATCTGTTCTCGATACTCATTTTCTACACTTTGTTGCGAAAACAAACTCGAACTGACGCAAAATTTTGATTCAAGATATACCAACTTATCCTTTTACCTTTTTGATGGGGATGGTTCCGTATTTATCGATAAGGTAAACCAAACTGGCCATCGTAGCTGCTCCCAACTCCAATTCGCGCTTGTTCACGTGCTCAAAAGTATCGTTTTCGGCATGGTGATGATCAAAATAGCGCTGGGTATCGGGTCGCAATCCCGCCAATACTATTCCATCCTCTTTTAGCGGACCTATATCCGCACCACTTCCTCCTTCGTAGAACATGTGAACCAAATAAGGTTCGAACAAATCCCTCCATCCTTGAATCTGTTTCACATTCTCTGGAGAAGCATCAATGGAAAAACCCCTAGGAGTGAATCCCCCGGAATCACTTTCCAATGCAAATATGTGTTGTTCGTTTTTGTTACGGGCTACTTCCGCATACTTATTGCCGCCCCGCATTCCATTTTCTTCATTCATGAACAACACTACGCGTAAAGTTCGCTTGGGTTTATATCCGGTTTCCTTTAACAATCGTAACACATCCATACTTTGCACACAACCGGCCCCATCGTCGTGGGAACCATCTCCCAAATCCCAAGAATCCAAGTGACCGCCTACCACCATAATCTCGTTGGGATAGGTACTGCCCGTAATTTCTCCAATCACGTTATAGGATTGCACATCTTCCAACTGCTTACAGTTTTGTTTGAAGTAAAATTTGACATTAGGATTTAATTTAAGTGTAGTGCTCAGTAATTCAGCTCCTTTTGTACTGATAGCTGCGGCGGGTATACGCTCATTCAGGGGAGTATCGCCATACCCCATGGAACCTGTATGCGGATAATCGTCCAAACGAAGGTTCATGGAGCGCACGATAACGCCCGACGCCCCATATTTTGAGGCTTCGGCCGCGCCAGAATAGCGTTGGTCCACACAACCTGAATATGCTGAGAAGGTATTGATCAAAGTTGGGTCCATGGGACGGTTATAAAAAACAATCTTACCTTCTATTTTATCCTTTCCCAATTTTTCCAAATCCTCAATGCCCTCAACCTCGACCACGTTGGCCTTTAAACCGCCAGCGGGTGTTGCCACTGATCCTCCAAGTGCGCAAATGGGCACATTGGTGGTCAATCCAGGTTTTGTTTCAAAATAGGCAAATTCAGGAACTCCCCTTACCCATTTTGGTACCATTACGGGTTGCAACCAAACCTTGTCCAATCCCAGTGAGTCCAATTGTGCCTTGGTATAATCCACAGCTTGTTGTGCTTGCACGGAACCTGAAAGACGTCCGCCAATTTGGTTGGAGAGATAGTTCAGCCAATCATAAGCCTTACCATTGGTCAGGGCTTCATCGTAAATTGCTTTTATTTGTTTTTCGTCCTCGGTCTGAGAAAAAAATGGGGTACTGACCAACAAAAAGGCCAAAAGTAGGACTGTTCTCATGTGGTTTCTTTTTCCAGTTTTTGTTTAAAGGTTTCTAAATTAGCTTTTATTTCATCGTCCAGCTCGGGTTCCTCAATATCTTTGTACTTTTTTAACGCTTCCATCATAATGGAGGCCACAATTACCCTAGCTGCTTTTTTGTTATCAGCAGGTATTATGTACCATGGAGCACGTTCCTTGGAAGTTTTGCTCAAGGCTTCTTCATAACACTCTTGGTAATTATCCCAAAGTTTTCGCTCTTCGAGGTCACCTGGGGAAAATTTCCAATTCTTTCGCTTTAAGTGGATTCTACGCAATAAGCGTTGCCGCTGTTCTTCTTTGGAAAGATGGAGGAAAAACTTGAAGATTATGGTGCCATTATCGGCAACATGCTTTTCAAAATCATTGATTTGCTGATAGCGTCTTTCCCAGAAATCATTATCAATATCGTCCACAGATTCCACTTTTGGCAGGTTCTCTCCCAAAATATATTCTGGGTGGACCTTGGTCACCAATACATTTTCGTAGTGTGTACGGTTAAAGACAGAAAATTTTCCTCTTTCGGGCAAATCGATATAGTGCCGCCACAGGTAATCGTGCTTTTTTTCCAAGGTGGATGGCACCTTAAAACTATGCACCACCACTCCCCTAACATTAAAATCTTTAAAAACTTCTCTGATCAAACTGTCCTTGCCCGCGGTGTCCATTCCTTGTAAACAGACCAGTACCCCATACTTTCCGTGGGCGTAGAGCGTATCTTGAAAATCCCCAAGGTCCTTTCGGATATCTTTCAGTTCTTTTTTGAGTTTCTTTTTGGATGCACCAAAATCCTCATAGGTGTCTTTTTCAGATAGCTTTACCGTATCAACTACCTTATAATCTTCTGTTTTGATTTCTTTCATAGGAATGAATATAATTCTTTTTGATTACTCCTTCAACCTACTTATTAAATGTGTAGTTCATCGATACTTTGACCACTTGTGCCCAAAGTTGGTTCTTTAATCGATCTATTTATTCCTCTAGACGATGAAAATCGTAACTTTATGATTATCAACGACGCAGTGTCCCAAATCTGTAAAGCGTTATGAAAAGCAGAAAGATTATCCTACTAATAGTCTTTGCTATTGGTCTTCTTGGCCTTTGGCTCATGGCTTCGTTCACTACTCCCGCAAATGCTTGCCAATATGCAAGCACCAATTTAGAGTACATCAAAAGTAAAATCCAAGAGGCTGTGGTGGCCGACAATTTAAATATGACCAAGTACCACGCTTACAAAGCGTTGAACGGCATTGAAAAAACGAAGGGCAATTTTTTGGATTGCGGCTGCGAGGGAGCCATAGAAAGTTTGGAAAATGCACTTTCACATTTAAAAACGGCAACAAAAGCCAGTGTTTTACCAAAGTCCAAAGTGGCATTGCACCAGGCTTTGGAGAGCACTATAATAGGTATTAATGTGTTACAGGAATTCGGGCAACAGACTTCCAGTGATTACGGAAGTAATGTGCTGGTACTGAACACCAAGGAGGTTCTGGGTTTTCAGAGCGGGATGATGTTGACACATGGTTCTGCTGTAAAAAAACAGGTGCACAGCTGTTTATTGAGGTTTGAATCCTCCTTGGATAAAGTGGTTTCTGATGTGGACTGTGAAGAAGCTCACAGATTCATTACCAATATTTATGAAGAATCTCGTTTGACCTTGTTGAACACCAACCTATCGCAACATAAAAAGGAATATCACCAACGGGTCAAAACCTTGGCCAAAGATGCTCTGGAAAAATTAGGTGATTGCAATTAGGCTTATTTACTGGCGAATAGTTTCACATCCTCTTCGGATACTTCCTTACCCCCTAGAATGATAAGACGTTCCACTACATTGCGAAGTTCTCGTACATTCCCCGTCCAATCATAACTTTTAAGCAGCTCTATGGCCTTTTCGGAGAAGCTTTTTTGTCCTGTTCCTTGTTCGGATGCTATTTTTTTTGCAAAATGTTCTATCAACAAAGGTATATCGTCACGCCTATCGTTGAGTGCCGGAACCTTGATCAAGATCACGGCCAAACGATGGTAAAGATCTTCCCGGAATTTGCCTGCTTCAATTTCCTTTTTTAAATCCTTGTTGGTAGCTGCGAGTACCCGAACATCTACTTTAATGTCCTTATCGGAACCTACGCGACTGATTTTGTTCTCTTGCAGGGCTCGAAGCACTTTGGCTTGGGCAGAAAGGCTCATATCGCCTATCTCATCTAAAAATATGGTTCCCTTGTTGGCTGCTTCGAACTTACCTGCCCTGTCCTTAACAGCAGATGTAAATGCACCCTTGACGTGTCCAAACAACTCACTTTCAATCAACTCAGAAGGAATCGCTGCACAATTCACCTCAACAAACGGGGACGATGAACGGGGACTTTTTTGGTGTACCCAATGGGCCACTAATTCTTTACCGGTACCGTTGGAACCCGTAATCAGAACCCGGGCATCGGTAGGCGCTACTTTTTCGATCATGTCCTTTATGGCATCTATTTCTTTGCTCTCGCCTACCATTTCATAGTTCTTGGAAATCTTTTTCTTGAGCACCTTGTTCTCCACGGCAAGTTCCTTCCGGTCCAAGGCATTGCGAACTGTGGTAAGCAATCGGTTTAAATCCGGTGGTTTGGAGATGTAATCGTATGCTCCCAACCGCATGGTATTTACTGCTGTGTCGAGGTCTCCATGACCGGAAATCATAATAAATGGAATTTCTGGTTTTATTTTCTTGGCAGCTTCCAAAACTTCTACCCCATCCATCTTTGGCATTTTGATATCGCAGAGCACTAGGTCAAAATCTTCCTTTTTGATGGCTTCAATTCCTGCTAGACCATCCTCGGCTTCCACTACATTATAACCATCGTTTTCCTCGGCCAATATTTTTACCAATACCCTTCTAATTGCCGATTCGTCCTCTATTATCAAAATTTTTGACATATACTGCTATTTAAAATATTCCTATTTTGAAACCTGTTCTAATATAAAAATTTGCGTCGTTATTGAACAAATACACCTCGCCACGATCTTTATTTCTTAATTTGCCCTCTTGGTACACACTGCTTCCCACAATGGCAAAAAAGGACATACTCTTGGAGATGCTGTATTGATACCCCAAACTACCTACCAAAGTGTTGAACGAAATCCGGGAAGCTGCCAACCCATTATCCAAAACAATATCGTTTTGAAGATTTAAAAAGTAACCATCCAAGAACAGTGCCAACTCCAAACTGTGTTTTTTATCAAAATGATATTTCAGGTTGGATTTTGGCACTCCTGCTATAAACGACCAATCCGGGTGGAACTTTTTATAGTAATGAATCAGGGGCAACGGAACTGGAATCCCGGTAGTGCTGTTGTAGGTCAGCCCCAAAACCACCCGAAAAGGCTTATCTGCTTTTGGTTTTTCTTTCCAAAAAGCCACCGAGCCATTCATAAAAAAATCATCCTGTAACACTCCATTCAATAAATTGGACGCCAATCTAGGAGTCAATATGGCCACAAAATTCCAATCCTCGTTCCATTTTTTGATCAATCCCAAATTAAAATCGATAACATGGAAGCGGATCATCTCTTTTTTATCAAATGGGAGGTCTGCTGAATATCCCATATCAAAACGATTATATTCGGCACCCGTAACCAGATAATCCTTATTGTCGTTCAGTTGTATGGGAAAATTGAGCAACGCCTTGTAACGCTGTGTCTTGACACCGCTATCGTTCTCAGGAATATTAAGGTATTCCAGCCTAAAAATATCTGTGCTCTGTGCCCATAAACTATGGCTACAAAGTATTACAATGAAAGTGAACCACTTCCAAATTGCAATATGGTGAGTTGAGGTTTTTATATGTATCTATTGTTTTGGCTGAATAATATGTATATCGCGTTGCGGGAACGGGATGCTAACGTTGTTCTCCTTGAACTTGGCATTGATTTTATAACGCATTTCACTTTTTATCCGTGGATCTCGGAAAGTATCGTTGGTAAAAAAGTATATGGAGAAGATCAATGCCGAATCTCCAAAATCCTCGAACAGTACAAATGGTTTTGGATTTTTGAGCACTTGTTTTTGGGTATTGGCCACTTCTTCCAAAATAGTGGTCACCAAATCCACATCGCTCCCATAGGCAACACCTACGCTTACTTTTTCCCTTGTGGTTCTATGGTTTTGGGTATAATTGTAAACAATGTCACTTATAAATTTATGATTGGGCAGTATCAATACCTTATCATCTCGGGTAATGGCCCTTGTGGTACGGAGTTTAATTTCGAACACCTTGCCTACCTTACCATCAACCTCCACAACGTCTCCAACCTGCAGGGATTTATCTATAATAATGAAAATGCCTCCAAGAACATCTTTGAACAATTCCTGTAGTGCAAGACCCAAACCAACAAAAAGGGCTGCGGAAGCTGTAATCACCAAGGTGATGTCCACCCCTGCCGCACTTAGGGTTACCAGTATGGCAACTAGATAAATAACGTAATTAATAAACTTAAATATACTGGAGAACTTCTGTTTGTCCTCCTGCTCCATCTTACGGGTAAAAATATTACGGAACCATTTTAAGATAAACTTTGTTGCCACCAATGTGACCGTTAACAACAGTAAAAGTCCAATAGTAAGATTTATAGCCTTTTCGCCTTCACCTATATGGAATCCAAGGTTCAAAAAATCCTTTATGGTCCCCCAAACATCTTTCGTAATGATTTCCTTTATTTCTTCTGCACCTTCTTGCATACTATTTTAATATCTCAACCATTTTATCAATTCTTTGTACGTTGGCTTTTTACCATACATTAAGATACCTGTTCTATAAATTTTGGCCGCCAATGACACAATACCCAAAAAGGTAACGATCAAAAGAAAAACGGACGCTAAAAATTGCCACAAAGGCACTCCTCCTTCCCCAATTCCTCCGGGCAAGCGCATCAGCATTACAATGGGCGATGTTAACGGAAACAACGAAAACCCAACTGCAATGGGACCATGCGGGTTGCTAAACACTGAAAAGAACCCAACATAAATAGCCAGCATTAAAGGTAATATAATAGGGAAAATAAATTGTTGTGTATCCGTCTCATTATCCACCGCAGCTCCAATAGCCGCATAAATAGAGCTATAAATAAGGTAACCAAGTATAAAATAAATAAAGAACGATACTATGAGCAAACCCCAAGGAATATCGTAGATTTCCTTTGCGTACATCATCATTTTATCATCCATGGCGCCTAATTGTGACATTCCCATTGGCCCAGGAGTCATCCCATTGTCGCTTGATAGTGCCGTCAAGTCTATTCCAAAAATCAATACTGCTGCAAACAACAATAATGATGCGGAAACAATCCAAATGATAAACTGGGTGATTCCTGCCAAAGAATTTCCAATAATCTTTCCGAGCATTAATTGAAAAGGTTTTACCGAGGATATGATCACTTCAATAATCCTACTGGTTTTTTCCTCGATAACACTGCGCATCACAAAGCCCCCATAAATAATGATGAACATCATGATCGCATAGCCAAATCCTCCTCCGATAATAGCTTTGATCTCGTTGATGCCCCTCATACTTTTTTCCCCATCGAATGTGGATAGGTTGATTTCAAAAGGTTTTTCCACACTGGAAAACTGTTTTGAGGTCACTCCTAGCTTTTGCAAACGATCTTGCCGCAATTGGTTTTGAAAAATATCCTCCAATTCTTTGGTCACGGAGGTATTGGGGTTGTCCTTAGTAAAAAGATATGAGGAATTGGACACCTCCTCAACCGTTGCCCCTTCGGGAATATAGAGCAACCCATAATATTCCAAGGAATTGGTTGAGTCCTTCGCTTGCTCCAAGGTCAAGTCGTCCATGTGGACATAGGATATATTCTTGGATGGACTGAATTCACTTTGAAAGAAGGCACTTTTATTCAAAACAGACACTACCCTAGTCTCATCATCATTTATTTTGGCCAAATACGCAATAAGCACAATCATCCCTACCATTAGAAGCGGGCTCAAAATGGTCATAACAATAAAGGAACGGTTGCGCACCTTGGCCAAATATTCGCGTTTTATAATCAAACCAAGTTTACTTGTCATTGTCCTTGTTGTTTACAGTTTGAATAAAAATATCGTTGGCCGAAGGTATGGTTTCTTCGAACCTGTTAATATTCCCCATTTTAGAAAGTTTTGCCAAAATTTCCCCGGTGTGGGATGTGGGTAATTGCACCTTGAAATTTAGTTGATGGTCCAATGTATCAATATCCGAAGAAAGAATATTGAGATTTTGTTCCAAAGATTGCATTAAAACCTCAGCTTCCTTTTCCACTTGCAGACCCACATTAAAAATGTTGTTCTTGTACGCTTTTTTGATGTCCGACAGTTTTCCGTCCAATATCTTTTCGGACTTATGGATAAGGGCAATGTACTCACAAAGTTCTTCCACCGACTCCATACGGTGGGTGGAAAAGATGATGGAGGTACCGTTTTTTTTCAACTGAAGGATCTCATCCTTGATCATATTTGCGTTAATGGGATCAAAACCGCTAAAGGGTTCATCAAAAATCAACAGTTTTGGTTCGTGCAGCACGGTAACGATAAACTGTATCTTCTGGGCCATTCCTTTGGAAAGTTCCTGTATTTTTTTATCCCACCAGTCACCAATATTTAAACGGTCGAACCAATATTTGAGTCTTGTTTTTGCCTCACTTTTGGACAATCCCTTCAATTGTGCCAAATAAAGTACCTGCTCTCCCACCTTCATACTCTTGTACAGCCCTCGCTCCTCGGGCAGATAACCGATGGATGCAATATGCTTTGGAGCCAAGGGCTCACCATTGAGCCAAATTTCCCCCTCGTCTTGGTGCGTAATCTGATTAATAATTCTGATAAACGAAGTTTTACCCGCCCCATTCGGGCCCAAAAGTCCGTATATGCAATTCTCAGGAATTTGAAGTGAAATGTTGCTCAGTGCTGTGTAATCACCATAGGTTTTGGTCACATTTTTGGCAACAAGGATATGATCCATGTAAACTATTTTTTCAAAGATATGTATTTGGGAAATGAACTCGTCTTGAATTACTAGATCCAAGCAAAGATTTAAGATTTTGCAGCGGATTTGGACAACTCAAGATGAGTTCTCAATACCTTATTTCCTATAAAAACAAAAACCCACCCTTAAAAAAATCAAGGATGGGAAAAAAATTGCTATGAAAAAGAAAATTAGATATCGGTCACCCAACATCAGTTTCAAATATACGTTTTTTATTTAAACAGAAGGTTTTTTCTCTTAAGAGAACATATCTTTTACCTTCTCAAAAAAAGATTTATCCGATTTTTCGGGCCTTGGAACAAAGTTATCATCGTCCTGCATACGCTCAAAAAACTCCTTTTGTTCCTTATTTATATTTTTTGGTGTCCATACATTTACATGCACCAATAAGTCTCCCGCACCATACCCATTAAGGCTGTTGATTCCCTTGCCACGAAGTCTTAATATCTTCCCAGACTGTAGCCCTGGTTCCAATTTTATACGGACTTTTCCGCCAATGGCATCAATTTCTTTGGAACTACCCAAAACAGCTTCCGGCATACTTATGTACAAATCGTAGTGAAGATTGTCTCCTTCTCGCTTTAAAGTATCGTGCTCAATAGTTTCTATCGCAACCAACAAATCTCCCGCAATACCATTTCCGGGAGCATCATTACCTTTACCGGATACTTTTAGCTGCATACCATCTTCCACACCTGGCGGAATTTTAATGGATACGGTCTCTTCTTCAACCTTGAGCCCTTGAGCATCGGCTCCAGCAGGTTTTTTATCTATGGACTGACCGGCCCCTCCACAGGTTGTACAGGTGGTGGCCGTTTGCATTCTACCCAAAATGGTGTTGGTGATCTTTGTGATCTGTCCGGTACCCTTACAAGTAGGGCAAGTTCTATAGGTAACCCCGTCAGCTTGAAGCTTTCGTCTTACCTTAACTTTCTTTTCTACACCATTGGCCACTTCTTCCAGCGTTAGTTTAACACGGATACGAAGGTTACTTCCCTTGGCTCTGCGCTGTCCGCCACCAAAGCCTCCGAATCCGCTAAATCCGCCACCGCCACCAAAGGCACCTCCAAAAATATCACCGAACTGGCTGAAGATATCGTCCATATTCATACCTCCACCGCCAAATCCGCCACTTCCATCGAAGGCAGCATGGCCAAATTGGTCGTATTTTGCCTTTTTGTCAGGGTTGCCCAATACTTCATAAGCCTCGGCAGATTTTTTGAACATTTCCTCTGCCTTGGCGTCACCGGGGTTTTTGTCCGGGTGAAACTCGATGGCCTTTTTCCTGTAGGCTTTTTTTATTTCTGCAGCTGAAGCTCCTTTGGAGACTCCCAATATTTCGTAATAATCCTCCTTCATACAGATTTAGTTTCCAACAACAACTTTTGGATGTCTTATAATACGGTCTCCAAGTTTGAATCCTTTTTCAACCACATCAATAATTTTCCCTTTCATTTTCTTGTCCGGTGCAGGAATCTGGGTGATGGCATCGTGCACCTCGGCATCAAACACATCGCCCGGGCTGATCTCCACTTGTTCCAGCCCCTTGTTCTTCAAGGTCTCCTTAAATTTATTGCTGATAAGTTCCACTCCTTTGAACATTTCCTTATCCTCGGATTTGGAAAGCTCTTTTAACGCACGTTCAAAATCGTCCAAAATAGGAAGCAATGCCACCATGACTTCTTGTCCCGCAGTCTTGAACAAATCCATGCGTTCTTTGGAGGTTCTTCGTTTGTAGTTTTCAAACTCGGCAAAAAGCCTAAGGAACTTTTCTTTTTCTTTTGCCAAATCTTCACGCAGCTTCTCCTCCTCAGAAATTTCTTCTTCGATTTCTTCCGTGGTTTCGGCTTTTGTATTTTCATCGTTCAGCTCAGTACTCTCTTCGGTTTGCCCTTTTTTAGGCTCATCTTCCATTTCCTCAACCTTACTTTTATTGCTCATGTTCTAATGTTTTATTCCGATTTGAAGTGGCAAAAGTACTGCCAATTGTCTAAAAATGTCAAAATGTCACCGCAAAACATAAAAAAAGCCGCCTAAGCGGACTTTAACCATCTAAAAAGTCATGAAAATTTAAAAATACCTTCCGTTTTCCTATGCTTCCACGGATGCAGGAACACCCTCTTGCTGAGAGGCAAACAAACTTTTTAATGCTTGACAAATATTAGCATACTGAAAAGAAAATCCTTCTTCTTCAATTTTTTTACTGCTCACCCTTTGGCTTTCCAATAAAAGAGCAGACATTTTGCCCAAAACCAACTTTAAGAAAAATGCGGGCATATTGGGCAACCAAAGCGGTCTGTCCAAAATTTTTGCCAGTTCCTTGGTAAGTTTTGTGTTGGTTACTGGATTGGGGGCCACACCGTTATACGTTCCCCGAAGGTTGTTCTCTACCGCAAAAACGAACATTTGCGCCAAATCTTCGATATGAATCCAAGATTGCCATTGATCTCCACTCCCTATGGCTGCTCCAACAAAGTTTTTGACAGGCATTGCCATTTTGGGCAGGGCACCGCCATCTTTAGAAAGAACCAAACCTGTTCTGATTTTAGCCACATCTACACCGATCGCTTCAAAGGTTTCGGCCTCGGCTTCCCATTTTTGCACTACCTCGCCCAAGAAACCATTAGCTATTTTGGTTTCACTTTCATCATAATAGTCACAGACGGAATCTGGATAAATTCCTATGGCAGAAGACGAAACAAGGCATTCAACTTCCTTGTTATTGGACTGTTGCAGCCCTTTTTTTAATGTTCTTAGGCTATTGATTCGGCTAGAGAGTACTTTCCTTTTTTGCTTGGGGGTCCAACGTTTGGCTATACTGGCTCCGGCCAAATTGATAATGGCCTGTACATTTTTGAAGCACTCCAAATCAATCTCTCCCTTGTTGGGGTTCCAGTAAAAACCTTGAAAATCTTCTGTGGAAGAAATCTTGTCCTTACTTGTGGTTAAATAATTTACGGGTATGTCTTTTTGGTGCAGTACTTTTGTTATGGCCTGCCCAACCAATCCTGTAGCTCCTGTTATCAACACCTTCATACTGTCATTTTATACAAAGTTATAGGTTTAATTGACTGTTTATTAGACCTTAATTCAGGTTTAACATATTTGTTTAAACTTTAAACCATTTCATGGTACCAAAGGCTTTTTCCTTAACAGAACATTGGGAACTACTCAGGTTTTTTGGCCCTAAGCATTTCTCTTTTTCCTGGCGGTCCCGGTAATCTTTCCACGGTAAAACCAACTGTTTGCATTGCTCGGCGTACACTACCTTTTGCAGCGTAAGTGACCAAAATTCCGTTGGTTTTTAGTGCTTGGTACATTTTTAAAAAAATCTCTTCGGTCCAAAGTTCGGGTTGGACCCTAGCTCCAAATGCATCAAAATAAATAAGATTGAAAATGTTTTGCTGATCAACCTCTTTAAAGTCCTTTTTCTGTTTGAACAAAGAAAAATCAGCAGTTATTGGCATGTTTTCTTCCCAAGGGGAACTATGCATTTTTTGAAAAGTTGTTTGCTTATCTTCAATCCCCAACTGTTGGCAATAATCCAATGCTTCCACTTCTTCCATGGAAACCGGAAATGCTTCAACACCCACATAATCAACACTCAAATATTGTTTGGGAGCTTCTATTAGGGTAATAAGAGCATTGAGGCCCGTGCCAAAACCAAGCTCCAAGATTTTGACCTCGGTTTTTTCAAATAATCTGAGGCCATGTTCGATAAAAACATGGTAAGCTTCTTGGACGGCACCATGCTTGGAATGGTACTGTTCGTCCCAATCCTCTATTTGGATGGTTTTGGAGCCATCTCCCGTGGTAATTATTCTTCGTTTCAAGGTTGAGAGGCGATTAGCACGCCTTCCGCTTCGAACCTGAGTGTTTTTTTCGGAGTGGTTATTTGGGCCAATTCATCTTCGGAAGCACCTTCGTCCTCGGCATAGTGTTTTTGGTCTTCTACAGACATTTCCTCGAAAAATGCAGCTCCTTTCATAACCACTTTTTTACCTGCGGCATCTTTGGGAACAAAGAATCCATAATCCTTAAAACGGACAAAAACCTCGTCGTTGGATTCCAACTGCACCTTCATCCAGCATCCTTTTGCCTGACAAACTTCCTTGATCTCGCCCACGATTTGGGTCTGCAAGGAATCCTTGCCTGAAATTTGGTCAAAAGGGGCGGATGTTTTGGAGACTTTCCGGGAGATTTCAAATTCCTCCCCAAAATAATCGCCTTGAATAGCCTCTTGTTTGCAGGAGACCATCAAAATACCCAGTAAAAAAACAGTAGTAAAAGTGTTAAAAATCTTCATTTTTGATAACATTTAAGTAATTGTGGGTCAAGTACAGTATTTAGATTTGTGAAATGTCCAAAACTAACAATAAATAGCTAATTTTATCACGGTAAATGTAAGTGATATGGAAACAATGGCTAACAAAATTGCTATAGAGAAAGCTAAATCCTCTAAAATCCATGATGTGGATTTTGATAACCTTTCCTTTGGAAGTGTTTATTCTGACCACATGTTGGTCTGTGATTATAAAAACGGAAAATGGAATACACCAAAAGTGGTTCCTTACCAGCCCATTACGCTGGATCCTTCAGCAAAGATTTTCCATTATGGACAGTCTATTTTTGAAGGAATGAAAGCCTACAAGGACGAGAACGGCAAGGTATGGCTTTTTAGACCCGAAGAAAACTGTAAACGTTTGAACAAGTCGGCCCAACGTTTGGCGATTCCTGAAATACCCGAAGCTTATTTTATGGAAGGCCTCAATACTCTTATTGATTTGGAAAGCGAATGGATTCCACAAAGTCCAGGGAGTTCCTTATATATTAGACCTTTTGTTTTTGCCTCTGGAAATGGATTTCACGCTTCACCGGCCGATGAATACAAATTTATTATTGCCTGTGCACCTTCAGGATCTTATTTTTCTGGAAAAGTGAAAGTTTTGATAGAAGAAACCTATTCCCGAGCAGCAAACGGCGGGGTTGGTTATGCCAAAGCTGGTGGTAACTACGCGGGTCAGTTCTACCCAACAAAATTGGCTGCGGACAAAGGGTATCAACAAGTAATTTGGACGGATGACAACACCCATGAGTTTATTGAGGAAGCTGGTGCCATGAACGTTTTTGTTCGTATCAACGACACTTTGATGACCGCACCAACAAGCGACCGTATATTGGATGGGATAACCAGAAAAAGTATTTTGGACATCGCCAAAGACGAAGGCATTAAAACTGAGGTTCGTAAAATATCCGTTCACGAATTGGTTGAAGCGGCAGAAAATGGCTCGTTAAAAGAAATGTTCGGGGCAGGTACGGCTGCGGTAGTTTCTCCGATTTCAGGCTTTGGCTACCACGGCAAGGATTACGATCTTCCGGATTTGGAGGAAAGCTATGCTTCTTTGCTCAAGAAAAGAATCACGGACATTCAATACAACCGGGCCGAAGATAAATTTGGATGGCGACACGAAGTCATCCAGTAAAACAAATAACAAAGGCGCCGATGGGCGCCTTTGTTATTTGTCGATTATGTTTTGTATGTCCGGCTTAAAATAATTTGGGCCTTTCAGTACTTTTCCATCCTCACGGTAAATGGGCTTTCCATTCGCTCCAAGTTTACTCATATTACTGCGTTGTATCTCTTCAAAAACTTCTTCTATCTTGTATTGCATGCCATGCTCAAGTATGGTTCCGCATAAAATGTAGAGCATATCGCCCAATGCATCGGCAACCTCAACCAAATCGTTATTATTGGCGGCTTCCAAATACTCACGGTTCTCTTCATCCATCAAATTAAACCTTAGATTGTTTTTGTCCTTTCCCAAATCTGCCTTTGGCTCTTGGGAAACTCCGAGACCAAAAGAATTGTGGAAGAGCTCCACGGCCTTAATTTTACTTTCCATTACACTTATTTGATTTAGCTTTGCATAAAAATATAAAATATGTTCAGTACGGGACAGCTAATTTTCGCAGCCTTATTTTTTATAGCCTTTGTGGCGATTATCGCCTTTTCCTATCGTAAGGATAAAAAACTGCATAAAAAAAATTATAAAGGTGTCATCTGGATTCTAGCTGCCTTCTTAACATTTATAATTATCCTGTTTTTGATTAAACACTTCCTCAAAAATTAACATTTAAATTGTCTTTACCACAAAAATCAATCGTTTAACAACAATAGTTCGCCCTGTATTTCGTTCTTATAGGAAAAAACGTACTTTTGTTTTAACAATACTTTAGCAACTAACCTAAATGACTGTATTTTTTAGTATTCTTTTTGTTTTGCTTGTTATTAATGCCATTCTGTTGGTTTTTAGCGTCAATGGAGCTAAGGAAAGATTCATAAAACCGATTCAACGGATTTCCGAAACCTCGACCACCAAGCTTTTCCCCCGTGAGGCCGTAGAAACCGAGTACAAAGAAGCGGTTTAGTTTGTACCTTTAAGGCATGAAACAGGCCTTTCTTGTTTTTTTGGGTGGGGGAATTGGAAGCGTTTTACGCTTTTTGATTTCCAAACCTCTCAACCCCCTTTTCCATAATTTCTTTTTTGGGACCTTTTTGGTCAATATTATAGGTTGTCTTTTAATTGGACTTTTTTTAGGTCTCTCTGCCAAGGGCAATGTACTATCCCATAACAACACTCTTTTTCTAGCTACTGGATTTTGCGGTGGCTTCACTACTTTTTCTGCATTTGCTTTTGAAAAGCATACCTATTTAAAGAATGGCGAACTCCTCAATTTAGCCATTTACATGATTTCGAGTATTGGCATTGGTGTATTGGCCGTTATTTTGGGATTATGGATCGCCCGACACATCCATTAGTTATAAACTGTGTTTTTATCGTTAAAATTTGTTAAAAGCTAAACATTTTACATGTTTTAAGGTGCTGCTATTGAGAAAAATAAAGCAATAGACACATAATCTTAATATAAAATCAACAAATACATAACAAAAAATAATTTAAAATTGAATACCCCTAAAATTTAGGGGGTATTTTTCTTATACCCATAAAAATAATACAACCACCCTCCTATTTTAGGTAGTCTATATTGAATTCATATATATTTGAATAATCAATTAACTACTTAATTATGAAAAAAGTCGAGGCAATTATTAGAAAATCCAAATTTGATGAGGTGAAAAAAGCCCTACATCAAATTGAGGTCAACTTCTTTAGTTACTGGGATGTAACAGGGGTTGGAAATGAAAAACAAGGACATGTCTATCGTGGCATATCGTACAGTACAAGCGATATACAGCGAAGGTATTTGGTTATCGTGGTTAGCGATGACTTTCTGGAAAAAACCGTGAATGTTTTATTGGACACAGCAAGTACCGGTAACGTTGGTGATGGAAAAATTTTCGTCTCCGATGTTATCGAGGCTTACAGAATCAGAACCAAGGAAAACGGTAGCGCAGGAATCAACTAACACTAATAGCCAAAAACTTAAAAACTTAGATTATGATTGTACAAGAACAAGAAGCGATAGACAAAGCCGTTGAAGCCATTACTGGCGATATAGGCGCCTTGTGGATTACACTTGCCGCCGTTTTGGTATTTTTTATGCAAGCAGGTTTTACCCTTGTGGAAATAGGTTTTACCAGAAGTAAAAACAGCGGCAATATAATAATGAAAAACGTTATGGACCTTGCCGTAGGCTCAATAATGTTCTGGGCAGTAGGTTACGCCATTATGTATGGTAGCGATTTAGTGGGCGGAGGATTTTTTAGGTCCAGTCCTTCGGATCAGGGATATTTATTTTTTAGTGCCGATGATTGGCACAATCTGTTTTTCCAAACTGTATTCTGTGCCACAGCTGCCACCATTGTGTCCGGAGCTATTGCAGGTAGAACCAAATTTTCCACTTATTTGATTTTCTCCGCAATCCTTACCACTTTAATTTACCCTATTTCAGGTAGCTGGTACTGGCCTTTTGATGACGATGCATGGTTGAACACAGCCGGATTCGTTGATTTTGCAGGTTCTTCCGTAGTGCACGCCGTTGGTGGTGCTGCTGCATTGGTGGCTGCCATTTTGGTTGGGCCGAGAATTGGTAAATATGTGGATGGAAAGGCCAAGGCGATTCCAGGTCACAATATGGCCTTTGGAGCATTGGGTGTGTTTATCCTTTGGTTGGGATGGTTTGGATTTAACGGTGGTTCTCAATTGGCTTGGGGCGGTGACGACACCATTGCAGCAACGAGCGTTATCATAAACACAAACCTTGCCGCTGCCATTGGTGCCATTGCAGCCCTGTTCTTTACCTGGGCCAGATATGGTAGAGCAGATATTTCCATGACATTGAACGGTGCTTTGGCCGGTTTGGTAGGTATTACCGCTGGATGTGGTTCCGTAAATGCTTGGGGAGCCCTTGCCATTGGTTTGATATGTGGTATTGTAGTAGTAGCGTCCATTGAATTTATTGATAAGAAACTTAAGATTGACGACCCAGTAGGTGCCATTTCCGTTCATGGAGTTTGTGGATTCCTAGGAACCGTTCTTATTGGTCTATTTGCACTGGATGGCGGATTACTTTACGGAGGTAGCGGAAAACTACTTTGGGTACAGACATACGGATCGTTGGCCTACATTGTTTGGGCAGCTGTTGCATCCTTTATAGTACTCTTTATATTGAAGAAAACCATTGGGCTTCGCGTATCGGAGCAAGAGGAAGTTGATGGTTTGGATTTGCACGAACATGGAGTGGAAGCTTATCCAGAACACATTTCCCAAGACAAATAGTTTCAAACAAACTCACAGATTGGACAAAAGGAAACGGAGCGTTCTGCCAAACGCTCCGTTGAATAACCTTTTCAATCAAACTCACAATTAAACAACCGTCCTTAAATAAAAGGACAACTTAAAACGATTATGATATGAAAACGATTATAAATACAAACTTCGGAAAAATTTTGGCTATCGCCATCTTTTCAATGGTAACATTTTCTGCTTCTGCACAGGAGGAAGAAACTACTCCAAAGTTTAGCTTTAGCGGTACTGTTGATGCTTATTACAGAGCAAATATTACTGCTCCAAATGACGAAGAAGCCATAGCTCCAGGATCCTCTTTTGCGCAACTCCCTGGATTCTCTTTGGGTATGGCAAACCTTATTGCCGCTTACGAGGGTGAAAAAGTAGGTTTTGTTGCCGATTTGGTATTTGGCCCACGTGGTACGGATGCTATTTTTGAATCACCAATGTACTCAGCAACTGGAGACATCATCAACCAATTGTACGTATATTGGAATGTAAGTGATGCCGTCACCCTTACCTTTGGTAACTTCAACACCTTTTTGGGATACGAAGTAATCTCTCCGGCCGCTAACTTTAATTATAGTACTTCCTACTTATTCTCTTACGGCCCTTTTAGCCACACAGGCCTTAAGGCTGATTTTGATTTGGGCAACGAATGGTCCGCCATGGTTGCTGTGATGAATCCAACAGATCTGACCGAGTTCAACCCGACAGGTGATTACGCTGTGGGCGCACAATTAGGATACTCAGGTCAGTTTTTGAACTTCTTGTACAGCCAGGGAGGCTTTGAGATTGACTACACTGGTGGTTTTGACCTTTCAGATGAGTTCTTCTTAGGTATCAACGCTGCTCACTTTAGCATGGAAGATGACGGAGGATCTTTTACAGGTGCTGCGCTTTATCCACAGTACGCAATTTCTGATACTTTCAGCCTAGGGCTTAGGGGTGAATACTTTATGGAAACGGATGAATTTGGTGCCATTGGAGAAGTGTTTGATGCTGATGGAGATGCAAGTGTATTGGCATTAACTTTAACAGGTAGCGCTACTATAGGCAACTTGATTCTTAAGCCAGAAGTTAGATTGGATAGTGCTTCTGAAGATACTTTCATCGACCACGATCTTGCTCCAACCTCGAGTTTGGCCTCTGTATTGTTCGCCGCAATATACTCCTTCTAAGCAATATAGATATGACACGAAAAAAAGCCTTATTCCAATAGGATTAAGGCTTTTTTAGTCCTTGTTAAAATTTTTCACTCCTGCTCTCACTTTAGTTCTCAAATAATTTTGCCTTGGCACTAGAGGGCAGGAGTACTTTTTGTTGTAAACGCAGTACGGATTGTAAGCTTTGTTAAAGTCAATCACCAAAGTATCCCCTTCCGGAATGGACAAATCGATATACCTGCCACCACCATACGTTTCTTCCCCATTGGTATTATCCAAAAAAGGCAAAAACAGATAATCTTCGTATGCTTCGTCATCCATCAAATCCAAACTTTGGTATACTTCCAGTTGATGCACTGCACCGTTTAAGGTAAAATGGGCAATTCCATAAACCACTTCTTGGGTCCGCCTATCCGTAGTAGTGGGCATAAAAAAAGGTTCTGCATTGGGAGTACGCTCAAACCGTGCTTTTACAATATATGATGTATCCGGCTCAAAAAAATCGAGCCCTTCAAAATCTTTACGGTATTTATCGGGCAAAGGAGAGGAATCCGGGTCTTTAAAGCTTTCATTCTGTTCTTCTTGGTATTCCAAAATATCAGCTATCAAGTCAGATTCAACTGCTACCTCCTTTTCTTTATCGTGATATTTTTTACCTTGTCCACAGGCTGTTAGGAATATAACTGAAAGTAAGATTGCGTATTTCATCCAGAAAGTATTTATACAAAAATACAGCTCTAAACTAAATCAATGTTTAGGCCTGCGTGGCAGATTAATTTTCATCGACCTTAATGTCGTATCGCGCGTCTTTCAAATATTTTGAGACAAGCTCGTTAAACTCCGGTGTAATTCTAAATAAGGCCGTATTTTCCAGATCATAGAGCTTTTCCTTGTCCTTGAAACCCTTTTTCAATAACTCCTCCAAATAGAACAACGAAGTACCAAAATCATCATTTTTAGCACTAAGTGAAATGGTTTTTAGATAATACTCGTAGTTGTCGGGCTCCAAAATTGTTTTTAGCATGTACAAAAATGCCAGAGCATCCTCATCAACCACCTTTTCCGATGCTATAATACTAATGTTATCCTCTGCCAATGCATTGACAAACCCCTTTAACCGATGTCCCATTTGTCTTTCATACGGTTTTGAGCCCGAAATGAACTTCTCTATCTCCCCCATTTGGTGGTTCCACCAGCCCAAATTGTTGAAATTATGGGTATATACATCTTCCTCCATATAAAATTGATAATCTTCCTTGAGCATGGATTCCTTTAAAAAAGCAGCATTTTCTGCCCTCTTCATTGTCTTGAAACTCCTATCTCTACGAAGGTCCTTTTGTACCGATCTTAGAGAATCCGTATTTTTCAATGCTCCGTACATGGACATCATTTCGGTCATATATTGCTCCGCCCACAACAAGTCTCCAATATTTTTTAACTGATTCACCTTTTCCAAATCATCTTGGTAGGCTTTTTCAACGTAGGTCGAATCCATAGGAATCCATTTTCGCCCCATGGCATCGAGGGTGAAGAGCTGCATCCCTTTTTGTAAATAAGTTACCCCTGGCCAGTTACCATTTCCATCGAATAGCAAAACCTGATTTGGAAACTTATAGCGGTCCAAAAGTTTGGTATCCGTAAGCATAAAAGGATAATTGAAGTTTTCTTTGCTAACCATACCTATAAAATGAAAAGGTTTCTTAACATTAATGAGTTCGCTATTGGATAAAGAAGCGCCAATGGACATGGCCCCGTTGACCCCATTGATCAGAATGGGCACCAAACTGGCAAATTGCCCTCCGGAATCCTCGCCTGCAGCATAAATCCGATCATTATGTATTGGTAATAGACTTGCAACTTTCTGAATTGCCTGGCCAGCTACTACCATGTTCTTGGTCAAAGAAATACTGTCCATTAATTTTGGGGCCGCCAAAACATAACCTTCTTTTTCCGCAGCAAGTACAAACATGGACAGTGCTTTTTTCTCATTTCCCTCCGCATCAAAAACCATGAGCAACGGCCACTTTTCATCCATGGAAAACGTTTTGGGAATATAAAGGGAGTAGGTATTTTTGGTTGAATCATTGACCGAGAGATTATCAATAATCTCCCCCTTTTTCAAAACCATTTGTTGCGAAAAGACAGAAAATGTGCAAAAAATAGTCAAAAGCGGTAACAAATATGTTTTTCTCATAACCCTATTTTAACAAAAATCTAGCCAAAGTTTGTTTTGAAAACGTCAAATTTATCAGCCAACTACTTACCCGTCTTATTTTTTTTGATCGGCGAGTTAGCCACAACGTTGGACAATACAATATGTGTCCTACATTCACCATACACGATCAGTTCATCAATAAATTCTTCTAAATGCGACTGATCACGAAGCACTACCTCCATTATTATATTCTCATTGCCCGTAATTCGATAGCAATTTACCACTTCCTGAAAAGTTTTGACCTTATCCAAAAACGGTTTGAGCTTTCCCATAAAAGCACGCAACATAATAATGGCCTTTAGCTGATACCCGGCCTCCACATAAGAAATTTCAGTACCGTAACGCTCAATAATTCCGAGGTCTTCCATCTTTTTTACACGCTCCGCCACAGCGGGTGGTGTCAACCCGATTTTCCTTCCAATATTGGCAAAAGATTCCCTCGCATTTTGCTGCAAATGATTCAGAATTTGCCAATTCAAGTCATCTATCTTCATATCTAAAGAAATTTACCACTATTTTTTTACTATCGAAAGTAAAATCGAATAATTGCTTTATTAACAAAAGTAAAAAAATTTTAATCGTGCTTAATTTTATAGTACAAAATTGCTGTTGAAAATGGAGAGAAATTCCCTTAACTCCTTAGGTGTTTATCGTAAATCTTTGGCGCTACGCGACATGAGCGAAGCCGTAGCGGCTTATTTTGCTCAAAACAGGGAAATTCTGTCTTTGCGTAAAATTGATTCCTTCCGAGACGACATTTCCAAATCCCTTTTGGCAGATGCCGATTTGATTACAAAAGAAGTGGAACAAGCTGCATTGAGCAATTGCCATTCCTCGCGAATGAGAAGTCTTTCGTACGTAAACATTATGACCCGTAACATCTTGGCCTATTGCAATGGCTTGGAAAGGGACGGTGTTAAAGAAAAGGAATACCTAAATCTTCTTCGTAGAGAAATTCGGATATTCCGAGTTTCCTTTAAAAAGTGGAGAAAGTCTTTGATCAACAAGAACGACTAAGTTCCCCCTTTACATATTTCTTCGGTATTGCCCTCCCACTTGGAACAAAGCTTCGGTAATCTGACCCAATGAGCAATATTTAGCAGCTTCCATTAATTTTGAAAAAATGTTCTCATTATTGATAGCTACTTCCTGTAATTCGGATAGTTGCCTTTCTGCCATGCTTTTTTCTCTTTCATGAAGGTTTTCCAGTGTTTTTATCTGATTTTCCTTTTCGGTTTCGGTAGCTCGGATTACTTCTGCGGGCAAAATGGTAGGCGAGCCTTTGGAACTCAAAAATGTATTCACTCCAATAATCGGATATTCCCCGGAGTGCTTTAAAGTTTCATAATGAAGGCTCTCTTCTTGTATTTTGGAACGTTGGTACATGGTTTCCATGGCTCCAAGTACACCACCACGTTCGGTAATTCTGTCAAACTCCATCAAAACGGCCTCTTCCACCAAATCTGTCAACTCTTCAATAATGAATGATCCTTGAATTGGATTTTCGTTTTTGGCCAACCCCAATTCTTTATTAATGATCAACTGAATGGCCATGGCCCTACGCACCGATTCCTCGGTCGGGGTGGTAATGGCTTCATCATAGGCATTGGTATGCAATGAATTACAGTTATCATAAATCGCATAAAGTGCCTGAAGCGTGGTACGGATATCATTAAAATCAATCTCTTGCGCATGCAGACTCCTTCCCGAAGTTTGAATATGGTATTTGAGCATTTGCGCTCTCGGGTTGGCCCCATATTTCTCTTTTAAAGCTTTGGACCAAATACGTCGAGCTACGCGACCAATTACCGCATACTCTGGATCTACTCCATTGGAAAAGAAGAACGAAAGGTTCGGGCCAAATTTGTTGATGTCCATTCCACGGCTCAAATAGTACTCCACGTAGGTAAACCCGTTGGACAGCGTAAATGCCAATTGGGTGATAGGGTTGGCACCTGCCTCCGCAATATGATAGCCCGATATGGAAACTGAATAAAAATTACGAACCTGTTGCTCTATAAAATATTCTTGCACATCGCCCATTAACCTTAGGGCAAACTCGGTTGAAAAAATACAGGTGTTCTGTGCCTGGTCTTCTTTTAATATATCGGCCTGTACCGTACCGCGAACTTGATTCAGGGTTTTCTTCTTTATTTCTATATAAACCGATTCTGGCAATACTTGGTCACCCGTAACGCCCAAAAGCATCAATCCCAAACCATTGTTCCCTTTAGGAAGCTCTCCATAATATTGGGATTGCCCCCCCTCTTTCTTATCAAAAATAGCTTTGAGTTTGTCTTTCACCTCTTTCTCCAGACCATTTTCCTTGATGTACTTTTCGCAGTTTTGATCAATGGCGGCATTCATAAAAAATGCCAACAGCATTGGAGCGGGACCATTTATGGTCATACTCACAGAAGTCATTGGGCTGCTCAGATCAAAACCTGAATACAATTTTTTGGCATCGTCCAAACAACAAATGGACACTCCTGCATTACCAATCTTTCCATAAATATCAGGGCGATGGTCTGGGTCGTTTCCGTACAGCGTCACCGAATCAAAAGCAGTGGAAAGCCGCTTGGCGGGCATATCCATACTCACATAATGGAACCGTCGGTTGGTACGTTCCGGGCCTCCCTCACCAGCAAACATTCGGGTTGGGTCCTCTCCTTCCCTTTTAAACGGATACAAACCTGCCGTATATGGAAATTCACCAGGTACATTTTCTTGCAATATCCATTGTAAAATATCCCCCCACGCTTGGTATTTGGGCAGGGAAACTTTAGGAATCTGACTGTGCGACAGGGATTCGGTATGGGTTTTTATCTTGACCTCCTTTTCTCGAACTTTAAAGGAATAGATTTCAGATTTGTAGCGATTTACCTTTTCCCGCCATTTTAAAATAGCCTCCCAATGATGCGGATTCAAATGCATCTTGACTTTGTCGAACTCCTTTACCAGTAGTGAAATAAATTCTTTGGATTTATCACTTTTTAGGTATGATTGAATTTCCTCTTCGTTCAACCCTGACTTATCTAAAAACAGTTCCTCGGCTTTCTCTTGATCAAGTCCCAAGGCAGATGCCAATGTTAAAAAGATACCATAGAGCTTTTGGGCTATTTTGGATTCCTCCCTTGCCTTGGCATCATAACTTCTATTATTTTCAGCTATTTCTGATAAATAACGTGTTCGTGCTGGTGGGATTACATAGATTTTCTCTGCCATTTCTTGGATAATCTCGATGGTTGATTCCAAATTGGAATCTGCTTTCTCCAACAAGGTGTCCATCACCTTTTTGTAGAGATTATTCATCCCAGGGTCGTTGAACTGTGAAGCGATTGTTCCGTAAATGGGCAGTTCATCTTCATTGGCATGCCATAATCCATGATTACGGGCATATTGTTTTTTTACATCGCGAAGGGCGTCCAAAGCACCACGTTTATCAAACTTATTGATGGCAACAATATCGGCAAAGTCCAGCATGTCAATCTTTTCTAATTGCGTGGCCGCACCAAACTCGGGCGTCATCACATATAGCGAAACATTGCTGTGTTCCAAAATTTCGGTATCGGATTGACCAATTCCAGAGGTTTCCAAGATAATCAGGTCATATTTTGCAGCTTTCAGCACTTGAACTGCCTCCGATACGTGTTTGGACAGGGCCAGATTGGACTGTCGCGTAGCCAAAGAACGCATGTACACTCTATCGCTGTTGATGGCATTCATTCGGATTCTATCTCCCAAAAGTGCGCCTCCCGTTTTTCGTTTTGAGGGATCTACCGAAACAATACCGATGTGCTTATCGGGAAAATCCATCAAAAAACGTCGCACCAATTCGTCTACCAAACTCGATTTTCCTGCCCCACCTGTACCGGTGATACCTAAAACAGGTACGTTGGTCTGTCTTTGTTCAATTTCTTGTTGAAATTTCTCGTACTCTTTATGACGGTTCTCGGCCAATGAAATTAATCGTGCCAAGGTATTCGGATGCTTTTTCTTCAATTCGTTTTCCAGTGATTTTCCTTTAGGAAGATTTAAATCGGGAACGGCATTATCACATCGTTTCACTAAATCGTTGATCATTCCTTGAAGCCCCATTTGCCTACCATCGTCTGGGGAATAGATTCTTTCAATCCCATAATCCATCAACTCCTTTATTTCTTCTGGAAGGATGACACCTCCGCCACCACCAAAAATTTTGATATGTGCTGCGCCTCTTTCTTTCAGCAAGTCGAACATATACCTAAAATACTCATTGTGCCCTCCTTGGTAAGAGGTCATTGCAATGGCATTGGCATCTTCTTGAATGGCACAATCCACCACTTCGACCACACTCCTATCGTGCCCCAAATGAATCACCTCAACTCCAGTAGCTTGGATAATCCTTCGCATAATATTGATGGCCGCATCATGTCCATCGAACAAAGAAGCTGCGGTCACGATTCTGATTTTATGTTTAGGCTTGTAGGGTTTAATTTGTTCCATCTGCAATAAAAGGTCTGTTTTCGCCCTGCAATTTACAGAAAATGCAAATGAAAATTGGTTTTGATTAAGATTATACAAAAAATAATAAAAGTTTGGACTTCCTTTTTTGAATACCATAATTTTATCCGCTCAAACATGTTCAATGAAACTGACCATTCTTATCAATTGCCCGGACCAATCTGGTATAATTCGCTCTGTAACCACCTTTATCCATCAGCAAAAAGGGAACGTGGTGTACCTTGATCAACATGTGGACAAACAGGCGGGCGTATTTTTTATGCGTTTAAAGAGTGAATTTGAACAGGAATTGGACCTACCCAAGTTCAAAGAGGATTTCGGTCGGGGATTGGCAACTGGTTTCAACATGGAATGGGATGCCTACACGGATGAATACAGGCCTAAAATGGCCATTTTTGTTTCCAAGTACAATCATTGCCTTTATGATTTGTTGAGCCGTTACAATTCTAGGGAGCTCTCAGTAGATATTCCTTTTATTTTGAGCAACCACAAGGATTTGGAGTATGTAGCAGAACAGTTCAACATTCCTTATTTCCACATTCCCGTAACCAAAGAAAATAAAGCTGAGGCCGAGGACAAACAACTGGAGCTATTAAAAAAGTACGGTGTGGATTTTATTGTATTGGCTAGGTACATGCAGATTGTATCACCAAAGGTGATTGATGAATTCCCCCAGAAAATCATCAACATCCATCACTCTTTCTTACCTGCATTTGCCGGGGCTAAACCTTACCATGCCGCTTTTAATCGAGGCGTAAAGATTATCGGTGCTACCAGCCATTATGTTACCGAAGATTTGGATGAAGGGCCGATTATTGAGCAGGATGTCACCACCGTTTCGCACACGCATTCCGTTAAGGATTTTATTGCCAAGGGCAGGGATTTGGAACGCATAGTCCTTTCCCGAGCCGTTCAACTTCACGTAGCTCGAAAAACTATGGTTTACAACAACAAGACCGTGATTTTCTCCTAAAATCAACTACCTCAAGGCAAGCCTGTCTGCCGACAAAGGCAGGCCCACGAGGTATTCAAACGAACAAACCTTAAAACCATTTCGACGCAGTGCATCGGGGAATTAAAGCCATTTAATGGGATTAAAGTTTGTCCACGAAAATGTTTTATTTTACTTTCCCTAAAAGTATTCGAGAGCGGCATAAGCAGTTCAAATTGTGGATCTAACACTCTATCACAATGTTTCAAAAGCGTAGATTAAGCTTCTGGGAAATCTGGAACCTCAGTTTCGGATTCCTTGGAATTCAAATGGGTTTTGCCCTCCAAAATGCCAATGCCAGTAGAATTCTCCAAAGTTTTGGGGCCGATGTCCACGAACTTTCATGGTTTTGGATCGTTGCTCCACTTACCGGACTTATTGTTCAACCTATTGTAGGCCATTATAGCGACAGGACCTGGACACGCTTGGGACGCAGACGACCTTATTTTCTAACAGGCGCCCTTTTGGCTTCATTGGGACTCATTTTTATGCCCAATGCGGATATGTTCACTGCTTTTTTGCCCTCACTCTGGGTTGGGGCCGGTATGCTTATGGTGATGGATGCCTCATTCAACATTGCCATGGAACCCTTCAGGGCTTTGATTGCGGACATGCTACCATCTGACCAACGTACGCTGGGCTACAGTATTCAAACCGTATTAATTGGTGTAGGTGCGGTCATCGGTTCTTGGTTACCATACGTATTGACCAACTGGATTGGAATTAGCAATACGGCCGCGGCGGGCGAAGTTCCTTTAAACTTGCTGCTTTCCTTTGTAATAGGTGCGCTAGTGCTGATCATCAGTGTGGCAATTACGGTGTTTACCACAAAAGAGTACACTCCCAAGGAAATGGCTCTTTTAAACCAAAACGAAAAAGTCAAGGAAACAGAAAAATCGACAGGCGGCCTAATCGATATATTTACCGATTTTGCCAAAATGCCAAAGACCATGCGGCAATTGAGCTGGGTACAGTTCTTTTCCTGGTTTGGGCTGTTCGGTTTATGGGTGTTTGCCACTCCGGCCATTGCTGAGCATATTTATGGATTGGATCCCAACCATAGTCAAAGTACCGCCTATCAAAATGCAGGTGATTGGGTGGGCGTTTTATTTGGTGTGTACAACGGTGTTTCTGCCATCTTCGCTTTTTTTCTTCCTGCCATTGCCAAAAAAGTAGGCCGAAAAAAAACACACGCAATCTCATTGATCATAGGTGCCCTAGGCTTTCTATCCATTTATATTATGCCCAACGAAAATTGGCTGATACTTTCCATGATAGGCATCGGAGTCGCATGGGCCAGTATCTTGGCTATGCCATACGCTATTTTGGCAGGTGCCATTCCTCCACAAAAGATGGGAGTTTATATGGGCATTTTCAATTTTTTTATTGTGATTCCCCAAATTATAAATGCACTAATTGGAGGCCTAATGGTACAATACCTATACAACGGACATCCTATATATGCACTAATGACTAGCGGTATCGCCTTTTTAATTGCCGCCTTATTGGTTTCAAGGGTCGAGGATATAGACGAGAATGGAACTGCTATTTAATCGGAATTTATTATGTTCGGGCAATGTCAATATCCATAAAAACCACAGGTTTTAATCAAATTCTAACAATTTAATCCAAAAAACAAACAACACATCAATCACCCCTAAAATGAATCAAGACTATATACAATCACATCCATGGAGCATTATAGAAGAAGGTTTCGACAAGGAACGCATCAAATCTTCCGAAAGCCTTTTCAGTATGGGAAATGGGGTTATGGGGCAGCGTGCCAATTTTGAAGAATCCTATTCGGGCCCCACATTTCAAGGAAGCTATATTGGAGGCGTATACTATCCAGACAAAACCCGTGTCGGATGGTGGAAAAATGGCTATCCCGAGTATTTTGCCAAGGTTATAAATGCCCCAAATTGGATTGGCATCGATGTTAGTATCGATGGAGAGCCCTTGGATTTGGCCACTTGCACTAATATCAAAAACTTTAAGAGGGAGCTTAATATGAAGGAAGGATGGTACCGAAGAAATTTCGTCGCCACTACGCCCAATAATGTAGAAATAGAAGTTGTGGCCACTCGGTTTTTGAGTCTATCCCATGATGAAGTTGGAGCAATTCAATTTGAGATAACCCCAATGAATACTGATGCTGAAATTGTTTTTAAACCTTATATTGATGCTGGTATTACCAATGAGGATAGCAATTGGGACGATAAGTTCTGGAACACCACCAATATTGAATCCAATAAAAACAGAGCCTTTATTGAGTCTCACACCATGAAAACACATTTTAATGTGTGTACTTTTATGCAGGCCCATTTGGTTTACGGGGATACCATAAAAGAAACTCCTGATTCCCTAAATAAAGAAGAACTTGCAATCGGTTTTGAGTTTTCCCAAAAAATCAAGAAAGGAGAAAAGGTAAGTTTGATCAAATATGGTGGTTACGCGGTAGACCGAAACCATGACGCGAACAAATTAATGGAAGCTGCCAACTCAGTGCTGGATGAAGTTTCTTCCCTAGGTTTCGATAAACTTCTGGAAGAACAGAAAAAGGCATGGGCAGCTATTTGGGAAATGAGCGACATTACCATAAAAGGTGATGTAAAAGCCCAACAAGGTATCCGTTTTAATATTTTTCAATTGAACCAAACCTATACCGGAACAGATTCCCGATTAAATATTGGGCCAAAAGGATTTACAGGTGAAAAATATGGCGGAAGCACCTATTGGGATACCGAGGCCTATTGCCTTCCTTTTTATATGGCCACCAAAAATCAGGAAGTGGCCAGAAAACTGCTCAAATACAGATACAACCATCTGGATAAAGCCATAGAAAATGCCGAAAAATTGGGTTTCACCAAAGGTGCTGCATTATATCCTATGGTTACCATGAATGGTGAAGAATGTCACAACGAGTGGGAAATCACCTTTGAAGAAATCCACAGAAACGGTGCCATAGCCTATGCCATTTACAACTATACAAGATACACCCAAGACTATAGCTATGTTCCAGAAATGGGGTTGGAAGTACTGATCGGAATTGCACGATTTTGGCAACAACGGGTCAATTGGTCCACTCACCGCAATAAATATGTGATGTTGGGAGTAACCGGGCCCAACGAGTACGAAAACAACGTTCATAACAACTGGTACACCAATTATATTGCTAAATGGTGTTTGGAATATACTTTGGAGCAATTAAATTATGTACAGCAGGAGTATCCCAACGACTACAAAAGAGTTTTGGAAAAAACCCAATTGAGCAACGACGAAACTGGACTGTGGATAAAAGTAGCCGCCCACATGTACTTGCCCTATTCCGAAGAACATGGGGTTTACCTTCAGCAAGATGGGTTCTTGGACAAAGATTTGGTTCGCGTGGCCAAGTTGAATAAAAAAGAACGCCCCATTAACCAACATTGGAGCTGGGACAGAATTTTACGTTCCCCGTACATTAAACAGGCCGACACCTTGCAAGGGTTTTATTTTTTCGAAGACCATTTTACAGAACAAGAACTGGAAAAGCATTTCGATTTTTATGAACCCTTTACCGTACATGAATCTTCACTTTCACCTTGCGTTCATGCCATACAAGCAGCAAAGCTGGGTCGTATGGAGCAAGCGTATACTTTTTACCTCCGTACATCCAGATTGGATTTGGACGATTATAACAAGGAAGTGGAAGAAGGGCTTCACATTACTTCCATGGCAGGAACTTGGATGAGCATTGTGGAAGGTTTTGGGGGCATGCGTGTAAGAGACGGTAAGCTTTGCTTTTCTCCAAAAATCCCAGAGCAATGGGACAGGTATTCCTTCAAAATTAATTTTAGGGACAGGATTTTAAAGGTTACTGTTGCCCAAAGTGGCACAATAATTACGATGAACGAAGGGGAAAGCCTGGAAATTCTTGTCAATGGCGAACCCATCATTTTGGATCAACAATAAACTGAACAAATCGTTGAACTATAAACAATGAATTCATCCAAACGTCTTAGAAATCAAAGATTATTTATGTAGTTTCCCATATATTATTACTCCAAATTAAAAAATTTAACCATGAAAAGATTATTGCTATGTATTTTGGTGTTGCAGCTCGTGGGATGTGCGGAACTCCAACAAGTTGTAAACCAATTACCCCAAGGAACTACAGGAATCGGAAATGCCGAAATAGCACAAGGATTACGGGAAGCCCTGAATATGGGTATTGAGAAACAAGTGGATAAGCTAGCTCTGGAAAATGGCTTTTTTAGAAACGAACTTGTAAAAATCTTGCTTCCGGAAGAACTACAAAAAGTGGACAAAACCTTGCGTGATGTTGGCTTGTCCAGCTTGGCGGACGAAGGCTTGAGAATAATAAACCGTGCCGCAGAGGATGCCGTTGGCGAAGCCACACCTATTTTTGTAGATGCCGTAAAGGGAATCACTTTTAATGATGCCAAACAGATTCTTTTAGGGAACGATAATGCCGCGACCCAATACCTACAACAAGCCACAAAAACACAGTTGTACAATAAATTCAACCCAATTATCAAAAATTCGTTCCAAAAAGTGGGAGCGGACCAAATCTGGAGCAACATTATCACCAAATACAATAGCCTGCGCCTTACCAATAATGTAAATCCAGATTTAACCGACTACACCACCAACGAAGCATTGGAAGGAGTCTATACCATGATTGCTCTGGAAGAAAAGGAAATTAGGACAAAAGTTTCATCAAGAACAACAGATTTGTTAAAAAAGGTATTCGCCCTTCAGGATTAATCATAATTTTTTGCTAAAAATGCAATAACTCAAAAACTAAAGCGTTATAAACTCAATAATTAAGAATAATTATAACAAAATCCTAAAGTTAAATTAACCTTGGCCTGAAGGTTAAACTTGAATTTTGTACAAGTTATCTGAGTTAGCATTTTTTTGAGTTAGTTAGTTTAAAAACCGGTGTTCTTCACCGGTTTTTTGTTTTCTGAGCTTTTCGGTAGAGCCCATCAAAAGCAATTGAGATACTGTTCCCTTCTCCGAGAACCTCCCATAATTGTCTCACGGTTCCATCATCGTTTTTGGTCCAGGTAATTCGGTTCCTATATTTTTTGCCATCAGATTTTTTAAACTCATCAGAAGTCAAGATCATTTGATTGTCAACCCTATTCCCCTTCAATTTTAAAGAAGCTCCTGCATTATCTATCCATAACTGCTCCCATTCATTGGTCTGAGCATTATAAAAATTAAGACTGGTTCCCGTATACCCTGCTTTGGCACTGATCCAATTTTCTCGAATCACGCAACCACCTTCTTCCTTACTGATTACACTAGAACCTGCAAGAGAGCCATCTTGGAAATTAACTACTTCCCACTCCCCTACCCAAAAATCAAAAGCAATGTGGTTTTCAGAGCAGCAATTACAACTTTCCGCATCTTGTGCTTGCACAGCCACTTGAAAAATTAAGGTGAAGATGAATAGTAGCTTTCTCATAAGTACAATCTATCTGTTGTTCAACTTCTTTTAAAAGTACGTTAATTTTATTCTAACGAAATGTAAGCGCCACAACCAAATGGTCACACATACGTTAAATTTTAGATAAATTACCTGATTTATAGATGTATACCACCCTTAACATAATCCACAAGCCTGTTTTGAACGTATCTTTGTTATTAACAAATCTTGAGAGCTATGAATAATCAGTATTGTAAAGTTGGATCTGTTACACCAATCACCAGTGTAAACCAAGCAGCATCAGTTTTGGAGGTAATGCACAATAATTTTATGGAAAAAGCTGCCAGCGTTGCCGGTAAAGACACTCAGTTGGGAGAATTTTTTAATAGGAAAGCGCAGAGCATCAAGAAGATTTTGGAAAGCCTATAATGGGCATTGATATGATCTATTTGATTTTGCTCAGTTCAATTTGCATTTCTTGCTGGATTTCTTGTGCCTTTTTCGCAGCGGTTTCAGCAAAATCCAAACCTGTTGAGGCATATAAAATACCTCGAGAAGAATTCACCAACAAACCTATATCCTTGGTAATTCCATACTTGCAAACTTCTTGCAAACTTCCCCCTTGCGCACCAACTCCGGGCACCAACAAAAAACTTTCTGGTACAATTTCCCTAATATCCTCAAGATAAGAAGCTTTAGTGGCACCCACCACATACATTAGCCTTTCTGCACCTTTGTACGTTTTAGAGACGGACAATACTTCTTTATACAATTCCTGACCATCTACATTTTTGGTCTGAAAATCAAAAGCCCCTTGATTGGACGTAAGTGCCAACAAAATGGTATGCCTGCCCTCAAACTCCAAAAAAGGCTCTACAGAATCCTTGCCCATGTAAGGAGCAATGGTAATGGAATCAAAATCCATGGTTTCGAAAAACGCCTTGGCATAGCGAGTGGATGTATTACCGATATCTCCACGTTTCGCATCAGCTATGGTAAACATTTCTGGATGATTGGCATTCAAATATGCCATGGTACGTTCCAAGGATTTCCATCCTTCCAGACCATAAGCCTCATAAAAAGCAATATTGGGCTTGTAGGCTACACAATAAGGATGCGTAGCATCAATTATAGCCTTGTTGAAAGCGAAAATAGGGTCTTCTTCTTTTAAGAGGTGTTCTGGAATTTTATCTAAATCCGTGTCGAGACCAACACAGAGGAACGATTTTTTTTGATGTATTTGGGCAATTAAATCTTCTATCTTCATTTTGAATGGTTCTCAACCGTGCTCAATTGGGAATTAACCGATTAAAATATCTCCGAAGCTTCTTTGAGTTTCTCGGTGTTTTCCACCAACATCAACTCATCGATTATCTTTTGGACATCTCCATTGATGATGTTCTGTAAATCGTACAGTGTTAGACCAATTCGGTGGTCGGTTACCCTACCCTGTGGATAATTGTAGGTACGGATTTTTGCCGAACGATCTCCGCTACTCACCTGCGAATTACGTTTGGCAGCATCCTCGGCCTGTTTCTTGGCCAATTCCATATCGTACAAACGGGAACGAAGTACTTTAAAGGCTTTATCCTTGTTCTTGTGTTGGGACTTTTCGTCTTGACATTGCGCTACAATCCCTGTGGGTTCGTGGGTTAAACGTACTGCTGAGTATGTAGTGTTCACCGATTGCCCTCCAGGTCCAGAGGAACAGAAGTAATCAATCCGTACATCTTTTGGGTCTATTTGAACATCGAACTCTTCCGCCTCGGGAATCACCATAACGGTAGCCGCACTAGTATGCACCCTACCTTGGGTTTCGGTCTGTGGTACACGTTGTACACGGTGCACCCCGGCTTCAAACTTCAGGGTTCCGTATACATCCTCACCGTTTACCTCAAAATGGATTTCCTTGTATCCACCGCTAGTTCCTTCGCTCAAATCGATTACGTTGGTTTTCCATCCTTTGGATTCGCAATATTTGGTGTACATACGGAATAGGTCTCCAGCAAAAATACTGGCCTCGTCCCCTCCAGTTCCTGCTCGGATTTCCATTACTACGTTTTTCTCGTCTTCAGGATCCTTCGGAATCAACAAGTATTTGATTTCTTCTTCCAATTTGGGCAAGGCACTTTTGGCCTCGTCCAATTGCATTTTGGCCATTTCCAACATTTCTGTATCACTACCGTCGGCAATAATTTCTTCTGCTTCCTGGATATTGTTGGTAAGGCTTATGTATTCGTCGCGTTTGTCGCTGAGCAACTTCAAGTCTTTGTACTCTTTGTTTAGCTTTACGTACCTTTTTTGGTCCGCAATAATATCGGGTTGTATGATGAGGTCCGAAACCTCATCAAAACGCTGTTTTACAATGTTGAGTTTGTCTAGCATAAATCAATCCTCCTAATGGGAATGCGAATTTACGATTTTTTAGTTGGATTATTTTTTAATTAATTGAGGTCAGTTCCCAACAAAAGTAGTCCCAAGGGTAACAATAAAGGCATTGAGGCCATCACTTCTATCGTACTGACTAAAACGCAGATTGATGGTTTTCAGTCCAAAATTGAGCACTCGGGCACTAGTAAAAATATCCTTGTACTGCACTCCCATTCCATACTGATGGGCATCGTATTTGGACAAATCGTAATCCGAAGTATAGAAATCATAGGTAGATAACGCTTGCTCCTTGGGATAAAAATAGTCAGCCGCCGTTTGGGTATAATATCGGTAACTTGGGTATAGGGTGAACCTGTTCGTCAACTTAAAAGGTGCTTCCAAACTTGCGGTATGGGAACGAATTCCCCAATCGTCCCAATAAAAACGATAATACGAGCGCAGCACTACCAAATCATTTAAATAATAATTTAACCTTCCGCCCACAGGTATTTTGAACCTGCTATCGGGCAATTGCTCCACATTATCCGCCAATTGGAAATCATCAATATAAAAATCTTCAAAATCCGAGAAATACACGCGTTGGAATGGCGTGCTCAACAATCCGTTCTGAGATACCACATCCATAAATAGGGCACCTTGCAATTTTTGGCTCAAGATCTGGGAGAAATTCAAGGAAAGTGAGTAAGAATTCCGCTTTTCATCCTCAAACTCAGAAAAAATCGGATTGTAAGCACCGTTTCCGGTGATACGGTCATCAAAGAAACCATCACGTAGTTCGATAGGGTACTGTGAATTCCATTTATCCAAATATACATTACCACTAAGTGTGATTTCTGTGTTCTTCTCGTTGAATAACTTGGTGTAACTGCCTCCAAAGCCAAAGGAAAAATAATCGTACTCCGACGAAAAATAGGCATTGGCACTCCAAATGGAGTTACGGTCGTGGGAACTGTGCTGATAAGTTGGGTTGATATAGACCAAAACATCCTTTCGAGATTCTCCCGAAGAAGCATCAAACGGAGTAGCATTGAGTCCGCCGTCCAAAGGATTTACATTACTGGAAGATGCCGAAGTATAGGCGGACAACCCCACATCCACAGTTAAAACATCGTCCTCGTTCATGGGCATTCGCAAGACAATGCTAGAGGTAGCGTCCGTTAATTCCTCAGTACCTTCGCCACCTGTAACTGCCGCATTTTGCCCATCTTGATCGTAATAGCTAAAAAGCAAGTCAACCTCACTTGCCTCCAACACCCTTCGTTTGTACGAGGTATCACCCTGTTGCGACCATCCCAAGGATACCATCAAAAATAATAAGACTACGAAAACGGTTTTTGCTGATTTGGATGATTGGGTCATGAGGTTTTTTAAATTAATCATTTGAGGTTCTCATTCAATTACATCCGCATCCACCGCCCGTTTTGCCTCCGTTGGCACCAGAGGAGGCCTCTCTATAAATATGGAAATTGGTTTCAAAACGTTCGCAAGGTCGCGCACTCAACTGCATCTCTTCGTCGTTCACGTAAACTTTATCGTATTCACGAACGGCGACACAGGAACTTGAGAAAATTAAGAGTAGTAGCAAAAAAAGAGGTCTTCCCATATTTTAAATGTACTAATTCGTATCGAACATGATACCTGAACTTTTATGAACCTTATTTTTGGAATCTACCACAACGGCCTCCACACCGTCAATTTGGTTGATCATGTGCAGACCAACGTCCCGGCCCATTATAAAAACTGCTGTGGCAAGGGCATCGCACAATTCAGCTTGTTTTGCAAAAATCGATACGCTATTAATACCTGTGGTAGGGTACCCTGTTCGCGGGTCAATGATGTGCGAATATTTTTTTCCGTCCAGCTCAATATACTTTTCGTAATTGCCCGAAGTAGCTACGGAAGACTCGATTATTGGTAGCCAACTGAACACTTTATCCTTGCTCAGTGGATTAGCAATGCCCACCAGCCATTTTTCACCTGTGACCTTAGTGCCCCAAGTGGTAAGGTCACCCGAAGCATTGATGATTCCGCCTTTCACTTCTTTGGACACCAAGAGTTCTTTGGCCCTATCTGCTGCATACCCCTTTCCGATAGCTCCAAACCCAATGCACATACCTTTTTCGGGCAAAAAAACGGTTTGGGCATCTTGGTCCAACTGTATTTTTTGATACCCGACTTTTAAAATGGACTTTTTAATTTCTTCTTCTGAAGGAATTTTATCCATGGTTCCATCAAACCTCCAAATCTCATCCATGGAGGCATAGGTAATATCAAAGGCCCCATCTGTTATTTCCGATATTTTGATGGACCTCTCGATTAAATCAATCAATTCTTGACTCACCTTAACTGGTTTTATCCCAGCATTTTTGTTGATCAAAGATGTTTCGGAATCCTTATCCCATGATGAGATGATTTTTTCTATACGTTCAATTTCTGAAACAGCTTCATCTATATTGATGTAGCCAATATCCTCGTTCGGTGCCACTACGGTAATCTCGAACCGGGTACCCATAAGTTTTAGGGTCTTTTTTACAGTGACATCTGTTTGCCTCAACTGCCCAAACGACAGCAGACAAGAAAAACTGCAGATAAAGGCTATAAGGCTTTTCATTTTAGAAATTTGTTAAGTGTTCTGATATATTTTTCGGGACTGGTTCGGGCCACAAAACCTGTGGTGCCCAAAACGTTTTGGTTCTTATCCATTACCACAACCAATGGGAAATAACCCTTTGGGTTATATTTTGCGGCCAAGGACTTATTCACATTTAATTTTTCTTCGGGTAATTGATTTTTCTTTTTGCGGGGAAAATCTGCATCATACATCACATAATGCTCAGAGGCATAGGCTTTGAACTCCTCGCTATCAAAAACATGTCTTTTTAAACGGATACATGGCGCGCACCAATCCGAACCAGAAAAGACCAAAACAATGGGTTTATCTTCTGTTGCAGCCTTGGCAAGGGCATCATCAAAATTATCTTGCCATTCTTGGGCCTGAAGTATACCGGTACATACAAAGATCAGTATGTAGATTAGATGTTTCATAAGATTGGGGACTCAAAAAACTATTCATAAATCCGTAAAATGGAACCGTTCAGTTCCGTATTGTAAACCTTGAGTGCTCTTGCGGGGGAGCTGTCAACCTGGTTAAGGGGTGCTCCATCTTGATCAAAACGAGATCCATGCACATCGCAATAAAAAATACCGCCACTTTCATCTACAAATCGCACTTGATCATAAGATTGATGGCTGCAAACCTGACTTGCGGCCACATATTCACCTTCTAAATTTTTAACGATAACCACTAAGTTTTTTAATATAAAACCTCCATTGGAAGCCAAAGCTTGAGCTTCTTGCGATGTAAGGTCTACTGTAAAGTCGACACCAGTGGGCTCTTCCACTATATCTCCGTTCACATCATCCTTGGAACACCCTTGTAAACAGGGGAACGTAAGTGCAAAGGCTGCGCCTGCGCCCAAACTTCGCAGAAACTCTTTTCTTTCCATAGCGTGAGAGGTTTATTACAAGAACGCTATTTCAAGGTAAATCGTATGTTAATAATCAAACTTGCCGTACGAGCTTTGGATAGTCAACTTTTTACTACTAGCGGATTCTACCCGACCAATAATTTGGGCATCCACATCAAAACTTTTGGAAATGGAAATGATTTCTTCTGCAACCTGCTCATTCACATAGAGTTCCATTCGGTGACCACAATTAAAAACCTGGTACATCTCTTTCCAATCGGTCCCTGATTGTTCTTGAATTAGTTTGAACAGGGGTGGAATCGCAAACATATTGTCCTTGATGATGTGAAGGTTTTCCACAAAATGAAGAATTTTGGTCTGTGCCCCTCCGCTACAATGCACCATGCCATGTATTTCTTTGGAAGTATATTTTTCCAATACTTTTTTAATGATGGGTGCGTAGGTTCTTGTTGGGGACAGCACCAATTTACCTGCATCTAACGGAGAATCGGGCACTGCATCTGTGAGTTTTGTGTTTCCAGAATACACCAATTCTTCCGGAACTGAAGCATCAAAGCTTTCTGGATATTTCTCAGCCAGATATTTGGAGAACACATCGTGTCTGGCAGATGTTAATCCGTTACTGCCCATACCGCCGTTGTATTCAGTCTCATAAGTCGCCTTTCCAAAGGAAGCCAGGCCAACGATTACATCTCCAGCTTTGATATTGGCGTTATCTATCACGTTTTTTCGTTCCATTCGGGCCGTTACCGTGGAATCCACGATAATAGTCCGCACCAAATCACCCACATCAGCGGTTTCACCTCCTGTGGAACGAATGGTGATGCCATGCTTGTCCAAATCGGAAATAAGCGCTTCGGTACCATTGATAATGGCCGAAATTACTTCACCCGGAATCAAATTTTTGTTTCGCCCAATGGTTGATGACAATAGTATGTTATCGGTGGCACCCACACAAATCAGGTCATCCACATTCATAATGAGTGCATCTTGGGCAATGCCTTTCCAAACCGAAACATCGCCTGTTTCTTTCCAGTACATGTATGCCAAGGAAGATTTGGTGCCGGCACCATCGGCGTGCATTACCAAACAATGGTCATCGCTACCTGTTAAATAATCGGGTACAATTTTGCAGAACGCTTTGGGGAAAAGCCCTTTGTCTATATTCTTGATTGCGTTGTGCACATCTTCTTTGGAGGCCGAAACACCTCTTTGGGCATATCTTTTACTGGTATCCGATGACATATAAATGGTTTGGGCAAAAATAACGGAAAGCCATCAAATTATTGATATGCTTTCCGTCTTTTCCTTTTTGGGTTGTCTTTCTATTTGGAAAACAACATTTCCCTGTATTTGGTAAATGGCCAAAATTCATCCGCGATCAGTTTCTCCAATTTATCGGAATGTTCCCGGATTTTATCAAAATACGGTTTCACATTATTGCAATAAGCCTGGGCCTTTTTATCCACTACGGACATGCCATTGGCTCGCCTTCTGGCATCCGCCATTTCATCGGTAAGTTTTTTGATGTCCACAATGTGCTCTCCGATCTGTTCCAGAATGTTCAATTGACCTTCGGCCACTTTCTTGTGCGCCGCTCCATAGACCTCTTTTAACCCATGAATGTTCTCCAACAACATGTTTTGGTACTTGATCGCGGCGGGAATGATGTGGTTGTACACCATTTCGCCCAATACACGACCTTCTATCTGAATATGGAAAATATAAGCGCCCAATTCCACCTCTTTGTGGGCCTTGAGCTCCACTTCGTTCATCACCCCCATTTGCTTGAAGAGCTCGTAGCTTTCCTTTGATGTGATTACTTGGAGTGCCTCTGGTGTATTTTTATTGAAGCTCAACTTTCGCCTTCTTGCTTCTTCTTGCCATTCAATACCATATCCATCACCTTCAAAACGGATGCGTTTGGAAGTTTTTATGTATTCACGAAGCACATTGAAGACCGCCTCGTCCTTTTTCAGGTTTTTCTTGTCAATCAGTGTATCGACTTCCTTTTTAAAGTCGGTAAGCTGCTTGGCCACGATGGTGTTGAGCGTGGTCATGGGCTTGGCACAGTTCATCTTGGCACCTACCCCCCTCATCTCAAACTTGTTTCCGGTAAACGCAAATGGAGATGTCCGGTTCCTGTCCGTATTGTCCAGCAATATTTCCGGAATCTTACCTACTACATTGAGCTTGAGTTCTGTTTTTTCCTGTGGAGACAATTTTCCTTTGGAAACCCCTTCGAGTTCGTCCAGCACATCGCTTAATTGTTGTCCTATAAAGATGGAAATAATAGGTGGTGGTGCTTCATTGGCGCCCAATCTGTGGTCGTTACTCGCCGAGGCAATGGAAGCTCTCAACAATTCCTCGTATGTATCCACAGCTTTGATGGTGTTCACGAAGAAAGTCAAGAACTGAAGATTTTTCATGGGTGTTGTACCGGGGCTCAATAGGTTCACCCCCGTATCGGTACCCAAGGACCAATTGTTGTGCTTGCCCGACCCGTTGATGCCCGCAAATGGCTTTTCGTGGAACAGTACGGAAAAATTGTATTTGTCTGCAATCTCCTCCATTACATCCATCAACAATAAATTATGGTCCACGGAGAGGTTGGCTTCTTCAAAAACCGGGGCAAGTTCGAACTGGTTTGGCGCTACCTCATTATGGCGCGTTTTTACAGGGATTCCAAGTTTGGTACATTCCTTTTCCAGTTCACTCATAAAACCTAAGACCCTTGCCGGTATCACTCCAAAATAGTGGTCGTCCAGTTGTTGTCCCTTAGCCGAAAAACTACCTACTAGGGTTCGCCCTGTCACGGAAAGGTCCAAACGGGAATTCACCAATGATTTATCAATCAAAAAATATTCTTGCTCCCACCCTAGCGTGGCATGCACCTTTCTTACATTCTTATCAAAATACTGCGCTACACCTGTCGCGGCCTGATCTATGGCCTGCAACGCCCTCAACAGTGGTGCTTTATTGTCCAGTGCTTCCCCCGTATATGCTACAAATATGGTGGGTATACATAGGGTTGTTTTGTAAATAAATGCTGGGGAGGTCGGGTCCCAGGCCGTATAGCCGCGTGCCTCAAAAGTGTTTCTGATTCCTCCGCTCGGAAAACTGGATGCATCGGGTTCTTGCTGCACCAATTGTGCGCCCCCAAACTTCTCCATGGCCCTTCCGTCGGGAAGGATATCAAAAAATGCATCGTGCTTTTCTGCGGTGGCTCCTGTTAATGGCTGAAACCAATGTGTGTAATGCGTGGCCCCCATGGATAGTGCCCAAGCTTTCATACCCTCAGCGACTTGATCGGCAATCTTCCTGTCGATCTTATTTCCTTGATAAATGGCTGATTTTACTTTATCAAATGCTTCTGCTGTCAAAAATTGCAGCATTTTTTCTTCGTTAAATACATGCTTACCGAACAGGTCGGATCTTTTCCCTGTTTCATTAATAGTGGCATATTCCCTGTTGCGGCTTTCTACCAAGGCTTGAAATCGTGTTTTAGGCATTTTCAATAATATTTAATTTTCAAATCTACAATTAACAATTTAATAAAATATACTGCAAAAATTACTTTTTTTTCATTCTGCCCTAAATAAAATAGGGGTAATATAAATAATAGGTGCAGATTTGTGATTTTACCCCCATAAAACATTGATAATTAAATGAAAAAACTATTTTTGTAAATCATAAAATTGAGAACGATTAACTACCAGAATTATGAGCAAATCTAAATTAGAGTATCTATGGTTGGATGGTTATGAACCAACGGCCAACATTAGAAGTAAAACTAGAATAGAAGAAGATTTTAGTGGTAAATTGGAAGACTGCCCCATGTGGTCCTTCGATGGTTCATCTACAAAACAAGCCGAAGGCGGTTCCTCTGACCGCCTGTTGAAGCCTGTTGCCATTTACCCTGATCCCGCAAGAAGAAATGGTTATTTGGTTATGACCGAGGTAATGAATGCTGATGGAACCCCGCACGTGAGCAATTCCAGAGCCACCATCGATGATGCAGATGATGATTTCTGGTTTGGATTTGAGCAGGAATACTTTATTATGGACACTGCAACCCAACTACCATTAGGATTCCCTGTTGGTGGTTATCCTGGGCCTCAAGGTCTTTACTATTGTTCTGTTGGAGGAAGAAATACTTGGGGAAGAGATCTTGTTGAGGAGCATGCCGACCTTTGTTTGGACGCCGGACTTACCTTTGAAGGTATCAACCAAGAGGTTGCCGCCGGACAGTGGGAATTCCAATTGTTCGCCAAAGGTGCCAAGAAAGCTGGTGATGAAATTTGGGTAGCGCGTTACATGCTACAAAGATTGACAGAAAGCTACGGATACTACATCGAATACCACCCAAAACCTGTTAAAGGTGACTGGAACGGTTCCGGTATGCATGCCAACTTCTCCAATACTTTGTTGAGAACTTGCGGGTCTAAAGAAACTTACGAAAAAGTATGTGAAGCGTTCCGTCCAGTAACCGATGAGCACATTGATGTTTATGGTGAGTTCAACGATGAAAGATTGACCGGTAAGCACGAAACAGCGCACGTTTCTGATTTTTCTTATGGAGTATCGGATAGAGGTGCTTCCATTAGAATTCCAATTATGACTGTTGAAAAAGGTTGGAAAGGTTGGTTGGAAGATAGAAGACCAGCTTCCAATGCAGATCCATACAAAGTTGCAGCCAGAATTATTAAAACGGTTAAATCCGCAAACGTATAAACACGTATATAAATTAGTTGTTGATTATAGGTGAAAACCGTCCCGTTTTGTGGGGCGGTTTTTATTTTATGGTAAAATAGATAAAGGTGGCATAAAATGCCAAGAGTATCAATCCATCTCTCCACCCCAAGCGCAGCCCTTTTGGGAAGAACACCAAAGGAAGGATAAGGAAAGAAATCCCCAACATCCAAAAGATATCACTGGACAACAATCCTTCGTCCATAACGGTTATGGGAGTAATTATTGAGGTAATTCCCAAAACGGCCAATAAATTGAAAATGTTGGAACCTATCAAGTTTCCCAAGGATATAGCCTTCTCTTTTTTTAGCACCGCTATTACCGATGCTGCCAGTTCAGGGATGCTTGTTCCTACGGAAACAATGGTAATTCCAATTACACGATCACTGACCCCAAATGAGGATGCAAGGCCTATGGCTCCATCTATAAGTAATTCGGAACCTCCCCAAAGTGCCGTTCCACCAATTCCCAAGAAAAGTGCAATCTTGTATAATGGTAGGGGTACATCATCTTCGGGCATTTCGTCCACAACCGCCGTTTTTTGAAATCTAAGCAGGTACACCAAGAACACAAATAGAAGGGATACAAGAATAATTCCTTCATATTGCTGAAGCACTCCATCAAAATAGATGAAACCACAGAACAAAAGCGAAGCGACCATCATTACAGGCCAATCGGTGGTATAAAAACTCTTCCGTACATTTATACTTCCCATAATAATGGTGATTGCCAAAACCAATCCTAAATTGGCAATATTGGAACCTACCACATTTCCCAAAGAAAGATCAGGGAAACCATCCAAAGCAGCTTTTACACTAACAATAAGTTCTGGAGCAGAGGTAGCGAACGACACCACCGTCATACCAATAATAATTTTGGGGATGTACAATCTCAGGGATAAAGCAACTGCCGATTTTAATAACCAATTCCCCCCGGCTATCAAAAGGACCAATCCCAAAACAATAAAAAGTAGATTTCCCAAAAAGTAAAATTTTGTGCAAAGATACGGGAAGAATCGCTGGTCAAAGAAGGTTCTTTCAAAAAGAAAAACTATAAATATAGTTAATAAACTATAAAAATAGTTATTTAACTAAGATATTAGTATTACGTTTGGGTAGATAAAGAATATATCATGCAAAAATTGACCAATAAGGAAGAGGAAGTCATGAAAATCCTCTGGGAGCTGAAAAAGGCTTTTGTAAAGGAAATACTTGAGGAAATACAGGGTGAAAAACCACATTACAATACCTTATCCACCATTGTGAGAAATCTTCAAGAAAAAGGATTCGTAGATCATGAGACCTTTGGCAACACCCATAGGTATTTCCCAGTGGTGAGCAAAGAGCAATACCGTAAAAAATATGTGAACGCAGCCATTGCGGATTACTATAATGATTCCTTTAAAAGTTTGGTCTCCCACTTTGCGCAGGAGGAAAAAATATCCATTGCAGAACTCAAAGAGATCATTGACCTGATAGAAAAGAAAAAATAATGGAACCGATACTCATGTACTTATTACAATCGGCACTTATATCCGGAGGGTTTTTGGCGGTTTACCATATTTTTTTAAAGCGCGACACCCTTTTTACGGAAAACCGCATGTTTCTTTTATCGGGATTGATACTCGCTTTTGTGTTCCCCTTCATCAAAATTAAAAAAACGGTAGTGGTTTCCAAACCTATACTTATTCAGGCCGATGAGTTGGGAGCTCAAGCTACCTCAGCCCTTGTCGAAAGTAGTTTGTTCACTGCGGAAAACATACTCCTTACCCTATATAGTGTAGTAAGTGCTATTTTGTTGGTAAAGTTTATGATTCGATTGATTTCGTTAAAAAGATTGGCCGAAAATGCCCATAAAAGAAAGGAAACTCCGTTTTTACACTTGGAAACGGAAAAACAGATATCTCCTTTCTCTTTCTTCAACTACATTTTTTATAATCCAAGACTTTTTGAACCCAACGAACTGCATTCGGTTTTGGAGCACGAAAAGGTACATGCCCGTCAATACCATACGTTGGATATCTTATTTCTTGAGGTTTTAAAGATATTTTTCTGGTTCAACCCCGTATTATGGCTCTACAAAAGTGCTGTAAGGCAAAATCTGGAATATTTAGCGGACCACTTTGCCATAGCGCAAACAGAAGACAAAAAATCCTACCAATACCTGATGCTGAAGCAGGTGGTAGACAAGCAAGAATACATTCTAGCCAATTCATTTTATAATTCATTAATCAAAAAACGAATAGTTATGTTAAATCAAAATCAATCGAAAAAAATCAATGTGCTAAAAACCCTGGTCGTAGCACCGTTATTGGGGTTGCTTCTAGTGAGTTTTAGTATTAAGGAAACCTATCTGTATAAAGATTTCGACAGTGCAGGGAGTTTAATGACCGAAAAACAATCAAAAGACAACAAAAAAATTGAATTCACCATAGACAAAAATACGTCAGATGCTAAACTCAATAATATCAAAAAAGATTTAGCCAAAGATAACATTGATTTCAGTTACACCGCAGTTAGAAATGATGCAAAAGAGATAATTGAGATTTCTCTGCAATTGAGCGGTAAAAATGATGAGGGCAAAAAAGTGAGCGGAAATTACAGTGGTAATTCCGATGGCCCCATAGGTCCAATTACAGTTATTTATGATGATGAAAGCAATGTGGTTTCTTTTTGGAATTCCGGCAAAAAGAAAAATGTTAGCATTCATAAAATAAAAGGAACGAAATCTTGGACCACTAATGATCAGACCGAAGTCATCATTAAAAAGATAGATAATGAAAAAGTTGTAATTGTAGACGGTAAAAGGCTAAGTGACAAAGAAGCTAAAAAACTACATATTGAAGATGATGAGGACATAAAACATGTTAGTATTAAAAAAATTGAAAAGAAAGGCGAAGGAAACAATGTGATGATCATTAATACCGATGAAAACAACGATGTTGAAGTAAAAAGGAACAATAATGTAATGATCATCAAAGATTCGGATGACTATGGGGATATTAAATTAATCAGCAACGATGACGATGCCAGTTTCTTTTTTATTGATTCTGACGGTAAAGATGAACCGCTATTTATTGTGGATGGCAAAAAAGCACAATCAAAAAATATTAAAAAGATTTCTCCCAGCAGTATTGAAAACGTAAATGTATATAAAGGGGATAAAGCAGTTGAGAAATACGGAAAAAAAGCTAAAAACGGGGTTGTTGAAATAACTACCAAGAAAGGTAAATGATTACAGTATAATCATTTTTTGAATAGTCCAAGGAACCGTCTTTTAAGGCGGTTCTTTTTTGACATGCCCAAACGAAAACCTAAAAACAGCCCCATTTTTAAACGAAATCTCCCTTGGCTTTTAGAAAATGCCCAAAAACACCTCTATAATTCTAACATTTAGATAGCTAAAAATCATTTAACAATTACAATTCATAACTTCAAACAAGATGAAAGATTTCAGTTGAAGAGGCAATCCATTTTCTAAGATACAATCTCGTATGCAATTGCATTGTTTTTGACCTAATTAGTTGGAAGCATGACTTTTATCATTATATATTCGTAGAAACAACAATAAGATAACAGTTTTTTCAAACCTAAAATCAATCAAGAAATGATAGCAATTGTAAAGTTTTTCATCGCACTCCTTGTTCAACTCTTAACAATAATATTTATTTAGAACATGGGGTTTTCTTTACTGCAATACTTATAAATCTACCTTGTAAACAGCTTTACCTATATTTGCCTAAAACCAACGCAATTATATGTTTTACAAGATATTGGCAAAAATCAACAAAGTCGTACTTCCTTCTTACAGCAAAAGGGGTTTGGACCTTTCCAAGGCATCCAAATTACAAATGGCCATTATAGGTTGGAGATACTATGTCACCAAAAAAGCATTGGATCAAAATTGAAGAAGCGCCTCTTTTCGGTAACCTTTTATTTTTTCAGCTCCATTTAAAAAGGTGAGTTCAATCAAAAAATTGCATTGCACCACTTCTCCCCCTAATTTTTCAACAAGCTTACAAACGGCCTGGGCCGTACCGCCAGTGGCCAAAACATCATCGTGCACTAGCACCTTCTCCCCTTTTTCTATGGCATCCGTATGGATTTCCAGCGTTCCAGTACCATATTCTAAATCGTAAGATTGGGAAATCGTCTTATAAGGTAGTTTTCTGGATTTACGGACAGTAACAAAGCCTGCTCCAAGTTTTTCGGCCAGCATGGGCGCAAAAATAAACCCACGGCTGTCCACCCCAACAACTTTGTCTATTTTCGTGTTGCCTACCAAACCCAACAGGGCATCCGCGGCTTTTTGGAAAGCGCTTGGGTCTTTTAACAGCGGGGTTATGTCCTTAAAAACAACACCGGGCGTAGGGAAGTCCTCAATATCACGAATATAGGGGGCAAAATCCATTTTTTTGTATGTTAGGGTTTTGTGGTAAAGTTAAAAAGAAATATATTTGCAGCCCTTAAATAAGGCCGCGTGGCGCAACTGAATAGCGCATCTGATTACGGCTCAGAAGGTTGCAGGTTTGAATCCTGCCGCGGTCACTGGGCAGCAATGCCAAACAAACGGAAAACCTTGCAAAATCTATGAGATTGCAGGGTTTTCGCAGTTTTAGGCACATCCATTAATTTGTATTGATTTGATTTGAGAACAAATCGGTCAACAAATTTTTGATAGGTCAACAGTGTTGACCGAATGGCCATAGACCCAGAAGCCATAGTTGATTTGACTCTTATCTAATTGTCCACTTTTTTGTTGCAAGTCCATTTTAGTGCAACAAGAAAAAAAGCACACAAAGAACAAACCATAAAAACAACCTATGCCCCAGTAGCTTTTTATTAACTTTAGCACTTTAGAAATTTCGAGCACATATAGACTCCTAATAAGACCAAAAAAACAATGAGACATCAACTAAGCAAACCAATTACCAACCTATTTTACATCTTTCTTGGATCCCTTTTACTGGTTTCCTGCAAGGATGAAACCAAAAAAAGTGAAACTCAAAAAGAAGAAAGTAAAAAAAGACCCAATATTGTTTTCATCATTAGTGATGACCATGCTTTTCAGGCCATAAGTGCCTACGGTGGGCGATTGGCGGAAGTTGCTCCTACGCCCAATATTGATAGAATCGCCAAGGATGGTATGCTGTTTGAACGTTGTTTGGTGACCAACTCCATTTGTGGGCCATCAAGGGCTGCCATACTCACAGGTAAGTACAGTCATCAAAACGGTTTTATTGACAATACCATTGGTACCAAATTCGATTTTAGCCAACAAACATTTGGCGAACTCCTTCAACAAGCTGGGTATAAAACAGGGGTATTGGGAAAACTTCACTTAGGAGACACCCCATCCAAAGGCTTTGACTATGTAGACATCTTGCCTGGACAAGGCTCCTACTACAATCCGACCTTTATCAACGAGGAAGGACAGTATCAATTGGAAGGCTATACCACCGAAATTATTACCGACAAAGCCATTAAATGGATGGATTCTGTTAAGTCTGGAGAGCAACCTTTTATGCTGTTTCTTGGTCATAAATCCCCACACAGGCCTTGGCAACCTGGGCCCAATGAATTGGGCATGTACGAAAATGTGGAGATTCCTGAACCTGAAACCTTATTTGATGACTATTCCGGAAACAGGGAGGTAGCTTCCTTAAACTATATGTCCATTTCCGAAGCCATGAAATTGGAACAGGATCTCAAAATAACGGATCAACCCCAAAATGGGTTTACCGAAGAGCAACAAAAACAGTGGGACGCCATTTATGGTCCAATCAATGAAAAATTCAAAAAGGACAATCCCCAAGGCGACGACCTCACCCGATTCAAGTACCAACGCTATATGCGGGATTACCTTGCCAGTGTGGCCGGGGTGGACAAAAGTGTAGGCCACGTCTTGGACTATTTAAAAGATGCTGGACTAGATGAGAACACCATAGTCATCTACACCTCTGATCAAGGGTTTTATTTAGGGGAGCACGGTTGGTTCGATAAAAGATGGATGTACAAGGAATCCTTGCGCACCCCATTGTTGGTAAAATGGCCCGGAACTGTTAAACCAGGAACGGTCAATACCGATTTGGTTTCCAATCTCGACTTTGCTGAAACCTTTCTTGACATCGCACAAACCGAAATTCCGGAAGATATGCAAGGAAAAAGTATCCTTCCTGTGTTAGAAGGAAATACACCTTCCGATTGGCGAAATGCACATTATTACCATTATTACGAGCACCCTTCGGAACATGATGTGAGACGTCATTATGGAATTACTACCGATAGGTATAAATTGATTCACTTCTATTACGATATGGATGTGTGGGAATTATATGACTTACAGAAGGATCCCAGTGAACTGAACAACATTTACGGAGATTCCGAATATACAGAAGTTCAGGACAAACTACATAAACAACTGGAGGAGCTAAGGGTAAAATATGAGGACAATGATTCCTTGAACCAACAATTTATAGAGGAATACAATGAAAAAGTGAAAAAAAATCCTTTAATCGAGTATTGGAAGCTTTCTCCGGAAGAGATGAAGAAACTGTATCAGGAATATTTAAAAAACAGGGAGTAAAGCTTAAACATCTCACGAACCATCGCAAAATACTTCGGATAAAAACATTCAAAAACCGAAAACAAAATGACACCTCAGCGTACCTTTTCTTTTTACTTTATATTATTTACCCTGTTTACAAGCTGTAAATCCAAACCGGACCAATCAAAAGAAAGCGTTGGCACTTCCAAAACAATAGAGCATGTAAAGCCAAGCAAAGCTCCCAGTGAAGCTCCCAAAGGTATGGTATGGATACCCGGCGGGGAATTTAACCAAGGGGCCGTACCCAACGATAACATGGCCATGTCCCACGAAAAACCTGCGCACAAAGTATATGTTGATGGCTTTTTTATGGACATCCATGAGGTAACCAATGCCCAGTTTGCCAAATTTATTGAGGAAACCGGCTATGTTACCATGGCCGAACGTGAGATAGATTGGGAAGAAATGAAAAAGCAGTTGCCCGAAGGCACCCAAAAACCCCATGATTCCATTCTACAGCCTGGTTCTTTGGTGTTTAAAAAGACAAAATCCAGTGTTCCCAATCTGTATGATTACTCCCAATGGTGGGAATGGAAGATCGGTGCCAGTTGGAAGCATCCCAATGGTCCCGACAGCAATATTGACGGCAAAGAAGACCATCCTGTGGTTCACATAGCCTTCGAGGATGCACAGGCCTATTGTAAATGGGCAGGACGAAGATTGCCCACGGAAGCTGAATGGGAGTTTGCGGCCCGTGCCCAAAAAACGGACAGCAAGTTTTTTTGGGGCGACGACATCGACCAGCTCAGTTCTCATGCCAATTCTTGGGAAGGCGAATTTCCCGTGAAAAATACGATGCAAGACGGTTTTGAACGCAGAGCTCCGATCATGAGCTACCCAAAAAACGATTTTGGTCTTTATGATATGGCCGGCAACGTTTGGGAATGGACCAGCGATTGGTACAACACAAATTACTATCAAAAGCTGGCTTCGAACGGGGAGGTCGCACAAAACCCAAAAGGGGCTGCAAGTGCGTTCAATTCTAATAATCCTTATGCCAAGGAACGCGTGATCAAAGGGGGATCGTTCCTCTGTAGTGCTTCTTACTGTGCAAGCTATAGAATTTCGGCACGCATGGCCACTAGTCCGGATTCGGGTATGGAGCATTTGGGCTTTAGGACCGTTCACTCAGCAAATATGCCATAATTTTAGTGACGTATGAGTACAGCAATTAAAGTGAACAACAAGATTTCCCTTGCACTGGATATAAAAATCGAACTTTTTGATGTGAACAAACGCTATACCAGACCACACCGGCACAATAAGTATCTGGAACTGGTTTATTTCAGCAAGGGATCAGGTTTTCACTATATGGATCAAGATTCGTATGAAATCAAACCTCCTATTGCTTTTATCATCAAAAAAGATGAAGTGCACCATTGGCAGATTGACACCGTACCCGAAGGGTATGTCATTATAATTAAAGATGGTTTTTTGGACAAAACATTGGACAAACACATCAATGATCAATTTAGACAACTTGAAAATCACCGAGCATTTGAAGTGCCCATTGATGCATCGCTCAACTCCCTCTTTCAATTGGCTTCCGAACTGGTGAAAAATCAAGCAAAAAGTTCCCAAATTACGGTAGAAGGAATTCTTAAGGCCCTGCTGTCCAAAATATTGCACTACGCACCCAACAAATCCCATTCGGAACAGAATTTGGCATTTCATTTTAAACAGCTACTTCAAGAAAGCCCAAAAAATGATGTCTCACATTACGCTGATTTATTGCATACCAGCTCCCAGAACCTAAACACCCATTGTAAAAAAGAGTTCGGCAAGACGGCTTCACAGGTAATTGCACAACATATTGTACAAGAAGCAAAACGCCAACTTACCTATACCAACCTTTCGATAAGCGAGATAGCTTATGCCACAAATTTTAAGGACAGCTCCCATTTTATAAAATATTTTAAGCGGTTTGAAGGAGTGACCCCGCTACAGTTCAAGAAAAGCAAGGTTTTATAGATACCATTCTTTTTTCAAAAGGACTATAATCATGCTATTGCGGTATTTAATTTTGAGGCAATTCAAAATATCAGCCGTATACCATGTTGTACAGATTCCCCCTCTGCTTTCTTTTGCTCTTGCTCGCAACCGTTACATCCGCCCAGATTACTGGTAAAATTGTCGATGCAACGGGACAAGCCCCCTTGGAATATGCCACTGCGGCCCTATATGACCAATCATCGGAACAGCTGATTACAGGAGTCATCACGGATTTAGATGGAAATTTTAACATGGAGGGAGTAAAAAAAGGCACCTATTATCTTGAGGCTTCCTTTATGGGATATCGCACAAGAGTGGTCAAGGATATTGAAATCCCTAATAGAAACGCTAAAATACGGCTTAGAACCATAGCATTGTCCATGGGCGAAAATCAACTGGATGAAGTTGTTGTTGAGGGAGAACGGGCGGCTATTATCAACAAAATTGACCGGCAGGTTTTCGATGCCACCAATTTTCAGAACAGTCAAGGGGGAAGTGCTACGGATGTGATACGGAACATTCCTTCGGTTACGGTAAACGGTTTGGGTGAGATCAATGTGCGGGGCAGTAGTGGCTTTGTGGTCTTGCTCAATGGCAAACCCGTGCAAGGAGGGGCTTCGACCTTATTGAACCAACTACCTGCCAACTCCATTGACCAAGTTGAAGTGATTACGGCTCCTTCGGCCAAATATGATCCTGAAGGAAAAGCTGGAATTCTCAACATAATCACTAAAAAAGGAGCTATTGACGGAGCATTTGCCCAAATCAATGTAAAGGGAGGATTACCATCCATAGAAAAATATGACAACGCAGAGGCCCATCAACGTTATGGTGTTGATGCTACCTATAACATGGTCAAGGGCGATTGGAACATTTCCCTTGGGGCCAACTACCAGAGAAATGATCTTGGGGGACGACGCGAAGGGGATGTCTTTACCATTAATAATGATACGTTGACCCAGTTTCCATCCGATGGAGAACGAAGTTTTGACGAGGTTAACTATAGCGGAAGGTTTTCGGTGGACTACACCCCGGACAGTACCAATACATATTCCCTCGGTTTTTATGCAGGCAAACGCAGCAAGGACAGGACTGCGGATATCCTTTATTATGACAACCATGCCATAACACCGGTAATGGGCGGGAATCGCGTGTATACCATGCAGTACTTTAACGAGAACTTAAGGATCAGAAAAGGGGACTTTGTTTTGGGAAGCCTGGATTATGCCCACACCTTTAACAATACTTCCAAACTTTCCACTTCATTCCTATATGAATATACATTGTTGGGAGGGCCGACCACCAACCGCAATCTTGGGTACCCGGACACAAACACGGTCCTGCAGGACGAATACAACACCAACGACAACCCTTTGCACGGAATTCGTTTTCAGCTAGATTATATGTGGAATCCATTTTCCTTTGGGCAACTGGAAACAGGCTACCAGTACCGATTATTGGATCATACGGGCGATTTTGTTTATGAAAGAAGAAACAATGAAACTGGACAATTTGAACTGGTACCAGAATTTTCGAGCGAGGTGGACCTCAAAAGAAAATTACATTCCGGTTATGCCCAATTGAGCGGTAAAAAAGAATCATGGGAATATTCCGCAGGAACAAGGGTCGAAGCCATGAATCGGGAATTTGACCTTAGGGACAAGACCAATACCATAGACACCACCTATGTGTACGATTACGTAAAACTGTTCCCATCTGCCTCGGCGCAATACACCTTTAAGAACAATACTAAAGTAAAAGCGGCCTATAGCAAAAGAGTGGAACGCACCACCACCTTTAAAATGAACCCGTTTCCTGAACGGGAACATTCCGAGACCTTGGAACAGGGAGACCCTACATTAAAGCCAGAATTTATTGATTTGTTCGAGTTGGGGGTGACCAAAAACTTCAAAGGGGGAAACTCGGTTTATGCCACGGCCTACTTTCAGGATGTCAAGAACCTCGTCAATCGGGTCAATACGGTTTATAACGACACCATCTTGAACCGTATTTACACCAATGTGGGTAAGGCCCGCTCCTTAGGCTTGGAAATCGGAGCTCAAATCAAACCAACCAAAAACTGGTCCAACTTTATCGGGGGCAATCTCTATACCTACAAAATAGATGGCTCTTTTGATGGAAGACCTGTGGATTCGGAAACCTTTGTATATTCCATTAACGCCAACAGCACCGTTGACTTTTCCGAAACAGCATCACTCCAGTTTACATTCAACTATATTTCGGATAGAAACACGGCCCAGGGAGAAGATTCGCGTTTCTACTCCCCTAATCTCACTTTTAGAAAAACCTTTTTTAACAATCGTCTTAGCGCAACATTGCAATGGCAGAATATAGACCTTGGGCTACTGGATACAAACGAGCAAAGAATCACCACTTTTAGGGAAGGTGAGTTTTATACGACCACAAATTATGTCTACGAAGTGGATATGATCATCCTCAACCTCTCCTACACCTTCAATAACAGAAAGAACAAATCAAGGTTCATTGACAGTGAATTTGGAAAAAATGAATTTTAATTGATTATTGAAACCATAAATCATTTAGAAAACACCAAATACATAGGGACAATTCTTCATTTTCGGGTATTCTGCAGCTCCTCAACCTTTATCAATGCCCACCAAAATCAGGTAGTACCAGCAAAGGTATTTCGGTCCTCCCTCCCACTTTTTTCACCACAGGTTCCCGGGTGAGGCTTTCAAAAAAACCATGGGAATGCTTGGTCAGTACGACCAAGTCCACTTTCAATCCTTCGGTAAATTTCAAAATGGCATCCGTCACATTGGACGACATGGGAACTTCATGGAACACCATCTGGAAACCCTTGAAACGCTCCATCAACATCTTTTTGTTGGTTTCTTGCTGTTCCGATAATATAAACTCCTGGGCCACGTGCAAAATATGTACTTCAGGTTTCCATATTTCCATCAAATCCTGTATGGCAAACAACATTTTTTTGGGTTCATAGTGGGCGAATTCCGTAGGAAAGGCCATGGATTTGAGCCTTTGGAAATTAAAAGAACCTGGGACCAACAGCGTTGCGCAATTATCGATTCCCCGAATAACCTTCAGGGCATTGCTGCCAAAAAACAGCTTCTTGGATCCCGTGGCCCCATGGGTCCCCATAACAATGTTGTCAATGTCAAGTTTGGGGATCAGTTCTTGGATGTTTTCCACCAACCCACCGGTAAAGGACAAGGTCTCAAAAATGTGTTTTTTGTTCTTGTGATGTTTCAGCAAATACTCCTTGATTTTATGGAGCTCCCCCTCCGATTCGGCAGCCAATGAAGCATATACGTTCCCTGCTCTGGAAGTGCTCTTAAATCCCAACACATTCTGCTGTTTTGGTTCAAAGGTGTGCAATAGGTAAAATCTGCATTCCAAAGGTGCATACAGTTTGGTGGCCGTAAAAATGGCATTCCAGGCGTTTTTGGAAAAATCGGTGGGCAAAAGGATGTTCTTCATTGCGCTTTACTTTGAAATTTCGGATGTATCGGGAAGCACCAAAAATGGTATTTGGGAATGGTACCCCACAACATCCACATTCTGTTTCATGACAAGTCGTTCCAAAAAAGAGTGTTTCCTGTTCATCATGGCCACCAGACCAATGTGATGTTTTTCGATATAATCATGCACAATATTGGGCATATACTCATCAGTGTTGTCCATAAAATTGACGTTTGGGATCGTTTTCAGTATTTTTTGGAGGTGCTGCTTGTTTTGTGTTTGTGCCTTGGTAAGGCCATGTCCTTCCAGAGCGTGCAGCACATGTAGGTCCATCCCAAACCTTTTGACCAGGTCCAAGAGGGGGGCCAGTTCACTGGACTTATATTTTGACCAGTAATCCGTGGGCAACAACACTTTTTTGATGTCCCTGAAGCCGTAGCCACTGGGAACGGCCAAAACGGGCACTGGTGATTTTTTGATGACGTGAACGGTGTTGGAGCCCAGAAAAAACTCCTTGGCACCGGTCGCCCCTTGGGTCCCCATAACCACCAAATCAATATCTCTATCTTGGCACACTTCGTTGACCTCATCGGGCAGTGTGTTGAAAGCTGACAGGATTTCCAAGGTATGCCTTGGATTGTAGTGGTCGTTTTTGATACGTTCCGATGTACTTTCCAATCCATTCAGGGAAATGTCCACCCCAATATCCGGAATGGCACTGGCCATAGGGCCTCCGAGCATATAATCTAGTCTGTAAAAAGCCGGTGTGTAGGCGTTCAAAAGGTAGAAAGTGCATTTCTCCTCCTTAAAAAGTTCCAAAGCGTAAAGGATTGCGTTCCATGCATTCTTGGAAAAATCGGTGGGCAGCAGTATTTTTTTCATAATCTCTTATTTTAAAGGGATTGGATGCTTCCTTTGCAAACACTTTTGTGCGCTACTTTGAATGATTCAATATTAGGACATGATGGGCTCTTTTGCCATGATCTGAATCATATAGGCATCTCAGATAACACGGGTATAGTACCGTTACTGATCTTGCTCATGTCCCAGATCGGTATTTTATTGGTAATTTGAACAATATCCCATGCCGATTACAATGAAACACTTTTTGCTGTCCACCATCTTCTTTTCCTTCCTATTTGCGTGCTCAGGTCCAGTTGAAAAAATATATCCAGATAAATTGCCGATGACCGAATCGGTATATGCTTCTGCCACCGTGCAGCCCGATAGCATGTATCAGGTCCACTCCGTGGCCATGGGCATTCTGGACAAGATCTGGGTAGAAGAAGGCGATAAAGTGGCCAAAGGAGACCACATTCTACAAATCACCAACACCTCCCCTGAACTGAACAAGGAAAATGCCAGATTGTCCTTAGAACTGGCCCGAAAAAATTACAGTAGCACTTCCGCGGTGCTAAGCAGTATAGAGGATGAAATCCAAGCGGCAAAACTCCAGCTCAAAAACGATTCCATCAACTATAACCGTCAAAAAAAGCTCTGGGACCAAAACATTGGCTCCAAAGTGGAGTTTGACAACAAAAAACTGGCCTATAACCTTTCCCAAAATCATCTGGAACTCCTAAAAAAGAAATTTAATCAGGCTAAAAACGAACTGGAAACCCAACTTAGGCAAGCAGAGAACAATTATAAAACCTCGCTCACGACCACCAACGATTTTACCATTACGAGCAAAATAAACGGAACGGTGTATGCGCTTTATAAAAATCCCGGGGAAATTGTGAATACTGTGGAACCCGTGGCTACCGTGGGCAAAAGCGATATGTTTGTTGTGGAGTTATTGGTGGACGAGGTGGATATCGTGAAACTCCATATCGGGCAAAAGGTATTCATCACGCTCGATTCTTATGGCGAAACCGTTTTTGAAGGAACCTTGGATAAAATCTTTCCCAGAAAAGATGAACGTTCACAAACTTTCAAGGTAGAAGCATTGTTCAATGACCCGCCAGAGACCTTATATCCAGGCCTTTCTGGAGAAGGGAATATTGTCATCGCAGAAAAGAAAGAAGCCCTTGTCATTCCAAAAGCATATCTGATCAATGGGTCCAAAGTGCTTACGGATGAGGGCGAAACATCTGTGACCATTGGCCTTGAAAACATGGTCATGGTGGAGATTTTGGATGGGATCAACGAAAACACGGCCATATACAAACCTGAACCATGATCAATTGGAACGTGATATTGGGCATTGCCAAAACGCATCTTCTCACCAAGATGAAATCTACCGTGACAGCCACGCTGGGGGTCACTTTTGGAATCGGTTCCTACATCACCTTAGTGAGTTTCATGACAGGACTGAACACTATGCTGGATGATCTGGTGCTGAACCAAACTCCCCACATCCACATCTATAATGAGATTCGTCCCTCCCCTGAACAACCCATTGCCCTTTATGACGATTTCAAGAACGCATTCAACGTGGTGCACTCCATAAAACCCAAATTGAGCCAGAAAAAAATCCACAATGCGCTACCCATTCTCAATTATCTGAAAAAACAGCCAAACGTGTATGGGGCCACACCACAGTTAAGGGCACAGATTTTTTATTTATCCGGTTCCATGGAACTGGGAGGCAATCTTATCGGGGTAGATATCATGGAAGAAGTCCGATTGTCCAACCTACGGGACAATATTGTGGAAGGCTCCCCCGAAGCCTTAAAAAATAATGAGAATGGTATTTTATTGGGGGCAGGGCTCGCTGAAAAAATGTCTTTGTCGCTTGGCGACAGGGTACAGATAAGTACGGTGTCCGGAAATATCTTCCCCTTGAAGATAGTGGGCATTTACCAAAGTGGCATTGCAGAAGTGGACAATGTCCAAAGCTTTACCAATCTGAAGACCGTACAGCGGATTTTGGGGGAAGCAGAAAATTATGTCACGGATATCAACATTAAATTGTTGGACATTACAGAGGCCCAATCCATGGCAGAACGCTTGGAAAAACAGTTCAATGTCAAGGCCATGGGAATCAACGAGGCCAACGCACAGTTTGAAACGGGCTCGAACATCAGGAACCTAATCACCTATGCGGTTTCCATCACCTTGCTTATTGTGGCCGGATTTGGCATTTACAACATCTTGAACATGCTCATTTATGAAAAAATGAAAGACATAGCCATACTCAAGGCGACCGGATTTTCGGGAACGGACGTGCAACTTATCTTTATGGGACAGGCCATGATCATTGGTATTGCAGGTGGCGTTTTGGGACTGTTGATCGGGTTAGTGCTCTCAAAGATCATTGACCAGACCCCTTTTGAAACAGAGGCCCTGCCTACCATCACCACCTATCCTGTAAATTACGACCCGACCTATTATATCATTGGGATTACTTTTGCCCTTTTGTCAACCTTTGTGGCGGGCTATTTGCCCTCGAACAGGGCCAAAAATATCGATCCCGTAAAAATTATCAGAGGAACCTGATCCTGCGTTTATGGAATTTGTAATGGAAACCAAGAATATCAACAAATACTTTCACAAGCCGAAGGAATTCCACGTGCTCAAAAACATATCCTTTGGGGTAAAGAAGGGTGAATTTACCTCTATCATGGGAAAATCAGGATCTGGAAAATCCACCTTGCTGTACATTCTTTCCACCATGGACACGGACTATACGGGGCAGTTGTACCTCAACAATGACCTGGTAACGGGCAAATCCCAAAGGGAACTGTCCCGCATCCGCAACAAGAATATCGGTTTTGTGTTCCAGTTCCACTATTTGCTGTCCGAATTCAGTGTTTTGGAAAATGTGATGTTACCTGCAAAAAAACTCGGCGAAAAATCCCCTGCCGAGATTGAACGCAACGCCCAACAAAAACTTGACATGCTCCACATAGGCCATCTGGCCCACCAGCGAGCCTCCCGAATCTCTGGAGGGGAAAAGCAACGCGTGGCCATTGCCCGGGCGTTGATCAACGACCCCACCATTTTGATGGGCGATGAACCCACGGGCAACTTGGACAGCCAAAACTCTGAAAACGTGTTCAACATCTTCAAAAAACTCAAGGAAGAACAAGGACTATCGCTCTTGGTGGTGACCCACGATGAGGATTTTGCCAAACGTACCGATCGTATCGTGCAGTTGGAAGACGGGGAGATCATTGCTCAATGAAACAAGTTTTTGTTCAAACTGAGCAAAGGAAGTTGGGTCTTGGACATCATCTGCTTGACAAAATCCTTGTGGGCAAAGGGGGACAAAACGCTTTTATTGTTCCGCTCCAGCATGACCAAGACATCCATTTCCCTTCGCTTTGCGCACTGCTCCAAGGCACTGGAAACATTGTCCGAATAAATCAGTTCAAATCCCAATTTTTCATACTTTACTTTATGTCTCAGCTTTTTTTGGAAACAGCGCATCTGTTCCTCCCCTTTTTCCCAATCCAGGGTACTTACATGGATTATTTTAACAAAAGCTTGATCTGGACCCGCCATGGTTTTGATGAGCCAATCTATCGCATGTATGTCTGTGTCTTCAAAATCAGAGGCATAGGCTATCTGCTCTATTGAAAATTTATCCGTAGTTGGTGGTACCATCAAGAAGGGGCAGGGACTTTCCTGAATCATTTTTTTGGCATTGCTGCCCATTACCAAATTCCTGAATGCGTTGCTGCCCTTGGTTCCCATTATAACCAAAGATGCATCAAACTCAGTGACCACGTCAATGATAGCATCGTTTACCATTGCATTTTCCCTTACCATTAACTGGAGTTTTGTGCCATCCTTGATCTGTCCCAGATGTTTTTTATAGAAATCGACAAGTTTTTTGCGATTTTCTTCGAATGCTTCTTTCTCCATCTTGGCATACGTCATGCTCAAGGGGGTCAACAGCGCCACATTCAAATCGAAAACATGGAGCACCAACAATCTTGAATCGAGCTTTTCGCTCAGGGTATTGGCCATTTTTAGGGCAGCTGCTGCATTGTTGGAACAATCTGTGGCACAAACAATAGGTCCCATAAGTTTTTTGCCCAAAACTATCATATCGCAGCCTGTTTGGAAATGACCTTGGTCACATCCAAATTGCAAAAGAGTCCTTTCCATATACCAAAAAGGGGCAATGGGCAAAGCTCTTTTTAGGCGGTTCCATTCATGGGTGACGTACATCATTTCAACAAAGCAAACTGCTAATTACCTTAGTTTCAGTTAAGTTGTGAAAACATTATTGTATAACCTAAAAAAAATGTGTCATGTCATTAGTTAAGTTTAGAAGCAGACCCTTTGGAGACCTTATCAGATCTAATTTCTTCGATCTTGATGATTTCTTTGAAGACCGAGTATGGGATTCCGACCTGTTAAAAGGAAGATTTTGGAACGGAAAAAGCATGATTCCGGCCATGAACATCAAAGAGACCGATAATGATTATGAAATCGAACTTGCAGCACCTGGCTTTGACAAGAAAGATTTCAAGGTCACCATTGAGAACGGATGTTTGAACATTTCAGCGGAAAAATCGACATCTGAAGAAGAAAAGGATACGAATTACACTCGAAGAGAGTTCAGCCACAATTCCTTTGAACGTTCCGTAAAATTGCCGGATACCATTAAGGATGATGCCGTCAATGCAAAATACAATGACGGTATTCTCAGGTTTAAACTGGCCAAAAAAGAAGAGGCCAAAAAAAAGAAACCCAAGGTAATCGAAGTCTCATAGATATACCTTGATCCCAGTCCCCATTGCAGCTATCTCGACCTTTCATTCCTAAATTTTTGTAATGGGGATTTTATATTTATATTACTTGCTCTTATCCATGCTATGCTGAACAATGCCTTTGCCCTGCCCTGGAAAGAAGTTGTCAAGGACCTGGGCAGTGATGTCGGGACAGGATTGGCTGCCAATGAGGTGAAAAATCGTTTGACCAAATATGGAGACAACTGTCTCCCCGCCCACGTCAAAAAGGGAAACCTTAAAATTTTTCTGGAGCAGTTCGATAATCCCATCATTTATATCCTTGGTGTTGCCGCTGGCCTAAACCTCATCTTTGGTGAGTGGTTGGAATCCGTAACGGTAGGGATTGTCATCCTGATCACCATACTTATTGGTTTTTTTATGGAGGTGAGTGCAGTCCGATCCATGGAAACGCTAAGGAACATAGGGCAACTGGAATGCAGTGTGCTAAGGTCGGCCAAGGTGCAAAAAGTTCCTTCTACCAAAATTGTTCCCGGCGATATTATTTTGTTTGGAGCTGGAGATGTCATCCCAGCGGACGCCCGATTGGTGGAAAAAAAGAATCTTGAGGTGAAAGAAGCCATACTTACTGGGGAAAGTGCTCCCGTTGGAAAGGATATTTTGTCGCTGGAACCCAACGCACAAATGACAGAACAAATGAACATGGTCTTCAAAGGCACCATGGTGAACAAAGGTTTTGGGAAGGCGGTGGTGGTCGGCACTGGGGGAAATACGGTATTGGGGGAAATACAGCAGCTCGGGGAGATTGCCGAGGAAACCAAAGCACCATTGAACAAAAAGCTGAACCAACTCAGCAAACGTCTTATTTGGGTCATGTTGGCCTTTGTGATTCCCATGATCTTGTTCGGATTTCTGGCCGGAAAAGACCTTTTGGTAATGGTACAAACAGGAATAGCCTTGGCCGTGGCCACTATTCCGGAAGGTTTGCCCGTTGTGGTCACTATTGCGCTGGCCCGGGGGATGCTCAGATTATCCAAACAACAGGTAATCATCAAAAAAATGGAAGCGGTCGAAATTCTTGGCTCCGTCACCATGGTCGCCACCGATAAAACAGGAACACTGACCGAGGATGCCATGATAGTGCACACCTTAAACTTTGATGGAGAAACATTCAAAGACCTGGATAAAGGCAATTACTTAGCACTTCGAAATACTCAGAATAAAATTGCCTACGAACAATTTGTGTTATGTTGTGTCCTCTGCAATGATATTACCCTTAGTGTGGACGAACCCTACCGCGACGCCATAGATTCGAGCTTATTTCGGTTTGCTGAAAACTTGGGGGAAAATCCAAAACAGATTAAGGAAAGATTTCCAGAAATATACAAGCTCCCCTTTGACGAGGAAAGAAAATTAATGGCAACTGCCAATAAAAAAGGTGACGACTCCCATGTCATTTTTATAAAAGGAGCCTTTGAAAATGTTACCGCATTGTGCACAAAGAGATTGATCGGAGACAATATTGTTCCACTCAATAATAAGGAACAATGGGAGGAAACAGTCGATAAAATGTCCTCGCAGGGACTTCGGACCATAGCCATGGCATATAAGGAAGTAAAAGGGTCAAACTTTGAAAAAAATGAACTCCTGAACAATCTGGCTCTCATTGGAACAGTCGGGTTTATAGATCCCGCCAGGGAAGATGTAAAGGACATTGTGGACATATACAAAAAAGCTGGGGTCAAAGTGGTCATGATGACCGGGGACCATCCAAAAACTGCTAAAAAAATTGCTTCGGACATTGGGTTATTGGAAAACGGGGAAAGCAATGTAATGGAAGGAAAGGACTTGGACATGGCCAATTTGAACGAAGAAAAGGACCAAAACCTGCTATTGGGGACAAAGGTTTTCGCAAGGGCCACCCCAAAACAAAAATTGGAACTCATTTCATTTTTTCAAGAAAAGAACAATGTGGTAGGGATGTTTGGCGATGGTATCAATGACGTTCCGGCGCTCATCAAGGCGGACATTGGCATAGCCATGGGAAAAAGAGGGACCGGTGCAGCTCGGGAAGCGGCAGATGTAATCCTGCGGGACGATCGCTTTGGGTCTGTGGAACTGGCCATCAGGCAGGGCAGGATGCTTTTTGAACATATCCGGCAATTTCTGATTTATCTTTTGTCGTGCAACGTGGCGGAAATCATGACAGTGGGCATAGCGGCCCTGTTAAATCTACCCTCTCCACTACTGCCCTTACAGATCCTGTTTTTGAACCTTGTGACCGATGTGTTTCCTGCCTTGGCACTGGGCTTTGGCAAAGGCGAAGAGGATATGATGGACAGACCGCCAAGAAGTAAAGATGAACCAATTTTGACAAACATACATTGGAAATCGACCTTTATTTATGGTACCTCCATCACTTTTTCCGTACTGGGAATCACACTCTTTTCCGAGTTCAAATTGAATCTTTTGCCCGATCAGATCAACAATTTGGCATTCTATACCCTGATCATTGCCCAATTGCTGAATATTTTCAACATGCCCAAAAGACAGGCTTCATTTTTTTTCAACGAGGTTACCAAAAATCCATGGGTATGGGGCGCCATTGTTTTGAGCGTCGCCATAATGGTGGTGGCCTATTTGATCCCATCCATATCCCGCGCTCTTTCCTTGGTTCCTTTGGATTGGACAATGCTCCAATGGCCTGTGATTTTTGGATTGGGCTCATTGCTTTTCTCACAATTCCTAAAAAGGATAAATCTGGCCCAGTAAATTGGGCAGGTCCTGGACTTTTTCATATATATTTTCCAAATAAAGCCGAAAGTCCATTATTTATAACAATGAATCAGCACGTTTGAACATGATTATTATCATAATAAAATAAGGAAACGCATACTATATTTGATTGGGTTTTTGTTACTGTTCCATTACAATATAGCGCCGAAAAACACTTTCACTGGTAAAATGCCATCTCATTTTAGTAAGACCCAAAACAATAATCAAAAAATCCATCAACCTTAATCTGTTGTTATGACCTAAAAAACCACCTATTTAAATGAAACGGCGAAATTCCAAAGAAGAAAAACGATCTTATCCTTTGTTTGAAGGTGACCGAAAACTAAGGACGTTGGTGGAAAACCTTCCGGGCATCGTATTTCGCTGTAAAAACGATGAGAACAGGACCATGCAGTACATTAGTGATGGATGTAAATGGATCACGGGATATTGGCCTGAGGAATTTTGCAAGACGGGTGGCATCACATGGACATCCCTGATCCATCCCATGGACGGGGAAGATGTTTGGAACAGAATCCAAACCGCTGTGGCCAAAAAGGAAAAGTTTCAGTTCGAGTACCGAATAATGGACAAAGACGGTAATGTACACTGGATCAGCGAAACTGGAGTAGCAGTTGAAAAAAAAGAAGACACGGTCTTTCTTGAAGGATATATGCAAGATATTACTGCCCAAATTATGGGCGGCAACATCAATGTTATCAAGGAAAGGGCCTTGGAAGAGGTAGGAAACGGGATTGTGATCTCCAATGCTCAACTGAAACAGTTTCCCATCATCTATGTCAACAAGGCTTTTGAAAAAAACACAGGCTATACCAGCGAGGAGGTCATCGGTAAAAATTGCAATTTCCTACAGCTTGACGACCGCCAACAGCAAGAGGTCCAAATCATTGGTGAAGCACTCTCGACCCAATCCCCATGCCATGTGGAAATCCGCAACTACAAGAAAGATGGCACTCTGTTTTGGAACGAGCTGTCCATCACCCCGGTACGTGACTTCCATGGTGAAACCACCCATTTCATAGGTATCCAAAATGATGTAACGGAACGGAAAAACCTAGAGTTTCTGAGAAAGGCCAAGAACGATGTGCTGGAAATGATCATCAAAAAAAAGCCGTTGCCCGATATTTTTGACCGGATTCAAGGCGTGTTGGAACAACAGATGCGGATCGGCACTGTGGCCATTTGTTTGTATGATGGTAGCGAGCAAGTCATCAAAAGGATTTCCGGAAACAAAATACATCCCACAATTGCCAAGGCCATGGACCAAATTTTGGAGGCAACCGATTCCTGTCCATGTGTACGGGCCGTGCAAAGCAAAAAAAAGGAAGGTACTGCCAATATCCTGGACGAGCCTTCATGGTCCAAACATGAAGTTGCTCTGACCAAAGCAGGTATCAAATCCATCAGTTCCACCCCTATCTTGGATGCCGATGAGAACGTTTTGGGCGTTTTGTCCATTTTTTATCCCGATGGATTCCTGAGTTCCCCACAGAAGGAAGATTTGGTAGATGAGATGGCAGGTCTTGCGGGGTTGTCCATTGAGCAGGATAAAGTCAGAAAAAGACTCCAGATGAACCAAGAACGTTTGGAAGCACGATCCAAGGGCCTGGAAAAAGAGGTGGAGCAGCGAAATAAAGACTTGGAACAGATACTTAAGGAATTGAGAGTAACAAACTTTGAGCTGAACGTACAGATAACAGATGCCCAAAATGCACGGAAAAAGATTGAAGTTCAAGAGGCCATGCTTTTGGCAATTGCACAAAAATTTCCGAAGGGTGCTCTCATTTTGGTAAACGAGCAAATGCGGATAAGCTTTGTGGAAGGTGCCGAGCTAAAGTTCCTTCAACATCAAATCCGATCAAATCAGAAATTGTCCATAAACGATCTCAATGGTTTTTCGGTCAATAGCAAACCGCTCTTACTGACCTGCATCAAACAAACATTAAAGGGCAAGCATTTAAGTTTTGAGATAGAATACCAAAAAAGAAACTACATTGTGAACACCACGCCCTTGTTCATTGAAAATAGAAGGACATCCCTTGCGCTTCTTGTCCTGTTCAATATATCTGATAGAAAACGAAACGAGGGAAAAATGCTCCAAAACCTCATCAAGGAAAGGGAGCTGAGTGAGCTGAAGACCCAGTTCATCAGCACAGCCTCGCACGAGTTCAGGGCTCCGCTGAGTGTCATCCTATCCTCTGCTTCACTCATCGAAAAGCTGAACGCCCCCGACAAGGGCGAGCGACGTTTGGCCCATTTGGAAAAGATCAAGTCCAATGTGCGGTACTTGGTCAATATACTCAACGATTTCCTTTCGGTGACCAAATTGGACGAAGGAGAGACCAAAGCCTCTCCCGAATATTTTGACCTGCTCCATTTTTCCAAATCCTTGGTTCAAAAAGTGAAAACAAGCAAGAAAAAAGGGCAGTCCATCATTCTGGAATGCGAAAAGGCCGAATTGGAAACCTTTTTGGACCCTAAGCTCATGCACCTGGTGCTTTCGAACCTGCTCAATAACGCCATCAAATATTCCGAAGAGGGCCAGCCCATCACCTTAAAGATCGAGGACAGTGACCATAAAGTTCGAATTTGGGTAACTGACCAGGGAATAGGGGTACCGGAAGATGACCAACAACATCTTTTTCAACGGTTCTTTAGGGCCAAGAACAGTGTCAACATTGCCGGTACCGGACTTGGTCTTCATATAGTCAAAACGTATGTGGAACTCATGAGCGGGCAGATAGATTTTGAAAGCAAAGAAAATCATGGAAGTACCTTTAAACTGGAGTTTCCAAAAAAACACTGAACAAATGAAAAAAATACTGGTAATCGAAGATCATAAGGAGTTCCGAGAAAACACAATGGAAATCCTAGAAATGGCCAATTATGTAGTTCTGGGTGCTGCCAATGGTAGATTTGGTATCCAAATGGCACTGGAGCATCTTCCAGACCTTATCATAAGCGACATAATGATGCCCGAGGCCAATGGATATACCGTACTTGAAGTTTTGGGCAAGGATCCAAGCACTTCCAAGATTCCCTTTATCTTTTTGACCGCCAAAGATAGAAAAGAGGACATGAGAATGGGAATGAACTTAGGGGCGGATGATTACATCTACAAACCCTATGAAACCCAGGAACTCTTGGATGCCATAGCAATGCGGTTAAAGAAAAGCAGTTTTATCCACCAACATTTCTCCAAGACACCCGTTGGAATCAACCATTTTTTTAAGGAAGCATCGGAATATCTGGGCAAAGAGCTCACCTCACAAGATAGGGAATCCCAATCTTTCCGTGACAGGGAAGTCATTTACAGGGAAGGGAATGCCGCACATTTCCTCTATTTTATAGAGGAGGGAAACATCAAAACTTTCAGGGGTACGGAGGAAGGCAAAGAAATGATCACCGGACTTTATGGCCCTGGGGATTTTGTGGGGCAACTCTCTTTGTTGGGAAGTGGTGGAACCTATCTCGAAACGGCCATTGTCATGGAACATGCCACGGTTCTGGGTATTCCGAAAGAGGATTTCATCCACTTGGTCTATCAGGACAAAGAAGTGGCCAATAAATTCCTTGAGATTATTTCCAACAATATGGCCCATTTGCAGGAAAGATTGCTGGATATTGCCTATTCGTCCGTGGATAGGCGGGCGGCAAAAGCATTGTTGGAACTTCACGAAAAAGGAATCCTAAAAGATGGCCATCACAAAGGCGTGGATATGCTTCGGGAAGATTTTGCCTCCATGATCGGCGTGGCCAAGGAAACTGCCATCCGGACCCTTACCAAGTTTAGGGAAATTGGTCTGGTAGGCACTGACAAGCGGAGGAAACTCACTTTATTGGATAAGGATAGGTTGAAGCGTATTGCCGATTTTGACGATATGGCTTGATTTCACAAAGGAATTGTAAAGTCAAGCATGAGCTGCCAAACGCATCATTTTGACAACAATTCAATCTTTTTGGGTCTTGGCCTTCTCTTCTTCCAGTTTCCGAAAATATCTTCTCGTTAAAAAATTGTGTTTTAGGGCTTCCATATTCTCATTGAACTTATCTGTCCCTTCTTCTATGTTGTGCATTGTTTTCATGAGGAGATTGGCCATGGTCGTATCTTTGGATACCAAATGGAGCATCCCTTCACCTGTGTCCAGACCTTGGATCAATTTGGTCAGGTCGTTTGTCATTTGCTTAATTTCGACGCTTGAGTCCTCCAAATTTTCAATGCTGCTTCTGATATTTGCAGCTGCCACGGTATCCGTCAGTATCACCCCGGCAACACTTTCTTCCATATCAATTTTTCCCACAATGGCCTCAAGTTCCATGAGTGTGGCATTGGCATGATGGCTACTCCGTTCTAGATTTTTTATGATTCGCTGCAAGTCCTTCACCATCACCGTATCATTTAGCAAGCGGCCCAAAACCCCTTTTCCCTCCATCATGGATTGGGTCACCTTCAAAAGATTGGATGTCAGCAAAGCTGCATTTTCGTTCGTAACGTTGAGCGTGCTGAGCATATCTTGGGATGAAATCCTACTGTACGATTGGAGCTCGTCACCGTTCTGCACCAAATCCGCTTTTCCCACACTTGGAACGATGTTCACCAACATGCTGCCCACCAAACCATCCGAACCTATAGTGGCAATGGCATTTTTTCTGATGTGATTGCGCATTTTGTCCTCAATGGTCATATATACATAAATGGTGGTGTCGTTCATCATTTCCATCCGGTTCACCGTACCAATGTTGATGCCCGAAAACCGCACATTATTGCCATTTTGCAGTCCGTTCACATTTTTGAAAACAGCACTTAGTGTAAAGTTTTTGACAAACATGTTCTGTCGGTTGCCAATGAGATAGGCAGCGGTGAGCAGCAGTAAAGTTCCGGCCACTACGAAGATGCCCAACCTTATATTTTCAGAAGAAGTTTTTGAAGCCATATCACTTTTTAAAAAATGCGTTTACCATAGGGTTCGAAGATGCCAACAGTTCCCCGTAGGTGCCTTCGGCATAATTTGTTCCATCCACCAGCAAGATCATCCGTTCCGATACGACCCTGGCACAATCCACATCATGTGTAATGATCAGGGCCGAAGTGCCATACTTTTTTTGGATGTTCCGCATCAACTCGATGATTTCCTTTGCCGTTATGGGATCCAAGCCGCTTGTTGGTTCATCGTACATGATCAATTTTGGTCTTAAAATAATCGCTCGAGCCAGGGCAACCCGTCTTTTCATTCCCCCGGACAGTTCAGCGGGCATCAGATCCAAGGTATGGGCCAAGCCCACATTCTCCAAGGCTTCCATAACATACGGAAGCGTATCTTGATCTGCACCAAATCTATTCCTGTGCCTTCGCATGGGAAATTCCAGATTTTCACGCACTGTCATGGAATCATAAAGTGCACTCCCCTGAAAGAGGAACCCAATATGGGAACGAAGCTCATCCAAGGCATGTTGATCAAGGGTGCCGATGTCCTTTCCCAGTACTTCCACGTAACCTCTATCCGGGGTCAAGAGGCCCACCATGCACTTGATCAGCACGGACTTGCCCGAACCTGATTTTCCCATGACCACTAAGTTTTCCCCCTTCTTCAAAACCATGTTGAACCCTTTCAGGACATGGTTGTCCCCAAAACTGACATGTAAATCTTCGATCTTGATCACCACATCGTCATCAACCTTGGTCTTTCCCACAATCCGTTCTTGCTCTAGGTTCATAGTTCGTAAAATATATCAGAAACAAAAACTGCAATGAAATCGACCACGAACAAGAGAAGGGATGCCATGACCACGGCCGAATTTGCGGCTATTCCAACCCCTGCGGTTCCCTTATCCGAGTTATATCCCTTGTAACAGCCTGTAAGACCAATGACAAACCCAAAGAAAAAAGATTTAATGGTCGCCGGCACCAGATCTCCGAAGGAAAGCGCATCAAAAACCGTGTTAAAATACAATCTGAAGGAAACATCCCCTTTCATGTTCTCTACGAGCGATGAGCCATAAAGGGCTACCAAATCCCCAAAAATAACCAACAAAGGAAGCATGAGAGTAGCAGCCCAAATGCGGGTCACCACCAAATACTTGAAGGGATTGGTACCGGACACTTCCATGGCATCTATCTGCTCCGTAACGCGCATGGAACCAAGCTCTGCACCAAAACCGGAAGCTATACGGCCCGAACAGATCAGGGCCGTGATCACAGGACCAATTTCACGGACTATGGAAATCCCCACCATGTTGGGCATCCAGGAAACGGCCCCAAATTCTATGAGTGTTGGCCTGGATTGCAGGGTCAGTACCAAACCAATGATGAAACCTGTGGCCATCACCAAGAGCAGGGATCTGTTCCCCACTTGGTAACATTGCCTCAACAATTCCTTGAATTCGAAAGGAGGGTTCAGGGCCTGTTTAAAAAAACGGCCTGCAAAATGGGAAAGGTTGCCCACCTCTTTAAAAAAAAGTTTGGTCCTTTCCATAATTTTCATGGGAATTGCCATGTCTTCCATACTCAAAAATAGGTTGGCAAAATGGGTGCTGAAATGACGGTTATCATAAAAACCGTTATCATGTTAAAGGTCAATTGGCTTTCAGCCGCATTGGCCCTTCAATCCATCAGCAAACACAACTTCCCAAATCTATCCGCGCATGGAACCTTTATCCTGACAAGTCGTTATTTTCACAAGTATTGAGACAAGAATCGAAAGAATTCCTTTTTCAGATTTGCATAGATCTGTCGCTGTTCTTCCATTTTTTTTCTAAACTCCGAATGGTTTTTGACCAAAACGGTATCCAGTGCAGGCCTGCCTGTCCTTTCTTGCGCTGCTATATTCGCTTCATGTACCTGTATCTCCCCTTGAAGCTTTTCGATGACGCCTTTGTGGAGCATAAACTCGTTTTGGAAGTGTTCCAATTTTTGGAGCACCTCCTTTTTGGTCCATCGGTTTACCAATTCATCCAAACGAAGGTTGAACGATTTTAACTCATCTTTCCAAAAAGCAAGTTCGGAATCCCACTGTTTGTGTTCAAAATGCAGGTCACTGTTATCTATGATTACTTTGTCCATGATTGTTAACCACTTAATGTTCTATCCCAAAACTATCCTATTCCATGCTTTCATGGAATGATCTGGATCATTTTCCGGGGCTCTCCTTTACATTACTTTGTCTTACTAAATGGAATACCATGAAGAGAATTTGTTCATACACAGCAATGGTCTTATTGTTTATGTCAATGCAGGGCTGTGGCCCGGTGTTGGTTTCGCATAATTTGGCAGACCCTCCCCCACCTTGGTTTTACCCGAATAGGGTGGAGACGGTGAGATATGTTTATTTCCCGGAACTGAGCATTTATTACGATTTATCTGCCAGAACCTACATTTACTTGGATGGTGGGGTATGGTTAAGGAGAAAAGTATTGCCGCCCCGGTACCGTACACAAGACTTGAACCGATCTAGGTATGAACGCATTAGAAATTACTATGAGGACGACATTAGGCGGTATCACAATCAGAACAATGCGGATAGGGGACGAAGCAATAAAAGCGTTGGGAGAAGAAACAAATGAATCACTATAGATTTGAAATCCATAGTTTTAAAAAAAAGAAAGAATAAAATTCTTTGTTATCTGGTATCTAGTCCTCCCTTAATCCCTCCAAAGAAGGGAAACCTCTCCCCTTGGGGAGACTGGAAAGGGAACCATCCATAAAATTTATAGAAAACTAAACTAACCACAATAAAACCTTTAACTAGATAATAAATCACATACAGCTTCTTCAACAATTGGAACTCTTGTTCAACCTACAGGCTTGCAAAACTTGGTCCGCTTTGCTGCCATCCCTGTAGATGGTGATTCCTTTCAACCCATATTCCCAAGCGGTCCAGTATATCTCCGAAACAGTTTCCACTGGGGTTTCTTTGGACAGGTTTATGGTCTTTGATACGGCATTGTCGGTAAATTTCTGGAAAGCTCGTTGGTGGCGCAAATGGTACTCCCATGGAATCTCCAAACTAGTCTCGAACAACTTTTTGATCTCTTTTGGAACTATTTTCGAGTGCTGGACACTCCCCGTTTCAAGCACCTCTGCTTTCAACTTTTCCGTCCATAGCCCAAGTGCCTTCATACTTTCCACAAAAGCGGGATTGATTTCTGTTTGGATTTTATTCCCCATAATCCCAACCCGAAGATATGCAATGGCATACAAGGGCTCTATGGAATAAGAAGTGTCCGCAATGATGGAGATGCTTCCCGTAGGGGCAATGCTGTTGCAGGTTGCATTTCTCATGGGTCTGTTTGGATGGAAAATGCTATTCGTCCATGAGGGAAAGACGCCTCGTTCCCCTGCAAGTGATTCGGATACATCATAACTTTTTGATTGTATGAAATGCATGATTTTTTCTCCCAGTTCGATAGCTTCCTCAGAGGCATAGGGAATTTCCAATCGGGCAAGCATTTCCGCCCAGCCCATCACTCCCAGTCCCACCTTACGGGTATTCGTGGTCTGGGTCTCAATCTGAGGCAGTAAATAGTGGTTTACTGAAATTACGTTGTCCAGAAACCTGATGGAAGCTTCGATGGTTTTTTCCAATATCTCCCAATCAACCCTCTTTTCATCTTTTTCGGACTTTAGCATTTTGGAGAGGTTAAGGGAACCCAGATTACAGCTTTCATACTCAAGAAGGGGCACTTCCCCACAGGGATTTGTACTTTGGATAATACCTTGGTCGGGAATTGGGTTGTGTTTATTGATCGTATCCAAAAAAATGAGCCCGGGATCCCCAGTTTTCCATGCTTGGGAAACAATCAGTCCCCATAAGGATTTCGCCCTGATGGCTTTTGTTACTTCTCCCGTTCTTGGGTTGATCAGGTTCCAATCCGTATCCTCTTTTACCGCTTTCATAAAATCATTGGTGATGCCCACGGAAAGATTAAAGTTTTGGAGCTTGTTTCCTTCGGATTTCGCCAAAATGAATGCTTCAATATCCGGATGGTCCACATTTAGAATCCCCATATTGGCTCCTCTCCTTTTTCCGCCTTGTTTCACATGTTCTGTAGCCGTGTTGTATATTTTGATAAAGGCAATTGGGCCCGACGAAGTCCCTCCGGAAGATACAATTCTGTCCCCGTGGGGCCTAAGCTTTGAAAAATTATACCCTGTACCCCCTCCATTTTGATGGATCAGGGCAGTGCTTTTCAGTGTGCTAAAAATACTGTCCAAGCTATCTTCTACCGGAAGCACAAAGCATGCACTCAACTGTCCTTTGGGCAGTCCCGCATTCATTAAAGTCGGTGAATTGGGCAAAAAGTGGAAATTGGCCATTAGGGTATAAAATGTTTGCTCCCACCCACCTTTATTCTTTTTCTCTGCACTTGCAACATGTTTGGCCACTCTCTTAAAAAGCTCATGGGGTGTTTCAATAATCTTTCCCGAAGGGTTCCTGAGCAAGTATCTTGCCTGGAGCAACTGCTGTGCATTGGATGTACGTTTCATGGTATGTTGAAATAATCGCCTCAACTATGGTGGAAACCATGCCTTGGGATTACTTCCCTTCGAGATGGGGCAAGACCATAAAAGGGATATTGAGATGCATGCCTATTTTTCTGATAATCGGCCGGATGAACAGGCTTTCCAAAAAAGTATGCTTGTTCATGATCATGGTCAAAAGGTTTATTTTATTCTTTTTTTGAAAGTCATTGATACCCTCTATAACCCCATTGATAGGAGTCTCATGAAATATATAAGTATGGGGTTCCAAAAGCTGTTCGAGTTTTTTCTTGTTCTTCATCTGGAATTCTGTCATACTATTACCGGTTGAAATATGCAGGATGTTGATGTTTCCCTTATTTTCACTTGCCAAATAAAGAAATTCCTCAATTATTTTTTTATCATAATCAACCTCAAAATCCACAGGAAATAGGATTTGTTTAGGGCTTTCGTATTTAAATTCCCCAGGGACTGCTATAAGTGGACATTTTGTTTTTTTAATAGTATGGACGGTATTACTGCCAAACAGCAATTCCTTGGCTCCCGTGACTCCCTTTGTTCCCATCACAATCAAGTTTATTCCTTCTTTTTTTACCACTTCCCCTATTTCATCCACGAGTTGATTGAAGGCTCCTTGCAATACAAATTTGTGCTTGGGGTTTGCATGGTCAGTTTCCAGTTCTTCCTTCAAAGCATTTAGTTGATCCATTGTTTCCTTTTGGTAAAAGGCTATCGGGTTTGTTTCGTGGAAATCCATCGTCCAATTTTCAATGCTGTACACGGGAATGCCATAAGCGTGCAATAAATAAAAGGTACATGGTGTATCCTTATATAGCTTTAAAGCATAGATAATGGCGTTTTTTGCATTTTGGGAAAAATCAGTTGGAAGCAATACCTTTTTCATATTACATCTATTTGGAAATGTCCACCAAAATTAGAATTTAAGAAGTGACCAAACCATGACTTAGGTCATTTCCAAAACCTTACCGCCCTTTATCTGTTTTTCCTTTGCTTAGAGTAAGGCCTGGTTTATGTTTTTAAGAGATAATGTTCCTATTACATCATGGCTTAGATTTGGTTTGTAGACCTCTTTTATTTATTTCCAATTTCAATTTCTCTGGAATGTCCCTACACTCACAATTCTTTTGGTGTTCCAAATGCCACTCTATCCGTTCATATATAGTAGGGTTTTTGGGCATTTTGTTTGCAATGTGCCAATTCTTGTTGAGTTTCATTATACTTGATTTTAATGATTGATTCCAGCTCCCCCACATAGAAAAGGGTAAGGTGGTCGGCGATGTTAAAATTCACGAAGGTAGGCGTGACTATTTTCATGAGACAATAAGATGTCTAGTTTCAATATAGTCCAATCCGTATACAGGATTATATTTTTTATGATGGATTCGCCTGCCAGACCATCTACCCCTTCAATAGTATTGTTTCCTTCTCCTGAGGTAGTGAGCACAATGATCTTTTCAAGATGGTTCTTATTGGCGTTAACGAATGCTTCAACCGCTTCGGGTGGTTTTCCATATTCCCAGGTATGTAATAGCCACACTGCATTAAAATCCGAGTGGTCTATTTCGGGAAGATCGGAAACGTCTATTATCTTAATGAATACCGAATCATTTTCGTAATGGCGAACAACATTCCGAACCAGGGAATCCTTGAAAATACTACTCTGTGTCGCAATGAGCAGTTTCTTATCAAAAGTTTGCGAATACATTGCGTATGGCTCCACAGCTTCCATCGAATACATGTTCTTGTACCAAACTGCCAGTAAAAAGAAAAGGACCAAGGCGCCGATCAATATCCAAACCACTATTTTGTACCATTTCACTTTCATGTTTTCCTTTTTTGATGTTCTTTTTGTACCGGATGGATACCATAATTATGGGTTTTTACATGATGCTCCAACAGTTCATGCAAACTTTGTAGATAGTCCTCCAAGGCATCTTTGTCAACATTGGGATGGGTCAACACAGGAAGGGTAATGGGATCTTCGTCCAAAAAGTGGTACAGTTCAGGATATTGCGATTCCATGGTATGGGTCAACACGGTAATCTTGTTCAATATGGAATTCAACTCTCTCATAGTTTTGGGCAACTTTTAACTACAATGCACGTACACTTTGTTAGCTTTTTCAGGATGATGATTCAATAAAAATAATGGCTGGGATGCACTTTGAAAATGATCTTCATCACCCCAGAATAACTACCGTGAGTGATCAATGTCATTGATGTGAGCAGGTCTTTGCTCTAACTTTCTATTCAAATTGGGCACGACACAGTATAAGACATTTTTTGCACCCCATTTTTGGGTGTGATGCTTAAAATTCCAATGCTGTAAGAAACTATGAATTTCAAGCAAAGAGAAAAAACATGAAGACCGAAGAACAAAATGTAACAGTTTATATATCGTTCAAAGATGTTACCTTGGAAGGGTTTCTTAACATCCCCACCAATCCCAAAGGTCTTGTCCTCTTCTCCCACGGAAGTGGCAGTAGTCGTTTGAGTCCCCGAAACAACTATGTTTCCAACATATTACAGCAAAAAGGAATAGCTACGTTATTATTTGATCTTTTAACCGAATCGGAAGACAAAATCTATAAAAATAGGTTTGATATCGATAAGCTTGCCCATCGGCTTATTGAAACGACACAATGGGCTCAACAACACCAAAGAGTCAAGGGATTGCCTTTAGGATATTTTGGCGCCAGTACCGGTGCTGCTTCGGCCCTACGGGCAGCTGCCTTTTTTGGAACTGCTATAAAAGCGGTGGTATCCCGTGGGGGGAGACCAGATCTGGCCATGGACGAACTTTCCAAAGTTAAGGCCTCCACCCTTTTTATCGTAGGTTCGCGGGATACCGATGTAATTACCATGAACCAAAGGGCTTATGAAAAATTGGAATGCAAAAAGAAATTGGAAATCATTCCCGGGGCGGGGCATTTGTTTGAAGAGCCGGGCAAGTTAAGAGCGGTTGCCGAGATTTCTGCTACTTGGTTCCTGAAATGGTTCGGAAAAAATCCAGAAAATTATGTTTAGAGACAGGGAAGATGCCGCACTGCAATTGGCAGAAAGGCTTGAAAAATACAAAAACCAAAATATAGTGGTACTTGCCATACCCAAAGGCGGACTTCCCTTGGGGGCCATTATCGCAAAAACTTTGAATGCCCCGTTGGATGTAGCTCTTTCCAAAAAAATTGGCCATCCCTACAACAAGGAATATGCCATTGGAGCCGTAAGTTTGGAGGACGTCATTCTGTCCTATGAGCATGGAGTTGAAACGAATTACATTGCTAAAGAAACGCAACGCATCCGTGAAAAGCTTCAGAGAAAATCTGAGGTTTATCATAAGAATAAAGTATCCATACCCTTGAAGGACAAAACTGTGATTATAGTGGATGATGGTGTAGCTACAGGAAACACCATAAAGGTCACTGCCCAATTGGTACAACATCAAGATCCAAGAAAAACAATAGTTGCCATCCCTGTGGCGCCCCATGGAGCGGTACAAAATCTACAGGATTCCAAATATATTGATGAGGTGATCTGCCTTCTCATCCCTCGTAATTTTCATGCTGTGGGGCAATTTTATTCAGAATTCGAGCAAGTTTCCGAAGAAGAAGCCATTGAATTGTTGGAACAAACCAACGGTACGGTCAACCCTTGATTCGGTGTTGGTGGCAAACCTTTCCCTGTCTCTCTCATTCAAATAGTAAAAATGATATGGCTTTCCCATATATTCTTTTCGTTCCTTAGCACATAACCATCTTGACAGATTACCTTCTTTGATATTTTTATCAAACCCACCCAACCACTTTCCATAAAGCTGGGCCTTGATTCTATTTTCCGATAGCTCGGCAAAGTAAACATTACAAAAAAGGGTTTTTTGCATCTAGGTAAGGGAAAGAATATCTGAGAGGAAATCGATTAAGAGGTCGGTCGCATTATCTGTGGAAATCTCCGTACACATTTGACAGTCAAAAAGACCCACATTGTCACATCTGCCGTTCATTCATGGCTTAACCGCTTTAACGGTCACAAAAGACCCCATTCCGTAGCCGGTTTTGGGTATTTGTACCTCCTTGATGTCCTCAAGGTTCCCAAAAAGGGTTTGGTTATATTTCAAGTTCCTGAACCCTACATTTTTGAGCAATTGTTCCACTTGGTTGACCGAATGGAAAATGGCCGTTTTGTAAAAATTGCTCCGATCTCTTTTGGCCATGTACGCTTTTGCAACACTTTGCTCCCTGTCCAAAAAACCTATGATTATAGCTCCATCGGGCTTTAACACCCTATACGCTTCAGACAGGGCTTTCTTAAGGTTTTTGAAGTAACAAATGGTAACGAAGAGCACAAAATCAAACTGCATGGCGGCATAGGGCAAGTGTTCTGCTTTACCTTTCATGATCTCAACACCTCTGTCAAACGCTTTTTTTGCCATCTCCACAGAAGGCTCAATTCCTTCCTTGATACCCAAAGGCTCGGAGAACCTTCCAGTACCCAGACCTACCTCAATGCCCCTAATGTTCTGGGGCAGCTCCAAAAACTGCTCCTGCAATGCCAATATTTCGGATTGATATACCTCGGGATGGTCCTCATACCATTGTTCGTATTGGGATACATGTTCATCAAATACTTCTGTAGTTGCCATAGCTTATTGTTTTTTTATAAAATTTAGTCATTGGACGCATGGTCCACAATGATGCAGGTCGACAATACAAATTATATGGCCCGAAGCCAGGGGACCAGCACGGACCATACAAACAAAACCACCTAACTAGGAATTATTCTCCATCTATTCCGAAAGTGACCTTTGCATTCACACGGTACTCGGAAATTTGGTTGTTTTTTACACAAACCTGCATGTCCTTTACATAAACAGACTTGATGTTCCTCACTGTTTTTGATGTCTCCTTGACAATGTTGTTTACAGCGTCCTCAAAACTCTCTTTTGAGTTTCCCATAATTTCGACGACTTTTAATACTGACATAATGATTGATTTATTGTTTATAAATTAGGCCAAAGACGGCCCCATTTCTATAGAAACTCACCTTTTTCATCCACTTTTACCCGCAGCGTCTTATCTCCATTTTCCAGTTTCAATTTGTACTTTTTGGAAACACCCTTTTCGTTGTGGTAAGTAACCCGGTAAACATCCTTGCTAATGGTCCATTCCGGAAACCTATCCAAGATGGCCTTCTTTACAGAATTTGGCAGATTAATGTTTTTAAACCTCTCGGCAGTTCGGATAATCTTGCCATCTTTATCATAAGCTGCAAGTATCTTTCCTTCGGGGATAAAGAAATTGATGTTGTACAGGTCATAGTCATCCTGATAGAACTCGGAATCTTTTACATCGAAGGCCGCAACTTTTCTTCTAAGCATTTCAACAGGTATGGATGCTTCTTCCTCTGTATCTACGTTATTCAAGTACTTGTAATTGGTCGCATACACAATTACCTCGGACAATTCTTCCGTTTTGATAATCTGGGACTGCAAAGAGATTGCGAATCCCATCGACAATAGAGTTAATACTATCTTTTTCATAATCTTAGTGTTTTTGTTAATACCTCAATGACTAATGAGCCATCTTTTTAAAATTATCGCTTTATACATTCAAAACTAGTGTAGATGGGCTCTTTGCACAATGATCCAGATCACCCTGAATCATTTTAAGTAGCTCATTTAGAATCTATTGAAAACAGGACAGTCATTACCGAAATCGGCATCCAGAGAATCCGATGGACTGACCCAAGTCATTGGAAAATATTCGCTGTGCCTTGAAATTTGTCAATTAAATCCTAAGCCATGGATGTTTACATCAAACCTTTCAAAGCAATACATATTGATGACTTACCAAAAGTTGGTGGGAAAAATGCCTCATTGGGTGAAATGTACAATGAATTGACAGGGGAAGGGGTTCGTATTCCCAATGGTTTTGCCACTACATCGGACGCCTTCTGGGATTTTTTGGATAAAAATCAGCTTCGAAAACCTTTGGAAGACGTTTTGGCAGGTTTGGATACGGATACATACATCAACCTAAGCGAAATTGGCAAAAAGGCGAGGGAGCTGATATTGAGTGGAACCTTTTCAGATAAATTTTCCCAAAAGATAGCAGAAGCTTACCAAAATCTTGATAAGAACAGTCCTGCTACTGTTGCCGTAAGGAGCAGTGCCACGGCCGAAGATCTTCCCGGAGCCAGTTTTGCAGGGCAACATGACACGTTTTTGAATATTAAGGGAGAAAAGCCTGTTCTGGAGGCGGTTAAAAAATGTTTTGCCTCACTATATACAGATAGGGCCATCAAATATCGTAACGACAAGGGTTTTAAACATGCTGATGTTGCCCTATCGGTAGGTGTGCAGCAAATGGTAAGGGCAGGTAAGGGCTGTTCGGGCGTGGGGTTTACCATAGAACCTGAATCCGGTTTTGAAAATGTCATTTTGTTATCAGGGGTTTGGGGCCTCGGGGAAAACATTGTACAAGGCAATATCAATCCTGATGAATTTTACATTTTTAAGCCCACCTTGAAAACAGGGCACTTCCCCATCCTCCAAAAAAAGAAGGGCGACAAACGTTTGACCATGATCTATAACACGGAACAGCATGGAGAACCAACATTGAACATCAAAACCCCAGTTTTAAAGCAGATCCAGTTTGTCCTCTCCGATGATGAAATTGTGCAATTGGCCCAATGGGCCCTGGCCATAGAAAAACATTACCAAAAACCCATGGACATTGAATGGGCAAAGGACGGTCTTTCCGGTGAACTTTTTATCATTCAGGCACGGCCGGAAACGGTACATCAAGGTAGGGACATGAACATATATATTGAGTACAAACTACTTGAAAAGGGAACTACACTCACCTCTGGAAATGCCGTAGGGTCAAAAATAAAAGTGGGCACAGTACTCCAATTGGAATCCCCCAAGGAGGCTAAGGACCTAACATCGGAACACTTGATCGTGACCGATACCATAACCCCAGATTGGGATCCGCTCCTAAAACAGGTTGGTGGAATCATCACCAACAAAGGTGGGCGTACCAGCCATGCAGCCATTGTGGCCCGCGAATTGGGGGTGCCTGCCATTGTTGGCTGTGGCAATGCCACCGATGTTCTTTCAAATGGTCAGAATGTTACCCTGTCCTGTGCCCAGGGAAAAACCGGTTACATCTATAATGGAGCTTTAAAATTTGAGGAGACCAAGGTAGATTTTTCAAATATCCATTTACCTGATACTGAGGTTAAAATGATTCTGTCCGATCCCGAGAGTGCATTTCAACTCTCCTTTTACCCCAATAATGGCGTGGGATTATTGCGCATGGAATTTATTATAACCCATTCGGTAAAGATCCACCCCATGGCCTTGGTAAATTTTGACAACATCAAAAATAAAGGTGCAAAAAAAGAAATCGAAACGCTTACCAAGGGCTATCCCAAGAGGACAGATTATTTCATCGACCAGCTTTCAGAGGGAATTGCCACCATTGCAGCGGCTTTTTATCCCAAAGAAGTCATTGTGCGCCTCAGTGATTTTAAAACCAATGAATATGCCAACCTCATCGGAGGAAAAGATTTTGAGCCCAAAGAGGAAAACCCCATGTTGGGCTTTAGGGGAGCTTCCCGTTATTACAACAAACGGTACAAGGATGGATTTGCGCTTGAATGTGCAGCCATAAAAAGGGTTAGGGATACCATGGGTTTGACCAACCTAAAAGTAATGGTTCCCTTTTGCCGTACCTTATTGGAAGGAAAGAAAGTACTCTTGATAATGGAGGAAAACGGATTGAAAAGAGGGGAAAACGGGCTTGAGGTCTATACCATGGTCGAAATACCTAGCAATGTGATCTTGGCAGAAGAGTTTGCACAGATCTTTGATGGCTTCTCCATTGGTTCCAACGATCTTACACAACTTACTTTGGGGATTGACCGTGACTCGGAAATCATGGGTGGTCTCTTTGACGAAAATGACCCCGCTGCCAAAAAGATGATTTCCATGGCCATCTCATCCGCAAAGAAGACCGAGACCAAAATTGGACTCTGTGGCCAAGCGCCAAGCGATTTTCCTGAGTTTGCAGCATTTTTGGTGGACCGGGGTATCAACAGCATTTCCTTTAATCCCGATGCGTTGTTGAAAGGTATAAAGAACATCAGCAAGGCAGAAAAAAGAATGGTTGACAGAAAAAATACGTTCTTGGCTTGACATTGAACTTATCCTTCCGTAGCTCTACTATGCAACTCGAAAAAGTATTCAACTGGGCACAAATTGACTAATTTTCGCTTCAATCCTAAAAGTTTAAATGAGTTCATCACATAGGAAATGACAATGTCGTCCAAAATGTTAAAATTTGAAAAAAAAGCGCCAAGATGATCCAGATCATTCCACAAGCTGAACAATCGTCTTAATTTAGTGCCAAGATTACGATACAATACGTTCTTTGAAGATAAAAACCATTGGTGTACAAAAGATCCAGAAGGAGATACAACTATTTTTTGACTCCTCTTGGAATTGTGAAAACGTTTAGTGATAAACACAAGTAGCATATCCAAGAAAAAGAGCTTTGGATAGGATAACTTCTTCTGTGAAACCGGGACATTTCGATGTCCCGGTTTCTACAAAAACTACAAAAAATAGTTGATTGGAAAAAAGCCAACGGTTATAAAAGGTGTTTTATAAGGCACGAGGATTTGAATATCAACCACATTGTTTCCAAATGCGGAGAACAATCCTCCTCTCCATCAAAAACACCCCATAAAATGTTTATGGTCTGAGAAGATACATAAACTAGAAAGGTTTGGATTGTCCACTGTACAATCGTTCTTAAGCATTTTAGCAATAAGATGGTATAGAGAAAGTTTAAGGCAGAAAGCAACTCAAGCCTTTCGAAGAAACAGGGAGTTTAGGCTCCCTGTTTCCATTTAAATTCCGTCCATTTTCCTTGGTAGTGGCACATTATAATTAATTCATTCTGATAAAAATGGAATATTATTTCAATACCGTTCTCAGTGATACCACTTTCGAGAAAGTCGTACAAAAAACAACCCAAGCCCTTAAAAATGAAGGTTTCGGGGTTCTTACCGAAATTGACATTCAAAATACCTTGAGACAGAAATTGGATGTACACTTTCCCAATTATACGATTTTGGGAGCCTGTAACCCATCATTTGCCCATAAAGCATTACAGGTTGAGAATAAGATTGGTACCATGTTGCCCTGCAATGTCATAGTACGTAAAGCTGAAGATGGCAACATAGAGGTAGCCGCCGTAAACCCCATTGCTTCGATGATGGGAGTCCACAATGAGGCCTTAATGGGCATTGCCGAGGAGGTCCGGGACAAACTGAAGAGAGTGATAGAAGCCCTTCAAGAAAATCATTGATCAATACCGATAAATAGCACCATGGAACCTTCAAATATCTGTGAACATTGTGGCATGCCCATGTACCATCTTACCGATTTTGGAACCAACCAAGATGGAAGTATCAATACGGAATATTGCCACAAATGCTATCAAAAAGGGAAGTTTATCCATCCAAGAGAAGAAAACTTGGACCAAGAGAGGGTAATCTAATGCTTTGTCTACTGGGATACGAAACAGCTCCAAGACCTAAAATCATGCAATAACCATCCCACCATCTGCAACATAAGTGCCACCAGTGATATACCTGCTTTCATCCGAAGCGAGGAAAAGAACCAAATTCACGATTTCAACAGCTTCGGCGTAGCGCCCTAGGGGTATACTGGTCTCAAATCCTTTTTTGGCCCCGTCGCTGTCCTCTGGTGAAATATCAGCCTCTATCCTGCGCATCATATCAGTTTCCACAGGGCCCGGGTGTATGGTATTTACGCGTATTTTTTTGTTGGAAAACTCCAGGGCCGCGGTGCGCATGATGCCCACAACGCCATGTTTGCTGGCCACATAGGCACCCAAGCCTTCAAAACCTTTAAGACCAGCCACGGAAGAGGTAATAATGACACTTCCCCCCTGCTCCATTTTCGGGATCACATACTTGCATCCGTACCAAACGCCTTTCAAGTTTACATCGATGACCTTGTTGAAGATATCATCGGGGTAGTCTGCCATGGGTCTTGAGCTTCCCTCAATTCCGGCATTGTTGAAAAAAACATCGATTTTACCAAAATTATCCAAAGCTGCCCGAACATATTCCTTTACGGCATCCGCTTTGGACACGTCCGCCTTACAATAAGCAATATTGGGATTATTGAACCCTTCAACTGTTTCTTTTAGGCTCTTTTCGTTAATGTCTACCAAAAGCACTTTGGCTCCTTCCCGCAAGAAAGTTTTAGCTGTCTCTTTGCCTATTCCTGCCGCACCTCCGGTGATTATGGCCACTTTATTGTCCAATTTTTTCATGGTTTCTGGATTTGTTCACTAATATTGGAGATTTGAAAATCATTGTCGCCGGTCTTTACCAGTATCAAATCGGACGAAATGAAGGATGCCGTCAAATTTGGTGTCTGGTACCTCCTTTTAGTCATGGAGATATTTTCTCTTTTACTGATGGGCCAAATAATTTCACCTTGGGTATTCAGAACGACTTCGGTAAAGGCATATTCATAAATATTCAGCTGAAAGTTATTTTTCCCCCTGAAAGTTCTTCTACAATAAATTCCTATGGCCCTGTCATCTTTGAAACCTGTAACATTCAGATACTCCGGTTCGATCACAATATTTCCTTGGGTATCCATAAACCCATAATACGGGATTCCTTCATCCTTTATTTCCTGTATGGCACATAGACCATTCTTGAATTCCGGATACTTGATGCCCTTGACATCACTACGGGATTCATCCGCATTTTGATCCCACACCAAATCCTCTCTAAAATCTATGGCCAGATTACCCTCCTTATCGATAAAACCCCATTTACCGTCTTTTCGGACGGCTGCCAAACCTTCACTGAAAGGCCCCACTTCAGTCAGCTCTTTTATTTTAATTGTAGGATCATTGATGGTTTCAAGGGTTTGTGCTCCCATTAAAAATGGGATGGCCATAAAAGTCAAACCTACCAAATATTTCAGTCTCATAATTCATGTTTTTAGATTATATGAAGGTAAGTCACAAGCTGGTTTACAACAATGATCCAAATCAGTGAAGACCGCAGTTTGTATAGGATGCCATTGCTTTTCCACCAGTTTTAAAACATCAAATTGGAATAGATCAAACTTTTGAGGTCCTTTGGAAGTTCGTTCCGGATGTCCTCCATTTCTCCCAAAGACACATATCTCCGTAGAAATAAAAATGTGACATCGATATAGGTCTCGGCAAGATCGTTCTCTTCTCCATAGTCGTGGATGGCAGAAGGTCCATCAAATTGCTTTACCAACTCAATAAATTCATCCACGTGTTTGATGCCCGGTTTTCTTTTTTTAGGATTCCATCCATTCACGTAGGCCCCTTTGAGAAACATGGGCAATTGTGCAATAAATTGCAGCGATTCTTCCACAGATATGATTTCCCGCAGGGCATGCATAATCGAAACAAATATCCTGCCCGCTTTTTCAGTATCTTTTCCTACGCCCAATTGTTTGGTATACTCATTCAAGAAGGCATTGCCTTCCTGTGCATATTGATTGAAATTCAGTGCCATGGCCTTTTGTTTTAAAAAATTACACTTAAAAATGGTGTTTTCTTCGGTTCCTTGAAATGACCTCCGTCAATGTCACTCATAAACCCCGATAGCCTAAAAAAGACACCTTTTCCAGTATTAGGTCCATCGAAGAGCAACCCAATGATTCAAATCATTGTGCCATGCAAGGCAAGGGGGTAAGTTTACATTTAAAATAAGATCAATACCTATTTGAAATTTTGAAATGTCTTGCAAAAATTATGTGGGGAGGCGACGAGTTTAAGGGCATCTACCTTACTCAAAATAATAGGGAAGGAAATCACAAAGTAATTATCGTTACCCAAATATAAATAACTAAAAATTCGATAAAATGAAAATCCTTATTGTATATGGCACAAGTGAGGGCCAGACCCGAAAAATTGCCAGATTTATGGAAGAAGTGCTTCAAGGAGGAGACCACAAGGTGGTTATTGCAGATGCCACAGAAGAGCCCCCTTCCCCATCCCATTTTGAGGTTGTACTTATAGGTGCCTCTGTTCACATGCAAAAATATCAAAGTGCCGTGACCAATTATGTGATGCGTCATTTGGACATTCTTAATAAAAAGCATTCCGCATTCTTCTCGGTTTCCATGGCCATTGCTTCCAACATAGAAGAAGAGCATGAGGAAATCAAAAAAATTGCTTTGGATTTCTTCGCAAGAACAGGATGGAAGCCCAATGAAGTGCGCCATTTTGCAGGAGCATTAAAATATACCCAATACGACTATTTTAAAAAGCTCATCATGCGAATGATTGCAAAAAAAGAGGGGGGCAGCACAGATACTTCCCGTGATCATGAATATACGGATTGGGACAACGTAAAGTCGTTTGTCCTCAACTTTTGCGCAGAAAATGTACAATCAACTGTGTAAAGACAGGTGGGCTTGAATCACCGTAAATCATATTTATAACACTAATACTATAACCATGGGGTTCAATTTTGATCAATACACCGCAGAAGGAAATACTTTTTTAAATGACTACGCCAAACAGATGTCCATGGAGAACGACAAGGACAGAGCCGGCAGAATCTTAACCTCCATATTGTATGCTTTAAGGGACATTATCTCACCAACAGAGTCCCTACAACTTATTGCACAACTGCCCATGTTCATAAAGGCACTATATGTTAATGGATGGGCCATTGGCAAAAAAAAGGACAGGGTCAAGAATTTGACGGATTTTATCGATCTTGTGAAAAAGCAAGATGGCTCTGCTGCTATCAACGACTTTGGCTATAATAATGATGCCGCAGAGGACTATATCCAAACAACTTTTCTGTTTTTAAAAAGGTATGTTTCCCAAGGCGAACTGGACGATATCAGGGATGTATTGCCGAAAGGCCTAAAAAATATTATTCCATCGCACATAATAAATGAATGATATTATTTCATTTACATACTATCCAACTAAATGGGCAAATGGATGAATCTTTGCTGATTCAATCAATAACACCCCTACTTTACTTTAACCCAAAAGTAAATCTTCTTTCGTTTTTTATGTAACTTCCTGTCTAAACAGAACAAAAAACCGAGCTTAATCGAGTGAGCACTACTTTGGGCGGCTTAAAAATGAATATAGACACCCTTAAAATATCACGCATTCTACACAAAACAACATCCAATCAAAACAGTGGTTGCTATGCTGTTTGTTGGGTTCAAAATGGTGCTGAGGCAATTGAAATAAACAAGACCTTATACAACAATGTATCGAACGCTGTTTTTTTCTTAAGCCCAGATCATGACTGGAAAATTTTAAAGAAGGGTACTACAACTTCATCGGGGTACGTGCTTTATATTCCCAAGGATGTTTTGAACCACCCCACTTTCAAAAATCTCCACATTACTGAAGTCCGTCTTTTAAACAGCCATGAAATACCGAAAATCAACCTTTCTCCAGGTATAGAAACACGCATAAAAGCTATCCTTGAAATGATGGACGAGTTGCTCAGCACTAACTTAAAACATCGGGAAGAAGCTATACTTTCCCTCTTAAATACCTTTTTTGTTTATTGTGACGGTAAGTGCAACATCAAGTCGGTGATCACGGACAACAATTCAAGGTCTGCATTGGTTTATAAGTTCAAAAAAAGTATTGACCAAAACATTACTGAACATCATGAAGTGCGCCACTACGCCAAAACGCTTAACATATCCGACAAACATTTAAATGAGTGCGTCAAGGAAGTTTTGGGCGTCAATGCCAAGCATCTTATAGATGAACAATTGGTCATGCGCGCCAGGCACAACCTGAAATTCTCGGATAAGACCATTAAAGAGATTGGCTACGAACTGGGCTTTTCCTCTCCGGACTATTTCAGCTATTTTTTTAAGAAGCATACTGGAACCGCCCCATCCCAGCTTCGAAAAAGCTGATATTCCGAAAATCAAAGGAATAGCCGTGTTTTTCACAATATTTCAATAGCTCCCTCCTTGTATTTTTATCAAAACAACAAACAAAATGTCATGGACAGAAAAAAATTCATTCAAACTTCTGGTTTGGGGCTTGGGCTTGCCTTAGTTCCTGGAATCGCCAACAGCAAACAACTATTCAACAAAGTAGCACCACCCAACAACCCAAGCCCAAAAATCATAAAGGACAGCGAAGGCGATGTTTTGAATGTTATTGGGGATATCCAGACCCATAAACTAGTCGGGGGCGACACCAATGGTCAAATTGTGGAATGGGTCGACAATGTAGATCCCGGAGTTGGTATCCCGCCTCACATTCACACAAAGGAAGATGAGGTTTTCAGGGTAATCAAAGGGCAAGTTGAAATAATGGTGGATGGCAAAACCATAGTTCTGGAAGCTGGTGATACCGCCTTTGCTCCCAAAAATATTCCACATTCTTGGAAGGTTGTTGGAACTGAAAAGGCAAAAATGATCACAAGTGCCTTTCCCGCAGGAATTGAAATCATGTTCAGGGAATTGGCCGATTTACCCCCTGGTCCGCCCGATTTTGAAAAAGTTGCCACAATATGTGGAAACCACGGTATCTCTTTTCTCTGAAAATTGTTTCCAATCGCAGGTTTGCTTGTTGGTAGCCCAAAAACCATATTTTAGGTAATCTCTTGGTTTTTGAATTTGTATAGAAGCAGAACAAGCTACGGATGTTGCCCAACACCAATGTGTTCCCTGCAATCTGGTTTGTAGTTAAAATATTTTTTGATAATGAAAGGAAATATGCCTTGCATTAAAATTATTAACTGGTCACTAAAGTAATTTAATAACCTGAGTTCGATTATTCGAAAGTTGTGATTCAAAATCGTCAGTTTGAGTGATTTTCGGTGGTTGAGCCCTTCGTCTATGCTCAGGATAAACTAAAGTCGAAACCAGAGAAAATTATATCGAAAACAACGATTTTGAACCCAAAAATGCCACTTCTCGATACGCTTCGCACTCGAAGTGACGGCATTTTCAACGTCAAAAATAATAATCAAACTCAGGTTAATACGTTAATGTGTTATATCTCTTGGCCTGAAGTTGAAGTATTCGTACAGACCACGTTGGCACCGGCACCAATCCGTCAATAAGTTGATCCGCCGATACATTTAATTTTTCCATGGCTACACTGCATATACTTACGCGTACCTTAAGTTTGTATTTCTGAAAAAAGGTTTCCAGTTCGGACCCCTTTACCAACTCGGCAACTACCTTGCCTTTAACAACGACTTCGTAATCGTTTATCTCTACCCCGCTTTCCACCAAAAAATCATACATGTTCAATGCTCCTTTAAAATGGCGTTCATCACTGACCCCTATAGCAAATTGCTTGGTGTTTTTTAAATCGTTGACCGTTTCGGTATCCAACCGAACTTGCGCAGTAGCATCAATACTTCCAAAAGTAATTAGGGTGATAAATATAATCAATGTGTGGAATGCTCTTTTCATGGTTCGTATGGTTTTAAAATCAACACTTTAAAGATACGACTATTGACTCGCTTCTTTTACAACAATGGTTTTATAGACGGTTATTGGTTTGCCATAAGTAGTAAATCCGTCCAAAACCACTTCAAACTCCCCTGTAAGGTCAGAGGTATAGAACTCAAACTGTAAATCGGACTCTCCTACCTCAACATGGGGCTCCCACAACAACACTCTTCTGTAATCGGGGATTTTCTCATTGCCCATTTCCTCCGTAGCGTAACGCTGCTTATAATAATTCTTTTTGAGTGCAGGTTTTTCAATAGGAACATTAATACCATGGACTGGAGTATAGTTTTCAAAAAAATCACCGTCTATGGTTTTTACCACCATCATGCCTTGGTAATCCCTGCCTGCCATTCTAAACTGATCTCGAACCAAACTAATGGATTGTATTTGTCCAGCATCAAAGTCCTTAACTTTTTCATGGTCTGGTACGTACACTCCATCAAACAGCACAATGGCAGGGAAATCGTTGGCCTTTTCGTTATAGGTTTCAAAGTCTTGGGCTATGCGAATGTAATCGCTTCCATCGGGGCTGTTTCTGTACCCAGCATAGTTGAGCACCTCCACCAGCGTCTCCTGAAAGGTGCGAAAGCGTGTAAACTCGTCTAATTTTATGGTCTCGGGCATACCGCCATCAAAAGGATCTATGGGGGTTCCCAGAAGAATGGAATCCGGTTTTACGGAGTAAAATTGATTCTCCAATTGATTGTGTATGCTACGTTGTTCGATAGCTTCGGAATATTTGGGTTTTATATGGAATTGATTAAATGTCAGTTGGGAAGCATCAAGGTTAGGAACCGTACCAAGAGAGACCTCAACATCTTCTTGAGCGTTTTCTGCAACTTGCACAATGGCCCTGCCCAGTTTGTAATTTTTTCTCAAATAGGTATAAAAGTTGCCGTGGCTATCCGTTATGGCAAATTTTAGCAGAAACTCCTCTCCGGGAACGGACACCACCATTTTGGCATCGGAAACTGGGCTTCCCTGTCCATCGGTCACTTTTCCATACAATAGCTCTCCCCGCTGTTCCGGCAGAAAAAGACTGTCGCCCACCGTTTTGTCCAATTCTCCATTTACATTAAAATATTTGTTGGCGTAGGAAATGGCATTTATAGAGGGAAACACCAACATTTCAGTTTTCTTTTGAACCTTTAGGGTGTAATTTCCGTGACCTAGCTGGGCCTTGTAGTTTTTAAGATTTACAACAACCTTTTCCCGAGTTCCGTAAATTTCTCGTTCCAATTTTATTTGCACCACTGATGAGTCCATAGGTTGACTCATTTTTTTGTCAATTATTGCCTTCTCTTCTGAATCATCAGACAATAATTGTGATTGATCTATTTGATAAGGGTTAATAATGACCAAATCATCCTTAAAAACTTGCTCCATACCGTTGTTTTTCATCCATTGGGTATAGCCGAGCAATTTGTAATTTCCTGAAGGCACATGGGTATTGACAAAGAAATCGCCTTGTGACTTACCTTTTTGAAGTCTAACCTTTTGTTCCAGCACATATTCCCCTTGTGGGTTCACCAAGGCAACGTAACCCACAAAACTTATATTGCTGGCGCGATTGTTCTGCGCATTGAAGCAATAAAAGGCATAGTGTAGGTACTCTCCCGTGAACACGATGGGACCGGTATGGTGCAAATACACCTTTTCTTGCGGTAGGCTTTTTAGGTTTTCCAATTCCTCTTCACTACTTATTACGTATTGAGCTTGAACGGGCAAGGACAACGTTGCGAGAACCATAAGTATTACCCATTGTTTTTTCATAAGCTAAGTTTTTAATCTATCCAAAAATCTGGTTTTACATTACTTCCCAAAAGAGTACAGTCTCCACAAATTCTTTGAACAAAAATGTAAGGCCCAGGACAAGATGCATAGGGTACCAAATTCTCATCGTAGCCCGAAAAATAACTAATGGTCCCTATGTTTACTCTTTCTATTATGGATTGTGGACAGGGATTGGAAACGGGTTCTTGAATACAATATGACGGATGGGATTCAGGAACGGATTGCAAGAAACAATCAAAAGGAAAGGCAGGTAGTTCTTCGTCGGGGAAAAAATCCTCAAAATTAAAGAACAGTCGCCTGTCCGACACCCCCACGGCCTCCACATACCCCAAAACATTTTCACTTGTTCCATCCTTTCTATGCACGTTTGCATAAAGCGCTCCAGGCTGTATCTGGGAAAATATATTATCCGATTGCGAAAAGCTTTTCAAAGTCTCAAAAAAAGAATACGCATCGGCAGATTGTACTTGTTGTTGCACCAGAATACTGTATCGTTCCGAAATAATAAAATTGTCCTTACCAATAAAACGTACCATGTGCTTGGAAACTTTGCTTTCGGGATTTCCCGCAGTACTCAATTGTTCAATAATAGTGGAAGAAACAGTATTATAACATACCCTATTCTCCACTTCTTTGGGTACAACCTCTAAATTGTATGTAGGTACAGGCAAAGCACAGGGGTCATAATCTGTTAACACAAAATCACTGCCCGCCCAAAAAGGAGAGACTATTTTATAAGTTTCTTCAAAAGTATATTTATAAAATTCCGTGTTTCCTTGCTGAGGGTCACTATCTACATAAATGGCCATTCCTTCCGCTCCGCTGTCGCTTATAGCTCTTTCAGCATACACATTGGTCAATTGCGAGGTTCCCTCTACAGTTAAAGGGTCAGAGGTATATCCCGTGCCATCACTGGTTGTAATATCCAAGGTATAACCAACGCCCATTTCCAACGCAAATTGTTGATTGGAGAGGTAGATACCATCATCACCTTCGGTAAAACCGTATTCGGTACCATTGTTGCCCAATACACGGACCGTGGCCCCGCCTTCCATATCCACCGAATCAATGGGGCGACTGCCCAAGGGAATGTAGGGATTGTAAACGGTATCGGTCTCGAGGTCCAAACGTAGGCTACTTCGGCTCAGATACACCTTTTGGATGATCATTTCATTTGTTAGGACAGCCTCTACCACTAAAGCAGCGGTTTGTTCCTCCTCGCCAAGCGTATCAAGTTCGAGTTCGTCCAAGCATGCGCCAAGACAGAACAATAACAATACTGGCCATATGTGTCTTGACAGTTTCATTCTTCCCAAAAATCTGGTTCTACATTACTTCCCAACAAGGTACAGTCTCCACATACTCGGGGTACAAAAACGTAAGGGCCAGGACATGATGCATTGGGCACCAAATTTTCGTCATAGGTACCAAAATAAGTGACCGTACCATTGTCCAATCTGCTCAACAAATCCTCTGGGCAGGAAGGGGGAGGTGGTTCATTATAAATTCTTGCCGTCATAGGATTACAGTTAAAGGGGAACTCTGGCAGTTCTTCTTCCGAAAAGAAATCATCAAAATTGAAGAACAGTCGTTGGTCTGACACACCCACTGCCTCCACATAACCCAAAACATTTTCACTTGTCCCATCCTTTCTATGCACATTAGCATAGATGGCACCAGGTTGTATCTGGGAAAATATATTATCCGATTGCGAAAAACTTTTCAAGGTCTCATAAAATGAATAGGCATCGGCCGACTGGACCTGTTGCTGCACCAGAATACTGTAGCGTTCCGAGATAATAAAATTATCTTTTCCAATAAACCGAACCATGTGTTTGGAAATTGACCTATCAAGACTACCTGCCGTACTGATTTGCTCTATGGTCGTGGATGGAACGGTATTGTAGCAGATCTGATTCTGCACTCCCCGTTCTACTATCTCCAGATTATATTCAGGGGGAAAGACGGAATTGTCATAACCAGTGAGCTCAAAATCCACGGGAAGCCAATTTGGCGCCACTATCTTATAAGTTTCCTCATAGGTATAGCGGTAAAACTGCGTATTTCCTTGCTGGGGTTGACTATCCACATAAATGGCCACTCCTTCCTCTCCGCTGTCGCTAACGGCTCTTTCAGCGTACACATTGGCAAGTTGCGACTTTCCTTGTACACTCAAAGGATCCGACACATATTCCTGGCCATTGCCGGTCTCGATTTCCAAAGTATAGCCCACTCCCATTTCCAAGGCAAAAGGTTGATTGGAAAGGTAGATGCCATCATCACCTTCGGTAAAACCGTATTCGGCACCATTGTCGCCCAATACACGGACCGTGGCACCGCCTTCCATATCCACGGAATCAATGGGTCGGCTACCCAAGGGAATGTATGGATTGTAAACAGTATCGGTTTCCAGGTCCAAACGAGGACTGCTCCTGCTCAAATATATCTTTTGAGTGATCATCTCATCGGTCAGTACCGCTTCCACAACCAAAGCAGTGGTTTGATCCTCTTCACCTAGTGTTTCAATATCGAGCTCGTCCAAGCATGCCCCAAGAGATGCCAGAAAGATGATTCCCAAAATAATTCGATATGAACCTTTTTGAAATTTCATCAAAACTTGAAATTATAGGTTATGGAAGGTATGGGCATTCCAAAAATGGAGCTTTGCAATGCTTTTACTTCACCATCATCCGTTACAAAAAAAACGGAGTACGGGTTGTTCCTGCCCAAAACGTTATACACTTGAATTGTGATAAAACTATGGGCCAATTTGTTCTTTTTATGATTCCCCTCAATATTGATTCCCAAATCCAAGCGATAAAAATCAGGTATCCGATATTTGTTACGATCACTAAAAGTGACATAATCGGCATTATTGAACCTAAAGGTTCCCGTAGGATATGTAATAGGTCTTCCCGTTTGATATACAAAGTTCATGGATACGCTGTAACGTCTCGTAAACTTGTAATTGGCAATTACACTTAAGTCGTGGGGCTTATCAAAATTGGATGGAAAAAACTCCCCATTGTTGATGCGTTCCTCACTAGTTTCACCATCAAACCTATATTTGGAGCGGGAATAGGTATAACCGAGCCATCCATTTAAACTTCCCCTTTTCTTTTTTAACAGAAACTCCACCCCATAGGCCTTGCCTTCACCCTGCAATACTTCCGTTTCTACATTTTCATTGAGCAAAAGGTCGGCCCCGGTCTTAAAATCGAGCACATCGTCCATACGTTTGTAATAGCCTTCCAAGCTCAACTCATACATGTTCTCATTGAAGTTTTTGAAAAATCCGAAGGTTGCCTGATATCCTTTTTGAGGTTTGATGTTCAAATCCGAAAGTTTCCAAGTATCAATTGGGGACACCGTTGTATTATTGGAAAGTGTATGTATAAATTGATACGAATTATTAAAGCTAGCTTTTACCGAAAAATCCGGGGTAAACAAGTATCTAGCAGAAACCCTTGCCTCCGGTCCGCCATACGTTTTTATAAATTCACCGCTATCATAGCTTATAGTGTCCTGTACAGTAGATTCGCTTCGTGGTGCTCCCTCTCCCTCTTGGTAGGTATTTTGTGTGGCCTCGCCCATGGCTGCATAAAAAGCGTATCGGGCTCCCACATTAAGCAACAGTTTATCGGATATTTTAAACTCGTCCCCAATAAACAAAGCTCCTTCCAATGCCCGTTCTCGATCTATAGTAATAGGCTCTACATTGGAATCATTGCCTTTAGGTTCAATGTTTCCGGGTTCCACCGAGTAATATTTACCCGATATGCCATAATCAAGTGTATGGGCTTCGTTCAAACGGGTGTTCAACCGATACCTGAGCTCTGATTCGTTAATGGTATAGTCCAGTTCAAAATTACTGTTGCCCTCATCATCATAATCAATTCCAAAATTATAGTTGCTGTTACTTGCCGTAAGCACTCCAGTGCTTTTCTCGCTCAGTTTATGTGCCCAGCGTACGGAGCCTAACCGATTACTATAATTGTAAAGCGAATCGGAAGTGATACTAAAGTTGTCCTTGCTGTAATAGGCTGTTCCACGGATTTCGCTGTTTTCACTAAATTTATGATGATATTTTATGATGCCATCAAAAAATGACGCCTCGCTATTGCTCAAGTCCTCATCATCCAAAGCTTTCAATATCCAATCGGCGTAGGCACCTCTACCTCCAATAACCAAGGAAGAAACCTCCTTTTTTAATGGAATTTCCAAAGCCAGATTTCCCGTAACCGGCCCTATGGAGCCCTCCCCAGAAATTTTTTCCGTATCCCCGTTTTTTGTTTCAATATCGAGCACCGAAGAAAGTCGCCCGCCAAATTCCACGGGCGGTGCCCCTTTGTAAATGTTCACTTTTTCCGTTGTGAACGGGTTCAATGCCTGAAAAATCCCAAAGAAGTGGGTTGGGTTGTAAATGACCGCATCGTCCAACAACACCAAGTTTTGGTCGGTTTTCCCGCCCCTTACATTGAGTCCCGAAGCCCCTTCACCGGCAGAGGAAATCCCGGGCAAGGCCTTGGCCACTTCCAATATATTCCGTTCCCCGAGCACCAAAGGGATATCCTTGGATTCCTCGGAGCTTATCTCTTCGCTACCGGAAACTGCTTCTTCAACATTGCTCACCGCATCTGCTTCGACCACAACTTCCTGCAACTGTTCCAAGCTTTCCTGTAATTGAAGGTTCATGGTTCCGTCGTTGTACATGATAACTTCGCGTTCAGAATCCCTTATTCCCATGGCACTGGTAGAAATAAGGTTATAACCAGCTGGCAACACCAACTCGTACTCCCCTTGCTCGTTTGTAACGGTTACACCACTCCTACCTTTCACTCTAATGGCCAAATCAGGTATAGGAGCACCTGTTTCGGCGTTGATTGCCCGCCCAGACAATCGGTAGGTTGGTCTTAAATGTTGTTCATTGGCTCTTCCTATTCGAACAACTGGAAGTTTTTCAGTGGTCTGGGATACTTCATCATTATAAAATGTGGGAGGAGGAACGTTTCTTTTACTTTGCACAACCGTTGTACTTCCCAAAGTGTCCTTTGTTTGATAAAAACTAGGGGGAAGTTCATCGTAGATAATCGTGTTCTGTAACAAAAACACCCTTTTTTCTTCCTCAAGAAGGTAAAAATTCAATTGAGTCTCGGATAGGACGACTTCCAAAATATTGGAAATAGTAGCCTCTTGAAAGTTTTGTTCCACCTTTAAATCTTCAATCCAGTCATCTAGGTAGAAAAATGAATAACCGGATTTGTCTTCCAATTCCTTAAAAAATTCAGAAGAAGTTTTAGATTCACCCGAAATTGTTATGGGCACATTTTGTGAGAAAGCAAATTGCACCACTAAAAGGATGGCGAATAAACTTCCTTTCTTTATCAAAAAAGAACGAGGTTCAGTAAAATAAGTCAATGGTTTGTTGAATTAGCTTGCCACAATTTAACAAAAAATTAATAAGGTGATGGCATTATCTCACTAAAAACCCATTAACTCTTAAAAAAATAGAAGTCTTCTAAATTCAGTAACTTGAAATTAACAGTTCATCAAAATTTTTGAGCCTAATTTAAATACCGAATAAAACAATTTTGCAAAAAATTCTATAGATCAAGGCTTTACGCAAAACTTACCCCTGTTTTTATCAAACAATCTCAATTCATGAATGGAAAAAGTATCACCTACGTTTGAACGCTGTCTCTTTTTCAACTTATTCCTGCAATGAATCCAACACACGTTGCGCGTTTTCCAATTCCCGTTGCATTTTCTCGTTCTCCAAAATGTACTGTTCTTGTAGCTGATTCATTTTTCGCTCAAACTCATCGGCAGGGACATATTCCGGCTCCAAGAAAGTTTCTTTAAAAATACTGACCAATGTAAACAAAAAGCTGATCGTCACCGCCACTATAAGTCCTACGAGCATCACTTTTTCCCGTTTCAAATCAGGAGTATTCTTCTTCAATAGTTCTCTTTCCTCCTTGGTCAATTTTGGCGTACCCGATAACTGCCCAAGAAACGTATCCCATTTCTCTTCTTCCTTAACATACAGGTTCATGAATCCACCTTCATCCAAAAAATCTTCGGTATTGGGCGTAGAGGCCAACATAAAAATATCCATTCCATTGCCACTCATTATATCCAGTAAATTAGGGTCGTAAGTTTGAATTTCCTGCACCAATTTTTGAGCATATTCCAGACTATAGTTAGGTCTTAAAAATTCATCATAAAGGGTTTGGACTTGGAAGTAATCGTTTCGCTCCAAAGCATATTCCAAAAAACGGTCTTTTAATTCAGCCTTAAAAAATTCACTCATTTTTCAGAATGGGTGGTTAGTGGGTTGGTTTTTGGTTGTTTAGGCTAAATGTAAAGAATTGGGACGGTAAGATATTCTAATTTAAGGTAAACAATACATGGACTTTAGTTTTGAAATATTGTTATATCGGTTTGAGATGGAGAACTTTTGCTGGAATTGGCAAGTTAAACAATTTCGGCACTTAGGCCCGCCTGCAACAGCTTGCTACATTTAGGCTTTAGGGCAGCATACTCTCCCGTTTTCACGGTACACTTCCCTTTGTAATGCACAATCAAGGAGCATTGTTCGGCCTGTTCGGGCGTATGCTCACAAACATTGATCAGTGTTTCAATAACGTAATCAAAGGTATTTACATCATCATTAAAAAGAACTATCTCGTGCTCATTTGTGGTCTCTTCATCCAGAAGGACATCTTCCAACTCTTTTTCTTTGGTTCCCATAATCTCTTGGAGTTTACGTCTTTCTAATTTACATATTTTGCTGCAACCCAGTTATTCTTCTCCAGATTTTTTTCAAATTCCAAACCGTAGGCGCCACATTTTGAAGAAATTGCATCCAAATCCTCCAAATAGAAGCCACTTAAAAATAAGAAACCTCCCTTTTTTAAGCAAGTTGTGTATATAGGAATATCTTCCAATAAAATATTCCGGTTGATGTTGGCCAGAATGACGTCATATTTTTTACCATCCAGCAAACTACTGTCTCCCTGAAAAACTTTTATATCTGCACAGTCATTCCGCTCTACATTTTCCTGGGTATTCAAAAAGCACCACTCATCAATATCAATGGCCTCCACATCGCCAGCTCCTTTCTTCTTGGCCAAAATGGCAAGGACACCTGTTCCGCATCCCATATCCAAGACCGATTTTCCTGAAAAATCCGTATCCAAAATATGTTGCAACATCATGTGTGTGGTTTCGTGGTGACCGGTTCCGAAGCTCATTTTCGGTTCTATGACGATACCATAATCAACCGCAACAGCCTCGTGAAAAGGTGCACGAACCAAACATTTTTCCCCCACTTTAATGGGATGGAAGTTTTTTTCCCATTCTGCGTTCCAATTCTGCTGTTCAATTTCCTTACTGGTCCAGCTTATCTCAAAATTTGGATTTTGGAATACAAATAAATCCTCCAATACATCATCACGCCATTCGGATTTTAGGATGTAGGCCAAAAGTCCTGTTTCGTTTTCCACAAAACTTTCGAACCCCAATTCCCCCAACTCCGCAATCAAAATATCTGTTGCGGGTTGGAGCGGGTCAATCTTAAAATCGTATTCGAGGTAGACCAAGGACATTACTTAAATCGCCTTGATGATATCCGTGAAATCGGTAGCCACCAAAGAAGCACCACCAATTAAACCACCATCCACATCCGGCTTTGAAAATATCTCGGCTGCATTGGCAGGCTTTACACTTCCTCCGTACAAAATGGAAACATCTTCGGCAATGGAAGCATTGAATCCTTCGGCAATTGTTTTTCTGATGAACGCATGCATTTCCTGAGCCTGCTCTGGACTTGCAGTTTCACCTGTGCCAATGGCCCAAACGGGCTCATAAGCAAGTACTATTTTGCTCCAAGCACTGGCATCCAAATCAAAAAGTGCATTTTTCAATTGGCTTTCCACAACAGCAAAGTGCTTATCGGATTTTCTGTCTTCCAACTCTTCTCCAAAACAGAAAATAATTTTTAAGCCTTTCTCAATGGCTGTTTTTACTTTTTTGGCCAACAAAGCATCATCTTCACCAAAGTAAGCACGTCTTTCGGAGTGACCAAGAATAACAACATCCACACCTAAACTAAGTAGCATATCTGCGGAAATTTCACCCGTATATGCGCCACTTTCGGCAAAATGCATGTTCTGCGCAGCCACTTGTATTTTGGAGTCTTGTAGTGCTTGCTTTGCCGCTTGAAGGTTCACAAAAGTGGGTGCTACAATTACGTCGGCATCGGTATCTGGTAGTTTGGCGGAAAGCTCGGCCAATAATTCCTCAGTTTCCTGAAGGTTTTTGTTCATCTTCCAGTTTCCTGCCACAATCTTTGTTCTCATGTTATTTGTTATTATGTTATACTGTTTGGTGTTTGGTGTTTGGTGTTTGGTGTTTGGTGTTTGGTGTTTGGTGTTTGGTGTTTGGTGTTTGGTGTTTGGTGTTTGGTGTTTGGTGTAAAATATTATTCTTTTACTCTATTGTTGAATTTTTGTCCTTTTGTTTTGGTGTTTCAATTTCTTTATGATTAGAAAGTAAGTTCATCAAAATCGTTGTAATGTACTTTTTGTTGAATGGTTCCCTTGCTGAGCATCAAAATAGCTGGATTGGAACGTACAATGGTCTTCAAGGTGGTCTCATCGGTAAAATAAAACTCAAAATCCAAATCGTAAGTATCGGTCAGCTTATTGGCCATATCGCTGCTCGAAGCTGACATCCCAATAACTTTGTATCCTTTTTGTTTTGCTCTATCGACTGTTTTCTTGAGCTCGGGATAAATTTCTTTTTGTGCTGCCTCAATTTCTTCATTGGTCGCACCTGTAGTCAAGCCTCCTGTTTTTCTTAAATCATAGGCTATCACCATCACCAGTTTATCTTCTTCCAACAGTTCCGATGCATAGTCCTGACCTTCTTGCTCAATGGTAAAATCATGGATGGGCGGCTCGTACCCTGCTTGAACTTCGGTGGTTTCCACATCAACGAATTCACCATCCACCGTTGGGTAATCCCCTTCAGTAACATAAATTCGCTCTTCTCCGTTTACCTTAAAACGCCAAGCGTACTCGTAAATAGGTTGCGGTGCATTATCGGGAACGGACATTCCTTCTTGGATGTTTGCCCCAATTTTATAAGGCCTAAAATCTACTGAAGGTAAATGGGCCAAAACATGGTTAGCAAACAAAATACAGGCCAAAAGTGCCACTCCGCCAACAATCCAATTGGTTTTGGGGTTGAACAAGGGTTTGATATATTTTCTACCAAAGAACAATATCAGAATAAACACCAAAAGAATCACATCCTTGGTGAACGATTCCCATGGTGTTAGTTTGATGGCATCCCCAAAACATCCACAATCGGTTACTTTATTAAAATAGGCCGAGTAAAAGGTGAGAAAGGTGAAGAAAACGATCATGAGCAAAAGACTCCACACCGTAAATTTTGGTTTAAACCCGATTAGGAGCAAAACTCCAAGAATCACCTCAACAATCACTACAAAAATGGAGATTCCCAATGCCAAGGGGGTTAAAAAAGGTAAGTCCAACACACCTGGGCTAAAGTATTCTTCCAACTTAAAGGAAAAACCCATGGGGTCGTTCAACTTTATCAGCCCGCTGATAATGAACAGCACACCTACTATAATTCTTGATATCCAAACTAAATATTTCATGTTTTTCAAAAAAATTTATACGGAACAAAATCTCAACACCGAAAATCCAAACTGCTTTTGTCTGACACGAATTTCACAAATTTGCACTTATGTGATATACTGGCCTACAACATTATTTTTCAATTCTATTTATTTTTTCTTCCAAAACCGAGCGTCACCAGAAAATTTATCATTTAGAATTTTCGCTCAAGTGTATGAGCGCAAAAACTGCATAATTGACTATATCCTGATAGTTGGCATCCACCCCTTCGCTTACCAAAGTTGTGCCTTGATTGTCCTCAATCTGTTTTACCCGCAACAATTTTTGCAAAATCAAATCAGTAAGTGAACTCACCCGCATATCGCGCCAAGCTTCACCATAATCGTGATTTTTGTCTTCCATCAATTTTTTGGTGATGGTGACTTCCTCATCATAAAGCGCAATGGCTTCGTCGGCGGTTAGGTCTGGCTGCTCCACTACCCCTTTTTTAATTTGGATCAACGCCATAATGGAATAATTGATGATTCCGATAAACTCGGAACGCTCATCCTCATCCACTTTTCTCACCTCGTTCTGTTGAAGGCTTCGAATGCGCTGGGCCTTTATAAAAATCTGGTCCGTTAATGATGGTAACCGTAGGATTCGCCAAGCTGTGCCGTAATCCTTGGCTTTTTTCAAAAACAATTCCCGGCAGGTTTGTATCACCTCATCGTATTGTTGGGAAGTATGCTGCATGTATTGTTGCTAATTTGCGTAAATTTCGTCCAACTTGTTTGTGCCAAAAAGCACTTTGCCAAAGATAATGAAACCCAACAAAGCAGATATTTTTTATGACCATAAACTGCAAAGGTGAACTTGTAGACCTAAAAAGGCCCAAAGTAATGGGCATCCTCAACCTTACTCCAGATTCTTTTTTTGATGGTGGAAAGTACAAGGATGAGGGTTCCATACTCAAGCAAGTGGAATTTATGCTCGACCATGGTGCCTCTTTTATTGATATGGGCGCCTATAGTTCCCGACCTGGTGCCGAACATGTTCCAGAGGATGAGGAATTGCGCAGAATGATTCCTGTTATCGAACTTATCCTGAAAAGGTTTCCGGACACCTTAATTTCTGTAGATACATTCAGAAGTAAAGTGGCTGCAGAAAGTATTGAGCATGGTGCTGCCATTATTAACGACATTGCCGCGGGAAATTTGGATGATGAAATGTTTGGAACCATTGCTAAATACCAAGTTCCGTATATTATGATGCACATGAAAGGCACCCCACAATCCATGCAAAAAGAAGCTGCCTACAATAACTTAATAAATGACCTCAGGCTTTATTTTTCAGAAAAAGTCCAGAAGGCCACCTCCCAAAAAATAAATGATATTATTATAGACCCAGGTTTTGGCTTTGCCAAAACAACGGAACAAAATTATACGCTTTTAAACCATTTGGATATGTTCCAAACCTTTGGTTTGCCTATTTTGATCGGGCTGAGCAGAAAATCAATGATCTACAAAGTTTTGAAATCATCTCCACAAGAGGCATTGAACGGTACTACGACCCTACACACCATCGCCCTTTTAAGGGGTGCAAATATTATTCGGGCCCACGATGTAAAAGAAGCTACAGAATGTGTTAAACTTGTGGAAGCCTTAAAAGAGAACGCGCTCTGATTTGAGGTTCTCCTATTTTTGCTAATTTTACAAAAACACTGCGGTTGGATTTTTTAAATTTTATCGAGTTCAAGATTACGGATATCATCGACATAGTCCTCGTGGCCGCACTCCTGTATTACATTTATAAATTGGTCAAGGGTACAGTGGCCATCAATATTTTTATTGGAATCGTGATTGTTTGGGCGCTATGGAAACTGACCGAATTGCTGCAAATGAAGATGATCAGCAGCATGGTCGGCGGCTTTATGAACATTGGTTTAATTGCCCTGATCATTGTATTTCAGCAAGAGATTCGAAAGTTTTTGCTGATGATCGGCTCTACCAACTTTGCCTCCAAACGCAATATTTTTAAATATTTTAAATTCCTAAAGCAAGAGGCCATTTCCACCAGCACCGACGTGGATGCCATAATTGGTGCCTGTGAACGCATGGGCAGCTCCAAAACGGGAGCACTGATTGTAATTGAACGCAATAATTCCATGGATTTTGTTAAATCTACGGGAGATTCCATGAACATAAAGGTGACCCAACCCATATTGGAAAGCATTTTCTTTAAAAACAGTCCGTTGCACGATGGAGCTATTGTGATTCAAGATAACTTTATTACCGCCACTAGGGTGATTTTACCTGTTTCCAACGACCGAAACATTCCCCTCCGTTTTGGATTGCGACATAGGGCAGCAGTTGGAATCACGGAAAAAACCGATGCGCTGTGCTTGGTAGTGAGCGAAGAAACAGGTTCCATATCCTACATTAAAAATGGAGAGTTTGTTCCGTTTAAAGGAAGAGAGGAATTGATACATCGTATTAAAAAGGATCTTGAACAATAAATCCAGATCAAGCCACCTCCTCGGCCAAGAACTGTGCAGTATACAAATCATTGTAGTAGTCTCCATTTTTTAGGAGCTCTGCATCCTTTCCTTACAATACCCAGTAACGCAAATCCTTCGGCTCCTGTCGTAACAGGGTCTATATCGGAAAGATAAAAACTTATATTTTGTAGCATCTTTTTCCTTCCCTTACTTCAAAATTGTTATCTGTCAACTGAAAAGGGGCTTTTATCAATTCATATAGGGTGTTCATCAATTCAAAGAAAATTGAACGATTTGTTTGTGTTAATATTGAGTTAACCCATAAAATCTTACCTGACATGAACAATCCATATTACAGATTTGCATACACAATTCTTTCATTATCTCTTTTTATGCTACAAAGTTGTCAAAAGGAGGATTATATGGCGGAAATTGATACGCAAAACCAAATTACCCAGACCGGGGAAAATTTTCATACTGGTCAATTACTTAAGAACCCCTACGAAATCCATACTTTTAGAAGGGCCTATCAGAAAGTGCTGGACAGTATGGAGTATGGGAGTTATGATACAGGGAAAGGATACAACAACCTTAAAAAAAAGAAAAAGGATACTAGTGATATACAGCCCAATTATCTGTATATTAAGTTCGGTCCCGAATCGGACGCACAGGAAAACAGATTAAGGAAACATCGCAAAATAATTTGCCTTGATTACCCTTTTGAATATGAGAATGGAGAGCTTTATCATAAAGAGAACCCGCTAGGGGAAGGAGAAAGATTGTCCTATTACACAAGCATCCCCATAGATGCCAAATATCCTAAAAACATACCCCATACCATACTCCAAGAAATGTATCTTCCAGAAAAAGATGAAACCTTAAATGACACCAAAACATCTGGCAAAAAGACCTTACGCGGTCTTGTTGATGATGAAGTGGATTTTATGAACCATGCTATAGAGCAAGCGTATGTCGATACCGATAATGAAGATTTGTTGCCAGAACCTCCTTTGGACAAAAACGGTTGTGAAACCTGCTTTTTGGGAATAAATTTAAGGGCTAAATGGCGACCCAGCGGCAATGTGAAAATTTTTGACGACAATATGGGGACATCCACGTATACGGTGAAAGAGTGCCAAACCTCCTATATCTACGATTATTCATCGTGCGACAATAACTTGAAAAGTAGTGTGGAGACAGGAAAGTTAATAATGCCGGAACAAAACCTTTGTCCCCAAAAAATTGAAACAAAAACTTGTAAGAATGTGACCAAAACCCGGAATGGAAGTTATGTGCCCATTAATGGTGCCAATATATTGATACGGGATACATGGACCTTGGATCGCGCTATAGCCGATGCTCAAGGAAATTTTAAACATAAAGAGGTTAGGGCAAAAGTGAGATATGTGATCAAATGGGATCGCTTTGAGTTTAGTATTCGGGACCATTCAGGTTTAACACAGGCAGAAGACAAAGGCCCAAAATTGTACAAACAACCTTGGAACCTTAAGATAAACGGAGGGAGAATGAAGTACAGGGGGCAAATATTCCAAGCGGCCATGCATTTTTACTATCATAACATAGGTGGGTTGACCAGGCCGCCGACAAACGGGTTTTGGAAAACCCAAATTAAAATCGCAGCTGTAGAGACCAGTCAAGGCCCCTCATCTACGAAAATGCAGGTGGGCCACGGTACCTTTGGCATAGTGCCCCACATAAAAATTAAAAAATATGGTGATGCTTCAGAACTTATATATGGCACTACCATTCACGAATTGGCCCATGCTGCCCATTGGCGTATTGATCCCATTTCTTGGGATGATTTAGTGGAACAAGGGTATATTTATAATGGTGGAAGCAACAATCCTGGCCCAGCAGGAGCTAGTGCACGCCGACTCATGGAAAGTTGGGCAACAGCAGTGGAAATTTATCTTACCAATATGCGGTACAGAAGATTGGGACCGAATAGTTATAAATACCAAGGCAAAAACTTACAAGACCAGAAAATTGAAGGTGGATACAAGTCTAAGTTTTATACCACAACATTTTTTGATATGTATGATCATTTTAATCAAAGGGATGAACATGGCATTAATGTTCCTATTGATAGGGTTTCCGGAGTGACATGGCCAAATATGGAAAAATCCTTAATAGGAACAACTAGATGGGAGGAATGTAGGGAAAAAAATGTCGCAATCTCTGGACAGTCCTATAAAATTCGAGAATTGTTTAATAATTGGTAAATTTCTAATGATGAATCTTAAAAAAATATTGTTATATCTAATTGTCCCATTTCTTATAATTTCTTGCTGGCCAAAGGATTTTGAAGAAACAGGTGTAATTGTGATAAACAACGGACTGGTCAATGATGTTCAAATGCGCTTTTTTAGAAATAGTATTCCCAGTGGGCCGGAAATAGTTTCTAAAACTGGAAAAGGGGAAATTTTTAGAGGGGAAGACACGTCCACTGTTGTAGTCATTAACCAAATTCTTCAGGCCGATTCCATTGTATTGATTTTTGACAATGAGCGTGCTGAAACACATTTTTTGCATACTGTGGTGCCTGTTGGTCACAGTTTATTTAATAATGATTCCTACAAACATGACGGTAACACAAGTACCTATACTATAGATGCCAAAAATTACAACAATGCGATTCCCTGCGATGGGCCTTGTAATTAACTTGTAAGAACGATATTGACCTTGATTACCGTACTGTTGGCAATGTCTTGCTGGCCCAGGGAAATGGAGGAAACTGGCATTATAATTATTAACAACGGATTGGATAATCAAGTACAAATGCGCTTTTTCACCAATGGTCTGCCGAGTGGACAAAAGATGGTTTCTAAAACAGGAAAAGGAGAGATTTTTAGGGGTGAGGATACTGCTAGGGTAGTCCTGACTCACCAAATACTCCAAGCCGACTCCATTGTCATGGTTTTTGACAATAAACGTCTTGAAACTCATTTCCTTTATACAGTGGAGCCAAAAGGCCACAGTTTGTTTAAAAGCGATTCATATACACATGATGGTAACACAAGTACCTATACTATAGACGCCAAAAATTATAACAATGCCATTCCTTGTGATGGGCCTTGCTATTGATGATTTATAAAAATAAGACAATCAAGCCACCTCCTCGGCCAAAAATTGTGCAGTGTACAAATCGTTGTAGTAACCACCTTTTTTAAGAAGTTCTTTATGGGTGCCGATTTCAACGATCTTACCGGCATCCATCACAATGATCTTGTCGGCTTTTTTGATGGTCGCCAAACGGTGTGCAATGATAATTGAGGTCCTCCCTTCGGTAATCTTATCGGTCGCCTGCTGTATCAGTTGCTCAGAGTACGTATCCACGGAGGATGTAGCCTCGTCCAGAATCAAAATACTTGGATTGCTTACATAGGCGCGTAAAAAGGCAATCAACTGGCGTTGACCACTGGAAAGCATGGTTCCCCGCTCTTTTACATTGTATTGGTAACCTCCTGGCAAACTCGAAATAAATTCGTGCACGCCAATTTGTTTGGCAGCTGCTTCAATCTGTTCGGTGGTAATGGATTCGTCACGAAGCGAAATGTTGTGTGCAATGGTATCTGCAAATAGGAAAACATCCTGCAACACAATAGCAATGTGGGAACGGAGTGATCTTAAGGTGTAGTCGTCCAAGCACACATCATCCACCAAAATTTTTCCGGAACTGATTTCATAGAATCGATTGAGCAGATTGATGATGGTAGATTTACCTGCTCCCGTTGCACCAACTATGGCCACTGTTTCCCCAGCTTTCACTTTGAATGAGATTCCGTGCAGTACTTCTTCATCGGGCACATAACCAAAACGGACATCTTTAAATTCAATATCGCCTTTTACGTCTTCTTTCTCAACGGTGCCATTATCATCAATATGGCTGTCGGTATCCAAAATTTTGAACACACGGTTAGCAGCTACCATCCCCATTTGTAGGGTGTTGAACTTATCCGCAATCTGACGAAGCGGACGGAACAACAGGTCCATCAAGAAAAAGAAGGCCACGATGGCCCCTTTGTTGTCCATCCCCACATTTTCTATATTCTGAATCACACCGAAATACACCACCAATCCAATACCAATGGAGTTGGAAATTTCCGCTATTGGGAAAAATATGGAGTTGTACCAAACCGTCTTCAACCATGCATTCTGATGCTTTTCGTTGATGACTCGGAACTTTTCTTTTTCAATTTCCTCACGGTTGAAGAGTTGCACAATCTTCATTCCCGCTATGCGCTCCTGCACAAAGGAATTGAGATTGGATACTTGGGCACGTACTTCAACAAAAGCTACCTTCATGGCTTGTTGAAAGAGACGGGTAGCAATCAAAATAATGGGCATAATGGCAAAAACAATCAATGCCAACTTCCAATTGATGACCACCATAATAATTGCTGCCGATAACATTTTAAGGGCATCGGCCACGATCATAAAAAATCCTTGACTGAAAATCTCCCCGATGCGCTGCATATCCGCCACCGCTCTCGTGACCAAAACTCCAATAGAGGAGTTGTCGAAATAGGTCATTTTAAAACTGGTCATCTTTTCAAAAAGGTTGATTCGAATATCGCGTATTACAGACTCTCCGAGTAAGTTCGCGTAATAGTTGAACAACAATTGCGTGGTTACCTGGCCCAACAAAAAGGCCAACATGTACAAGACGTTCTGAAGCAGCTGACCCGAGTCCTTATTTTCCAAAGATTCATTGATAATTGTTTTAACCAATAACGGAATCCCAATAGCGAAAGCTGCGGACAGGATGGCCACAATGGCCACCAACCAAAAAATGCCCCTGTAGGGTCTGGTTCGTGAAAAAACCCGTTTGAACAATCTAAAATCAAACGCTTTTCCTACATCATCCTTTTTGCTCATCAAAAATTTCTTTTGGATATAAAACCTTGGTCAAATATAATCCTTTTGCCGGGACGGAGACGCCTGCCTCTCCCCTATCTTTACTTGCAATAATTTGATGGATATCCTCGGCGGGCATTTTCCCCATGCCCACATCCAGTAAAGTTCCCACTACGGCGCGCACCATATTTCGTAAAAATCGGTCTGCGGTGATGGCGAACACCCACTTGTCATCATCAATTTTCCAGTGAGCTTCGCGAACATCACAATTGTACGTCTTCACATCGGTATTGGATTTAGAAAAACATTCAAAGTCGGTGTGTTCCAATAGAATCTTGGCGGCTTCGTTCATAGCACCCATATCCAAAGGATGTTTCACAAAATGGGCATGATCAAAAAGAAAAGGGTCTTTTTCCTGCACCAACCAATATTCGTATGTACGTTCCACGGCATCAAAACGGGCGTGGGCTTCATCAACAACTTGATGGACTCCCTGCACCGCTATATCATCTGGCAAAAAAGCATTCAACCGATATATTAAATCATCTGTATCGGAGATGGGCTCAAAATCAAAGTGACCAAACATCTGCCTTGCATGTACCCCGGCATCGGTTCTACCGGCTCCTACCACTTCTACCTTTTCACGTAAAAGTGTGGACAGGGCTTTTTCCAAAACTTCCTGCACGGTTATGGCGTTAGGTTGATTCTGCCATCCGTGGTATGCTTTTCCGAAATAAGAAAATTGGATAAAATATCTCAATGGGATCACTTACTTTTAGGTCGATAAAGATAATTCAATCCTTTCCAACACAAATTCAACCTTTAGGTTTTAGCATATTTTTAGCGAAATGACGAAAATTTTATTGCTTTCCGATACTCACGGACACATGGACAAAACCATTTTAAAATATGCGGCACAGGCCGATGAAATTTGGCACGCTGGTGATATCGGAAGTCTTACTGTAACCGACCAATTGGGAGCTTTAAAGCCTCTTCGGGGCGTTTATGGCAATATTGATGACTATGTGATTCAAAAAGAATTTCCAGAAAACAACCGGTTTATGTGCGAGGGAGTTGATGTTTGGATCACCCACATTGGGGGTTATCCCAATCGATACGATGTTCGGGTACGGGAAGAAATTAGAAATAATCCACCCAAACTTTTTATTTGTGGCCACTCCCATATTTTAAAAGTGATGAACGATAAAAAACTGGGGGTTTTGCACATGAATCCGGGTGCGTGCGGCAAATATGGATTCCACCAAGTGCGTACGATGTTGCGGTTTGTAATCGATGGAAATAAAATATCGGACTTGGAAGTGGTGGAACTTGGCAAACGATAGCCGCAAACATAAAAACCCCGGCCAAAGCCAGGGTTTTTTCGCACTAATACTACTAAGATGTTAGGTTCAACGTAAGCGATCAACAGATTTTACAAGATCTTCATCCTTTTTGATAGCCCTGTTGGCCAGGACCAGAAAAACGATAGAAAATACAGGAATCAGCATCCCAATACCCTTCTCAGAAACTACAGTCCCTCCGGATAAGCTTAGCGATCGATAAACGAAAAATCCTAGTAAAAAAAGGTTCAATATTATATTCAATCTGTTTACCACAAATTGATTTTGTCTTTTCTTGTACATTAAAATCGACACCACGGCCAATACCGTTACTACATAAAAAACAAGGCTTATCATTACTTCATCTTGGGCAAATACCTCTTTGCCCCCTACTTCGACCCATAGATTCAGAAAAAACGGAAGTACGCCCGAAATAAGGCCTACTATCAGTAAATAAAACGTTTGTATCCGTTGAATCATTGTGTAAATCAATTTCAAAAAGCAAAAATAGGCGTCTTTTTGAGAAATAAGGCGTTATTCTTGAAAAATTATTTGTAATATTGTCATGTTATTAGCAAGCACCTACCTCGGAATTCTTTTCTCCAGTAGCATCCAAAAATAACTTTACTTCATATTTAGAATCACACAAGTTTAACTTATTTCATTACTTAATGTTCGAGATTTCAGATCTAAAAGCTAAAAAGCTTCCTGAGTTGCAAGAAATTGCAAAGGGTCTTAATGTTCCCAAATTCAAATCATTGAAAAAATTGGACCTGGTTTACCAAATATTGGACGTTCAGGCTTCCAACCCAAAAGCTGTTGCAGAAACGGTTACATCAACCACAGACGAAAAGCCTGCCCCAGCACCAAAAAAACCAAGGGCTCCACGCCCCAAAGCCACGGAAGCAAAAAGTACAGAGGGTGACGCTCCTAAAAAAGCGCCTCAAAAAAGAGAGCCCAGAAGCAAAAAGGACGACTCCAAACCACAAGGAAAACCTCAAAAAAAGGACAACAAGCCGCAGGACAACAAGTCACAAGACAATAAGTCCCACAGCAGCTCCCAAAAGAATCAAAACACTAGGAGGAGCAACCAACATAACAAGCCCCACCACGACAAAAAGAACAGCAATTTTGACAAGGACTTGAGAAACAGGTACAAAGAACCTGAATATGAGTTCGATAGCATTATTGAGAGTGAAGGTGTGTTGGATATTATGCAGGATGGCTACGGATTCCTAAGGTCTTCCGATTACAACTATCTTTCTTCTCCCGACGATATTTACGTTTCCCAATCGCAAATACGATTGTTCGGACTTAAGTCCGGGGATACGATCTTGGGCAATATTCGCCCCCCAAAAGAAGGTGAAAAATATTTCCCGTTGATCAAAGTGAACAAAATAAATGGATTGGACCCACAAGTGGTTCGAGACAGGGTAGCTTTTGAACACCTTACCCCGTTGTTCCCTAAGGAAAAGTTCAAGTTAGCGGAAAAACAAAGTACCATTTCCACACGTATCATGGATTTGTTCTCCCCTATTGGGAAAGGACAAAGAGGAATGATTGTTTCCCAGCCCAAAACGGGTAAGACCATGTTGCTGAAGGATATTGCCAACGCCATTGCAGCTAACCACCCCGAAGTGTATCAAATCATCTTATTGATCGATGAACGCCCCGAAGAGGTTACCGACATGCAGCGTAACGTGCGTGGCGAAGTAGTTGCTTCTACTTTTGACAAAGAAGCCACCGAGCACGTAAGAGTTGCCAATATTGTATTGGAAAAAGCAAAACGATTAGTAGAATGTGGTCATGACGTAGTGATCCTTTTGGATTCCATTACACGTTTGGCCCGTGCCTATAATACCGTACAACCAGCATCTGGTAAAGTATTGAGTGGTGGTGTGGACGCGAATGCACTACATAAACCAAAACGTTTCTTTGGTGCGGCCCGTAACATTGAAAATGGTGGATCATTGTCCATTATTGCAACGGCCTTGACCGAAACCGGTTCCAAAATGGACGAGGTTATCTTTGAGGAATTCAAGGGTACAGGTAACATGGAGCTTCAATTGGACAGAAGAATCTCCAACAGAAGGATTTTCCCTGCCATCGACCTTATTTCTTCCTCTACACGAAGAGACGATCTGTTGTTGGACGAAAACACCATTCAACGTATGTGGATCATGCGCAAATATCTTGCAGATATGAACCCTATTGAAGCTATGGAGTTTATGGAACAACGCATAAAGCAAACCAAGAACAACGAGGAGTTTTTACTCACCATGAACGAGTAAAACCACAACACTCTATATCATAAGATTACAGGCCCTTCAATTTTTTTGAAGGGCTTTTTGTTTAGTCAATTTATAGAAAAGGCATATCTTTAGTCCGGTTTCCTCAAAACTCAACTTTAAACACTTAACTATGAAAAACAACCAAAAGGCCGTAATTGCATTTTTTGGGGCCACATTACTTTTACTTGGAGCTTGCCAGCAAGGACCCAAGAAAGATGAACCAACCGAACCAGAGCAAGTTTTACCACCCGAAGGCATTATTTCTTTAGAAGAATCCAAATCCCTTTACGATAATTACACCAAACACAGACTTGGCATGATTCAGGAATACGAAATGGAGCGATATCCTGATAGAAATCATATCCCCGCTCGCTTTACATCTTTTAGCTATGCAGACATAAAAGACTATATGGCCTACATAGAGCAAGAGGCCAAAGAAGCGGGTGTTAAGGTTGAATCACTTCGATTGTATTTTGCCAATTATCCGGATAAAGAAAGATTTCCCGACGGAAAAAAAGTTGTACATCCAAGGCAGAATTCTATTTTTTTAGTCCCCACCACAATTATTGATGGTAAAGAACTCGGATTCTATATTGGTGCAGACGGAAAGGCAAAACCAATAAAAGGTGTTGTGGGCAACTCGGAAACAGGTGAAAAAGATGGACCAAACACATCCCAAGCGGGTTTTGCCCCATCACTCTTTCAGGATGACATTAAGAGTTTGAACCTCAACCACGGAGGCTCAGGACCACCCCCTTATACCGACTTCTAAAAAAATATGTTTGAAGAGCTCTTTAAATATCTGACTGAACATTTTTATGTACCTCTATATCTGATAACTTGGGTAATATCAATATTTCGGTATCGCAGATATTTCGACACACCGCTGAAATATCTCCCAATGATAATCATTTATACTTTTTTCACAGAGCTCTTGGGCGTACTCATCAAATACAACAACAATTTTCAGTTTTTTTCTGATGGCAGATATGCTTGGCATAATGTTATAATTTATAATGTTTACCAGATTGTGTTTTTTATTTTCTTCTTCGAGGTGTATCGAAAAGTGGCCCGGAATAAATCAATCAAAAAACAGATTCGTTATTTAAGTATTATTTGTATGCTATCCTATATTGCCAATGCAATAATCTACAATCCGCTGCACAATCAAATGACCTATGCCCATATTATAGGATCATTTATGATGATATATATATTGGTATTATATTTTAGGGAAAAACACCTAGAGGAAATACCTCATCCCCTAAAACATAACTTATTGTTTTGGATAAGTTCTGGCCTGATGATTTTTTACTCAATTTTTCCAATAATATCAATTATCTATCTGCTTGACCTTAACATTGGAATTCAAATTTATTTTAGGCCATTGTTGCTTACAGCAATAATTTTGATGTACAGCCTTTTTATCCTAGGGTTACTTATAGGGAAACGAAAAGCATTCCGGTAGTCAAAGAATCAACCTCCGACCATGGAGGTTTTTTATTTGTTATTTTAGCCAACATTTAAAAATGTTGGAAATTAGACGGTTTCCCAATTAATAATGGAAGAGTTTTATACATTTATTACCGAACAATACATTCTTCCGTTCTACCTCCTTGTTTGGTTTGTGGCCATGGCACGTTACCACACTTATTTTGACACTCCCCTGAAATACTACCCAATCTATCTGATGTATACCTTCCTTACGGAGCTATTGGGATATTTTATCAAATATTTCGATGAATTTCAGATAATAAACATTGAAAAGTATAGTTGGTACAACGTCATTATATTCAACATCTATTCCGTGATTTCATTTTTGTTTTTCTATTATATCTACTGGAGAATGGTTCAAAACAAAAAACATAAAAAGTGGATAAAAATTGGGGCCTTGGCAAGTATTTCCAGTTATGTTATAAGTCTATTTTTTCAAAATCCGTTATACAGTAACCTTTACTATGCCGATATGATCGCTTCCTTTATTTTACTTTTTAATATCTGGCTTTATTTTAAAGAAAAAAGGAGCGAACCTACACTCTACCCTAACAAACACAATCTCATGTATTGGATGAGCATAGGATTGGTAATCTTTCATTTAGTTTTTCCTTTCTTATTTTGGGTTGGATATGAAGCCCCAAAAATTTGGGTAGATTATCACTTTCGGAGCATATTAAGAATATTGATCCTTTTTATGTACGGCACTTTTCTGTTGGGCGTACTTGTTCACAAAAGAAAGGCTTTCAGATAAAATTTGACATAAAAAAACGCCCCCAAATTGGAGGCGTTCTAAATATTGTAATCAAACTAAAATTACATTGCTGCAACTTGAGTCATCAATTTGCTCTTAAGGTTTGCGGCCTTGTTGTTATGGATGATGTTTTTCTTGGCCAATTTATCAATCATACCAACTACGGTAGGCAACAAAGCCTCAGCAGCTTTTTTGTCTTCCTCGCTACGCAACTTTTTAATGGCATTACGCACAGTTTTGTGCTGATACCTGTTACGCAAACGTACTGCTTCGTTTCTTCTGATCCTCTTTAATGCTGACTTATGGTTTGCCATTGCTTAAATTTAATTCTTTCTAAATCCTTTTTTTGTAGCCCGTAGGGGAATCGAACCCCTGTTACCAGGATGAAAACCTGGCGTCCTAACCCCTAGACGAACGGGCCATTATTTCAATTTCAAAATTTTAAGCTACAAAGTTAAAAAATAAGCAGCTTTTTTAGCTTAAAACTTTTCTTCGTAGCCCGTAGGGGAATCGAACCCCTGTTACCAGGATGAAAACCTGGCGTCCTAACCCCTAGACGAACGGGCCGTATGGTTGCATAATTGCGGATGCAAAAATACAACTATTTTTAAGTCTTGCAACAGTAATTATTATTTTTTGCTCCTTGCCTAGTAGGCCTTTGCAAACAACACCCGCTGAACAGATGGTTTTCCTGTTACAATACACTTGCCTTCCTCTTTTTTTGCATGCAATGGAATACAGCGAATCGTGGCCTTGGTCTCTTCTTTTATTCTATCTTCGGTCTCCGTTGTTCCATCCCAATGCGCGGAAACAAAACCTCCTTTTTCCTCAATAATTTTTTTGAACTCATCATAGGAATCCACCTTGGTGATATGGTTTTTTCTATAATCCAACGCCTTGTTAAATATATTCTCTTGAATTTCATCCATCAGAGAAACCACCTTGTCCACAACCTCATCGGCATTTACAATTTCCTTGGACAGGGTATCCCTGCGTGCCACTTCAAAAGTTCCATTTGCCAAATCGCGTTGCCCTACCGCCAAACGCACCGGCACACCTTTCAATTCATATTCATTGAACTTAAAGCCTGGCTTATGCGTGTCTCTGGTATCATATTTAACGGTAACCCCTTTATCGCGCAATTCCTTTACCAACGGATTCACTTTCTCAGAAATGGCATCCAATTGATCTAATCCTTTGTAAATAGGTACGATTACCACTTGGATCGGCGCCAATTTAGGAGGCAATACCAAACCATTGTCATCACTGTGGGTCATAACCAAAGCTCCCATCAACCTTGTGGAAACACCCCACGACGTAGCCCAAACATACTCTTGCCCACCTTCTTTGTTGGCAAACTTTACATCAAAAGCTTTTGCAAAATTCTGACCCAAAAAGTGAGAAGTACCCGCTTGCAAGGCCTTTCCATCTTGCATCAATGCCTCAATACAATAAGTTTCTTCGGCACCTGCAAATCGTTCACTCTCTGATTTTGTACCCTTGATCACGGGAACGCCCATGTATTTTTCGGCAAATTCGGCATATATATCCATCATGAGTTCCGCTTCTTCCAAAGCCTCTTCTTTTGTGGCATGTGCGGTATGGCCTTCTTGCCATAAAAACTCAGCAGTCCTCAGAAAAAGCCTTGTCCTCATTTCCCAACGCACCACATTGGCCCATTGGTTTATCTTTAAGGGAAGATCTCGGTAAGATTGAATCCATCGCCTGTATGTATCCCAAATAATGGTTTCGGATGTGGGGCGAACAATCAGCTCTTCTTCCAATTTTGCATCCTCATCCACCACAATACCACTTCCATCCTCAGCATTCTTCAATCGGTAATGGGTAACAACCGCACATTCCTTGGCAAAACCTTCTACGTGACTGGCCTCCTTACTCAAGTACGATTTTGGTATGAACAACGGAAAATAGGCATTCTCATGGCCTGTCTCCTTGAACATTTTGTCCAACTGCCCCTGCATTTTTTCCCAGATGGCATACCCGTAGGGTTTTATCACCATACACCCTCTAACTCCCGAGTTTTCAGCCAAATCTGACTTTACGACCAGTTCATTATACCATTTGGAGTAATCTTCCGCTCTACTCGTTAACTTTTTACCCATCTATTGTAGTTTGGCACAAAACTTGCGACTTTATTAATAAAATGATTGGGTAAAACTAATTATTTTTAGTATGTTCAACAATAAAAATTGCGCCATGTTAAAGACTTTACTCCATAAAAAATTACGAATCCCATCCATTTTGATGGTCAGTGCCCTCTTTATGGCCTCATGTGGTTCATATCAGCAAGCTTCTTATTACGATGATGGCATCTATTCCACCAACGACCGTGTTGTAGGAGTTGAAAAGAAAAATGCCGAAGCAGTAAGAATTGAAGAACAGGAGAACAACATTTACGGCGATTATTTTGGCGACAAGGCAAACGAATACGGTGAAATTTTGGACAGCGAAGTTTTTACTGATATTGATAATTATTCGAGCCAAGCCCAAAACGATACCATTCCTTACGGAGAACAAACCGATTACATTGCTTATAACAACAACTATAACGGAAACCCTGGTTGGGGCGACAATCCTACAAGCATTTCCATCAACGTTTACGACAACAGTTGGGGATGGGGCGGCTATTATGGTTGGAACGACCCATGGCTTTGGAACGGATGGGGATGGAATGCTGGCTGGGGAGGCCTTGGCTGGGGATGGAACAACCCATGGAGATATAACCGTTGGGGCTGGGCCGGATATTACGGCTGGGGATACCCCTACAACGGATGGGGCTGGGCTGGTGCTGGCTTCGGATGGGGTGGATATTATGGCTGGGGTGGCTACTATGGTGGTTACTGGAACCGCCCATATTACAACAGAGGGTACTATGGCAGAAACTACGCCTACATGTCAGGACGGAGAGGCTACACTTCCCGCATTCCTGGAACTACACTAACATCTAGGTCAAACGGATATTCCAGTAGGTTCAGAAACAACAGTGGACGTTCCAATGCAACCGTATCGCGAAGCAATAATTTGGCCAACAGAAGAAACTCCAGTAGCTACAGTAACAGATCCAACGTTAGAAGATCGGTAAGCGCAGACGCCGTTGCCAGAAATAGAGACTACAGAACAAGTAGAAGCACAAGGACTTCTCCAAATTACAATAGTAGTTCAAGAACCTACCGTTCTTACGGCACTTCGCCATCTACAAGAAGTAGTAGAAGTTATAATAGAAGTAGCTCTCCATCATCCAGAAGCTATTCACCAAGTAGAAGCAACTACAGACGCTCTTCCAGTGGATCTAGTTCTAGAAGTTACCGTAGTAGCGGTTCTTCAGGCAGCAGCAGGTCCAGTGGCACCTATCGAAGCTCAGGAAGCAGCTCTAGAAGCTCAGGTGTAAGTAGGTCTTCAGGAGCATCGCGCTCTTCAGGTGTTAGCAGATCTTCTGGAGGTTCATCCCGTTCTTCCGGAGGTAGAGGTGGTAGAGGCGGCAGACCGTAATCCACAAACTATTTTGATTAATCTAAATCATAAGAAATGAAAAGAATCTCAACTTTCATAATGGTATTGGCATGCACTTTCGCAAGTTCACAGACCATTGATGATGTATTGCGCTACAGCACAGAAAACATTCAAGGAACCGCAAGGTTTCAGGCCATGGGCGGTGCATTTGGAGCCTTGGGCGGTGATTTATCCGCACTAAATGTAAACCCAGCAGGTTCTGCCGTTTTCAATTTTAGTGAATTGTCCATAACGGGTTCCAACTATCATAGAAACAACGATGCCCTTTATGGCAACACCCTAAGCAACACTACTGCCAACTCTTTGGATTTTAACCAAGTGGGCGGGGTATTCGTATTCAATTCATCCACCGATAGCCCTTGGAAAAAAATTGCATTGGCCTTCAATTACGATATGGTGCAAAATTTTGACAATGAGTTTATCGCATCTGGTAATACTTCCGTGGGTATCGACAATTACTTCCTCAACTTTGCACAAGGAGAACCCCTGGGGCCGCTACGCACACAAGAGGGAGAATTTATTGAAGATGCTTATTTGGATATTGGGGCAAATCTCGGCTACTCGGCCCAACAGGCATTTCTTGGCTTCCAGGCAGGAATTATAGAACCTGTTGAAGATGACGATCAAAACACCAACTATTTTTCCAATGCACAATATAGCAATGTCAATCAACGATATTTACAGAATACATCTGGTTACAACAGCAAGTTCACTTTAAATTTCGCCAGCCAGTATAAAGAAGATTTGTATTTAGGTGCATCTGTAAATTTCCATAACGTGTTGTATGATAGAATTACGTATTTGGACGAGGAAGGATATGATGCGGAATCACCCGTCCAATACACCTCTTTCGACAATTTATTGCACACGGAAGGTTATGGTTTCTCCTTTAGTTTGGGTGCCATTGCCAAAGTAAACCAATCCATTCGAGTGGGTGGTAGCTACCAGTCACCTACTTGGTATACCCTAACGGATGATACTTCGCAGCGCATCAATTCCAATTTGGCGGTATCGGATATCGACTTCATCAACTTTGGTATTATAAACCTTTATGATGAATACAAGATAAAAACACCAGAAAAGTTTATTGGTAGCGTGGCATTGGTTTTTGGGCAAGACGGCCTCATCAGCTTGGATTACTCCTATCAAGATATGTCCAAAGCAGAGCTTAGGCCCACTTCCGACCCCAGTTTTGCCGCAGAGAATGATTTTATTGCAGGCACTTTGGGCGCAGTCAACTCCTATCGTTTAGGAGGGGAATATAGGATAGACCTAGTTAGTCTTAGGGCAGGTTACCGATTTGAAGAAAGTCCTTATGCCGACAGTGATTTTGTTGGTGACCTAAATGGTTTTTCCGCAGGTATTGGTTACAATTTTGGGGCAAGCCGCTTGGATTTGGCCTACAGTAGAACCGAGCAAGATGTGAATTCCTATTTCTTTGATGGAGGGATTGATAGTGCTGCCCTAATAAACAGAATAAACACCAATATCTCTCTAGGATATACTTTAAAATTCTAAAGCACAGAAAAAGAAAATATAATGCAAGGCTGGAAGAAATTCCGGCCTTTTTTATCGAACCAACGAAAAGTGCCGCCGAACAGATTTGGCTACTAAAATGCCCTCATCATCACGCTCATACTCCAAACGGAACCAATAGTCAGAGGAAGGCATATCCCTTCCATTATAGGTTCCATCCCACCCTACGTTCACATTTATTTGTTTTAAAAGCTTGCCATAGCGATCAAAAATGTAAACCACAGGGTTAGCTAATTCCTCTACCCCGTAAACGGTCCAATTGTCGTGAAATCCATCACTATTGGGCGTAAAGAATTTTGGATAACCTACTACTAAAAATTCTTCGGGCTCGGATGTTCCACAGCCATTCTTATCGTTGATCACTACAGTGTTTAACCCAGGAGGAACATCTCTAAAAATAGGGTCGTCCTGAAACTCTCCTCCATTAATGGCATATTCATAGTTGCCGTCCCCAACGGGAACAATCTCCACATTGTATGGGTCGGTCTGGTCACTGTGCACAAAATCGTCGATTACTCTAACTTCATCCAGTTCTGGAGTACCGTAAAAAGTAATTAATACATCATCATCCCAAGTTTCTCCCTCATTATTCGTAACAATAGCATAATATCGACCAGAGTTTGGACTAGAAACAACATATTCCGTTTGACCAGGACTTGTTGGCAAGACCTCTAAGTTACCGTTATCTTCCCGGTCTACAACCCAAGAAACATCAGCAATATTTGGCCCAAAAGGCGAGTTCAAAACTGACAAAGTGATATCCGGATCGCCTTCGCAAGCCACAATATCAAACCCTAAAAATTCATCCCGAAGGGTACAATCCAATGCACTATCTTGATCTTCATCTACCGAAGTTCCTGTAAAAGTCAAAACAAAAGACTCTGGCTCTTCATCAAAATTGGTATTGTAATTATTAATGTACAAATAGTAGATTTCCCCTTCCCTAACATTCAACCATTCATCATAAGTGTTCTGACTCCCCTTTACAAACGGTGCCCCTTCTCGCCCATCAACAGGGTTTACCCCTATTCCTGTAAAGCCCGTATCGTTGTACTCATAGTTGCATCGGATAGGCTGCGCGCTTCCGTCTCCGATAATGGTGCAGTAATTTTCGTTGGAGGTTTCGTCAAAAGGGCCGTATAGTGCAAAATCCCATTCTGCGGTAATAGTTCCTCCAGAATTTACGGGCAATGCTTCAATATCAAAACCAATTTGTCCATCGGTGCCTGCTCTAAATACATACCATTCTGTATTGTTCTCAATATTGGCCGAGCTCACACTTCCTTTTTCCAAACAGCCTGTTTGGGTAATTACCTCTGGATCAAAATCATCGATATCGCCACTGCCGTCTGTAGTTCCCATAATGGGCGCATCGGCACAAACGGGTATGGCTGTTCTACAATCTGGTGAGTTTTGGGCGCTAACTGCAATGGGAAAAAGCAAACAACAGATAGCACTAAATAGAGCTCTCATAGAATTTTGGGGCTATTGGTTATTCTACCTATAACCAGTATAACTCCTTATTTTGCTCTTTTAGTATGTTTTTGTCCAATAAAATTTGATGCTGATCAATAAACAACAAACTTGTTAACGTCGAAGAGAAAAATGACTTTGTAGATGCTTGGCATAAGTTCGGTTGCCATCATCATTAACATAAGATAGCTTAAACCAATAATCGGTGGATGGCAATGGCTTGCCCTGAAATCTTCCGTCCCAGCCCGCATCAAACTCGGTCATTTGCTTGATGAGCTTACCATAACGATCGTAAATGGTTACTATAGCCGAATTTAAGGTGGAAAGTCCTTCAATTTGCCAAGTTTCGTTCAGCACATCACCATTGGGAGAGAAAATAGCCAAATATCCCACTACAACAATATCCTCCTCTACCACACCACATCCGTAGGGGTCGCGCATACTCACGGTATGCACTCCGGGGGGAACACCTTCAAACACATTACTGCTCTGGTAATCGCTTCCATCTATACTGAATTCATACGCATCATTGTTTTCCGTATTGATGGTTACCGTATTGTTGACGCTCATATCGTCAATATCGATACTTGAAATCTGTGGCATAGTTGAAATTTCTACGGACACCGCCCTACTCGCTTCGCAAACTATTCCGTTGGATTGATTGGTAACAGTCAAAGTATATTCTCCTGCTTCCGAAACCATAATGGATGGTGTTTGCTCACCTGTACTCCACTGGTAGGCATAATTCAGATTGGGTTGGGTTTCCCCAATTTCCAAACTTCCAACGGCCTCGCAAATGACCGCTTCCTCATCAAAATTCAATACAGGTGTTTCTATGGCATTCAAAGTAAAGCTTTGGGTTGCATCATAACAATCAGGGTTTGCCAAGGAGGTAGCCCTCACATAAATTATTTCAGAACCTCCAGTTGGCACATACTGTTTTTCCAAAGGATTCACACCTGCTTCGGCATCGGTTTGTGAGCTATGGTAGCTGACCACAAAATCATTGGGGTTCATCCTGTTAAGCGCTTCCGAATTCTTGCTGTTCAAATCAAAAGACGTGTCCGCCTCGTAACAAAAAGTTTCATCCGTTAGCATTCCAGTAACGGGCACCTCATTAAAAACAACCTGCACATCACTCACAATACTTTCGCTAGAAGTTGCGACCACAACACGGTACTGACCAGAATTTTGAACATTATGCGTCGCCCCATTGGCTCCCGCGATTAATTGATAACCACCTCCTGAGTCCATATACCATTCGTAATTAATGGCCCCAGAGGTAAAGGCATCCAAAACCACATTGTCTCCCTCGCAAGCAGCAATGGGCGGTCCCAACAAATTGCTTACAATGGAACAATCCAATGCACTGTTCGGATAATCTAACCAGATATTTCCCGTAAACTGAATGGAAAAGCCCGAATTTATATTGCTAAAATTATTGATAAAGAGATAGTAGTCCTCTCCTGCTTCCACTTGAAGCCAATCCTCATAATGCACCGAATCCTCATCACCCGTAGGGTCTTCTCCTACTCCAACAAAGCTGGTATTTTCGCTATTATCAAAAAAATTACAACGGATAGGCTCCCCCAAATCACTACAATCGCTCGCACGGTAAAGGGCAAAATCCCAATCTTCGTTAGCGTTATGTCCTATATTAAAACCCAACTGACCAGATTCAGCGGTTCGAAAACGATACCAAGCCGAATTGGATTCAATCGCACCTGTAGTGGTCGGTTCCAAGCACCCACTAGATGCCGCACCATTAAAGTCATCAGTCCCAAAACCATTGGTTCCACCATTTATAGGTGTATTGCTGCATATAGGAACAGCACCAATACAATCTTGGGCCACCTGTGCTTGCACAGTTTGCCAAAATAATAGCAACAATAAGGTCTTAGCAAAAAGTTTAATCATAAAAGACTGTAGGTTTGGATATTATAAAAGTACCGTGGTGCTTGCCTTAACAATAATTTATGTTGTCAAAGCCCCCATACCAGATGTTAAATCGATCATTAATGTATATCTTTGCTCTCCTTAAGCAATAGCTATGAAACTAGAGCAGGCATTGGAAGAACAATATGAAGAAAGAGGAAACGACCACGTAGGTTCCTCATCGGACACACCTTTAAGAGAAGATGCTTTTGTATTGAGCGATGAAGAAAAAATCGAAAGAATACAAAAAAGCGTAAGGGAAATTATGCTTACCCTCGGCCTCGATTTGGATGACGACAGTTTAAAAGGTACACCCAAACGGGTGGCCAAAATGTACGTACAAGAAATTTTTGGCGGATTGCATCCTGATAGAAAACCAAAGTCGTCAACTTTTGACAATAAGTACAAGTACGGTGAAATGTTGGTGGAAAAAAACATTGTAGTTTACTCTACCTGCGAGCACCACTTGCTACCCATCGTTGGACGGGCGCATATCGCCTACATTTCCAACGGAACTGTGGTTGGCCTTTCCAAAATGAACCGTATTGTGGATTATTTTGCAAAGCGACCACAGGTACAGGAACGTATGAATATCCAAATTGTAAAGGAACTTCAAAAAGTATTGGAAACTAAGGATGTTGCCTGTGTTATCGATGCCAAACACCTTTGCGTAAATTCCAGGGGCATAAGGGATATTGATAGTAGTACCGTAACCGCTGAATATGGTGGGAAGTTTAAGGACGAAGCCACAAGAAGGGAATTTTTGGACTACATCAATCTCGATACCGAATTTTAAACACCAATCGTTTAAATGCAATTGTACAAAGACCAATCCTTACGAATCCATAATTCACTTACTGGAAAAAAAGACGTATTCAAACCTATAAACGAAGGCCATGTGGGCATGTACGTCTGCGGCCCCACCGTTTATAGCAATGTGCATTTAGGCAACTGCCGTACTTTTATGTCTTTCGACATGATTTTTCGTTACTTTAAGCACTTGGGGTACAAAGTGCGCTATGTTCGGAACATTACCGATGCAGGTCATTTGGAAAATGATGCAGATGAAGGTGAGGACAAAATAGCCAAAAAGGCCAAGTTGGAGCAAATTGAACCCATGGAAGTGGTACAACGCTACACCGTGGATTTCCATAATACCCTACAGCAATTCAACCTTTTGCCTCCAAGCATTGAACCCACGGCTACCGGCCATATCATAGAGCAAATAGAAATCATCAAGGAGATTCTTGAAAAAGGGTTCGCCTATGAGGCAAACGGTTCGGTTTATTTTGATGTGGTCAAGTTCAACCAAGATCACGATTACGGCAAGTTGAGCGGTAGAAAGTTGGAAGATATGATTACCAACACCCGCGAACTTACCGCACAGGATGAGAAAAGAAACCCACAGGATTTCGCCCTTTGGAAAAAAGCCGAACCACAACATATCATGAGGTGGCCATCTCCATGGGGAGACGGCTTCCCGGGATGGCATTTGGAATGTACGGCCATGAGCACCAAATATCTGGGTGAGACTTTCGACATTCATGGAGGAGGAATGGATCTTAAATTCCCACACCACGAGTGCGAAATAGCACAAGCAGAAGCCAGTACGGGAAAATCTCCCGTAAACTATTGGATGCATGCCAATATGTTGACCTTGAATGGTAGAAAAATGTCCAAATCCACAGACAATAATCTTTACCCTGCAGAGATTTTTAGTGGTGACAATAATATACTGAGCAAGCCATACTCACCTTCAGTAGTCCGCTTTTTTATGATGCAAGCCCACTATACCAGTATTTTGGACCTTAGTGATGAAGCCTTGCAAGCCTCCGAAAAAGGATACAACCGTTTAATGGATGCCCTGGATAGCATTGACAACCTCAAAACCGGTGACAAATCTGATTTTGATGTTGCTGCATGGAAGCAGAAATGCTACGATGCCATGAACGACGACTTCAACACACCCATTTTAATTGCCCAATTGTTCGAGGCCGTAAAGCACATCAACCAAATCAAAGAGGACAAAGAATCTATTTCTACGGAAGACAAGGATATTTTGGACAGCACACTTAAAGCCTTTGTTTACGATGTACTTGGCATTGAAAACCAATCTATAACCAAAGATGATTCCAACACTTTGAACGGGGTTATGGAATTATTGATCGATATTAGAAATGAGGCACGTGCCAAAAAGGATTTTGCCACTTCCGACAAAATCAGGGACCAATTGGTTGCCTTGGGCATTCAAATAAAAGATGGCAAGGACGGTACTACTTTTAGCGTAAATTAATACAATCGTTCCTATCAAGAAATTTCTCTTGTGGAACTTTAACGTACTGAAACATGAAAAAAATATTGATAGCACCATTTGTACTATTGGTCAAGTTTTATCAATATTTTATTTCCCCCATGTTCCCTTCTACATGCCGCTACTCCCCCACTTGCTCACAATACACCTTGGAAGCCTTAAAAAAACATGGACTGTTCAAGGGCGGGTGGCTTTCCATCAAACGGATAGCGAGTTGTAACCCTTGGGGTGGAAGCGGTTATGACCCCGTTCCCTGAAAATTGAACTTTAATTAACACCCTGCAACCGTTGAAAGTAGTTATATTAGTCCCAAAATTTATTTAAATGTACTTTCTAGGATTTGACTGGAACCCCGAAGGAACCCTTTTTAAACTGGGTTTTTTACAGATAAAATATTACAATCTACTATGGATTGCAGCCTTTGTCCTTGGCTGGTTCATTATGAAAAAAATCTTCCTGAACGAAAAGAAATCCATGGAAAAACTGGATTCTCTTTTCATTTATACCGTGGTTTCCATAATGTTGGGAGCACGTTTGGGACATGTATTTTTTTATGATTGGGACTATTACAAGGACCACTTGGCAGAAATTCTTTTGCCCATTCGCGAAAGTGCAGACAGCTCTCTCTTCGGCATCATCAATGGTTATGAGTTTACCGGATTTACCGGATTGGCCAGTCATGGAGCAACTATAGCTGCCATTATTGGCATTTGGTTGTACACCCGTAAATGGAAGGACATTAAAATGCTTTGGTTGTTGGACAGGTTGGTTGTCCCATCGGCCATTGGAGCCGCTTTTGTAAGATTCGGTAATTTCTTCAATTCCGAGATCAATGGAAAAGTAGTGGACAAATCTTATTTTTTGGCCACAAGGTTTATCCGAGATTCGGATGATATGCCAGCATATCAAGCTATGGCACTTACCAAGGAACAAACCCCGAATGCCGCTTACAAAGCCATTCAACATAACCCGAAATTCTCGGAGATTTTACAATCCATTCCCTATCGCCATCCTGCCCAATTGTACGAAGCGATTTGCTACATTTTCGTGTTTATAGCCTTATACCTTTTATATTGGAAAACAGATTGGAAGAATAAACCGGGCTTTCTCTTCGGTTTGTTCATGGTGCTATTGTTTGTAGTTCGATTCTTTGTGGAGTTCTACAAGAAAAGTCAAGGTGGTTTCGAAGATTCATTGGGAATGCTCTCCACAGGACAATGGCTCAGTATTCCAATGATATTTATTGGCATCTATTTTATGCTTAAACCGCCTCCTGTAGAACTTTAATATGATGTACAAATTTGAAAAAATAGTCCTCTTAGTTTTAGTCCTTGTTCTGGCATCATGCAAAACGGAGTCTAAACAAGCACTTAAAACAGAATCCATATCCTTTACCAAGGAAGGGAATCTCGCCGTCATATCAACAGAAATAGATTCCATAAAGGCAAATTTTGATATAGAGATAGCAGAAACGGACTATGAGACCAAAACAGGGCTCATGTACAGAAAATCCATGGAAAAGGAGCAAGGAATGCTGTTCATACAGCCTACCGAGTCCTTGCAATACTTTTATATGAAGAACACAGAAATCCCTTTGGATATTATCTACATTAGTCAGGCCCAAAAAATTGTCAGCTTTCAAAAAAACGCAAAACCTTTTGATGAAAACACCCTACCCTCCAATGCACCTGCAAAATATGTACTGGAAATAAATGCTGGGCTTTCGGACCAACTAGGGTTGCAAGTGGGTGACAGTATTAGCTTTTCACGTAATTAAATGCCCAAATATCTGTTAGAAAACCAAGCTTCGGAGCGATTGATCTTTCGAAAATTGACAGCATCGGATTTTGATGATTGGCTGCCCTTTTATCACAATCCAAAATCTACGCAATTTTGGGAAGGGCTCCCCACAGACCCCGTTAAAGCTTGTCGAGAACAGTTCAATCGGGTTTTTGAACGTTATGAGAACGATTTGGGCGGTATGAATGCCCTAATTTCAAAAGAATCGGGAGAATCGGGAGAATTGGTAGGGATCTGTGGCTTGCTTGTACAAACCGTGGATAATGTACAAGAATTGGAAATCGGTTATTCCATACTACCAAAGCATTGGTTGCAGGGCTACGCTATAGAAGCAGCCCAAAAATGTAAGAAGCATGCCTTTGACAATAGCTTTTCGGACTCTTTGATCTCCATTATTCATGTGGATAATGTACTATCCCAAAAAGTTGCCAAGAAAAATGGTATGTGCTTGGACAAAACCACGACCTACAAGGATAATCCAGTCCATATTTTTAGAGTGAATCGAGGATAATCGTATTTTTGGGACAATACCATTTTACCACATGAAGCTACCCAAAAGCTACGCCATCCTAACACAAAACAATTCCAATACGCAGCAATTGGTGCATAACCTGCTCCACAACCAACCTATTGATGGTTTGGAGGAACTACAGCCATTGAACGGGCTGCTTTTTTCACGGTCAGAAATCAATCGCTACATGGATGAAGAAGAACGCCATGATATCAAAATTTTGACCCAGAAAAGTGACCAAGCCTTAAAAACCATGAGCAGCGGCGAACAAAAAAAGGCCTTGCTCAATCATTTACTGCAACAAGATCCTGATTTTATGGTTTTGGTGAATCCTTTTGATAATTTGGATATGGCCACACAGACCAAGTTGAAAAAACAGCTTTTGGATATTGCTTCCAACAAAATCCTGGTTCAATTGGTGAGTCGATTGGATGATATATTGCCCAACACTTCCAACTTTTTTAAGCTTGACGGAGGTAATCTTCATCAATACGATTCGCCCGAAGCTTTTTGGAACGAAAACAAAAACGAACCCATCAGCTTTAGCGGTGCAATTCCACCACCCTTATCCCCGGTTAAAGTCGAGGGCACGGAATTGGTCAGTTTTAAAAAAGTATCCGTTAGTTTTGATGGGCGCCAAGTACTGGACCAAATCGATTGGACTATCCAAAAAGGCGAGTTTTGGCAATTGATCGGTCCTAATGGCAGCGGAAAATCCACCCTTCTATCCATGATTACAGGTGACAGCCATAAGGGCTACGGCCAAGATTTGACGATTTTCGGGCAAAAAAAAGGGAGTGGCGAAAGTGTTTGGGACCTTAAACAAAAAATCGGCTATTACACCCCTGCCATCACCAATACGTTTGGAGGCTATCACAGTCTGGAAAATATGATCATATCAGGCCTTCACGATTCCATTGGGCTCTACGTGCAACCTATGGATAGCGAAAAACATTTGGCCAACCAATGGTTAAACCTTTTAAACCTAAAGGGCAGAAAAGAAGACCACTTCCGAGATTTGACCACTGGGGAAAAGCGGTTGGTAATGGTCGCAAGAGCCATGGTAAAGCACCCTCCGCTTCTTATTCTGGATGAGCCTACGGCGGGTCTGGACGATGCCAGCGCCAATCTTTTTGTTGCCCTAGTGAATAAAATTGCCAAAGAAAGCGACACGGCCATCGTTTTTGTTTCACACAGAAAAGAACCTCAATTACATCCAGAATATATTTTTGAGCTCCTTCCTTCGGAAAAAGGCTCTACAGGTATCAAAATACAATCTTAAGCTGTTGTGCATTATGATTGAAATTCGTCAGTTCGAGTGATTTTTTGGTGGTTGAGCCCTTCGACTATGCTCAGGATAAACTAAAATCGAAACCAATAAAAAATTAATTGAATGTCCGCAATGTGTCATAATATTACCAACGTCACCCTGAACTTGATTCAGGGTCACATAAAGATGCTCATGTTCAGCAGGATGAGATGTTGAAACCTGCCTTTGCCAGCAGGCAGGCAAGTTCAACATGACGCCAAAAACATCATTATGACATTAAACGGACAATCAGTAAAAATTATACCTGCCAGCAGGTCGAGAATAAGAATTTCAAGTCAAAACCCGATTCTCGATACAAAATTCCTTTGGAATTTCGAATTGACGGCTTTTGGCATACGAAGCCTTTATAATACACAACGGGGCAATCTTAATGTATTTATAAACAACAACTTAGTTAACTCATCCGTTTTTTTGCTATCTTATTGGGAATTCAAACGTTAACTATTCCCTCACATGCAAAAAATCAATGTTAAGCCAGGTGCCAAACTTGCAGATTATAAGGCGTACGGATCCCTTTATTCCTCTGTTCTGGATTTTTTGGAACAGGCCAAAGAGCCTATCGAGTCACTTAAAGGATGTACCATTTGGATGATAAATTCCACTGCCATTGGTGGTGGTGTGGCCGAAATGCTCCCTAGTCAAATGCGAATATTACGAGAACTTGGAGTATCTATCGAGTGGCTGGTTATCGAAGCTGAAAAAGATGCATTTTTCGATTTGACCAAACGTATCCACAATGCTATTCATGGCAGTGGTAACGGAGTTTTCACTGAAGAAGACCGAAAAATTTATGAAGAAGTCAATCAAAACAATCTTCCCAAAGCTTTGGAACTTATCAACGATGGCGATATTGTTGTGGTACACGACCCGCAACCCATGCCATTGGCGGCCATGATCAAAAGGAAAAAGAACGTTTCCATTATTTGGCGGTGCCATATTGGTTTGGAAGAAGATACCGAGGTAACGGATGCCGTATGGAAATTTTTAGAGCCCTATACCAACGATTACGATCATTTTGTATTCAGTTTACCGTCTTATGCACCAAAGTCGTTACAAAAAAGAACATCCATTATCCCTCCAGCGATTGACCCATTGAGCCATAAGAATCGAGAGCTACAATTACATAAATGCATTGGTATTTTGTATCAATCGGGAATTTTGGATGACCACAAGGCCATTCTTTATCACCGTTACAAGCATTTGGTAAGAAAAGTAATGCCCGATGGTTCTTTTGATTTTTTAGATGCGGATGAAAATCTGGATTTAATCTACCGTCCGATTATTACTGAAATATCTCGATGGGACAGACTGAAAGGTTTTAAGGAATTGATGGAAGCCTTTATTAAAATGAAATTGGACAATCGTAAAAATGGCGACCCGAAGAGCCTTGAATACAAACGAATTGAAATGACCCTTTTGGTGATGGGTGGTCCCGACCCTGCTTTTGTATCTGATGACCCAGAGGGCAAGGAGGTTTTAAAGGAATTGACAGAGACTTATAAAACGATAGATAGAAACATGCAGAACGACATTGCTATTTTGCTGCTTCCTTTGGACAATCCAAAAGAAAATGCTTTGATCGTGAATGCGCTTCAACGAACCTCAAGTTTTATCGTCCAAAATTCCATCCAAGAAGGATTTGGACTTACCGCAACGGAGGCCATGTGGAAAAGGAAACCTGTTTTGGTATCCAATGCGGCCGGACTCAAATATCAGGTAGTTCACAACAAAACGGGGCAAATTAATCCAGACCCAACCGATATTGAAAGTTTATCCAAAACCTTGGCCTATATGCTCAACCATCCAAAAGAGCGTGACAAATGGGGTTTTAATGGGCAGCTAAGGGTCATTCAGAACTTTACCTTGTTCAGCCAACTGGTTTCATGGCTCAAAGTATTGTCAACTAACAAAGCATAGTTATAAATAAACAAAGGGCCTTTTAAAAGGCCCTTTGTTATAAAGTGTAATATAAAAAAACGAAAAACTATGCTCCTGTAGCAGCAGCAATTTTCTTCTTTAATGAATCGAACATTACCGGTGTTGCAATAAATACAGAGGAGTACGTACCTACAATTACACCTATAATCATCGCAAACATAAATCCTCTTAGGCTTTCACCTCCAAAGGTAAAGATAGCCAATAACACGATCAATGTCGTGAGCGAGGTGTTCAATGTTCGGCTCAACGTACTGTTTAAGGCATCGTTGATGTTTTCACCTCCCTTAAACCCTTTAAGAAGAGTGATTTCACGGATACGGTCGAATACTACCACCGTATCGTTCAGGGAATAACCGATTACCGTTAGAATGGCCGCAATAAAGGCTTGGTCGATTTCCATGTTGAAAGGCATAATGTCTCCTGTCAATGAGAAGATTCCCAACACGACCATAACATCGTGGAATACTGCTGCAACAGCACCCAATGAGAATTGCCATTTTCTAAATCGCAATAGGATGTATAGGAAAACGACCAACAATGACCCAACAATGGCCAAGAAGGCATTTTTCTTGATATCATCCGCGATGGTCGGTCCTACTTTAACGGATTGCAGGATACCTATTGATTTTTCGGATGCACCAACAGTAAAATCGTCAAAAGAAGTACCATCTGGCAAATATTTTTGTAGCGTGGTATAAAGCATATTTTGAATTTCGGTATCCACCTCAACTCCTTCTTCATCCACTTTGTAAGGTGTAGTTACCTTTATCTGGTTTGCATCGCCAAAAGTCTTCACATTGGTTCCACTACCAAAAACTGTATTTAGTTCAGAAGCAATTTCCGATGGGTTGACTGCTTTTTCAAAACGGATTTGATAAGAACGCCCTCCAATAAAATCAACCCCTTGATTCAGTCCATTTGTAAGCAATGAAAAGGTGCTCACGGCTAGTAAAATTGCGGAAACAATGTAGGCTATCTTACGCTTGGACAAGAAATTGATGTGCAAATTGGTAAACAGGTTCTTGGTAATTCCAGTACTGAAATCCAATCTGCGTCCTTTCTTGTTGGTGTAGGCATTGATCATCAAACGAGTGACGAAGATTGCCGTAAACAAAGAAGTAACGATACCAATCATTAATGTGGTGGCAAAACCTTTAATAGGCCCTGATCCAAATATAAATAAGATGATTGCAGTAAGTCCCGTGGTAATGTTGGCATCCAAAATGGAAGACAAAGCGTTTCCAAAACCGTCGGCAATGGCTTGGGCTTTTCCTTTCCCACGAGCCAATTCTTCTTTAATTCTTTCAAAAATAAGTACGTTGGCATCCACCGACATACCAATTGTCAACACGATACCAGCAATACCGGGCAACGTTAACACAGCTCCTAAGCTGGTCAATACACCAAAAATCAAGAGAATGTTGAACACCAATGCGATGTCTGCGAAAACCCCTGCTCTACCATAGTAGAAAATCATCCAAACAAGCACAAAAGCCATAGCAATCATAAAGGACATAAATCCACTATCAATAGCTTCTTGTCCCAATGATGGACCAACAACTTCAGATTGAATAATATCGGCTGAAGCAGGAAGTTTACCTGCACGCAATACGTTGGCAATATCTTTTGTTTCGTTTACGGTGAACGTACCTGTAATTTCGGAACGTCCTCCAGAAATAGGCCCGGAAGAAACTCCTGGCGCTGTGTACACCTTGTTATCCAAAACAATGGCAATACCTGTTTGGTTGTTGTAGGCATCTCCTGTCAGCTCTTCCCACTCTTTGGCACCACGGGTATTCATCGTCATGCTAACAGCAGGTTTGTTGAATTGGTCAAAGGTATCCTGTGCATCGGAAACTACATCTCCGCTTATTCTTGGAGTACCTTCCCTGTTGGATTTTAGAGCGTACAAATCAGCTACTTCGGAATCTTTTGCTGGACGCTCCCAAAGAAACCTGGTAAACTGGATGTCGTTAGGCAACAATCTTTTGATTTCTGCCATTCTCAAATAACCACCGATTTCGGCAGTATCGGAAACCATGGCACGTGCAATAGCATGACTGCCTGGATTGGCCGGAATCAATTTGCCTAATAATGGGTTGGTCTCTTGGGTCATATCCAAGGAGTCTTGGGATACATCCGAAAGCAAGGAATCAATTTCAGATTCCGGTTTTGCCACCTCTTCTTCCTTTGCCTCCGGTTCCAAAATATCTTTCAAACGCTCGTTGGCATTTACTAAAAAGTTTCCGATACTTTGGTTGCTCTGCGGGTAGGTTTCCCAGAATTCCAATTGTGCTGTACTGGACAACAATTCTTGGGCACGGGCAATATCCTTGGCGCCCGGAAGTTCTACCAAAATTCTTCCTGAGTTTCCTTCTCTTTGAATGTTGGGCTGGGTTACCCCAAATCCATCGATACGTTCACGTAGTACCTCAAATGCAGAAACTATGGATTCGTCAATTTTTCTTCTGATGATGGGTTTTACCTCATCATCCGTCATTTGAAAATTGACTTCATCGCTAAGACCTTTATTGGCAAATATATCGGGTGATGCCAATTTGGTATCTCCTTTGATTTTGTCAAAAGCCTCAAAAAACAACTCCAAATAAGTGTCATCACTATTGGTTGATGCTTCATCGGCATCGGCCAATGCTTTGTTGAAAACCGGGTTTTTAGTATTGTTGGCCAATCCTTTCAAAATATCCTTTACGGAAATCTGCAAGGTTACATTGATACCTCCTTTAAGGTCCAATCCCTTGTTCAACTCTTTTGCCTTGGCATCCTCATAGCTCGTATAGCCCAAAACAGTGTTGTCACTGATGGAATCCAAATACGATGCCTCTAAAGCTTCACGCTTTGCAACATAATCTTCCTCAGCTTCCGAAATTTGGCTAACTGCGTATGCTTCAGCATCCTTCTCCAACTTACTTGTAATGAAAGTATAGGATAACTGATAGATGCTCACCAAGCCAAAAAGGATCGCGAAAAGCCTTATAAGTCCTTTATTCTGCATTGATTGTTAATTTTTTAGAAGTTTTCTTAAACAGCGTGCAAATATATCATTTCCGATAAGATTTGACAATAGAAATTGATGTAATTGCAATTCTGCTTGACGGTTATGCCCTAAAAATAAAATTGTCATTCCGGACAAACCCAAAAATTTCCACCTAAATTGATGGCAATCTCTTGAAAGGTCTCGCCCGAAATGACAATTTAATTCGTTATTGCTGGAGTATTTTAAACGTCAAGCAATCCGTTGGTTTTCTTAACACCTTCGGCACTTTCCTGCATTTTGGCTTTTTCAGCATCGGACAATTTGATTTCAACAATCTTCTCGATTCCGTTTTTGCCCAAGATCACTGGCACTCCGATACAAATATCGTCCAAATCATACTCGCCTTCCAAAAGGGTGGAACATGGGAACATCTTCTTTTGGTCGCAAGCAATGGCCTGAACCAATCCAGATACAGCAGCTCCTGGGGCGTACCATGCGCTGGTCCCCAACAAACCTGTTAAAGTAGCTCCACCTACCTTGGTTTCTTCTACTACCCACTCCATTTTATCTTCTGACAAAAATTCGGAAACTTTTACACTGTTTCTAGTTGCATGTCCAATCAAAGGAACCATTCCCTTATCACTGTGCCCACCGATTACCATACCGTCAACGTCAGATATTGGCGCTTCCAAGGCTTGGGCCAATCTATACTTAAAACGGGCACTGTCCAATGCCCCGCCCATACCAATAATTCTGTTCTTTGGCAGGCCCGTGGCCTTGTGCACCAAATAGGTCATGGTGTCCATTGGGTTACTTACCACAATAATAGTTACATCTGGAGATTGTTCAATAAGGCTTGTTGCCACGGTTTTTACAATGCCAGCATTGATTCCAATCAATTCTTCACGGGTCATACCAGGCTTACGTGGAATACCAGAGGTAATCACGGCAATATCACTACCTGCAGTTTTGCTATAATCGCTGGTGCTTCCTGTAATCTTGGTATCAAAACCGTTAAGGGAGGCCGTTTGCATTAAATCCATGGCCTTACCTTCGGCGTATCCTTCTTTGATATCCAATAAAACTACTTCTGATGCAAAATTTTTCATTGCTATGTACTCAGCACAGCTTGCTCCAACTGCGCCTGCTCCAACTACGGTAACTTTCATTTGTATAGATTTAAATTTTAGTCTTCAAAAATAAGGCATTTGGCTCAGAAAAATGCTGACTTTTACCAGTTTTAGCCACTCCAAGCATCCAAAATGCACAAAGTTGATGTTCACTTAAAAATGAACTGAAAGATAATCTCACCACTAAGGAGAAAAGCAAAAGCAAATATTTTATCTTTTTTATGCAATAGTTTCCTACAAACTTACGTTCTAATAGTCCCAATTTTAATTTAACCTACTTGACCCATGAAAAAACTCTTTTCATTGTTGTCCATTGTCGGCATAATTGCGATAAGCAACTGTACCAGTGTACCAGAGAACCACGACCCTATTTTGGGCATCTGGGCAAAAACAGAATTATCCACCATTGAAGGCAAAAGCGCCGGTACCGTTCGTGAACAATGGATTTTCAACGATGTATACCTAGGTAGGTATCAAAGATATTCCGACTCCAAATTAATTTTTTACACTGATTTTAAATGGTCCCAAGAAAAAGGAACCTATTCCATTATATATGGCGACCCCCAAGTGACCGATATTACGGTAAGCTTGGAAAAAGCCAAAGAACCTGAAGTATTGACCTTGGACAATGGCTCGGTCTTCGCCACCAGGGAATAACGTGAAGACTACATATATGAGAATAGGAGGCCCCGAAACGGGGCCTTCTTTATTGGTTGGTTGATTTGGTCTTTTTTCTACCTGAATCCAAAGTTAACACCAAAGGTGAAAGTACTGAACTCAGAAATATTGTATTCTGCGTTGAGCCTAAAGAAGCCCAGTTTTAACTTTGTACCCAAGTTGGCCGAAACTCCACTTGCTTTCTTGGAAACGGAGAACGGATCTTCAACGGTTTCCGAAAAGAAAGGTCCGTTGGCTTCATAAGTACCGAGCAAGTCAATGTCCGATTTACCTGTAATGTATCCCAATCCCCCATAAAAGTTGATCACGGGTATATTTTTAGTGGAAACAACAGCACTAAAATTCCATGTTTTGAAAGATGCATCAATACGTTGGTTCTCGCCTTCGATAAAATCAGAATCCGTAAAATCGTATTCACCGTTCAAGTTGGTATATCCGATTACTGCCGAAATGGCCACGGGCAACATCTTGTCTGCTGGCAACATTTTGGTAAAGTCATATTGCAATCCCGCACCGAAAAGCCCAATTTTGGCATCGTCATCAAATTTGATTTTGGGCAAAAAACGTGCTTTCACTTCCAAACCTTTAATCAATCCCACGCTCCCTTGAAGGTATCCTGATGGGATAAAATTCAGATTCTCTGCAGAAAGACCCGTAGGAAGTTCAAACTCTTGACGGAACAAACTGCTTTCATCATCTACAAAAACTTCGACCCCTTCAATATCACCCAGACCAGTGGCTACCATTCTCGCCTGACCGGGGTTATTTACAAAGTCTAAGTTTTCATAATCAGCAGGGTCTAACAAGAATGCCTTTTTATCGTCTTTATTTTTGAATCCGGTCATGTTTCCGATTATGGAAATTTCAAATCCCCCCAAAGGTTTGGCTTCGGCGGTATTGTACCATCCATTGGAAATACTATAGATGGATGCTTCTGACACAGGGGCCAGATATGCATTGGAAAATCGTTCGGCATCTGCCACACCCGAGACAAAAATATCGTTCAAGTCCTGGGCTTTTCCCATGGTTACAGAAACTAGCGCTAGTACTAAAATTATTCTTTTCATGATGTTGAAGTTTTACCAAAACTAAAAAACTCGCCTTTGAGGGGCGAGTTTTTGTTGTGAAATAGCTATTATCTATACATCTATATTGGCATAGACGGCATTTTTCTCTATAAATTCACGTCTAGGAGGCACTTCATCCCCCATCAACATGGAAAATATTCGATCTGATTCCGTTGCATTATCAATGTTTACTTGACGTAATGTCCTAAATTCTGGATTCATGGTGGTATCCCAAAGCTGCTCGGCATTCATTTCCCCAAGACCTTTGTATCGCTGGATACTTGCGCCGCCGTTCATTTCTGCATTGATTGCTTCACGCTCCTTTTCGTTCCAAGCATAACGCTTTTTGGAACCTTTTTTCAACAAGTACAATGGAGGCGTGGCGATATAAACATGACCACCTTCTATCAATTCTCGCATGTAACGGAAGAAGAAGGTCAAAATCAGAGTTTCAATGTGGCTACCATCAACATCCGCATCACACATAATCACTACTTTATGGTAACGTAGTTTTTCAAGGTTAAGTGCCTTACTATCCTCTTCGGTTCCAATAGTTACCCCAAGAGCTGTATAGATGTTCTTGATTTCTTCGTTTTCGAAAACCTTGTGCTGCATGGCTTTTTCCACGTTAAGGATTTTACCTCGCAAAGGAAGAATGGCCTGAAAGTGCCTATTTCTACCTTGTTTGGCGGTTCCTCCCGCTGAATCCCCCTCAACCAAAAATACTTCACATAGTGTAGGGTCTTGCTCGGAACAATCGGATAGTTTCCCGGGCAATCCACCCACGCTCATTGGGTTCTTACGCTGAACCATTTCACGGGCTTTTGCAGCGGCATGCCTAGCTTGCGCAGCAAGTTTTACCTTCTCCACAATTTGCTTGGCATCATCTGGGTGTTCCTCCAAGTAAATGGTCAACATTTCGGATACGGCCTGACTCACCGCACTGGTCACCTCTCGGTTACCCAATTTGGTTTTGGTCTGACCTTCGAATTGTGGCTCCGCAACTTTTACAGAAACGATTGCTGTCAATCCTTCACGAAAATCATCTCCTGATATTTCAAATTTCAGCTTATCCAACATACCGGAATTATCGGCATACTTCTTCAAAGTGGATGTTAATCCTCGCCTAAAACCGGATAAGTGGGTACCCCCTTCGTGGGTGTTAATATTGTTTACATAGGAATGAAGGTTTTCGGTATAGCCCGTATTGTAGACCATGGCCACTTCCACAGGGATACCGTTCTTTTCTCCTTCCATGGAGATTACATTCTGAATCAGCGGCTCACGCGTACCGTCCAAAAACTTGATAAATTCCTTTAGACCTTCTTCAGAATAGAATGTCTCGGCTATATATTCCCCTTTTTCGTCCTTGTTTCGTTTATCGGTAATTGTTATGGTAACTCCTTTGTTCAAGTAGGAAAGCTCACGCATCCTATTGCAAAGGGTTTCATAACTATATTCTGTGGTCTGGGTAAAAATGGAATTGTCCGGGACAAAAGTGACTATGGTACCTGTTTCATCACTTTCGCCAACACTTTTTACAGGATAGAGGGTCTTACCTCTCTCATATTCCTGTTCCCAAATTTTTCCATCTCTATAAACCGTGGCTTTTAAATGTACTGAAAGAGCATTGACCACGGATACTCCAACACCGTGGAGCCCACCGGAAACTTTATAGGAATCCTTATCGAACTTACCGCCGGCACCAATCTTGGTCATTACAACCTCAAGGGCAGAAACCCCTTCTTTCTTGTGAAGGTCTACAGGGATACCCCTACCATTGTCCTGCGTGGTAATTGAGTTGTCTTCATTGATGATCACGTCTATCCGATCGCAATGACCGGCCATGGCCTCATCAATAGAGTTATCCACTACTTCGTACACCAAGTGGTGCAATCCTCTGACCCCTACATCTCCAATATACATGGAAGGTCTCATACGTACGTGCTCCATTCCCTCAAGGGCTTGGATACTATCCGCCGAGTATTGTTTCTTGTTAGCTTCTTCGCTCATATATTTTTAAGTATTTGCCTCAATTTTTCAAATCCTACAAATATAATCAATACCCCATGCAAATGGCCTCTAAGAGCCTGTTGAACAGCTTAAGTTATCAACAAATCCTGTGGAAAACGACCTATTTTTAAAAGCATACAAGCACGCCATGCCAAACAACTAAAAAGCCCCTTGGATAAGGGGCTTTTCGGACTAATTAAAAAATGAAACAAGTTAGCTTTACTGCTTCATATCGTTTGGTTGGTTTAAACGGGGGTTATTTCACATACGCATCGGTATGAACCTTAGCCACGGCTCTTCCCGATGGGTCGTTCATGTTCTTGAACGCCTCGTCCCACTCCAAGGCAATCTTGGTACTACAGGCTACTGAAGGTTCTTGCGGAACGCTCAATGCTGCTGCATCTGACGGGAAATGACTTTCAAAAATGGAACGATAATAATATTCTTCTTTCGATGTCGGTGTTTGGATAGGGAACTTGAAATGGGCATTTTCCAACTGCTCATCGGTAATCTCTTCTTCTACCAAAGCTTTCAAAGTATCTATCCAGCTGTATCCAACACCATCTGAAAATTGTTCTTTCTGTCTCCAAGCTACACTTTCGGGCAGATAATCCTCAAAAGCTTTGCGCACCACCCATTTCTCCATACGCTCTCCGTTGATCATTTTATCTTTTGGGTTAATGCTCATTGCTACATCCATAAATTCCTTGTCCAAAAAAGGTACTCGTCCTTCTATACCCCATGCTGCCAACGATTTATTGGCCCTAAGGCAATCGTACATGTGGAGTTTATCCAGCTTTCTTACGGTCTCCTCATGAAAATCCTTTGGGCTTGGTGCCTTGTGAAAATACAGGTATCCTCCAAAAAGTTCATCTGCCCCTTCACCGGAAAGCACCATCTTTATTCCCATGGATTTAATCACCCTTGCCATTAAATACATTGGAGTTGAAGCTCTTATGGTTGTAATATCGTAAGTTTCTAAATTATATGCAACATCTTTTATCGCATCCAACCCTTCTTGAATGGTAAATTTTATTTCGTGGTGCACGGTGCCGATATGATCCGCTACCTTTTGAGCGGCTGCCAAGTCAGGTGAACCCTCCAATCCTACGGAGAAAGAGTGCAACTGTGGCCACCAAGCGTCGGCGGTATCACCGGACTCTATTCTTTTTTGAGAATATTTTTTTGCAATGGCCGATGTTACGGAAGAATCCAATCCTCCGGATAACAACACACCGTAAGGCACATCGGACATTAACTGACGGTGCACGGCTGCTTCCAAAGCATCTTTGATTTTTACTATACTGGTTTCGTTCTCCTTAACGGCATCATACTCCATCCAGTCCCGCTTGTACCATTTTACAAACTCCCCATCGGAGCTGTGCATGTAGTGTCCGGGAGGAAACAATTGAATTTTTGAACAAGTCCCTTCCAAAGCTTTCAGTTCCGAAGCCACATAAAAAGTTCCGTTTTTATCCCAACCAATGTACAATGGAATGATGCCCATGTGGTCACGAGCAATGAAATATTCATCTTTTTCTGAATCATAAATGGCAAAACCAAAGATTCCGTTCATTTCATCCACAAAATCAGGGCCCTTTTCTTGGTAAAGTGCCAAAATAACTTCACAGTCGGATTGGGTCTTGAAATCGTATTTCCCATCAAACTGTTTTCTTAACTCTTGATGATTGTATATTTCACCATTGGCGGCCAGAACCAATTTCCCGTCCGCACTCAACAATGGTTGCTTTCCCGAAGCAGGATCTACAATGGCCAACCTCTCATGGGCCAAAATAGCTTTGTCATCGGAGTAGATACCACTCCAATCTGGCCCACGGTGCCTTACTTTCTTCGACATCTCCAACAATTGGGGCCTTAATGCTTCTGTACTTTCTTTTACATCAAATGCGCAAACAATACCACACATAAAATTAATTTTAGTAACAATTTTAAAACAAAAGTAGCTTTAAATATTAAAAAACAAAAGCATTAATGTAATTTAGATAACATTTATTAACTTTAATAAGTAAAAAACAATTTAATTGTAATTTACATTAAACTTTATTGTTTAAACCCGAACGCTTTGTAAGGCTTATTTAAATTTCTCGTCTGTATATTGGAACAACATTTAATTAACTAGTTTTGAAAAGAACTTAAATCACAATCATGAAGAAATTAACATTACTACTTTTAGTGCTTTGTACCAGTTTGGTATTTACTACAGATGCCACTGCTCAGAAATTTAGCGGACTTGACAAAAGTCCAGCTGACATTGCCTACTACCCTGCCAGTTCCAGGGAAGCTAATAAAGCTGCACGTGTTATATACAGCCGTCCACAGTTAAAGGGACGTAGCTTGGCTGAACTTGCTCCCGTTGGGAAGGTATGGAGAACCGGTGCAAACGAAGCAACAGAAATTACGTTTTACAAGGACGCCAGTGTTGGTGGAAAAACTATCAAAGCTGGATCCTACGCTCTATTTACCATTCCTGGTGAAGATGAGTGGACCGTTATCTTGAACAGCAACTTGCACCAATGGGGCGCATATTCGTACGATAGCGACAGCGATGTAGTTCGTACAACTGCAACAGCCTCTACCGATAACGAAGAGTTGGAAGCTTTTGGTATTGCTTTTGATGATGATGGTAATATGGTTATGGGTTGGGGAACTACAAGGGTTACCTTGCCTATCAGCTACTAGAAAGTATAGATTTTAAAAAAAGAAAAGCCCCGAAATGGGGCTTTTTTTATTGCTCTTTAACCGCATAATGTTTTAATGACAAAGTAGTATTATTTTTTCCGAACGCCACCCAAGAAAACCTGTTCAGCAGTTACATTCGGTATTTCTTCTGATGTAATCGTCATAATATCATCGCTCAATATCACAAAGTCAGCAAACTTACCTGGTTCAATGCTCCCTTTCTCTTCCTCTTCAAAATTGGAGTACGCTGCCCAAATGGTCATACCCTTCAAGGTTTCTTCCCTGCTCAAGGCATTCTCTATTTGAAAACCGCCTTCGGGATATTGCTCTACATCTTGACGGGCCACAGCTGCGTAAAAGGTTAAAAACGGGTTTACCTGCTCCACAGGAAAATCAGTACCTAAAGCCACCAATCCCGCTTTGTCCAGCAAATCCTTAAAAGCATAAGCTCCCTTTACCCGCTCGGCACCCAACCTATCGGCCGCCCAATACATGTCGCTTGTGGCGTGGGTGGGCTGTACGGATGGAATGATGCCATTTTTAAAATAATCGAAATCGGATTGTGAGATTACTTGCGCGTGCTCCACCTTCCATCTGCGGTCCGTTTTGCCTTCCAAGGCTTTTTCATACGCCCGAAGCACAACAATATTGGCAGAATCGCCAATGGCGTGGGTATTCATTTGGTAGTCGGTCTCAGCAATTCGCTGCGCCAAGGCTTCAATTTGGTCCACAGGGGTTACCATGGCACCAAAATGTCCGGGCTTATCGGAATAGGGTGCTCTCAACGCCGCCCCTCTTGACCCCAAAGCGCCATCGCCATAAACTTTTACAGAACGAACGTTCAATCCCGCTGTTTTGATGATGCCTTTTTCCAAAAAGTAATCCAGATTCTCGGGGTAGTTGGAAACCATGGCATATACCCGAATAGATAACTCGCCGGCCTGCTGTAGGCTATCAATCAGTTCAATGATATCTCTGGACAAACCGGCATCGTTTACCGTGGTCAATCCATAATCCAAAGAAATCTTCTCTGCATCTTTAAGTGCTTGTATTTTTTGCTCCAAACTGACTGGTGGCATCACCTTGTTGATCAAACCCATGGGGTTATCGACCAAAACCCCGGTAAGCTCGCCCTCTTCTTTTACGATTTCACCACCCTCGGTTTCGGTATCAGCAGTAATACCCGCCAAATCCAATGCTTTTTGGTTCACGAGATAAGCATGGCCATCTATTCGTTCCAATGCAATGGGGGTATCTGGAAACAACTCATCCAGTTTATCCTTGGTCGGGAACTCCTTGACCTCCCAATCGTTCTGATCCCATCCCCTACCTAGAATAAAGTTTGATGGGCGCTCTTCTTGAAACGCCACTACCCTGTCCACTACTTCATCAAAACTTTGGGTGCCCACCAAATCCACTACCTGCTGATTCTGTCCCAACCCATAAAAGTGACAATGGGCATCAATGAGGCCCGGAACAATTGTCTTGCCCTCGGCATCCAATTGCTTTTGGGCGGTATATTTTTTGGAGATTTCTTCCGTATCGCCAACAGCAACAAATTTTCCATCTTTGATGGCTATACTGGATACTTTGGAAAAAGCATCGTCTACCGTGTATATGTTCGCATTATAGACAATAAGGTCAGCCTCTTCTTTAGTGGTACAAGAAAAAACTAAAGCGAGGCTGATAAGAAAAAAGAACTTTTTCATTTTTGATGGTTTCTACCAAAAATAGAAAATACAGGGATAATGCTATCGTGTTTACCTGAATAAAATTTGTCCGAACACTGTTTAAAAATCAAACTTGTATGATACACCAGCCAATGCTTGGAAACCTTGCACTCTAAAATTGGCCCAACGCTGATAATTGTTGTTCGCTATGTTGGAGGCTTTCACAAAAATGGACAATTGCTCGTTAAATCGATACCCTACATGGGCATTGGCATCAAAAAAGCCCTCTAAGGTGACTTGTTGGAATTGTAGTTCCGAATCAATGGTAGTAATTTGAGACAACAAATCATCCCGTTCTCCTACATAAAATAGGTTGGCACCCATATACCATTGATCGCTTATTTGATAGTCCATAAACAACGAACCTTTGATTGATGGCAAGTTCCATGCTGGGTTATCCGTTTCTGTATCATAATCGTAGAATTCTGCATTCACGCCCAAAGAAAAGTTGCGGTTCACATCTACATTAATTTCACCGAAAACGCCCAAGGTTTTTACATCATCATAAAAAACCTGGAAGGAATTGCCGTAATAATAACTCTTTTCATCGTCCCAAAAATTATTGGTTGGGTTGTGAATAAATAACGGCTTTCTGTTTTCTGCCATGTACGACCCTTTGATATTGTAGCCCACATTGGATGTCAACTGCCCCTTGAGCCCTAAATATCCTTCATACTGTTGATCAGTCGGAATAATATCCAAGGTTGGTGACACATAAGGATTCTCGTCCACAAAATCATGATAGGAATTTTGCTTCAAATCACCTTCGATTCCACCGTAGGCAATCACATTTTCGTCCATAACACGGTATGAAGCAGTCACAGCAGGATAAATATAAAAGTTGTTCTCACTATTTTCGATATCCAATCCGTAAACGATGTTGGCTCCCAAGTTCAAGGTTAGGTCATCACGCAAGATCAACAAGCTTGGTGTTACCCCTGCCTGTAGATTGCTGTAATTTTTTTCGCCTGGGTTATCCAGTTCGGAAATGGTTCCATTTTTAAAATTGCCACCTACATAATCCACTTTGACAGAAATCGTAATCAATTCCTCCGTAATGGGAAGTTCAAATGTTGGGTTGATCACTGCTCGGTTCTCTGCGGACTCGGTAGCGTCCCAAAATCGTCTCAACAACACATTTCCGCTCTTAAAATAAGAATCTTCCATGTTGAAGTGTGCCTTGGCCTCCGCATTGAAATAATTTTGCTGCTCGTCCATGGCATTGACCTCATCCTCACTGAACAAATCACTCTGAATTCCATACCAATTGTAAAGCTGATGTTGTAGCCCAATTGCTGCTCCCCAATCCATATAACGGTCCTTTTTGGTATAGGAGGCATTCAATTTGGTGTCATAAAAATCAGTTTCCAAGGGTGTAGAGTCCAAATCGCCACGTGACGAGTTGTGGGAGAGACCAAAATCCAACAGGTCTTCCCCTCTGTTAAAATCCCTACTGGTATAGAAATCCACCAAAGCATTGTTATAATTGCCCAAACCAACCGATGCATACGAATTGTACAAAGTGGGCGGTGGTGTTCTTTCAACTCCAGAAGCCTTGCCCTTTGCAGGCGTAAAGGTTGATGCCACTGGAACGGAAAATATGCTGTAATTGATTTTCTTCTTTTGAAGCACAATGGAATCGTTCAGCGATGGAGATGATTTGATTTTAAAGGCATCCGAAACGGTAGGGGAATACGGTTTTACCACCGTTACCGTTTCTGTACCAATGTTATCTTCTTCTTGGGCGATAACGGCTCCACAAAGGCTCAAAAAAAGTAATGAAAATATATAGGTTCTCTTTTGCATGCTGTGTCTCGTTTAATTTTCGTTGGGGTCTACGGATGAATTGCTTTCGGCTTCTTTGGCTTTGATCGTGGCCAGTTCAGTTTCTGCATCCGAAACGATTTCCTCAAATTCGGAAAAGTTGGTAATTACGCTTTCCAGAATATAGGTGGCCTGAAAAGCATCTCCCAAGTTGTAAAAATTCTTGGCCATGATCACCAATCCCTTTCCTGCCCACTCTTTGTAGGCTGCATAATCCTTGGCCAGTTTTTGAACGGATTCGTTGGATGCTTCAAAAGCCTGTTCCTTATTTTTAAAATAAGCATCGTAGTACCAAGCTTCGGCAGCGAGTTCTCCAGAAGCAATCTTTTTCACATCCTGGTAAGCCGTTTTTGCCAAAGTTTCATTATCGATGGCAATGGCAGAACGCGCTATCATTATCTGCGCATCACTCCTGATGCGGTCATCAATTTTAGGGGCGTTCAACACTTTTTCGGCATAAGCTATGGTCTGTGAGTAATCTTTTTGACCATAAAAACCTTTCATCAAATTGGATTGGGCAAAGGTTTTGTTCTCAGAAATATCTGCTGTGCCTTCCAACCTCTTCAAATAGGGAATGGCACTATTGTAATCTTGTTTTTCCACATAAATTTCGCAAACACGGGTCAAGGCCTGTTCGGTATATTCACCGTTTCCTCCATCGGCTACCGCTTTATACTTTGGCAGGGCCCTATCTTTTTCGCCATTGGCAAAATACAATTGTGCCAGAGCAAAATTGACGTTCTGGGTGTGCAATCCATTCGGGAATTCTTTCAGGTAATCTTCGTACCCGCGAATGGCTGCTGGGATTTTACCTTCAATTTGCTTTCTTTCGGCAGATTCAAAACTGGCATTGTCAAGTTCCCTATCTGTTACCTCGACAAAATCCAAGTTCCGCGCCCAAGCGGCATATTCGCTTACCCGACCTTCGTCCACATAAACCAATTTGGCTGTGGCAACGGCCTGTTTGGCTTCTTGGGTGTTGGGATATTTTTGAACCACTTCCTTGAGTTTGTCCAAAGCTTGCTCGTTACGGTTGGAATTGTAATAGACCAATCCAGACCGCAACAATCCGCGTGGTGCAAATTTGCTGCCCGAGTATTCATCCACAATGCGGTCGTAGGTTTGAAGCCCTAAATTTTCTTGGTTATTGTTGATATAGGAATTCCCCAATTCAAACAAGGCATCATCCCGTAGTGATGAGCTTGGGTACATGGTCAAAAATTCATTCAGACCATCAATTTTTGCTGAATTATTGCCTAAAAACCCATCACAAAGTGTTTTTTGGAATGCTGCATAATCCCGCTCGGGACCATTCATTTTTGATGAAGTATCGTAAGCCTTCATGGCCAATTGGTATTTGCTTGTCACAAAATAGCTGTCCCCCAATCGCAGATATCCATCATTTTTTCTTTGGTCGTCAATAGCATTGGAATTGACCACATTTTTAAAATAGGATATGGCATTATTGTAATCTTTTAATTTGAAATATGAGTATCCCAAATTGTAATCCAATTGAACATATTCCGGAAGCGATTTTGCCACCGGGGAATTTTGAAACTTAACAAAACCGACCAAGGCCTCCTCGAAACGGTTCAATCTGTAGGCAGATTCTGCCTTCCAATACAAGGCACGAGCTTCAAAACTGGAGTTTTCTGCACTTTTTAAGGATTTATCCAAGTTTTCCCAAGCTTCTTCGTAATCACCATCTATAAAAAGTTCTATTCCTCGATAGTAGGCCACTTTTTGATAGGTTTCTTTGCTAGCATAGTTTTTGTTCTCCTCCAATAGCTGCATCGCACCTTCAAAATTTCGGGAGGTAATGTAGGAGTCCACCAAAAGTTCTTGAATTTCCAATTGATGCTCATCCTTTGGATATTTTTCCAGATAAGTGGTCAACACCTGTGGAACGGGTTCGTAAGCATTACCTATTTCGTAGCTCAAACGGGCATAGTTCAACCAGGCATCTTTTTGGATTTCTGGACTGAACTCCATTTGCGAAGCATTTCGGAACGCGTTCAAAGCTTCTGACTTTTTATCCAGCTTTAAATAGCACTCCGCCAAATGGTAGTATGCATTTTGGGAAACTGCATTGCTTCCGCCCACAATTTTATTGAATTGCTGGATGGCTTTTTGATAATCGCCCAACTTGTAATGGCTGTAACCCAACAAATAGTAATCGGTGTTGTTCCATTTGCCACGTTTGCCCTTGTATTCTTCCAAATAGGGAATGGCCTCCGCATATTGTTCCAAATTGAAGTAACTCTCCCCGATAATTTTGTTGAGTTCTGAAACTTCTTGACGATTGGATTTTGGCAATTGCTTTTTGGCCATGGCGATGGCTTCTTCAAACTTACCGAGCTTAAAATTCAGGTCAGCTTGATAGTAGGACAGCTTCTCATCGAGCAATTCGGGGTCTTGAATTTGGTCGAATCGGGCGCTCGCGGAACTGTAATCGTCCTGTTCATAAGCAATGTACCCCAAATAATATTTGGCCTGTGAACCATATTTTTGGGAGGTGGTGACCTTATTCAAATAGCGTTCAGCTTCCTTTGGACGTTTAGATGCGTACAAAGCGTATCCGTTGTTAAAATTAAAACGGTCACGCTCCGAATACGGCATGGAATTTTCGTCCACCTTTTTGTACCATTTTAAAGCGTAAGGGTATTTTCCTGTCTCAAAATAGTAATCGGCCACGTCAAGAAATGCAGAGTTTCGTTTTGTGGATGTAGGATAACGCTCCACAAAATCTTCCATCATTTTATCGGCTCCCCGCTGATTTAGCCTTATGGCAGCATTTGCAGCATAATAAGCACTATTAGCTTCGGTTTCACCATCCTTGGTATTGGCCTTTACGGACTCAAAAATGTGCTGCGCGGCTTGGTACTGCTCATTATTATAGAGCGCCAAAGCATCTTGATAGGCTTTGTTTTCGTGGGTATAGATCTTGGTTTCCTGTGCTGAAAGCACAAAAAAACTTCCCATTAAAATGGGAAAAATAAAGAGGTTTTTTCGATTCATAGTGTTCTACGCTGTTCTCGATTGACTTTACTCATAACGTCAAAATTAAAGCCAAAGTATATTTAAAATGTCATTTGCCGAAATTTACGAACATCTGCTTGTACAACATCCATTAATTGTTACTTTTACCACCAAGTTGCCAGACAACCTCACTGGCCTGATGTTCCAAAAATACTTTTTCAGAGGATAATTCCTTTCGTTTTTGGAACAACAAATCCAAACCTCAACATTTTAGAATAAAGCATTAACCCCTTCAGCTTTGAAAAAAGGACAATCCAAGATTGTCCCAAGCGTTTAATGTAAATTTTTATTATGACCTACTTAATTAGTATTGTACTGGTCTTTTTGTTGCTTTTTATTTTTATATACAACAATCTGGTCAGCAAAAAGAACAAGACCGAAGAGGCTTACAGCAGCATTGATGTGATGTTGAAAAAAAGAACGGATCTTATTCCGCAGCTTGTAAATGCCGTAAAAGGCTACATGAAACACGAGAAGCAAATCCTGACGGACATTACGAAGCTAAGACAGCGAATAGTTGATCAAAAGGTGGACGATCGCGAGAGAATACAACTCGAAGACCAGTTGGGCGACAAACTTGGCAAGCTCCAAGTATCCGTTGAGGCCTACCCAGACCTCAAGGCCAGCGAAAATTTCCTTTTGTTGCAGAGCAGTTTAAATGAAGTGGAAGAACAACTTTCCGCTGCAAGACGGTCTTACAATGCAGCGATATATGCTTTCAATTCCGCTTTGGAGATGTTTCCTTCCAACATTGTTGCCAAATTGATGGGATACACCCAAAAACCCATGTTCACCATTGAGCCTTCGGAAGCCGAAGTTCCTAAAGTTTCAATCTAAAACTAACTTGTCATAATGGATTTTAGCAGCATTAAAAAACAACTGCTCCCTTTGCTGGTAGAGGCTGAACCACTTAGAAGAAAGTATCGCAAATACAAAGCGGTAAGCTTCTTTTTTATGCTCTTATTTTTAAGTGTTATAATAGCCCTTCCTCTTTTAATGTACTTTTTCAATTATAAATATATTGAATGGTTTGGGGGTTTGCACAAAAGTGAAATATGGCTCACATCCCTGCAAATGCCAATGTTTCTCTTTATTGGTGTTTTCTATGCTGTATATGCCATGGCCAACTCCCAAAAAAGAAAATACCTGGCTGTTGAGAAAGAAATCATGAGAAGTCTTTTGGAAAAAATTGTTCCCACATTCCAATTCGATGCGAACAAACAAATTGATGCCCGGGAAATCGCAAACAGCGAATTGCTGGCCAAGCACAACCCTTTTGTACAGGACAAGTCAAGGGAACAGATCTACAATATGAACCAAGGTGTGCTTTCCGGAAAAGTGGGCAGCACCTTTATTTCCATGGGAAACATCAAGATTGTTGGGCTACAAGTCAGCCCCTACCTTATGTACATTCCCTTCTATGCGCACATATACATGGCGTACACCTACCTAAAGCCCTGGTTCAAAAAAGGAAAAAGTATCGATGAAATGGGAAGCAGCTTTGTGGGGATGTTTGCCACTATGGATTTCAATAAAAAATTCAATGGCACCACCATTGTACTGCCCGATCAATATGAAAAAAGGATTGGGTACATGGCCAAGACCCTACAGTCCATGAACCTCAACCGAAATCAATTGGTGAACATGGAAGATACCGAGTTTGAAAATGAATTTGTGGTGTATAGTACCGACCAAACGGAAGCCCGTTACATCCTATCGCCCTCCTTAATGCAGCGAATCACTGCTTTCAAGAAAAAAGTAGGGAACTCAGTGCTTATGTCATTCAAAAACGACAAGCTTTACATGGCAGTCCAACTACCGTATGGCTTTCTGAGTTTACGGCAAAACCAAAATTTGGTCACCTCCAACGTACTTGAACTTTTTTATGAGGATATTACAACGGCCGTAGGCATCGTGGAAGACCTTAACCTGAATACCAAGATTTGGACAAAATAACATCCAGTTTTTCCAAAAAATAAGCTTTAACCATAAATTTTGATGTTGATCTCTTAATTTCAAATACTTTTGTGTAGCTTTTGAATTGAAATTATGCCCGAGACCATTGTTAAATTACAAGACGTAGCCGTATTCCAGAACGAGAACTTGGTTCTCAACAATATTGACCTTGAGGTTAAAAAAGGGGAGTTTGTTTATGTAATAGGAAAAACCGGTAGCGGGAAAAGTAGCTTTATGAAAACGCTTTATGCCGACCTTCCCCTAAAGCAAGGCACTGGGCAAGTAGTGGATTTTGACCTGAAAACACTCAAAGAAAAAGATATTCCCTTTTTACGCAGAAAACTGGGCATCGTTTTTCAGGATTTCAAGTTACTGCCAGACCGAAATATCAACAATAACCTGCGCTTTGTCCTGAAAGCAACCGGATGGACAGATTCCACCAAAATGGACGAAAAAATAGAGGAGGTATTGAATAAAGTCGGGATGAAGACCAAGGGTTTTAAGTTTCCGCACGAACTCTCTGGCGGCGAACAACAACGTATTGCCATTGCCCGTGCCCTTTTGAACGACCCAGAACTTATTTTGGCCGATGAGCCCACTGGAAACCTTGATCCACAGACCAGCGTAGAGGTCATGAAAGTGTTGCAGGATATCAATCAAAATGGGCGGACGATTATTATGGCCACACACGACTATGCCCTGATTTTGAAATACCCGCACAAAACCCTAAAATGTGATGGCAGTAAGGTTTTTGAAGTGATTCAAAAAGCGATATAATCATCAAAATATACGTGTAGCTCATTGATTTTCAATGCAATTACTTGATCACCAAAAGTTTTTGTTACTTTGTTCAAACTAATATTGCTTCCTATATATGGAAATTCTTGGTATAGATATAGGCGGATCGGGCATAAAAGGTGCCTTGGTAAACGCCGAAACTGGTGAAATGTTGACAGAACGTTTCCGAATTCCTACTCCAAAATCAAAAAAACCGAAAGACATGGCCAAAGTGGTGGCAGAAATTGTGGACCACTTTAATTACAAAGGCCCTGTAGGCTGTGGATTTCCATCCATAGTTAAAAATGGAATTTGTAAATCTCCGGGAAACTTAGACCCAAGTTGGGTTGGTGTAAATATTGATGAGCTTTTTACCGAGTACACAGGTCAAGAATTTACCGTTCTGAACGATGCCGATGCCGCAGGATATGCATCTATGAACTATGGTGTTGGAAAAGGTAAAGATGGGTTGGTCATTATGATCACCATCGGAACCGGACTGGGTAGCGGCGCTTTTTACAACGGCATACTTATCCCCAATTTTGAATTGGGACAAATTCCCTACAAAAAACACAAGAAAATTGAAAAATGGGCGGCTGCATCTGCCAAAGAAAAAGAAGATCTCGGTTTTAAAAAATGGGGTAAACGCTTCAATAAATTTTTAAAATTGGTGGAACTTATTGTATGTCCTGACCTTATTATCGTGGGTGGTGGAACCTCTAAAAAATGGGAGGAGTTCAGTCACCACATCAAAATTGAGACCAATGTGGTAAAGGCCGAGCTAATGAACCATGCCGGTATTATTGGAGCTGCCGTGTCCTGCTTGCGGGAACAGCATCATGGACATTTGCATTAATCTTTAGATCCAGGACTTACAGGAATCAAGAACCAAGACTTCCAGTGGTCATTCTGAATGAGCAAAGTGAATGAAGAATCTCAAAAATCCAGTTTCCATAAATGGATTCCGTGTCGAAGCACGGAATGACAGAGACCTCCATCTTTAAATGAAAAAAGCGAATGAAGATTAGTTTCCTCACTCGCTTTCCTAAAATTTAAAGCTGTTTATGATTAAACCACTTTATTTCTTTTTCTGTCCACCTCTTTTAGGTATATTTTTCTAATCCTTAGGTGATGTGGCGTTACCTCAACGTATTCATCTTTTTGGATGTATTCCAAAGCTTCTTCCAAGGAAAATTTGATAGCTGGCACAATCTTGGCCTTATCATCAGCTCCGGAAGAACGAACGTTGGATAGTTTTTTGGTCTTTGTTACGTTCACTGTCATATCATCTTGACGAGAGTTCTCACCGATTACCTGACCTTCATAAATATCCTCTCCTGGGTCAACAAAGAATTTACCTCTATCCTGAAGTTTATCAATAGAATAAGGAATCGCTGTTCCGTTTTCCATAGACACCAAAGAACCGTTCAATCGCTGTGGGATATCTCCTTTTAAGGGTTGATACTCCAAAAAACGGTGCGCCATAATGGCCTCACCTGCTGTAGCTGTCAACAATTGGTTTCTAAGACCGATGATGCCCCTGGATGGAATGATGAATTCACAAACCATTCGGGAACCTCTGGCTTCCATACTGGTCATTTCTCCTTTACGGATGGATACCATTTCCACAGCTTTACCGGATACTTCTTCCGGTAAATCGATGGTCAAGTTTTCCACAGGCTCACATTTTACACCATCAATCTCCTTGATGATTACCTGAGGCTGACCAATTTGAAGCTCGTAACCTTCCCTTCGCATGGTCTCTATCAATACAGAAAGGTGCAATACACCACGTCCATAGACCAAAAACTTATCGGCACTATCGGTTTCCTGAACGCGAAGTGCCAAGTTTTTCTCCAATTCCTTTTCCAAACGCTCCTTGATGTGACGGGAAGTAACAAACTTTCCGTCCTTACCAAAAAACGGACTATCGTTGATCGTGAAAAGCATACTCATGGTAGGCTCATCAATCGCGATGGTTTTTAGTTTTTCAGGATTTTCAAGATCCGCAACAGTATCACCAATCTCAAAACCTTCCATTCCCACAATGGCACAGATATCTCCTGCAACTACTTCTTCCACTTTCAAACGTCCCAGACCTTCGAAGGTGAAAAGTTCTTTGATTCTGGTCTTCACAATGGAACCATCTCTTTTTACCAAAGAAACCTGTTGTCCTTCGCGAAGTTTACCCCTTTGCAATCTACCAATGGCGATTCTTCCTGTAAACGAAGAAAAGTCCAGCGAGGTAATCAACATTTGGGTTGTACCTTCTTGTGGTTTAAATTCTGGTACATGCTCAATGACCATATCCAACAATGGCTCGATGCTTTCGGTAGGCTCTTTCCAATCCTCGCCCATCCAGTTGTTCTTGGCGGAACCATAAACGGTTGGAAAATCGAGCTGCCATTCTTCTGCACCCAATTCAAACATAAGGTCGAACACCTTTTCGTGCACTTCCTCCGGGGTACAGTTTTCTTTATCCACTTTGTTGATGACTACACAAGGCTTCAAACCAAGGTCAATCGCTTTTTGAAGCACAAAACGGGTCTGTGGCATTGGACCTTCGAAGGCATCTACCAGCAACAAAACCCCATCGGCCATGTTCAAAACACGCTCTACCTCACCACCGAAATCGGCGTGACCAGGGGTATCTATAATATTGATCTTAGTGTCTTTGTAAACAACGGAAACGTTTTTGGAAACGATGGTGATTCCGCGTTCCCTTTCCAGGTCGTTGTTGTCCAATATCAGGTCACCTTTGTTCTCGTTATCGCGGAACAACTGGCAATGGTACATAATTTTATCAACCAAGGTAGTCTTACCGTGGTCTACGTGTGCAATGATTGCAATGTTTTTGATTTTGGACATAACCTAAATTTTAAGCCCGCAAAGATACTGCTATTTTTTTCTTGTAAGCACACCTAAATGTTATTTTTATCTTATTGATTTAGTGGGAGTTCCGAAATACTATCCCCTTCTCACAACCCAACCGAGCTTTAAGGCAAGAAAAATACCGAAGTTGCTTTCAAATTCATCAAAGAAATAACCGGGGCCAACCTCGAATCGAAATTGCAGTCCTTTCTGACCTGTACGCTGTAGACCATAAACGGCACCAATGGCTCCAAAGTAATCGGAAACATAGTCCAAATCCCCGATTATCGCCTTCCCTCCTTGTATGGCGATGGTGGGTGCAATGTAGTTTCCCGTATTGCCTGCAATGTTTTTTCCTTTTGCTAGTCGTCTAGCAAAATTATAGTAATGTCGGTATTGTAGCCTCCCGATCGGGTATATCCCAAATCCACTTTCCAAAAAGTCTGATTCCCGGTACGCAAAACCCATGGTGGCCTCTGCCGCAATAGTTGAGTTTTGAGAAAGTCCTTGTTCGTAAATAATGCCTGGCAGCAGTACATTTAGGGTAAGTTGATGATTCTCAACGTTCTTTCCAGATTGAGCGATTGCGGTGGCTCCAATAGATAACAATAAAATTAAAGAAGAAATAGTTTTCATAAATGGTTAGTTTAAATTGTTTCTGGTTAAATCAAATACTATACCAGAACAATTCTACAAACCAACACACCAACGCTTTTCACTGATAATCCATCCAATGCTGAGGTTGATGACGGGCTGAATGGCTCCTTTAAAAGGTCCCACATAATAGCCAGCACCAGCATCAATGGAGAAACTAAAGCCTGAATCAAAACTGCGTTGAATCCCGTAAACCAGTCCACCATAGCCGTGAATACCATCCACTATTTGCCCCTCCACTAAACGGTCTCCTGGAGAAAAGATGGCCGCAGTTGGTGCAATATAATTGCCAGAATTCCCGTAAATGGACCTTCTACGCCTTTCTCGACTATTTAGATTGTGATAATATCTGTTTTGGATGGTTATGGCCGGAAAAAAATCGAAATCTTCCAGCGGTTTTGAACTAGCAGGTTCCAAAGCCGCTTGATACGCCACCCGAATATCCAAAGTACTGTTTACGCCCAGGGCCATTTCGTACTCGACACCAGGATTGATGGCATTGAGTTTAAACTGACGAATCTCGCAATTGGTCCCATATTGGGCATGCATAAAAAATCCAGATGACAGGAATGCTAAAAGTAGTAAGCGACGCATTGTAGGTTAATTTGGTAGTATTATAACCCCATCTTCATCAAAATAGTATGTTTTGATGGCTTTATTTAATCGAGATATGGGTTCTTTTGCTTTCTTTTGGTCGCTACCCATCCAAAAGTGAAGTTAAACAATGGTCCATAACCATCAAGTGCACCGTCTCCTTTATAATATCCAGCACCCAATTCAAGATTGAAATTGAAGCCTTTTTCATAGGTACGCTGAATGCCGTAAACCATTCCGTAAAACCCCAAATTAAAATCGTCCGGGCCTTCTACGTCCGTGGAAATTCGTAGCTGCGAAAAGAAAATGGCCTGCGCTGCAGCAATATAATTCCCGGAATTGCCTGAGGTATTCTTGTCCAACCTCTCCCTCCTATTAAAATTATGGTAATATCGGTAACGGTTATTCATGGCCAATCCAAACACATACCCCTCTTGGTACGTTGCGGTGGCCAAACCCAAGTTTGTAGAAACACTTTGGTTCTTAAAAAGTCCCAGCTCATACGTAAAGCCAGGGCTCAGTAAGTTCAATTTAAATTGATGGCGTTCCAAGTGCGGTAAATCAAAAGTTCCACCCTTTTCCTGCCATTGCGCTTGTGAAATGATTGGGAAAAAACAAAGAACAATAAAAACAATTTTATACTTCATGGTTGATGGTTTATCATGATAAATCTAAAAAGGATACCATTGTTTAATATTATATTTGTGCAAACTTTAAGAAATGGACATCACCAAAATTCCACAAATAAAACATACGGAAAGCGATAATTTTTTCTTGTTGGCAGGCCCCTGCGCCATTGAAGGCGAGGATATGGCCATGCGAATTGCTGAAAAAGTGGTTGCCATTACCAACAAGCTCAACATTCCCTATGTGTTTAAAGGGAGTTTTAAAAAAGCGAACCGTAGCCGTATTGATTCCTTTACTGGCATTGGCGATGAAAAGGCACTAAAAATCTTGAGAAAGGTTTCCGAGACGTTCAAAGTTCCCACTATTACCGACATCCATCAAATTTCTGATGCCACAATGGCCGCAGAATATGTGGATGTTCTTCAGATTCCCGCTTTTTTGGTGAGACAAACCGACTTGGTGGTTGCAGCTGCCGAAACAGGCAAAGTGGTCAACTTGAAGAAAGGGCAATTTATGAGTCCGGAAAGTATGCAGCATGCCGTGAAAAAAGTAATCGATTCTGGTAATGAACAGGTTTGGATCACCGATCGCGGAACCATGTTCGGCTACCAAGACATGATCGTGGATTTCCGTGGTGTCCCCACCATGAAGCAATATGCTCCTGTGGTTTTGGACGTTACCCATTCCCTACAACAACCCAACCAATCTTCGGGAGTTACGGGCGGTAGACCTGCTTTGATCGGGACAATGGCCCGAGCGGGAATCGCAGCTGGGGTTGATGGTCTTTTTATGGAAACGCATTTTGACCCTGCGAACGCCAAAAGTGACGGTGCCAACATGCTCGATTTAAGTTTATTGGAAAAACTACTGACGGATTTAACTGCCATCCGCAAGACCATCAATTCACTATAATAACGCTTTAAATTGTTAAAATTTTAATTTCATGACTCTGTAAATCAAGAACATAAAACACTTAAAAAAAACATTATTTATAATTAGTCTAAATATTTTTTGCTTGATTTAGCAGTGGGGCATACATTTGCACCTCAAACTTATTTAGACCAATTACAAATAAAATGAAACACATATTACTCATTCTTAGTTTTGCTGCTTTTTTCACTTCTCAAGCACAAACAGGAAACCTAAAAGGAAAAGTAACCGATCAAAGAAACAACCCACTTGGCAATGTCAATATTGCGGTGTCCAACACCAGTTTAGGTACAAATACGGATTATTCCGGGGAATACGAAATTTCCAACCTTGCCCCTGGCTCCTACACCTTGACGTTTTCGATGGTAGGTTTTGGCACACAGAACAAAACCGTGACCGTTTACGCCAACCAAACCACCAAGGTGCAAACCATCACTTTGGTGGAAAGGCAAGAACAACTCAATGAAGTTGTGGTTGAAGGCAATCAAGTAAACAAATTTTCCCGCAAGGCAAGTGTCTACGTGTCGAAAATGCCACTCAAAGACATCGAGAACCCCCAGGTTTACAATTCCATCTCAACTGAATTATTGCAAGATCAGGTCGTTACCAATTTTGATGACGCCCTTAAAAATGCGCCTGGAATCGATAAACTTTGGGAATCTACGGGTAGAGGAAGCGACGGTGCAGGTTACTTTTCATTGCGTGGATTTGCCGTGCAGCCCACAATGATCAACGGCTTGCCCGGTTTGACCAACGGCAGTCCTGATCCAGCAAATATTGAATCCATCGAAGTAATCAAAGGCCCATCGGGTACTTTGTATGGAAGTAGTTTGATTTCTTACGGTGGTTTGATCAACATCAACACCAAAAAACCATACTACGGTTTTGGAGGAAATATCTCTTACACTTCAGGCAGCTACGGATTGAACCGTGTGAGTGCCGACGTAAATACCACTTTGGGCAATCAAAACAACCTTGCCCTACGTGTGAACACGGCATACCACACACAAAACAGCTACCAAGATGCTGGATTTAGAAAGTCCTTCTTTTTTGCACCATCATTGGCGTTTCAGGCAAGTGATAGGCTTTCTTTCAACATCAATACAGAATTTTACAATGGCAGAAGCACCAACCAAACTATGTTGTTCCTAGATCGCGGGGCACCACTTCGTGTGACCAATCTTGATGAACTGGGGTATGATTTTAAACGCTCCTACACCAGTAACGACTTGTACATTGATACACCAACCTACAGTTTACAAGGTCAGATGAATTACATTTTAAGTGATTCTTGGACCTCCCAAACTGTAGTTTCCAGGTCCAATGCAAAATCTGACGGCTACTATTCCTACTTGTACGAGGTAACCACAACAGCCGAAGGTCTCTCAGAAACCCCTATTGCTGATGGCATTATTTTGGCTCGCTACACCAGCAACCAAAATTCTGAGACCTTGGGTACCGATATCCAACAAAATTTTATTGGGGATTTCAATATCGGAAGCATGCGCAATCGTATGGTTGTAGGCTTGGATTACCTTAAAACCAGAACCATCAATAACAGTACGGGCTATGGAAACCAAGGTTTTATATACGTAGGTAGAAATGTAGATGAATTCCAAGCTGTGGTTCCCGCTCTTCACAATGCTTTTGGCACACCTATGGGAACAGGTTTGTACGATTCCGGTGTGTTGACACAGGCAGGTGCCGATGCAGGGATAGCCACTTTGGCCAATCCTGGAGCACAATTTAGCGAGGCTGAGCAAGAAATTTTCAGTGCCTATGCCTCCAACGTGATCAACCTATTGCCAGAATTGTCCGCAATGGCCAGTTTGCGTGTGGACCGTTTTTCCAATGATGGGTACAATCAGACCGCTTTTTCACCAAAATTTGGATTGGTGTACCAACCCATCTTGAACAAAGTATCCTTATTCGCCAACTACATGAACGGATTCAGTAACGTAGCTCCCGTAACAGAATTATCTGATGGAAATACATCCGTGAGAGCTTTGAACCCAGAACACGCCAACCAGTTCGAAGTCGGCACCAAATTGAACTTGTTCAACGACAAACTTTCGGCCACCTTTAGCTACTACGATATTACTGTTAGCGATATGGCACAACGAATCGATACCGATGCCGACAACTATTTCTATACCCAAGATGGCGAACAGACAAGCAAAGGTTTTGAAGCCAGTATTGTCGCCTCTCCCCTTGATGGATTGAATATTATTGCAGGATACAGTTACAACGATAGCAAATTAGTGGAGGGAGATGCCAGTTTTATAGGTTTTAGACCAGAGAGCGCAGGCCCCATGAACTTGGCCAATATTTGGGCCAGCTACCGATTTGCACAAGGTACATTGGAGAACTTTGGACTTGGATTTGGAGGTAACTACGCCAGCGAGAACAAAATTTTTAATAGATCCAATGGTACGTTTGCCATTGATGAGTATACTATCCTAAATGCATCCACCTTTTACGATGCAAGAAATTTCAGAATCACTTTAAAGTTGGACAACATAGCCAACAAAGACTATTACAAAGGTTGGTCAACCATTAGTCCACAAAACTTGAGGAGTGTTTCTGCCAACTTCACTTATAAATTCTAAAAAAAATCAGATGAAAAAACTAATCGCAACCCTAATACTCATCACTTTGCCCGTATTGTCTGCCTCTGCACATTACCTTTGGATTGAGACCAACGGCAATGGAACCTTGGGCCAAGCACAAGAAGTTCGCGTGCATTATGGCGAATACACCTATGGTGTTATTGAAAAAGTGAAGGGAGAAGCTTTTCCCTTGGTTTCAAAATTCACATTATGGGTCATTGCTCCGGATGGCACAAAAACTGAATTGAGTACGAAAGCTAAGGAAGACCATTACCTTGCCAGCTTTACACCATCACAAAATGGCATTTACACCATTGCGCTGAACAACAATGAAATCGATGTGATCGATTATACCGAGTACGACTTCGGGATTTTTAAGACACATTATCATTCCACAGCAAAAGTTCAGGTGGGAACCGACGGTGATACAAAAACCGTGAATCCTGATGGAATTGTGGTGAAACAGTTGAAAAATGATGGTGAGGAAATTAAACTTCAAGTTTTGTACAAAGGCGAACCCATCGCAAAAAACGAGCTAAAAGTATATGTTTCCGATCTGTGGTCCAAAACATTGTACACCGACGACAATGGAGAGGTTTCCTTTGCCCTGCCATGGGATACCAAATACATTGTGGAGACCACGACAAAAGAGGAAATTCCAGGCACTTATAATGGTGATGACTATGAATTTATTTGGCACTGCGCCACCTATTGTATAAAACGATAACCTATGGTCACCGGGATTTCCTTTCTCACTTTTCTAGCCTTTTATTTGCTGTACTGTACATCTCAAAAAATGGCTGCCGTAGATACACTAGGTTTGGAGAAATGGACTGGTGTACATAAAAAAGCATCTCAATATGCCAGTTTGGCCCTAATGATTTTATCATTGGGGCTTAGCTGCTTTTACTGGGGTATTGGTTCGGGTACATTCACCTTTTTTATCCTTTTGATGACGATTGCCAGTTTGGTGATACTGCTAGCGCCATTGCGATTGTTGAACTACACCTTTTTAACCTTGATATTTGCTTGCTCCCTTATTTTCGAAACGCTATTGTTTTAAACTATGCCCGCCAATAAAAAATACCTGACTCCATCACCATGGCAACGATTTGCCAAAATATCCGCCGCCATATTTGGTGGATTTATTGTTGCGATTATGTTTCACATGGCATTGGCCAGTTGGTTCAACCATGTAGCCGTGATCATTACCAGTACATTTTCGGCTTTTGTTTTATGGGCGGTCTTAATGGTGGTTGCCTTTATGGGCAAAAATGGCTGGAAAGTTTGGGGCATTTATCTTTTGGCCAGCATAGTGCTCGGTGTCGTATGCTACTTCGGAAACCAAACCAACCCGATTCTATAAAACTATGGGAAACCGTATTTACAATATTTTATTCCACACACATACCGTAAGCGGTATTGTAATCAGCGTTGCGCTTTATGTAATTTTTTTTACCGGTTCTTTTTCCTTTTTTAGGGATGAAATCGCCAATTGGCAACGCGGGCATACCGTTAGCCAAGAAGATGCATTGCCCGGTAGCATTAACGGTTACCTTAGCGATCTTTCCGAAGCATATAACCTTTACGGCCGTGATGTGGAACTACGCCATTATTACAACGAGAGAAGCATTTCCGTTAGCCTAGGTGCATCCAAAGATTCGTTGGCTTCGGAAGATAATCAGGCTCCTGTATTCTTTTATTTGGATCCCGTTGCCAAAACCAAAACGGAAACTTATGCGGACAACTATCATTTGGGGGAATTCCTGTACCGCCTGCACTTTTTAGATCAAATCCCCTACCCTTACGGAAGATATTTGGCGGGATTGGTGGCCTTCTTCTTCCTATTTGCCATCATAACAGGCATCTTGGTACATTGGAACAAGATTGTTTCCAACTTTTACACCTTTAGGCCTTGGGCCAAGTTAAAAACCATGTGGACCGATGCACATACTGCATTAGGTGTCATTGGTTTTCCTTTTCAGTTTGTTTACGCCGTCACAGGAGCTTTCTTTTTGCTCAAAGGTATTTTGATTCTTCCCGTTGTGATGGGACTGTACGATGGTAATCAAAACAAATTGTTTGAAGATCTGGAGTACAATCATCCGGTTTACGAGTTTCAGAACGAAAAATTGGGCAACACCATCAATTTAGACCAATATGTTGAGGAAATGAAGGTGGATTGGGGCGATTTTAGGGTAACGGAAACCCACATTTTTAACTACGGAGACAAAAATATGCATGCCGCCATCAGCGGATATCTTGGTTACAACACCAAACTAAATGGTTTGGGATACCGTATTTACAAAATTGCTGACGGATCCATTGCTCAGGAAAAAGTGCCCGTTGCCAATACTTCGTATTTGGATGGGGTGAAAAACATGATGTTCCGCTTACATTTTGGCGATTATGCAGGTTATGGACTACGGGTAATTTCTTTTATCCTTGGTTTGGTATCGTGTTTTGTTATACTCTCAGGAATTATGATTTGGTTAGTGGCTCGGGACAAAAAGAACATCCCGGAAAAGCGTCGCAAGTTCAATAAGCAGGTAGCCAATTGGTATATGGCGATATGCCTTAGCTTGCTTCCCGTTACCGCTTTGGAATTCATCATCGTAAAGTTTGCACCAGAAGTGAATATGGGCTTCCTCTACCAAACGTATTTCCCCATCTGGTTGGTGGCAACGGTGTTCTTTATCCTTAAAAAGGACATCGCCTTCACCAACAAATGGACATTGATTTCAGGCGGAATTTTGGGTTTATTGGTTCCGATTGCAAACGGAATTGCCACGGGAAATTGGTTATTGACAGCTTATCAAAATGGATATCAGCAAATTCTTTTGGTGGATTTGCTATGGCTGCTTTTAGGCATTGTTTCACTTTGGATTGCCTTCTTTAAACTAAAAACCAAAAGGTCCGAACTGGTTCCGAGAAAAAGCTAACTTTTGTAAAATCCTTTGTGGTTAACAGATTTGGCTTCCTGCAATAGCTCCACAACCACCTCACCATTAATGTCGTCCATATTAAAATAACGTAGGGATTTCATCACTTTTCTCCCATCTGTGACCAATTTATCCAGATGGACGGTCAGGTGTGCCGAATTCCAAAGGCACATATCCACATATCCTTTTTTATGGGAGGCATTGAAGTAACAGAATGGTTTATCGTTCAAGTAATAGAATGGTAACCTATATTTGAAGTCCAGTTTTACCTCGGGCACTGTAGTTTCTACCAATACTTGTAATTGAATCAATATACTTTTGAACGGTTCGGGTTGATTAAGAATATAATTTTCGGCTGGGTTCATATACAATTTCTGTAGCAGTATCCTATTTCCTTTTAAACAGCTTTTTTGCCAATTTCATCAAAAAAACAGCTACCAAACCTATGACCAACCCAACCAGAAAATCCTTCAATAAACTAGGGAGACCAGGAAACAGGTGATGAAGATAATCTATATTGTGATTGAATATTCCCCCGGACACCAATAGCAATGCCAGGGTACCTACAATGGAAAGAGCCTTTATGATATGGGGCAATGCATTCACCAATACCCCGCCCACTTTGTCCGAAAAACTATCGTCCTGATCGTTCAGGCGAATCAGTCTGTACCCATAATCGTCCATCCGAACAATCAAGGCCACTATGCCATATACGCCAACAGTGGCCAACAGTGCCACCACGGAAACGGTTACAATCTGGATGGTCAGGGTTTCGTTGACCACGGTGCTCAATGCAATGATGACAATTTCAATGGAGAGAATAAAATCGGTGACAATGGCCTGCTTTATTTTTTTCTTCTCCAGTTCGGGCAACTCTTCTTCAGGAATATCAATGGGGTCTTCTACATGCCCTTCTTCTTTACGATGAAAAAGGTACTCATACACTTTCTCCGCACCTTCATACGCAAGGTACACCCCTCCTAGAATAAGTATAATTGTAATAGCAGTCGGAAGATAGGCACTCAACAAAAATGCGATGGGGAGAATGATCAGTTTATTTAAAAAAGAACCTTTGGTTATGGCCCAAAGCACAGGAATTTCCCTGTTGGACAAAAAACCGGTCGCTTTTTCGGCGTTTACCGCCAAATCATCTCCCAATATACCTGCTGTTTTCTTGGTTGCGATCTTGCTCATGGAAGCCACATCGTCCATAAGTGCTGAAATATCATCCAAAACAGCAAAAAAACCTGAAGCCATAAAAAATCTTATAAGGTTAGTGATCAATCAAGATTAAAAGCAAAATAAATAAATCCAACATGAACACACAGAAAAAACAGTAAAATACTGGAAATACTTCTAAGTGCCGCCTTCCATGGATAATAAAGTAGCGACCCAAATAATGACTGAAGAGAAAAATATTCCGATGGTATTGGCGGCAAAGGCTTCACGCTTTTTCATTTTGAACAAATACGCGGCAATACTTCCTGCGTAGACCCCTGTGCCGGGCAATGGAATCATAACAAACAGTACAATGCCCAAAAACCCGAAGCGCTGTATTTTTTTACCTGATCCTTTTTTGGCCCTCTGCCCCACAAAAACAGCGGACTTTTTATAGAATCGCCATTTGATCAAATGACGGTTGATGTACTCCAAAAAAAACATCATCATGGGAAAAACCAACACATTGGCACCAAAACAAACAACAAACACTAGGTACTCGTTCACCCCTTGGTACATCCCGTAAGGAATACCCACTTTCGCCTCCCCAAACGGTGAAAGGCTCCATAGTGCTGCTATTAATAGATCGATATGCAAAATGCAGGGGTTTTAAGCTGGCAAAACTAGTAAGGAATTTGCGTTTCACAGCTCTTTTTACCCTTAAAAATTTGCTAATTGTGATTTATAAAAAAGTCTAATTAGTTTCTAAAAACACATAACTACTTTACCCTGAGGTTAAATAGTTTGTAAAATATACTTCATGCGATTAAAGCATATCATATAGTTTTATAGTTTTGATAAAACCATCAAAATGAAATTCCAGCCTTTTTTTGCCGCACTTCTTGTAACTTCCTCTCTATTTGCACAAGAACATTCTCACCAAAGTTCCAGAACACTTGTTTTTCCTGATGTACCTGGATACAAAACCTTGAAGACAGACTTGCACCAGCACACTGTTTTTTCAGATGGCAATGTTTGGCCCAATATTAGGGTCATGGAAGCCCTTCGGGATAATTTGGATGTGATCTCTCTCACTGAACATCTTGAATACCAACCCCATAAAGTGGATATCCCCCACCCTGATAGGAACCGGTCTTACGAAATCGCCCTAAAAGAAGCAAAGGATCATGACCTTATTCTGGTTCACGGGTCCGAAATTACCCGACAAGCACCGATCGGACACAACAACGCCATATTTATTGAAGATGCGAACAAACTTCTTGTGGAGGATGCCGAGGAATCTTTTGCCGAAGCCAAGGAGCAAGGTGCCTTTGTTTTTTGGAACCACCCTGCTTGGTATGCCCAATCACCAAAAGGTAATCCGATTCTTAGCAATTTTCAAAAAGAGCGAATCAAAAAGGGAGAGTTGCATGGAATCGAGGTAATCAACACCGGGGATTATTCGGAAGAGTCGTTGGCACTGGCCATTGAAAACAACTTGACCATAATGGGAACCAGCGATATCCACGGACTTATTGATTGGGATTATGTGGAAAAGGGGCACGACCGCCCCATAACCTTGGTTTTTGCCAAAGAAAGGTCTATTGAATCCCTGAAAGAAGCTTTATTTGCTGGAAGAACGGTAGCCGTTTTTAATTCGCTTTTGGTAGGAAAAGAAGAAAATCTGGTTCCTTTACTCAACGCTTCATTACAATTTGAAAGAGCCAAGTACATTAATAACACTTCCGTTTTAGAGATTACCTTAAAAAATGTGACCAGCAGCGATTTGATATTCGAAAACCAAATGCCGTACACGTTCTACTCCAGTTCGCCGGTTTTTACAGTACCGGCCGGGGGCACCAAAACCCTACAGATCAAAACACTGGAAAAGAAGGCTGACCTTAAAATAAAGCTTAAAGCATTAGGTGCTTATACTGCTCCAAAAGAGCATCCCATTGTTACTTGGAATATTAGACTAGAGGAATAGTTTAAGCTACAGAGGAAAAAGAGGACCCGTTGATTACTTGGTCAAAGCCTGTCAATATTTTGCTGGCGTACTCTTTTGGGGTTTTGTCCGAGATAGACACCCATTTTTTGTCCACATCAACATCAAAGTAAAAACAGGAAAAGTCTGTATCAACATCTAATCGGGACAACAGGAATCGCATGATTCTAGGTCTGAGGCTGTATTCCAAATCGATACAAGTCCTTTGCATTGCTGGATTGTCATCTCCAGAAAACACCCAATTAAACGTCACAGGCTTTTAAGAATTAAGACATACAATATACTAAAAAACAATGCATTACCAACCTCTGAAAGGTGTTTTTGGCTAAAAAGCTATTCTTTTCCGTCAACATAATCTTGAAGGTAGGCGTACCGGGGGGTCAACTTACCGTTTTGCGTCATACGGGCCCTTTCTAGAACACCATCCTTATCGTTATTAAAAAAAGATGGTACCACGTGCTTGGAAAATGCTTCTCCAAAACCCACGCTGGCATCCCTTGGCAATTCGCACGGGAGGTTGTCCACGGCCATTACGGCAATGGCCTTTTTATTTTTAAAATCGGTTTCCGTTTCCGATTCAGGGTCATACCCATAAATTGGTTCGGCAATGGTGGACGGACGAATGGTGCTTGCAATGGGACCGTCGATGTCACAACTGATGTCGGCCACTACTTTTATGTTAAAATCGGGTTGTTTGGCATCTTCTCGGGTATACAGATAAGGAGCGCCATCACCATAAAAATGTCCTGCAATATAGAAATCGGTTACTTTTGCAAAACGAAAAAAGTCAGATTCGTAAGCCTCGGTGTTTTGGAAAAAATCGGCTTTGCTGCCTTTGGTTCCATCCTTACGTTTTACATAGTGAGACACATCGGTTTGGCAATATACAGGTTGCTTGAAGGATGTGGATAAATACTCACTGGGAGAAACGTGCCTCAATCCCATGGTATCGAGCATTTCCTTGGCACCACTGCCCACTCTTCCTTTTCCAGTAAGCAATATTTTTATGTTGGGGAGCTGTACTTTTTTAAGTTCCGAAATCAAAGCTTGTTGATCCAGAAGGGATTCCGCTTTAGGCAATTGATACAAGTTGTACTTTAAACCGTAGGCCCTGAATCCGTTGTAGGCTCCTACGATTCCGGCATAACGGCCAAAGGCGACCAATCTACTCCCTTTTGGATTGGTTATCACCTCATGATCGTACAGTTCTATGTTTTTATCCAAAATAGCTTGAAGCAACTCCCGGTTATAAGGCTGCTTTTTGATGGTATGGGAAAAGAAGAAATATTTTTTATTGGGAATCAATGCTTCGATGGGAACTTCCTTAACACCTAGAAGCACTTCACAAGTTTCCAAGTCCTTAACCACCTCAAGACCCTTATCGGCGTATTCTTGGTCCGAAAACACGCGAATTGGCGATGATTCGACCAGAATTTCGGCCTTTGGGTATTTGGAAAGGACATTTTGACACGCTGTCGGTGACAGTACGACCCTGCGATCGGGCGGATTTTTACGTTCCCTGATGATTCCGAACTTCATATAGTATTTTGGTATAATTGTTGACCAAAATAAGAGGAAAAGGCTGGGCAGGCAAACTTTTTATTGTTTGATGGATATAAGTTACCTTTGCCGACCGCGTTAGGGATAGAGGCAAGTACCTTGTACAGCCGATAGCCCGACCGAAATGTTGCGAAGCAATATTTTGGGAACGCCCACACTTTGACCGTGCTCAGTGCAGGCTAAGTTCTTTGAAAAAAAAGTGAGTTTACGTTTAGGCCCCTCGACTACGCTCAGGGCATAATTCGTATACGGTAAGCAAAGCTTACCTATCTCATTATGGGGCCGACCGGTTTTGACAGCAAGACCAATGGCGATGTAAGCATGTCGAGCGCTGGGATACAGCTCGTTAATCTCATGTTTCACACTTTTTAATTGGCGAAAATAATTACGCTCTTGCCGCATAATCTGAATTATAGTAGGATGTGCCTCGTCCCTACCAGGTAGGGAAGCGAGATGTTCCTGAATAGCCCTTGTTGACGGCGATTCGTTTAGGAGCACCAAAAAAGTCAACACAAGGGTGTTCGTTCGCTTTGGCGACACCTCTAAAACCTTAAGAAGATAAGTGTATATTAGGCCGTATCTGGTCAGGTATGCAACGAAAATTAAGCAGATACTAAGCATGTAGAAAGCATGGTTATTGCTTGTTTGGACGAGGGTTCGAATCCCTCCGGCTCCACTGAAACACCATCAAAACAACACAATAAACCTGTAAATTACTGATTTACAGGTTTTTTTTATTTTATTTGGCTTCATTTAATCTCAAATAATAGCATTAAAAAAGTTACCTATTCGGTGAGCCTTTTTTTTATTCAAAAACACTCACCGATTTCTTTGTAATTAATTGATTTTGTGTTGAATATAAAAAATATACCAAAAATGAGCCATTCTTTCTCTCAGCTATTTTATCTTAAAGGAAAACACAAAGAAAAAGACGTGAAAGTCCCTATATATCTGCGATTAACGGTAAATGGCCAACGAAGTGAATTGAGCGTTTCACGCAAAGTTGACCCACAAAAATGGAGTGCTCGGACGGGGAAAATGAAGGGAACGAACCTTGAAGCAAATGAATTGAACCAGTACTTGGACACCGTCAGAAGTAGAATAAATAAAATCCACCTTCAACTTGTAGAGGACAACAAACCTTTCACCTCATCAGATATGAAAAATTTGTATTTGGGCAAAGGTGGAAAGCTCAAAATGCTTATAGAGCTTTTTGATGAACATAACCAACAAACGAAAAAGCTCATTGGGATTGAATTTGCCCTCGTCACCTATAAGCGGTACCAAACCACCAGAAACCACATAGCCGAATTTTTAAAGTCTGAATTCGGAAAATCGGATATTCCGGTCCGAGATGTGGATTTGAAATTCATCTAGGGTTTCGAGTATTTTTTAAAGGTGGCTAAAAAATGTAATCATAATTCTGCCCTGAAGTACATCAATAATTTCAAGTAAATCATCCGAATGGCGGTGGCACATGAATGGATCAGTAAAGATCCTTTTTACATCTACAAGGTACAATTCAAAACCCTTGAGCGTGAATTTCTATCCAAACAAGAATTGCAGACATTGGTAGACAAAGAAATTACAGGAGAACACCTGAATGTTGTCCAGGATATGTTTGTTTTCTGTTGCTATACCGGACTCTCATATATCGATGTCCAAAAACTACATCCTGATAATATCACAACACACATTGATGGGAGCCTTTGGATAAAGTCCAAACGTACCAAAACAAAAACTCGATTGGGTATCCCTCTACTCCCAACTGCTCAGGCCATCCTTGAAAAATATCAGGACCACCCTAAAGTTTTCAATGGAGATTGTGTTTTGCCCGTTTTGAGCAATCAGAAGTCCAATGCCTATTTAAAGGAGATTGCCGATCTCTGTGGAATCAAAAAGAACCTGACCACACAACATTATGCCAAAATCATTGATAAGAAGGTGAGTGAGGATATGGCCACTTTAAAAGGAATTCTTGCAAAAGAGGGAAGAACATAACTAAAAAAAGTGGCTTGTCGGGGTGGTAGGCTTAACTGCCTACTCATAACCCACTGTTATTCATTTTATTATGTCATTTTTTCTAAATGTGCACACCTGATTGCACAACAAAACCGTGAAAAGAACTTCGGAGATATAATTTGCTCTCTTTTGGTTCCATTAAAGTACAAAAAAAGATTAAAGAAAATTGTAGAAAAAGATAGATTCTTACTTATTGAATTATGAGAAGGAAATTATGCTTATGTAAAAAATTCTAAGGATGACTAAACCATTTACAAAAGTATAATTATCTGACTATCATAAGAAAGAACTGTTATTTCAAATTCTGCACACCTTATTGCTCATTTAAGATAAAAATGGGAATTAGAACTTGTCCATTACAAAGTAAAAATACTGAAATCAGTTTAAAAAGAACCAAACTGCAAGAAGGATTCTTGGCCGAAACAGACAACATTAGATTTATTGCTTTGTAGAAAACTAATATCATTATCAAGCTGCTTTTCTATAAACATCTTTTGGTCTTTGGTATTCAATGGACTGGTGTCTTCTTCGATGGTTGTAATAATCAAAGTACTCCTCCAACAAAAAACCCAATCACCAAAATAATGATAGGTTCCATAATGGTCGACAACATTTTAAAATTCTGTTGCTCTTCAGTCACATATTGCTGATTCAGTTTTTTGAATATATATTCGGTTTGATTGGTCTCCTCAGCTACCTTCACCAAAGAAATGATTTTAAGGTCGAACACCTCATTTTCCAACAAACTCTGATGGAGATTTTCTGTTTTAGTATTTTGGACTTTATCGTATCTAGGGTACAAAAAACAGGTATATGATCACCTAGAATGGAAAAAAGTAAACGTAGTTAAATCACACATCAGTCACTGACCTACCCCATTTATAGTAAAACATTAGATGGTTCAAATTTTTCGTTTTAATGTTTTCATAATCTGTCCTATCCAATCAAGGAACAGAAGGTCTTCAGGGTCACTCCAATGCCTCCATGGTTTTGTAAAAAATCATGTAGTTGTAGGAATAGGGTTTTATCAATTTTCATAACAATAAAAGAGGCTGTCCAAAAAGGCAGTCTCTTTTTTGTTTAAAACTGTAAGGGATCGTAACTTTAGTTATGAGCCGAAAAATAGTATGGAAGACCAATGACTAGGACCAGTTGAGCCTTCTTCCGCCCAGTTAAGATGATCTGGTACCCAAAAACCATCCTGTCCGGATCGTCAATTCAATTTTGGAAGGTATAGATCTGGCCGTATTGGAAAGGACCTATAAGGGAGGGGGCGCCTCCAGCTATCACCCAAAGATACTGCTCAAGATATTGGTCTATGCCTATCTGCGCAACCTGTATTCCTCGCGCAAGATAGAGGAGGCCCTTGGGGAGAACCTCCATTTTATGTGGTTGGCCGGCACGGCACGGCCGGACCACAACACGATCAGCAACTTCCGTTCGGGAAAGCTGGGGGGGGCACTTCAGGAAGATCTTCGACCAAGTAGTGGTCCTATTGGCCGAGCAGGGACATCTGGGCCTAAGGGACATCTATGTGGACGGCACCAAGATAGAGGCCAATGCCAACCGCTATACCTTTGTATGGGCAAAGGGCATAAAGACCTCGCGCGAGCGTATCCAAAAGCAGTTGAAAGAACTCTGGAGCTATGTGGAAAAGGTGTACCGGGATGAGGAGCAGACCCCCAATATGCCCGACTTTGAAGCGATAGACCCGCAGAAGGTATCCGAGACCATAGACCGGATCGACCAAGCTTTGGAAGACAGGCCGATCGATAAAAAGGTAAGGCAAAAGCTGAACTACGCAAAAAGGAACTGGCCCAGGAACCTGGAGAGGTACGACCGTCAAGAGGGGCAAATGGGCGGCAGAAACAGTATGAGAAGGACCGATCCCGATGCCACCTTCATGCGCATGAAGGACGACCACATGCAGAACGGGCAGTTAAAACCGGGCTACAACCTGCAGGCCGGCACCAACAACCAGTTCATCGTCAATTACAGCCTTGCCCAGACCACCTCGGACACCACCGCGCTGATCGACCATGTGGAGGGATTCATCGAAAGTTACGGCCGGGCGCCCGACAAACTTACCGCCGATGCCGGTTATGGCAGCGAGGAGAACTATGCCCATCTGGAAAGCAATGGCATCGAGGCCTTCATGAAGTACGGCTACTTCCACAAGGAACAACTGGACGAAAAAAGGGGGACCTGTAAAAACCCGTTTGCGGCCGACAAACCATATTACGACGGCGAAGGGGGCCGGTACTTCTGCCCCCATGGGGCAGGCCATGCACCTTATGGGAAGTTATCGCAAACGGACCAAAACGGGACATGTACGGACAATCCACCGCTACCAAGCGGCCAATTGCGCGGGGCCTGCCATGGCTCCGAAGGGAACAGGGTCGTTGAGCGCAACCACAATCTGGCAAGGCTAAGGGCCACGGCCAGGGAAAGACTGCTAGGCGAAGAGGGGATCGCCCATCGTAAGCGAAGGTGCTGGGACGTCGAGGCCGTTTTCGGCAACATCAAACAGAATATGGGCTTCAAACGGTTCCTGTTAAGGGGCATCGATAAGGTGGAAACCGAAATAGGGCTCATTGCCATGGCACACAACCTTAGAAAGGCAACTTTTAGGGCATAGAGACCCTCTGGCCCAATTTTGACCACGGGAAATAAATCGAAAAAACGCAACATTAAGGCATACACCCACAAATCATCCCTAAATAAAAAGACCGCCCAAATGTTTTTAGACGGCCCCTTAAAATAACTAACTCAAATCAACTATATTTTTTTTAATGCATAGTGCTACTCAAATTCCATAACATATTGTTTAAATTCAGATGAGTTGAAAATACCATTGGCATCATGGCCCACATTGGGCACAATTACTTCCCTGTGATTGTGGGTAGATGGATAAAATGTTTCCATATACTCGTACATATTGCTCCCCCTGTTAAATCTATTGGATCCAAGCAAGGTAGCTTGACAATCTGTTGTATTGAGGGTTCCTGTAGTCGATGTATCATCACTCCCCAAGAAATAAATGGTGCTCCTGGAAACCTGCTGTTCGGTTAAGGTGCCAGCATCCACCCCATCCAGATATGGCACGGCAAACTCATACCCATACGGCCAATAATCGTAGCCAGTGCAGTCCATAGGTTCATAAAAGGTTCCTGCTTCCTCATCATAACGTTGTCCATCTGGGTAGTAGAAATACTGATTATTGGCTACAATATGCTGAAAATCGATTCCTTCATGGGAGTCTTGTACTTTATTTGCCAAAGCGTAGTGTTGCGTAAATGCCGCCCCCGAAGAATGCCCGGCAAGAAAAACAGTTTCAAGGTTCGGGAATTTTTCCGGATCGGAAAAACGGTTTACCAAACTATCCATAACCGTAAAGGAACTGATCGCGACATTGTTGTTACCAGCATTGGCCCCTTCACGCCATCTGGAATCGTTCCATACCAATCCATTTGAGGGAGCAGTTCCATTATCCTGAAAATGTGGTGCAATCACAAGTGTAGCTTCTTCCAGTTCCATGCTTCGTAAAGAATTGATCATGTAGCCGTAATAATCATCAGCATCACGATTGGCACCATGAACCACAACTACTACCTTGTCTATAAAATCCCAGACAAATTCTGCATCATCAATAAAGTCATAGTTTGCGTAAACATTAAAGGTTAATGGCTGTTCGGAATCATCCAAAAAGCTCAATTGCTGCATACAGTCTTCCGATGCGGATAAGCACGGAGTTTTAGCATTGGCGTTGGCACCCTCTGTTGTAAAGGAATAGGCAACCCCGTCCCGAAGTATTTTTCCTTCCGCACCAATTTGTCCCGAGTTCAAACCAAGCGTATGGACCGTATTGGGAGACATATCCTGAATATTGACCAATACTTTGGTTGATTGGTTAAGGTATTGCACCATATAAGGTACATTTTCCGACCCTGTGCTTACATAAAGTGCTTTTTCCAATGCTTCGGGAACCACAATGGCAGAAAAAACTAGCTCAATCGTACTGCTCACAGGAACATTTTGCATGTCATCCACAAATGGATTATCGTTTAGTTTAACTGATATTACACTCAGCGTACCTACCGATACATCCTCATCTTCACTACAACTAGTGAACCATAGGACAACTAGTCCCAAAAACAGTAGTTGAACATTCCCAATTCTATTCTTTTTATTCATCTTTCTATCTATTGATTTAATTGCAGGCCGGATACGTACAGGCCGATTCTTGTGTTGTTGTTGAACCTGCGGCACAATCCACTCCACCTACGGACCATGTTGCCCCTTCTTTATAGGCCCAGGACCCGGAATATTCCCAAGCGGCACCAGTTCCATCCACATTGGCATCTCCGTAAGTTTCTACTACGGTATTCCCATTAAAAAGTTCAATGGCGTCATCTCCATTTTGGTTCATGGATTCCGTTTCAATGATATGCTCGAACGAATCGGTACATCCACCAAAATAGGCGGCAATGGTAGCCTGTTCCCGAGCGAGGAGAATGTCATCCCCTTCCTCGACGGAAATGGCGGGCAAAGTAAACTCAATACCATCGGTACCTCCACCATTATTGGCGACTCCAATACTGTAAATGCTTAAATCCGAAATGTTTTTGTTGGCCTTTAAATGAACTGCCTTACCTCCGTTGGTTCCGCTACCTTCCCAGGTAAGTGCCAATACACCTTTTAGGGTAAGCGCTTCGGAACAGATCGGATATGGACATGCAGAAGTATCGACAGTAGTGGAGCCTACGGAGCAGTCTATACCACCAGTGGTCCAGAAACCATCAATTTTATAAGCCCACGAACCGGAGTACTCCCAAGATTCGCCAGTGCCATCCACATTAATATCTCCATACGTCTCTATCACAATATCCCCTTGGTACAATTCGATGGCATCATCTCCATTTTGGTTGATGGCAGATTCAGCTTGTAGCACATGTTCAAACTCACTGGCACACCCTCCAAAATATGTGGTGAGCAAAGCGGTTTCCCGTGCCACAAGGATATTATCTCCTGCGGAAACCGAGATTGCGGGCAATACAAACTCATTGCCATCTGTTCCGCCACCATTATTTGCTGTTCCCAAACCATACAAGCTCAAATCGGCTATATCTTGATTGGCCACAAGATGAACAGCCTTGCCATCGTTGGTACCTGAACCATCCCAAGTAAGTGCCATGATTCCTTTGAGTGACAATGCGGGCAATTGTTCGATTATGGTAATACTTGTGCTTTCTGAACTGTTTGAGGCATTGGTCACCTCCTCCAATGAAAGTTCGATGATCTCATTGCCTTCGTTTTCTCCGTCCAACAGCGTGGTGATTTCAAAAGAAATTGACAAGGAACCTTGAGGAATGATAATACTTTCTTCTCCTGAAGCATTGTAATCGGAATCTTTGGTTGCCGTTCCGCCGAAAATAACCGTGGCGGTCACATCGCTATTGGCTTCTTTGTTCAATGAAGCAGTAATAGTTGCGATTTGGCCATCCTCTTCCAATTCAGAAACATCGCTTGACAAAGTTAGGGTCGGCGGTACAAATGCTGCTGTGGTAAAGTTTATGGAGAAAGAGCTCTCAAATGATTCCCCTTCCACTCCATACGTTCCTTCGGGCAATGATACCGAGTAGCTGGTTTCATACTCCAACGAACTTGGAACTAAGCTAACCGTGGAATTTGTGTTTGAAAATTCAATATCGTAGTCTACCGCTCCAGAGCCTGATGAGAAATCCAAGGCCGAACCAATGGCCTCCATATCCAAGCTGTGTGAGAAAATTATCTGAATGGAAGTATTTACGGGAACATCCTCCACAGGGGTCTCAAAATTTGTCTCGGTGATGTTGGTGGTAAGTACGGTCAAGGAACCATCATCCAAAATGGTACCTTCGTCGTCGTCGTTACAACCTACAATGCATAAAAACACCAGAAAAAAGGCTATGTGCAATATTGGTTTTTTATAATTTTTCATGTTTAGTGATTTTTAGTTTGTTATTTGGTAATCTTATCAGTAATAAATGCGCTGAACTCCCTAGGGTGAAAGTCCCAAATCAGAGGTAATAAGTAGTACACCATAAGGGATAGAAACACAATGGAAATCAAGTTCATCCATATACCGCTCTTGGCCATATCGGATATTTTAAGATACCCTGAACCAAAAACTACGGCATTGGGCGGGGTTGCCACGGGAAGCATAAAGGCACAGGATGCTGCCACGGTGGTAGCCACCATTAATATGTAAGGATTAATATTGAGCCCTACCGCTATAGGTGCCAAAATGGGGAGCAACATGGCCGTAGTGGCCAAATTGGAAGTAACCTCGGTGATAAAGTTTACAGAGGCAACGATCACAACGATCAATACAATTAGGGCCAATCCCTGCAATAAACTCATTTGATTGCCCAACCATGCGGCCAATCCAGTGGTCTCAAAACCAGAAGCCAAGGCCATACCACCACCAAAAAGCAGTATAATGCCCCATGGTAATTTTACCGCATCTTCCCAGTTTATCAAGGGTTCTTTTTTGTTGTCACTTTTAATGGTGAACAACAGAATACCTGCGCACATGGCAATTATGGTATCATCAATGGCGGGTAGTAGTGGTTGAAGCACGAAAGATCTTGATATCCAAGCAAAGGCAGTAAAAATGAAAATACCCAGAATAATTTTTTCTTCTTTCTTCATTGGGCCCAATTGCTCTATCAACTGATTGATTTCCTTCCTTCCACCGGGAAACTCCTTTTGTTTAAAGGTAAAGGCAAACCTTGTTAGATAAATCCAAGCTATCACCAAAAGTGGAATAGCTATGGGCAATCCCCACTTGGCCCATTGCCAAAAAGTGATTTCTATGCCGTAGACCTCTTCCACATATCCGGCAAACACCAAGTTGGGCGGTGTTCCTATCAAGGTTGCCACCCCGCCTATGGAGGCACTGTATGCTATCCCCAGCATTAGTGCCTTACCGAATATCAAATTTTCGTCTTCACGGGTTGCTGGGTTATCCTTTAATTGTGTTACAATGGACATGGCGATGGGCAGCATCATCACCGAAGTGGCCGTATTGGATATCCACATGGATAAAAAGGCTGTGGCCACCATAAAGCCCAAAATGATTTTTGACACATTGGTTCCGATGATTCGGATGACATGTAAGGCAATCCGCTTGTGCAGGTTCCACTTTTCTATGGCGATGGCCAGCATAAAGCCTCCCATATACAAAAAAATGTATCTGTGCCCATAAGATGCGGTGGTACTCGATAAATCAACAGCTCCCGTAAGCGGAAATAGAATGATGGGCAAAAGCGCCGTGACACCAATGGGAATGGCCTCGGTTACCCACCAAATGGCCATCCACAAAGTTATTCCCAACATACTGAATGCACTCTCGGACATATCTGCAGGGGGATCAAAACTCTGTAAGATAAAAAAGACCAAGGGCCCAAGTACCAAGAATATATTTCTTTTTACCACCTTCATTTTTGGGTCTTATAAGGTTCAAAATTCATTTCATCCACCAATTGCCTCAAAAAGTTACCCGTGGTCGGCAAAACAAAGGACAGGTACAATTTTTCATCGTTTTTATCTACTGTTATCAAACGATCTGGAACGTCAGTTATCGATTCACCTGTAAGTAGTTTGGTAATGGTAAGTGCTATCAAATATGTCCCATCCGATGAAGGGTGTTTGTCATCAAAATAGAGTTCCAAGTCTGGTCTAAATGTCCTGGCCTTCATATAAACGGGACCCACTGGAAATACTTTGGCATTGAGCTCAGTGGCCAGGTCCATATACCCTTGGGTTATGGTTTCCTGCATCAATGGATTGGATTTATAAGCCCATGTCATATAAAAAATAGGTTCTGCTCCTTTGGAGCGAACGAGTTCGGCAAACTTGGCTCCGTATTCCTTAAACCGCTCGGGGGCTTCAATGGTACTTAGACTATGGTCGCCAAAAACCACATAATCCCATTTTTTTTCTTCAAGTAGTTGGCGGGTAATGGTTTCTTTTTCGCTTTTCCAATGTTGCTCCAAATTACTGCCTCCCACGGTAGATTGACGTGCAGCAATGTCCACCCCTTGTGTTTCCGCCATGGCTTCCACCAATTGGGGCATGTTCCAAAAATAGGTAAAGCTGTTTCCCACAAACAATATGTTGATCGGGCCTTGCTTTTCTTGGGCGTCCAGTTGAACGGGAATGTTCAGAACCAGGACAAAAACCCAAATACCGATATACTTAAAATGCTTCATTCTCATCATTTGAATATGCAATTCTTACTGATTTTATTGATTAACTGGTGTTTCGTCAAAAAAGTTTGGGATAGGACTTGGAACGTTGGTATTCCGGTCTATTTCAGATTGAGGATACAAGAACCTTTGTGGCAATTGGTTGCCCGTATTTGGTATAATCGGTACCTTCACCACGGATTCACCTTCGGTTCTTCGGGTATCGTTAAAAGACTCTATCTGTCCAAACAAGGTAATGTAACGTTCTTCCAAGATTTCGCGCAGCAAAGCATTTTCTGGACTGATATTGTCCACATTTTCCATACCTCCTGCTTCAAAGTCGGCCGCCACATAAGGTTCATAGACCACTTGGGAAGGGTCTACGTTTCTAAGATATCCCCCTATGTTCATAAATGCCCTGTAGTCGTTCAAATTGGAAAGACCCGCGCCAAAACCATTGATTCTTAATCCAGCCTCGGCCAAAATAAGCAGGTTTTCCTCATAGGTCACCAAAGGTGCCGGTGCATCCTGTGCGGCAAAACCATTGGACGTATTGGGCTGTATTCCGGTACTGTTTACCGTAAAAAGAAAATTATACCTTCCCGTCTCATCGGTCTTTGCGTTGCCCCTATAATTTGATGGAATGGGGTTACCTATCCCAGGATCAACCAGACTGGCCATATAATCGGAAACGACGACATCTGCTTGGCGAACCTCCACTGCAAAAAACTGATAGTTTAAGTTAGAGTTCTCGGCAGCTGTGCCATGTGGTCCGTACATGCTATTCTCCATAGAGCTGATACCATTGGATGCAGCATTCAAGGCACTTTGGTAATTCTTGGTGTGCATGTAAAAGCGTGCTTTAAGTGTATAGGCGACCTCAATCCATGCGTTGGCATTCCCATCAAAATAAATGTCCGAACCTGCACTTGGCCTTCCTGTTCCTTGGCTCAAAAGTGAAATGGCAGCATCCAAGGTGCTTTGTATTTTACCATAGACCGAAGTCTGACTTTCAAATACTGGGTCTGTTATAGCTACATTCCCTGCTTCATCAAAAGGTATATCACCATATAATGATGCGATAGATCCTGCTACTTGGGCCTGTAAAACCAATGCTATTCCTTGAGCTATGGGACCAATTTCCTCGTTCAAAGCAGTTTCTTCGGCAATCAATGCATTTCTATAAGCATTCACAAAGGCATCGTTCCAAAGTGCATCAAAATCGCTGGTGGTCACCGAATATTGGTAAAAACCTTCGTGCTGTCTGTCTATACCTCTATACTGGCCTGCGAAGATGGCAGCTCTACGAGCTGATTCCCCGCTTTGAAAAAGTAAATTACCCACTTCTGCACCGGTCAAAACCGTTCCATAGGAACTTTCCGTTAGGTTGTTCGGGTCGTTGTTAAGATCATCGACCAATTTGCTACAAGATACCAGTAGCGCGCAAAATATTACGATTGATATATAGCGTTTCATTTGTATAGTTTTTTTGATTAGAAGTTAAGTGTTAGGCTGAACAAATACGATTTGGTACTGGGGTTGTTGAAATAATCAATTCCCCTTGCAGCACTCACTCCGGAAAGATTGGTATCCGGGTCATTCCCTTCAAAAGGGGCCCATAAAAAAAGGTTTCTGCCTGTAACTGAAAACTCGGCGGATTGAAGGCCTATGGAATCTTTCATCCATTCATTGTTCAAACGATAGGATAAACTCAGCTCCCTTAATCGGGTCCAGGAACCATCTTCTATGTAAAGTTCATCATTTCCATTGCCAAAAAAACCACCATCTCCATTATACCATGCTTCGGTAAGGGCAACAGGACCTGCACCAAAATCGGCCACATTTCCCCTAAAGGTTTCACCTATATTGATCACGTTACCATCCGCTGTAAAATAGTTACGCGTCGCTGTCACTTCATTGGCGGTATCGTACCAAGTTCCCAAATCCCGCATTACGGATTTGGTACCTGCGTAAATATCCGCTCCTTGATAGGTTTCCAAAAGAGCGGTCAACCTAAAATTCTTGTAGGAAATACTGGTTGCCAACGATCCTTGCCAATCTGGGTTGGGATCCCCGATCACACCTTCTACCTGATCCTGTTCCGGAAAGCCATATTCATCATAAACAATGGCCCCATCTTCGTTGCGAAGCGTTCTAGATCCCCATAAAACACCTAACGGCTCACCTTCCACAGCCCTTGAACTAACTGCCGAAAGACCTCCAAGGTTCAAGGATTCTATACCGGCCAAATCGGTAACCTTATTACGGACTTGGGTAAAGGTCGCATCCATGGACCATGTAAAATCCTTGGTAGCTATGATTCGATATCCCAAATCAAGCTCATACCCTTTATTTTCAATCTCAGCACCATTGGTGTAAACAGAAGTATATCCTGTTGAATTGGCTTGGGGGAACTCCAACAGGACATCCTCTGTTACATTTGAAAAATAGGTTCCGCTAAGTGATAGTCTGTCCCGAAAGAAACGTAGGTCCGCTCCTAGTTCAATTTCTTTTTTTCGCTCAGGTTTTAAATTGGTATTCCCTCGACTGGAACTGGGCACAAAGGCACCATTTCCGAACAGTCCAAGGTTAAGCCCCCCTCCATAAGAATCACCGAAGGTTGGGGAAACATACACATTGGAGGTATTGTAGCGTGCCGGTTGTACCCCTACCTCCCCGTAAGAGGCACGTAATTTACCAAAGGAAAAAAATGTACTTTCCTTAAAGGGTTCCAATTCGGAGAATTGCCAAGCTACGGAAGTAGATGGGAAAATAAATGCTTTGTTATCGGCATCACCAAAAGTAGAGGCTGATTCTGCCCTGACCGTGGCATTCACATACAACATCTCATATAGGGAAAAAGACGTTGAGGAATATATTCCTGCCGTTCTTTCTTGACCTTGGGAGCTATTGGTCACAATGTTTTCAGGCAAAATATTGTCCGAATCGCGAATTCCACTATCCACATCCAAAAACTGTACAAAATTGGTTCCTACATAACCGTTCACAGCTCTTGACTTATCATTATAATTGAAGCCCAACAAGAAATCACCAGTTACATTATCGGTGAGGTTAAAATTGGTTTTGGCAATGTAATCCATATTAAAAATGGTATTGGTGGCCAATTCTTGGCTTATAAATCCAGAACGGAAAGCTCCTGAGGCGGATCCCGGAGTAAAAAACTCGTTTCTTTTTTCGCTGTAATGGTCCAATCCCACTCTGGCAATCAAGGTTAACCAAGAACTCGGCGTGGCGGTCAGTTCCACATTGGTGATAAAACGGTCCACCTTAGCCAAGTTCTCCTGTTCGTTAATTGTCCAAAGCGGATTGTTATAAGTGGGTGTTCCGTCAGCTCCCAGCGGCTCTCTGTACGATCTATGCCTATTGGATACAGGGGTGGCATCACTATTGGCATAATAATCCCCTCTATACCCCGATATATCAAAACCAACGGGATTTCTCAATAGACCAAGATACAGGCCGGAACTATTTGCCCCTTTTTCAATCCTATTGGAATTCGTACGCGAATAAGAGGAACTAATTCTCAAACTAATCTCATCAGTAAAATTATGACGGGCATTGAATCGCAATGTGGTTCTTCGGTAATCCGAATTGTTTCTTATAATCCCCTGTTGGTCCAGATTGCCCAAACTAAAGAACATGGAACTCTTTTGATTACCCCCACTTACGCTAAGGTTGTTTTCGAAAAAGTGGCCATTGCCAAAAATTTTGTCAAAGTTTGAATCATGGAAAGTCTCCCTGGAGTTCTTGGTCAAAATTGGGTAATATACATTTCCATCTTGGTCGAGATAAAACTCCCCTGAAGTATCCAATTCATCCAAACCTCCAGATCTTTCGGAGAGCTTATCTCCCCAAGAATCACGCGCCCTTTGGTCATAAACTCCATTATCACCCTGGCCAAACTTATCCTGAAAAGGATACTTTCGGTTGATCTCATCATAAGAGTAAGTACTTTTTAAACTCACGGAAAGCCTACTATTAAATTTTCCGCTTTTGGTAGTAATGTTGATTACCCCCCCAAGGGCTTGGGTCCCCCAAAGTGCTGCCGCAGAAGCGCCCTTCAAGACTGTAATGCTCTCGATATCGTTTGGATTGATGTCGTTCAACCGAGACTCTTGGTTCACACCGCCACTGTCACTGTTGCCTCTTACATCATTGCTAATGGGCACGCCATCCACAATAATAAGGGGTTGACTGTTTCGCGTAATGGACGATACACCACGTATTTGGATATACGAACCTGCTCCTGGGTCACTGGAGTTCCTGGTGATACGTACACCGGAAGATTTCCCTGATAGACTGTTGAGTACATTGGTTTCCCCCGATTCGGCAACCTTGTTCCCAGAAACGGTTGAACTGGCATAGCCCAATTCATCCTTTTGTTCCTTGAACCCCAATGAAGTGACGATGACCTCATCAAGAGCCTCTGCGCTCTCTTCCATTACAATGTCCAATGTGCTTCCACTTCCCACAGTTTTGGTCACAGGCGTAAAGCCTATATAACTAAATAGGAGTTGTGATGATTCATCCCTAATCGTAATTGTATAGTTCCCATCAAAATCCGATGTGGTACCATTGGTGGTTTCCTTTTCAATAATGGAAACACCGACCAATGGCTGCCCATTTTCATCGGTAACTGTTCCGGAAATATTTTTTTGAGAAATTACAATTTGAAAGGAAAGGACCGCAAGAAGCAAAATTGCATGCTTAAGTCTGAATTTCATTTTAAATGTTTTAAGTTTGATTAGTTTAGAGTGAAAAACTACCAAAAAAACAGAAGTTGTTGTTTTGATATTATTATACTTATGTGATTGACAATTATATAAATAATCATAGTTTATATTGTCACTTTAATAATTTTTATCAATTTTTATCAATTTTTAACCAACTTACATGCATAAAGAAGATGAGGTAAATAAAATCCATGAAGAATTTATCTCAAAGCTTGAACGTCATTACGGCAAATATGACCCAAGTACCAATAAATTCGAATCTACGAGCAACTCCAAGATTGCAAGGGATTTATTTTATAGTGATTCACAGTTCTCCAGATTAATCAACAATACTGCCTCTGAAGGTGAGCTGACCAGAGCGTTGCGAAATGTCCAACGGCTTTTGGATGTAAATGAACTTCGAGGAAAAGTAAACAAATTAAAAAACAGCCCAAAAGAAACCCCTACTGGCAATAAAAAGTATCTATGGACAATAGGGGTGATTCTGTTAGGGTTTGCCTTAACAACCGCATATTTTCTAACAAGACCTCATCAAGTAATCAACCATACTGGTAAGTTAACTGAACAGACTCGGTACGAAATGTTGCGGTGGGGCTTTGAAAACAACTATGTAAAGCCTTATGTTCGACTTAAGGAATTACCCGAAGATTGTTATTATCCCTGTTATAAATATCAGGGTAAATGGAGACTCAAGGAAGAATACAAAATTCCTTTCTTCAGGGAAAGAAATGGTTTTCACTATGTTGCCAAAGAAGTGGTCATGTACGCCCGATGTATGGATGAACGAGATGACCAAGGTGAATCCTTTGAGGGGTACGAATATCAAAAGCATGAGATTTGGTACGATAAAAGAGAGGTGCCCATAGACTCTTTTTTGACCAAGGGCAACAATCCAAAGTTGAGAACATTTTATATGAACTCAAATTTTGAGAATGACCCCAACTATGTCAAAATAGCCTATGTACATACCTTTTTCAAAACTGAGTTCAATATCGATGGTGAACAGATACAACGTTCAGGTAAAGCAATAGGGCGGGATATTGAATTTGTACCCCAAGAAATACTGGAAAAGGAAGCTCTTTCCACCGAACTTTTGAATGAGTTAAAAAGTGAAACCAACTCCATTGCCAAAAACCTTCTGGACGACTTCTCCAAACCCATTAACTGTAATCCCACAATGGCACCTGATTTGGATTTCAACCAGATTAAAGAAGGGGATGTACTCAGTTTTGATTGCCAATTCAGTACGGGAAGATTTCTTGTGGATTACAACAAATCTTACGTTTTTACCGATCAGTATATCAGTACTTTTTGTAGATAGGTCTGAAGCTTAAAAAGCATATCGCTGGGGTCCCCCTCTTCGGATTTCCTCGCTGGCATGCTCCTCAAACTTTTTAAAGTTCTCCCTAAAGGCATTGGTGAGCTTAAAGGCCGTTCTGTAATAGGCCTCGTCATCGTTCCAAGTGGCCCTTGGGCTGAGTACCTTAGTGGGCACCCCTGGGCACTCCCTTGGCTGCGCCACCCCAAATACGGAGTGGATATGGTACTTCTCATAATTGTAGAGTCCAAGTTCGCCGCTCAGCGCGGCACTGATCATCGCCCGTGTGTATTTCAGCTTCATCCTAGTGCCTACACCGTAGGGCCCGCCGGTCCATCCGGTGTTCACCAACCAAACGTCCACGCCCGACTCCTTCATCTTTTTGCTCAGCATCTCGGCATATTTGGCCGGGTGCAAGGGCATAAAGGGTGCGCCAAAGCAAGCTGAGAACGATGGCTGTGGCTCCACCACGCCCGCTTCCGTGCCGGCCACCTTGGCCGTGTAGCCCGAGATAAAGTGGTAGGCCGCCTGTGCCGGGGTCAGTTTGGAGATAGGGGGCAGCACCCCAAAGGCGTCTGCGGTGAGGAAGAAAATATTCTTTACGTTTTTCCCTATTGATGGCTGCTGGATGTTCTCGATATGGTGGATGGGATAGCTCACCCTGGTGTTCTGGGTTATGGAGGTGTCCGAAAAGTCCACGATTCTGTTGTCGTCCATGACCACATTCTCCAAAATCGCCCCCTTTTTGATGGCTCCGTAGATCTCCGGTTCCTTGTTCTTGGAAAGGTCGATCACCTTGGCATAACACCCCCCTTCAAAATTGAACACGGTATTGTCGGGCGTCCAACCGTGCTCATCGTCACCGATCAGTCTTCGGTTCGGGTCGGTGGACAGGGTGGTCTTTCCCGTTCCCGATAGGCCAAAGAAAATAGCGGTATCGCCCGATTCCCCAACGTTGGCCGAGCAGTGCATGGGCAGTGTGTTCCTGTAAACGGGCAAAATAAAGTTGAGTGCCGAAAATATTCCCTTTTTGATCTCCCCCGTATAGCCCGTTCCCCCGATAAGGGCGATCTTTCTACTAAAGTTAAGGATGGCGAAATTATGCTGTCGTGTACCGTCCACTTTGGGGTCCGCCATAAAGCCGGGCGCGTTCACCACGGTCCATTCCGGGTCAAATTCCTCCAGCTCCTCTTCCGTAGGACGAAGGAACATATTGTGGGCGAACATATTGGACCATGGGTATTCGTTGATTATCCTAATATTCAGTTTATAATCCGGGTCGGCACAGGCATACGAGTCCCTAACATACAATTCCTTTTTGTTGAGATAGGCAATGACCTTGTCATAAAGTGCATCGAACTTATCACTCTCGAAAGGGATATTGATATTCCCCCACCACACCTTGTCCTTGGTCATGTCATCCTTTACGATAAAGCGGTCCATGGGCGATCTTCCTGTAAATTCCCCAGTGTTCACGGCCAAGGCCCCGGAAGAAGCCTCTTTGCCCATCCCCTTTTCAATGGTAATGTGGTGGAGATCCTCGGGGGAAAGTTGGTAGTAGATGTTATTTGTGTTAAAATTTAATTTTTCAATATAAGCAGATACGTTGGCAGGCAGTAATAGTGACATAGTTTCTTGATATGTTAGTTTTAATATGCTTTCAAGAATATCAAAAAAATATCAAGAATTAAGGGTTTAACAACGTTTACTAAATTTTAATGATTTTTAATTCTTTTTCATAACCTTGTCCATTAGAAACTGAATTTTAGATTTCAATTCTTGCCATTTTGGGTCTTCATGCAGTATTTTTAATCGACTGTTTCTTTCCCACCCTGCCAAATCATACATACCTGCATCAATAGCTTTTTCTAGAGATTTGAAAGATGCAATTTCTATTATTGACTCTGGCATAAAGTATACCTGCATAATAATAATGCTCATAATCCTTGTTGTCCATTAATTCAGCTCCCTTGAAGATGAGGTCAGCCGTTTGGTGATAACTTCAGTTTTCTTGTTCCTTTTTCCCGTCGTGCATAAGCTCATCCCATGTTTTTTCAAATAAATTTAAGCTGCAGATGATACGTAAAATACTGAGTGATTTTTTTATTTCATGTAATCATTTTGCAAAAATCGGGCATAGTATACCACCCAAAACGGAAAAAAATGAGCATAGTTAAATTACAAATAAGTCATTGACCCACATTCATTTACATTTGAGTAAAAGTGGCTCAAACTTTCCGTTTTTAGTGGTTCTCATTGCCCGTCCCATCCAGCTATACCAGTACGCTATGCTTAGCTCCTTTCTGTTCCGTCGTCTATCTGCTACTCTTGGTGCGGATCTTGGGTCAAAACCCCTATTTCGGCAAAAGATGCCCGTGGATCTGTACCATCCACTCCCAAGGCACGCAATTTGATGTACCTGCCCTTTGTTGCGTGGAACATAACTTTTTGTTCAATCCTACTGTTGACAATATTACCGAACTCCCCCGCTGCCACAGGCTGCCAATTTCTATTATCTTCACTCACCAGAAATTCATAATGGGTAATGATTCCGAACGGATAGCGTTCTTGGTTGGGCCAGTAGGTAAAACCATTCAGCTCATGGGTACGTCCCAAATCGATTATAACCTCTTTTTGATTGGTCGCCCAAAAGGTTTCGGGATTATCGTCCATCAATTTTATCACATCTTTTTCTTCACTGATCGGAAAAACAAGCTTCCAATCATTTTTGGCTAGGTCAAAATATTTGACCACCATACCGCTAACCTGTCCATTTTCAGGATTTATTGCGATGGCCTTGACGGTAGTGGGTTTTTCCACCAAAAAAGGTGCAAGATATTTTTGTGAGTCCATGGAAGGCTCAGAACTATCCAACGTATAGAATACATCGACCGATCTGTCTGGCACCAAAAGGGAAACAAGACCTCTACGGTTCCTTGAAATGATGGGCTCCACCACCAGCTTGGGTGCTCGGTACAGTGCAAGGTTTGACAGCAGAATGGGGCCTTTGGATTCCAAAATGTCGATTTTTACCTTATCTGCCAAAACGGTTTCCCAGCGAAGAATGCGCTTATGGCCTACCGTTGTCTGTTCATCGAGTATTTTCCATTTTCCATCAACTCTTGCGCTCACGGTAAATTTTTTGATCCGTTGTCCCAAGGGAATAAATTCTTGCAGAACTATCCGGTTTACCTCGGTGGGTTCCTCGAACGAAACTGTGATAGTGGCCTTTGTAACACCGTCATCGGTAGCCCAATAGGTATCATTGTTGCCATCCAGCATATTTTTGGCCGAATAGTCGGGATAATCCCCTCGCGTGTTCGAAACCTCTATATTTTGACCGCCCGACAGTTCATGGGCAAAATCTTTGTCGATTTGTTCTTTGAGAGCCATCAACTGTTCCACATCCTTTTCATGTACCAATCCACGAGTATCCACCGGAAGGTTCAATAGCAAGGCGGCATTTCTACCAATAGCATTATAGTAAATATCCAGAAGATGGGGCAGCGTTTTCACCTGATGGTCTTCAGCGGCATGATAATACCACCCCGGCCGGATGGAAACATCGGCTTCGGCTGGCAGCCAATGGGTGCCGTCTTCATGGCCCGAACGCAGCTCTACGTAACGTGGCCAACCGGGATAGATCTCGTCTTTTCGCATAATATTCCAATTCGTCGCATTGGCCCAACCTTCTTCATTGCCCACCCAACGTACATCGGGCCCATTATCTCCAAAGATTACGGCATTGGGCTGCAACTTTCGAATCATGGCGGTGGTCCTTTCCCAATCGTAGTAGGTCTTACTATCGATTTTTCTGGACTCGTTGGCACCCCCATAATAGCCAGACCCTCCATTGGCCCCGTCAAACCAAATCTCGAACAATTCTCCATAATTGGTCAAAAGTTCCCGGAGCTGTTCATGGAAGATTTTCACATACTCGGGTTGACCATAATATTCATTGTTCCGATCCCAGGGTGAAAGGTATAGGCCGAGTTTCAGTCCATAGTCATTGCAGGCTTCGCTTAATTCCTTGACCACGTCTCCCTGACCATTTTTCCAAGGTGAATTTTTGACCGAATGCTCGGTAGTCTTGGTTGGCCATAGGCAAAAACCATCGTGGTGCTTGGCCGTAAGAACAATACCTTTCATGCCGGCTTCACGGGCCACCTTTGCCCATTGGCGGACATCCAAATTGGAGGGGTTGAACTGATTTGTCGATTCGGCCCCTGTTCCCCATTCCATATTGGTAAAGGTGTTCATATTGAAATGCACGAAGGCATAATATTCCATTTTGTGCCAGGCCATTTGCCTTTCCGAGGGGGTCGGTCCCACAGGTTCGGGCGGAGCAACTGTTTTGCAGCCCAACATTACTATGGGCAGAAGCATGTATAGTATGATACTTTTTATTGTCATGTATTGTTTGTCTTTTGGCTTCAAACTGTTTATTTTTTAAGTGTGGGCAAGCATATCATAAAAAACTGAACCAATCCAATATCAATGGGGTTAAAATTGCTGTGGCCACACCGTTTATACAAATGGCAAGACCGCCGTAAGCAGCGGCACTCCTGCCAATGTCCAGGGCCCGGGCCGTACCAATGCCATGGGAAGCCGTGCCTAGTGCAGTTCCTATGGCCGTTTCACTTTTAATACCAAATATCCTTAGAATATGTATCCCAAAGGCATTTCCAAAAATGCCCACGGCTATCACCACAGCGGCCGTAATTGCCGGTATTCCCGAAACCAATTTGGTAATTTCAATGGCTATGGGCGTGGTCACCGATTTAGCGGCCAATGACCTGACAATGAAACCGGGGGATTCCAACCAAATCAAGCTCAACAAGACTATAAATATACTGGAGACACCCCCAATGGTCACTGCGGTGAAAAATGGTATCAAATTGCTTTTGATTTCGTCATATTTTTCATGGAACAATACCCCTAGGGCAACCACGGAAGGTCCCAAAAAAAAGCTGATGTACTGCCCGCCTTTATCGTAGGTTTCAAAATTGATGTCCAAAGCCAGCAAAAGCAATATCAAAACCAAAACCGTAATAAAGATCGGAGTGGCCAAGGCCCACTTCAATTTCCGGTGAACTTTTTGGGCAAAAAAATAAACCGCCAACGTTAGAAAGACCCAAACCAAGGGCAATGTCAGAAAATATTCCTTCATTTCTCAAGTCTTTGTTGGATATGTCCGCTTATGATCAGTGTCAGGGAGGTACCGAAGGTCACCACTAGGGCCAAGGCACCCCAATGTTCCTTTACCACATCGAAATGGGCCATTAAGCCAACTCCATAAGGCACAAAAAAGAGCACCATATAGTTCAAGAGTTTATCCGCGGCCGGTTTAACCGAATCCAAGCTAATGACCTTCATTCTCAGAGCAAGGAAAATAAATATCATTCCTAAAATATTTCCTGCAATCGGAATATGGAAAAGATGCCTTAGGGCTTCGCCCAAGACCAAAAACAACATAATATAGCCGAGTGATTTCAACATTAACGTTTTTTGTTTTATTCCTATAAAGATGCATTTTTTTTAGAGACTGCATTTTTGGGTTGTCCCCAGCCATATATTGGTCGATTTTTGTTGCGTACCTGCCCAACCTTTCCTTAACCCATCCAATTTGAACGATTTTGAACTTCCAGCGATAGCCCCCTTTCATGGGCAATACTGCACAATTGATCAATCATTGCCCTTGGGTTTAAAAAATAGGCTGAACAGGTATCCGAAAACGAAACAGGAAACCAGCCCGAAGAACGCATACATTAAAAAACTGATATCTGTAAACACACTGATATACCATATCAAAACTGCACTGACAAAAAGGCCCAACAATGTTCCCTTTGCATTGGCCCTTTTTGTTAGCATCCCTAACAGGAACATTCCTCCCAGACCTCCAGTAAACAACCCAAGATACCTGTAAAACTCATCCCAAAGGGATTTTATGTTGGAATTGGCCATCCAAAGAGCCAGTAACATCCCGATCAGTCCCGTAATGACAGTAACCATTCTAGCGATACGCAATAAGCGCTTATCGGCCACGTCCCTTTTGAACCGTTTGTAGAAATCATTGCAAAAGGCAGTGGAAACGGAATTCAGGCTGCTACTAATGCTACTCATGGCCGCAGAAAAAATACCGGCCACCAAAAGGCCCGATACCCCTACGGGCAATTCTTTCACAATGTACATTGGAAAAATGGAGTCATTATTTGAAATGGTAGGGGACAAGCGTTCTGGAAATTCAGAGTAAAAAATGAACAGCAAAGTTCCAAGACCAAAGAAAATAACACTTGCAGGCAAAGTCAATATGGCGTTGGTATACAGCGTTTTTTTGGAATTCTTCACATCCGTGCTGGTCAGGTATCGCTGAACAATGGTCTGGTCGGTTCCCTGGGTTACCATGGCCGAAGCGAGCCCACCGAGTGTCACCACCCAAAATGTGGCTTTGGTAAAATCAAAATCCATATTGGCTATATTGAATTTTTGTTGTGCTGATGCGTAGCTAATCATGTCCCCAAAGGAACTTTCTGTATGCAACATAATCCATATAACGGCCAGAACACTTCCACCGAGCAGGATAATGACCTGCAGAACGTCCGTCCAAATCACGGCCTCGATTCCCCCGAAGGCGGTATAGGCAATACACAACAAACTCATCATTAGAATGCTGGTTTCAACAGGAATCCCCGTAACTATAGATATGGCCAATGAGGGCAATAAAAGTACAATACCGATACGCCCCAATTGAAATAGGATAAAGGACAGGCTACCAAAGGCCCTTGCCGTGTAATCAAAGCGGTCCTCCAAAAATTCGTAAGCCGTGGTAATCCTTAAACGATTGAAAAAAGGAATGAATACCAGGGAAATCAAAGGTGTAATGGCTATGGCAGCCATGTTCAACATAAAAAAGGACCAATCGGTGACAAATGCCTTTGCCGGAATGGCCATAAAGGTAATGGCACTCAGCAATGTCCCAAAAACACTGAGACCACTGGCCCACCAAGGAATCCGTCCCCCCCCGACAAAGTAATCGTTCGTGGACTTTTGTTTGTAAGAGAAATACACCCCAATAAGCAAGGAAAGCATAAGATAACCGAACAGTACGATATAGTTTATGGTGCCGAATGCCTGTACCGTCTCCCCTTCCGTAATTTTCTGCACCCTCGTAGTGCGGATACCAGGGGATGCCTCCCCTGAGACCATGATTACATCTTGGCCATCAGCAAAGGATAGAGCGGTAACGGGCAAAGGTCGATCAAGTGATTCGTATACAAACCACTTGCCGGTAATGGTATTGTAGGATAGTACCCCATTCGAAAACCCGGGATGATTCTTTAAAATTTCGTCCCGTTCCAATCTTAAGGCATTTAAAATGGAATCGTTCTGCTCTGATTGCATCCGTAATGCAATTTCTTCCAATGTATTGAAAAACACTTCATCGGAGCCACCATAAACCATAACATGCATCGACCCCATCGGCCTCCCATAAGCGCCCATCAAAACCTTGGGGGCATCATCGATCCGCAAGTCCCCGAGCTCTTGCCACTCTCCCGTATTAAGATCATAGGCCAAAAATGTGGTCAATGGTGTGGATTTTTGTCCTTCCTTTTGATTCCGCCCCCCTATGACAAATAATTTTCTGGAATGTTGGGTGTCCTGTACCGCCGCCATATGCAGGGCCCTTGGTTCTCCTGGAAAATCCGGTAATTTTTCCCAGGATTTTGTGGCCAGGGACAGCCGATAAAAAGAATTGGTGCTCCTTAGGGCGTTCTTTCCACCAATAACATAAACAAAACCGTTTTCCACTACTGCAGATGAATGAGCCAAGGGTTCGGGAAGCTTTGGATAGTCTGTCAAGGTAAAGGATTCCCCCCTAGGGTCAAAACTCAACAGAAGTACCTGATCGGTGCTCCCTTGGGCATTCTCCCCTCCTATCAAAAGGATACCCTCGTTCAGACCAACGGATGATCCATAAGCCAAAGGCCGAGGCAATGTTTGTGATGCAAGTTTCCACTGCTCCCCGTTGAGATAATAAATGGCGTCGCTCCAGACTTTTTTTCCACCTTCCCACGGAAAGCCATCGGGGAAATTGGCCCCACCCGCCGCAATCAAAACCCCATCTTGCTTGCCCCCCATCATTCCGGCAAAACCGGTTGAAGTATCGAGTTCCGTACCTAACAGGCTGGGCAGTTTTTCCAGAACAAGTTTTTGTTGATTCTGTCCCTTACACAGGCCAGAGATACTAATTAGGGCAACAACTATAATAAACCGTTTAATTGTCATAATGCTCCGTTTTAATTGCCAATCTATATTTTAACCCTTCGGCCTCTCGGATTCCCTCGACGGTTTCCCGTATCGGTATACAGCTAAACATCCATTTCCAAGAAGGCTTGCCAAAGGGTATCTTTAATACTATGCTATTCCACCCCTTTTTTAATGGGATTTTTGTCGGTTCACGATAAAAGTAATCTTCATCAAGAAAAGGAATTTCTTCCGATTGGGTAGCCAAGCCCGGCTGTTTCCATTGTGGGGGAGCAATTGGGCTTCCGTTCACCCATATTCTCGGTTGGGTATGGTGCCATTCACCCTGCTGTGGGAAAGGACCTCCTCGGCGTCCTCCCGATCTTGACCAACCATGAAAACCGATCCAAAAATCCTGAACACGATGGTCGGGGGAATATATTTGGGAGGTCGCATAAAAGGTCCCACGTTTTGCTTCGGCAATCGATGGAAATCCAAAAAAATGCTTCAAATGTAGGGTTCCACCAAAATATGGCCCTTCCCATTTAAACACCTTACCGTCAACCCTGTATCTGTTCTTAATTTCCGTTTCCACCGGAAAAGAAATGGAGAAATCGCCTCCATGATCAAAAGGGCCTATAATTTGCCATGGGATCCCAGAATGGGAAACATAGGGAAATTCTTTCTTTGCAAAGAACAAATCCCGATGCTTGATTACCTTTTCCTCGAATTGTTGGAAGGCAATATAAGCCGGTGTACCAGCTTTGGGCAACACGGTCCAATGCTGTTTGTCGTACCCAGGCCTACCGTTCCAAATGGCATCCGCATAAAACACCATGGAAGTATATATAGGGTTTTGACGTAAAATATCGCGTTCGTTGGACACATTGTTATCCGGCCACGCACACAATATCCCTCCCAATGCAAAATTATCGCCCCTGACTTGACGGCATGGCTGTTGAAAAAATAATCGTACCATTCCCGCCAATGGATCGAGATGATTGATATAATTGGCCCTGGAATCAATAAACTGCCTCCCTTTTGTTGGTGGATGCTGTGCCCACAATTGTTGAATAGTGACAATGTCCCTGCCCAACTCGATACCCTCCTTCCAAGTTATGACTTTTCGATTGTTTTCTTGGATATGGCTGGCAAGGGTTTCGATAAATTCGGTGGGAACTTCTTCCGCTTTATTTCTCACCTCATCTGTGCCCATGTGTATGTACGGCATCTCATTGGCATCGGCCAGCGCCATGAGTTCATCAAATAAATCCAATAGAATGGACAATACTTGGGGTTTGTTCATTTTACTGAAGCCAAAGGCCCGGCGGAACGCTTCCGTATGACCAGGTATGTCCAATTCGGGGATAACGGTAATGTTTCGCGCTTTGCAAAAGGCCAATATTTCCTTAAAATCCTCCTGAGTATAATATTGGGCAATATCTCTTGAAAACGCCTCATCCGATTGTAATTGTGGATATTTTCGGCTTTCCAACCGCCATCCCGGGTTATCTGTTAAATGCCAGTGGAAAATATTGTATTTGTAATTGGCAAGTACCTCAATCTGTTCCTTCAATTGATCTACGGATTGAAAGTTTCGCCCCGTATCGTGCATGAAGCCCCGAACCTTGAACGAAGGCCAATCCTTAATGTCGACAGAAGGTAAATGTCCATTGTTGTCCACTTTTCGAAAGAGTTGCTTTAAACTTGCGATAGCATAATAAGCCCCCGCTTTCGAATTTGCGGAAATTGTTACAACACTATCTATCTTAAGGATATATGCCTCATCATTGGGCCCGATGGTATCATTCCTTTGTAGGTTAATGGCGAGCCCTTGGGTATTATTCGGAATCCCATTGCCCTCTAAAAATTTACGAAGCATGAGGGCTTCATGGGGAAAAGCGTCGGAGTCCATGTAGAATCCATCAAACGTAAGACCTCTATCACCATACTCCACTTGCTTTGGGGTGGGTATAATGGGATATTGGTGTTTACCATCGATTTTGGACGATTGGCCATGCACATGGATGATTGAAATAAAGCAAAGGCAAACCACCCAAATCCAGCTCAGAAACTTTGCCATAAAATGAGTCGGAGGTAATAAAGGTAATTTCATCATTACGTTTTAAGAACCGATCAAATCACTCAATGGAATCTTTTGGAAATATAGTTCCTTTGTCCCTTCATAGAGAATCCCTAAGTGATTTTCATCAATCATCGAAAGACAGGAATACCCATAGGTATCATCGACATAGAGTTCGATTTGGTGCTCCTCAGGCCAGGACATCCCCAAATCAAAACTTGTCTTGACCGCAATATGGTTACGATGGGTCTTTGAGTCAGGATTTGAAAAAAACAGTATTTTTCCCCGTTCAGGATGCTTATAGGCAATAATACTTGCCATACAATTGGGTTCGATCAAAGCTTTACGGGAAGTCGGATGTTCAACCCATGTTTTTCCCATATCGCGGCTTGTTGCCACTGACCTGCCGTTCAGACTGTCTTTTCGGTTGGCCCTGTTTCGATCGTCACGCATATTGAGCATAAGAACCCCTCGGGAGACTTCCACCACCTGTGCCTCCGTGGTCTCCGATTTGGCACCGGTCCCCACTTGCCAGGATTTACCATTATCCCCACTGTAAATGACCGTTGAATGTGGTACCCTTTCAGCATTCTTATATTGGGCGGGAAATACCAAGGTGCCGTTTTCCATGGTAATCCCTGCGCCAGGACCATTAAAGAACAACTGCCATTCGGGTTGTTTGGTCATCTTTGTGATATTAATAGGGGACGACCATGTCAGGCCATCATCCTCACTTTTTACCAGCATGAGTTGCCCTGTCCTGTCAGGGGACATTCCAGGTTCGGAGGCATTCCATGCACGTTCACCAGGATACCCATGAAGCCAAAGGGCGGCAACCCAAATGGTGTTAGTCTTACGATCCACCAGCACAGCTGGATCACCTATACCGTTTTGATCCTCGGGCAATCCATCAAACTCACCCATATCCATGATTACCTTCATCGGCTCCCATGTCTGTCCACCATCGGTACTGCGGCTCATACCCACATCGATATCCTCTTGCAGGTCTACTGGGTCGTTATAACGGTTATCGTACACGGCTATCAAAGTGCCCTTATTCGTTGTCGCCATTCCAGGAATCCGATAGGTATCGATACCGTCTTGACCTTGTTGCCTAAGGGCAATGCCAAGGCGTTGTGGCCTAGATGCCACTTCCATATCAACTCCTAGCTGCGAACCATCGGAAAGGGTCACATTCGTTAATTTTACACCGATTTTTCCAGTTAAATTGGGGTTTTCGTTCAAACTAACGGACAACCAGAAGTATTGCGCGCCCTGTGACAAGGATTGGTTTCCCTTTACGGAGAACCTTGGTGCCAAGTCCGTGGTTTTTCCGACCACCGAAGCATTTTCGAAGTCGTCCTTAGTACCATAATACAAGGTAGCCATGGCCAAATCACCAATATCTGTTGTCCCCTCCAAAGAAAATCCAAATTCGGTCGCGCTCAAATCTTCGGGCGCATTTGGTACGTTCAGCTCGATTTCGAGGACTTGGTTCTTATCCTTTCCTGTTAAAACAGGCAAAACAGGTTGTTGAGCCTTTATTTCAATGGCATGGTTTTGTTTGGTACTGCATGAGAGAACCACAACAACAATGAGCCCCATAAAGATCCGTTTGAAAATACGATTGGTCAAATTCATTAAACTGTATTTTTATTTTCTATTTTTTCAAATGTTTTCCAGCATTGATAGAGGGCACGTGGAACATGGAAACATCCTTTCCACTTACCGCCTTTCAATGTTAAATTAGGGCGACCTTGCCTATTTAAATAGCCGAACCACTCACCATGGACCGGGTCCGGGAAATGGGTCCATGTATATTGGTGCACCTTTTCATACCATGCCCATATCTTTGGACATTCGGTAAGCTGGTACACTTTGGCCAGGGCCACCAAGGCCTCCAAATGCACCCACCACAATTTTTGGTCGTGCTCCAACTGTTGCGGCGGATATCCCTTGGCATCCATAAAGTAAAAAATTCCACCATATCGGTCGTCCCAACCAAAATCCAAAAGACGCAATACCGTTTCCTTTGCTCTTCGAATCAATGCAACATTCTCTCTACGGACTCCGATATCAGCTATGAACCACATCGCCTCCAGGCCATGTCCGGGATTGATCAAGCGTCCCTCAAAGGAGTCATTCAAGGTTCCATCGGTATTGACATTTTCATATATGAGTCCAGAGTCCTTTTTCAAGAACACTCCCATCACTTCATCGATACAGGTATCCAGGGTGTTTTCCACCTGATCGGGTTGGAGTACGGGTTCCAACTCCAAAACGAGATTGGACAGGATCATGGGCAGGGTAAAATTCTTTAATGCCCTTACACCGGTACTTTTTTCGTAGATTCCCTTGGGATCTCTACGCCTCTCCAAGATGTTGCGGTACGTCTGCTTGGCAATATCCGCTGCCTCATGGTCCCCCGAAGCCTTGGCGTATTGGGCAAAAGCCATGGCTGCAAAGCAATCTGAAAAAATATTGTAGGGCTGTATCAGTGGTCGACCTTCACAAGTCAATGAAAAATAAAAATTTCCCTGCTCATCCCTAGCGTTTTTTTTCAGGAACTCTATTCCGGATCGGGCAATGCCCAACCACGTCTCCCTGCTTTCCAAATTATTATAAAGCATGGAAAAAAGCCATACCTGTCTTCCTTGCAGCCAGACGAATTTGTCATTATCGTAAACCTTGCCTTTTTGATCGAGACAGGTAAAATAGCCCCCGTTTAACAAATCAAGCGAGTTTTCCTCCCAAAAAGGAAGAACATCTCCCAAAAGTGCATCTTTATAAATAGTTGAATATTTCATGTTATGTATGACATAATACAAATATATATAAATTTTGAATATATTTGTACTACGCTATGAAAGGAATTATGTTTATTTTGCCACCAAGGATAACCGATTATGCACTGAGGACATCAATTCATTAGTATATGAAGCAGTTAAAGAAATTAAAGCCGGTCGACACCCTTTCCCTGGTAGATAAGGTCGAATTGAGCTTACTGGAGTTTTTTAAAGAAAATGAGTTGGGACCCGGTGACCCCATTCCCAAAGAATTGGATTTCGCCAAAAGTCTCGGTGTCAGCAGAACAGTGGTAAGGGAAGCTCTTTTACGGTTAAGGACCCTAGGACTTATCGAATCCAAAAAGCATAGGGGCATGATATTAAAACAGCCCGACATCATCAATAATTTCGAACGCATCATGGATCCCACCCTGTTGGGTACTGAAACCTTAAAAAATCTCTTTGAGCTTCGTTTGATATTGGAAATGGGCATGGCCGACTTTCTTTTTGAGCACAAAACAACCAAGGAACTTGATGAACTGGAGGCAATAGTCGAGGAAGAAGAAGCTACCAGTACAGGTAAAGTTCGATTTACATTGGACAAAGAAGTGGCCTTCCATGGCAAACTCTATCAAATTTCAAAGAACGATACTCTTCAACGGTTCCAAGGTCTTTTGCTACCCGTATTTGAATATGTTTACTTAAGGGATACCGAAAATCGCGATCTCGATGAATACCATTATACAAAAGGTACCTTTGTCACCCACAGAATGCTTTTGGACAATTTAAAGGTAGGTACTCCCGAAACTTTCAGGAATGCAATGAGACGCCATCTCGAACCTCATTTTGACCATATCTTTAAATACGAAAAAAAATAGCATTTATTCATCTTCAGGGGGCACCACAGCATAAAATTAGGCAAACCAAAACTTTACCGTTTATTCGAAATCTTGGACAGCTGCCCTGGCACAGGCTGAGTTGACTTCTTAGTATGCTTGCAAAAAGTATTGGACAAAATAGACATAAGCATTGACACCATGGAACTTGTTTGCTTTATTTATGAAACCGAGCTGAAAAAAAGAGGGGCCGAACATATCAGCCCCTTGCACTTGAATTAAATAAAATTACAACTAAACTCAATAACTAACTCAAATAAATTTGCGTTCCAACACCTTTATTACCAACCCAGGGTTTGGTCCAACAATGGATTCCTGCCGATCATGTCATCCGAAATCGGCAACAATAGCTTATACTCGTCTCCAGGGTTAAGAAAACCAACGTTCTCAATGACATAACTATCACCTGCACGTCTTAGGTCCCACCAACGTTTCCCCTCTGCGATAAATTCTTTATATCGTTCGGTTAGGATTGCATTGGCATTATCGGTCTGGCTACCATTCACATAGGCATGGATACCCGGGTCATAATCCGTACCATAAGCCCTTTGACGTATCTGGTTGATCTCATTCGAGGGATCTTCGCCCAGATGGTTTTTTGCCTCGGCCAACAGCAATAGCACATCGGCATACCTATACAAGGGAACGTCGTTCTCAAAGATGCGTTCGGTGCCATCCATTCTACCCAAAAACTTGTTCAATATGGAACCGAAATAGGTCGGTTCATTATAGGTGGGGTATCCAACACCGCCATTATCATCGGTATACAACCTTATAAAAGTGGCGTCCTTTCTATCGTCCGCGTTGTCGTCCAAAAGCAGAATGGTTTTTTCGGATTGCCCATACCTATTGGCCCCAGCAATGATAAAATCACTCATCGATTCGCCCGAAGCGTTGAATTGGGGATTGATTTCCGTTGTTCGGCCTGTAAAACTATTATAGATATTGGAAGCTTCGTCCCTTTGATACTGTAGTGCAAAAATAAATTCACTGTTGCCCTCGTTGGACACCCCCCATAAATCATCGATAGTTGATACCAAGCTTACACCCATGGTTCCAATCTGTTGCAGGGCATTTTTAGCCTCAGTAAAGTCAGCATTGCCGCCATCCAATAAATTACCGGACCAGATATACACATCTCCCTTAAGTGCTAAGGTCGCAGCTTTGCTCCAGAAGTTTCTATTGCCTTCCCAGAATGAACTGTCCGAACCAAAGGCCGACAAAGAGGCTTCGATGTCCTTTTTTATCTGATCCATCACCTCGTTCTGTGGAGATCTTTCCCTGCTCAAACCATTGGGGTCGACATTTGTCAAAGGCTCCAAAATAATGGGTACATCGCCCCAAGTTTTCAACAAGGTATAATAGTACAATGCCCTTAATCCATAAGCCTGTCCCAACAAATGCTTCTTATCATTTTCATTGACAAACGATATGTTGGGCACATTGGCCAAGAAGTCGTTCACCCGATGTATTTGGGTATAAAATCCAGCCCATCCACCAAAGGGAGCAGTGGATGCCGTAAAACTGGATTCAATTAAAGAAAGGTTTGAGGGGGACTCATAGGTTCGCCCGCCCCATACATCACTACGTATTTCACCAAGAAGCCATAAGTCGCCCGCTTCAGCTCGCAAGCTTGCGAACAGCCCTGTATGGGCCGTTCGGGCACCTTCCTCAGAATCCCAAAATCCTCCTGTAGTCAGTTCACTTGGTGCATCCAGCTCCAATTCGCTTTCACAGGCATAGAAGCTTAAAATTGCCGTTATAATATAGATATACTTTTTCATCACTCTAATTTTAAAATGTTACGTTAAGTCCGATGGTAATCGTCTTCGGAACAGGAAATTCTCCATACTGCACCCCGCCAACTTCGGGCGTATCACCGCTCATACTTTTAAAATAATGCAAGTTCGATCCAGTGACATTAACACTCAATCTCTTGATAACATCATTAAAATATTCCGATGGAAAACTATAGCGAAGCGTTACTTCCCTTAGAGCCAGGTAATCACCTTTTTCCCAAAACTGTTCGTTCCCTTCTGTCTGCAGGCTGGCAACACTCTCGTTGCCCCTCCATACGTTCTTGGTTCCGTTCACGAATACAAATCGCGGCCACTCGGTATCCGTATTGTTTGGGGTCCATGAATCAAGGACCTCAACAGGCTGCGCCAAATTACCCTGTGTCTGTGCATACCCCTTGTTCCTAATGTGGTTCCAAACCAAATGCCCAGTGGCAAAATCAGTTTGTACAAACAAGCTGAAGTTTTTATAGGTAAGGCTAGTATTGAAACCACCAACAAGATCCGGAGTCGTTCGACCGATTACTTTCCTGTCCAGATTATTGATGACCCCATCTCCGTTTTGATCGACCCATTTTACATCACCTGCCCATCTTTGGTTTCTACTTGCTGCAGGTGCATACTCATCTGTAATGGAATTATCCGCATCGGCTTCTGCCTGATTGGCATAGATTTTCTCTTGTTCGAAAGCCACCACAAGATCGCCCCCAAAACGTTGTCCTTCCTGTAATCCACCGACCCACTCTTCCTGGCCGGTTTCTGGGTTCCAGATCAAACTCCCCCCCTGCCTATTGAGTTCATTGTCGTTTTCGGGCAGGGCCACCACATAATTTCTATTCCTAGTAAAAGTAGCGCCCATACTCCACGTGAAGTCTTCCTTTCTAAGGATATCACCATTGACCTGAAGCTCAAAGCCCCTGTTCCGGTAGGTACCATTGTTGGTCAGTATTCCACTAAATCCAGTGTAGTATGGCAATGTCAGACTTGCTAATTTGTCCTTGATATCCCTAGTATATGCATCCGCGATAAGTGATAATCTATTATCAAACAAGGCAACATCCAAACCGATATTGAAAGTAGTGGCTTTTTCCCATTTCAAATCAAGGGTAGCCAAGCTTGTATTGGCATATCCGGTCTGGCCATTGTACACCCCTTGGGAACCATATGAACCGTAGACCCCGTAATTGCTCAATACATCTTGGTTACCATTTACCCCGTAACTCAGTCTTGGTTTGAACTTGGTAATGGTCTTGTCCAATCCAGAATCTTGGAAAAAGTTTTCATTATGCGCATTCCAACCAAGAGAAACCCCTGGGAAGAACCCATATTTATTGTTCCCCAATCTTGAAGAACCGTCATTTCTGAAAGTAAAACCGACCAAATACCTATTGTCGTAATCGTATAACAACCTTCCAAAGGTCGAGGTGATGACGTATTCTGTTTCAAAGCTATAAGGTATCCCATTGGCTTCCGCCCCGGCATTGAGCGTCTCGATCAAATCCGTTGGGGAGTTTCGTGTTCCTGCAGATGTCTCAAAAAAGTTATCCTTAAAGTATTCAGCACCGATTAAGGCATTTACATTGTGAAGACCAAATCTTTTTGTGTAATTCAAAGTTCCGGTAATTTGATTTCTCAAAACCCTGTCCAAACCAACCGATGCTTCCCTTGCCGTACGCAATGGCCCCTCGGTACTTCCTGTCCTAAAGGCCCGGTTAAAGCTCTCATTATGATTGTTGATTGCAAAATGACTGCCGCTCAAGGAAAAGGTCAGGTCATTAATGATATCCCAATCCAGACCTACCGAAAGCTGAAGACGCTGCTCCAAGTTTTTTCTCACAAACTTATCTTGATAATATAGTGGATTACCAAATCCTTGGTTTTGGCCCACCGCATACTGATCGGAAAATGTTCCGTCAGGATTGCTATCATAGGTCCTTGAAGTAGAGGCCTGCCCTTGAAACCTCCTAAATACGGTATCTTCACTTCCCAAAGGACTAAGGTTTAAATTGGAATGTGAATACAAAATATTGGAATTTACCTCAACATTGTTCGTAACCTTGTACGAACCGCTAAACTTACCTGAGTATCGTTTAAACCCTGAACCCAAAATAAGTCCTTGGTTATCCAATAGACCAAGACCAAGATAATAGGTGCCTTTTTCATTACCCCCATCAAAAGAAAGATAATGATCCTTGGATTCACTGTTCTGATAAATACGATCTCCCACATCCTTATTGTCATAAAATATGATCTGTTGACCGGGATTTAAAATATCCGGAATGGACTGCCATCCTGGCTGATTCAGCAAATACTGGTTGCCCGCAGTTAAAAGCTGCGTAGTAAACGGGTCATTTGTTGCATTGTTACCGGTCCCCGCGCTTTGGTTACCATCCAAGAATGCACCAAAAGCCCCTGGATTATTGGTAGCCTCCCTGAACCACGCAATGGATTGCCTGTTATAATTGATGTGATCTGCCGCTCCAAGATATTGCTGGTCATTACGCTCACTATTGATACTGTATCGGTACTTGTAATTGATGGAAGACCTACCTGCCTTACCCTTTTTGGTTGTGATCAAGATTACCCCGTTGGCTGACCTAGCCCCATAAATGGCAGTTGCAGCGGCATCCTTTAGAACCTCCATTGATTCAATATCGTCGGAATTCAATGCATAAAAAGAACTGGGCACTCCATCCACCAAAATCAAGGGTGCATCATTTCCACTAAAATTGGTACCCCCACGCAATACAACCTGTGGTGTGGAGCCTGGTTGACCAGATGTATTGGTGACCCTAAGCCCCGCAACAGTACCCTGCAATGCCGTCGCAGGATTGGATCTGGTTGCACTTTCCAATACTTTGGTGTCCAGTTTTGATACCGAGGAGGTTAGGGTGGACCGGGACTGACTTCCATAGCCTGTCACTACAACTTCATCCAACACCGCTGTGCTTTGGCCCAAGGTCACATTAATAATCGTTTGATTGGACACGACCTCTTCTTGGGGCGTGAATCCAATATAACTGAAGATCAAGGTATCGCCGATATTAGCTTCAATGGAATAATTTCCATCAAAATCGGATTGCGCACCATTGGCAGTACCCTTGACCAAAACGGTCGCACCCGGAAGTGGCACACCTTGTTCATCGGTAATGACCCCTGTAATCTGGGCGGCCTGAGCATACACCGTTACCGTAGCTACATTCAGCAGCATTAGAAGAAAGAAAAGAATCAATGTCCTATTCATTCCCAGAATCTTCAGTAGACCCGACGCTGCATTTTGTTCTGCATACTTTGAGAGTTTCATAGATTTAAAAGTTTGATTAATTAAGTGTTATGGACAAATATATATATTTATTTGTATTATGTATTACATAATAATAAAAATTAAAAACTAAACTACAGAATCCCCGTGAAATGGCTTCGCCAGATAACCGGAAAGCCCTTCCTTTTCAAAGGATCGGATCGCTTGGCTCAATAAGCTATCATTGAATGTCTTGTGTGGAAAACGGCTTGGCCCCATATCCAATCCAAAATATCGCATAAAGCTTTTGCCACCGCCGTGATATCCTCCCAAAGCCTCCAATACCTGGACAAAATGTATCGCCTTGCCTTGAAGTTTCCTGGCAGCGTCCCATCTATCTTGGTCTACCTGTCTTGCGACTTCATGGTAAAGGGGGGCCAAATGATTATATGTACTCCCCACCCATCCTTGGGCACCCACCCTTATACTATCAATGTATTTTTCATCGATTCCAAAGAACATATCCAAGGAGCCATCACCCTTGTGGACACACTGCTTGAAATCGGACAGATTATCTTCTGTGTACTTAATGCCTGCAAAGTTTGGAATCTGTTCTTTGGCCTTTTCTATAAAACCCAACATGGGCAAACTGACCTTAGTAAGTATAGGAATATGGTAATAATAAAAAGGAATACCGGGTGCAGCCTGAGCAATTTGTTTGCAATAAAACACCAAATCATCCAATGTTTTTGGACGAAAATAAAATGGGGGCAAAGCAGCCGTGGCATCCACCATATCCGCACTGTGGGCGGCAAGTTCCACTGCTTCCTTAAGATTGTTATGGCCAACATGGTTAATCAAAAAAAGGCCTTCCGACCTTTGTTGCGACCAAACCTCTATCAATTCTTTTCGTTCTATTGAACTCAAGGCCGTAAAGTCCCCTGTAGACCCGTTGACAAATGCTCCCGATACCTTGTTCGCTACCAAAAAGCTGCCATAACCCTCGATAATATCCGTGTTAAGCAACCCGTTCTGATCCATCGGCGCATAGGTTGCTGCTATAATTCCTTTCATAAATTGTATTATGTATTACATAACAAAGTAATTGTTTTTTTTGTAATTATTCAAACAATTCCTTGTTTTATCTGTAACAAGATTTTCGTGAACCTCTTCAAATCAACTTTTAGGAGTCCTCGATGACCACTTTCAAAAAAGGGTATCCAAGCCATGTAGTTTTTCCTTTTAGAAAGAATAGTCATGCTGTGATTACCATCCTCTCGGCACATACCGTGTTGACCAGCCAACATAATTGCATCAAATTGTGCCAACAATAAAATGCGATTACGTTCCAAAGGATGTTCTATTGCTCTTTCATGCTGATTTACAATACTTTAAATTGTTTTTCCATTTGACCAAACAAACAAACAGCTGTGATTGCATTTAATTTTAGCTATTTGGATACCTAACTTTGGAGCCCAATGGCACCTTATGATCCGTAAAAAGATAAAACGTACCTATAGAGTCGGTAAATACATTTTTTACAAGGAGACTGTGGTAGATTACCGGGAAACCTTTTGGTCCTTTGTAAGCTCATTTCTTGGAATGGCCTTGATCGGTTATGTACAGAGCCTGTACTTATTGCCGCTTGAAAATGTTTTCCTGATCGGTTCGTTCGGCGCTACCTGTGTATTGATATATGGAACAGTCCATAGCCCTCTTGCACAACCTAGAAATTTGATCGGTGGGCACCTTATATCGGCATTGATAGGGGTAACCGTGTACAAAGTGACGCCCGAGCCTATCTGGGTCAGCGCTCCATTGGCCGTTTCCCTATCCATCATCGCAATGCAGTACACCAAGACCCTGCACCCTCCGGGAGGGGCCACTGCGCTGATCGCTGTAATCGGAACGCAACATGTCAGGTCGCTCGGCTATCTCTATGTATTGTTTCCCGTACTGTCCGGAGTGCTTATTCTATTTGTCGTAGCTATCATATGCAACAATATGACCCGCCAAAGAAAATATCCGTCGAACATCAATTTTTCAAACAGGGCCAAAGACATTGGCCCGCCCCTAAAAAAAACCTTCAAAAAAATACAAAGGAATCTGTAACGCCCTGTTATAGGCTATCCGATCTATAATATTTCCAATGGCATGGAGGTGGACTTTGCCAAAAAGAGAGAAAGCCGGTCGACCATAAGTTGTCGGCATTGATTGATTTCTTTTGGAAAGGAATTGACAAACGGTCAAACAAAAATAGTATATCTCCCTTTTGCGGAAATATTGAGCTTAACGCATATCCCAATAAATTACTGACAATGAATCCAATAATAAGGATTGGAATCACGACATACCTCATATGAAACTAAAATCAAAGCTCTTCCTTATTGAGTTTTTCTATAAAATAAGAGGGCAAGATTCCCAAACGTTTTTTAAAGGCAGAATAAAATGTGTTAAGGTTGTTAAATCCGCTTGAAGTTGCAATATAGGATAACTTATTTTTACGGTACTCTTTGTCTTCCAATAATCTATTTAAAAGATGATTTATCCTAAGTCCATTTATATAATTATTAAAATTGGACTTTTTTTCATGGTTAATTACCTGAGAAAGGTATTTCTGATTTGTTTGCAATAAATCTGCCAAACTACGCAGATTACATTTAGGGTCAAGAAAAAAAGTTTCTTCTTCCAACCTATCGAGTTTGGTAAGTATTATTTCCTTTATATCCTCATCCAGATAATCCTTGTCGGGAATAGGTTTGGCAATTTGTTCATTGGATTTATTTTCCTTCCCGATGGTAAACTTCTTTTTTTGATTAAGTTTTTCAACGGCCAGTTCCCGTGTTCTATAATATAATAGCTTATTTTTCCTTTTTAACTTAAAGTATGAAAGTGTTGCAAAAATTCCGGAAACCAAGAGAATAACCAATATTATGGTTAGGAAACGATATCGTTCTTCTTGCGACTTGGATTTAAGTTCCAAAATTTCCTTTTGTCTTGATATTTGTGAAATTCGCCTACTAGCCTCCAATATCCTTAATCGCTGTTCGGATTCGATGGTAAAAAGAGAATCCTTTAAGGATAAATGCAAATTGGAGAAATAAACCGCTTCTTCCGAATTGCCCATTGACTTGTTTATTGTAGACAATGATTTGCTTACTTCCTTAACAACATCAAATGCTTTAATTTTCTTTGCTGACTGATAGGCCTTATTATAATCAATTATGGCACTTAGACTATCACCTTTATGCAAACTTAGAGCAGCCATTAAAACATGTGCTCTCGGCTTTCTAAATCTATAGTTGTTAGAATCGATCAATACCATTGCCCTCTCCAAAAATTCCTCTGCTTTTTCCAACTCTAATTCTTCCAAATAAATGGCAGCTATGTTCATGTACACGGCACTTTGAATATAATTGCCCGGGGCATCTACAGAACTTTCCAACTCCAGATAAAAATCATAGATTTCGCGGGCTTTTTTACTCCCTTCAAGTTTATGGGTCATTCTGGCTATTTCATCAACTTTTGGGAAAATAAACCTGGCTTCTTTCAACTCCAATATATGGCCAAGTCCCTTTAAGCAATTGTCAAGTGCTTTTTCATAATCTCCCAATCTTAAATAGAAATGAGAAATTGCAGAATATGCCCGCATCAAACTGTATTGATCATTTAGTTCCTCCCCTTTTTCCAGCAAATTCAAGGCAGTTTCATACGCCAAATCATACTCACCTCTTTCAGTATAGATATACGACCTGAGTGTTTCGCTATCAGCCTCTATCTTACTGAACAATGTACATTTATCATTTGATTCCACCTGATTGATAATGTCCAATGCATTATCAAATTCACCATGAACGAAAAATATGAACGCTTGATTCAAGGAGGCTCTCAAATATCCTCTATCATAGCCCAAATCGGTTGCAAGCCCATATGCTTCGTCATTGTACTTTTTGGCAAGTTCGGTTGATTTAAAAATATAGTGAATGAACAAATCCAGACAAGCGTCCACTCTATATTCTCCCTTTGATCGGGCGTGGCTTTCCAGTAGAGTTTCTTGGCTAAGAAAACTATGATTATCCACCATTTCTTTTATACCCTTAAAATAAGGCTCAAGTCTATTAGAAGATTCTTCTTGGCAATATATTGGCATAATGGCCAAATACAGCAATATGGCCACTGTGTGTTTTAATGACATTTTGAGCGTTAGTTAGTTTAGTTGCATTACACAAGTGATTATACTTGAAAGGCATCCCATTATTTAGAAATGCGTTTCCATAATACTTATGAAGTTGGTTTTATACAATCTACGATTTAATTTTGTTTCTGTACAAATTCACCCAATCATTTTATATCGGATAAATAATTAAAGTACCTAAATTTTAAACATTTGGAAAGATTGCATCGAATACACATCTCATTTTTGTGAATGACACAAAAATGAGCTATTAACATTGTAAAAAAGTCGTTGATATTTTTGCCCTTCAAAAAAAGCAATGCTGGATTACTACAACATTGCTTTTGAACTAAACTTGAATTAAATCTCAACTAACTCAAAATTTTATGGGTTTTAATCCAATTACAATTTTTCGAGAGAAGTTAAAACTGTATAATAAACTAACTTCATTAAAGATAAATTATTCAAAGTATTCAAAAACAATTAATTGGAATAATAAAAATCAAATTCATGAATTTTAGCACCAATTTTTTAATGCATGTGATTATTTGTTCAGAGATGCGTAATTCAATTAAAATGAGGTATTCACGCTATTAGTTGAATTGGTTTTACCTTTAAAAACCAATAGCTTGTCCTTATTTTGTGTCACAAAAAAAAGATAGCCGCCCAATGCGTGATTTACCCTCACAATAGACTTGGCATCGCCCGGGACCAAAAATCCGCTGGTTGATGTTTTTTCACTTATAAAATCCCCTTGTCCATTACCTTTTAAAAATATGCCGTTAAGGGCATCGTATCTTCCAATAAAAGTTTCATTCCCAAAATCATTTCCTATCCCAAGAATATCCTTGTGGCCATCTCCATCCATATCACAAAGCAATATATCGTTTAAAGGTGCTAGTTGAGCCGCTGCAGGTAATTGGTGAAGATTAAATTTACCGTTGCCTAGGTTTTCCAAATAGGCGCTTTTATCAAAATTACCCTTTAAGATTAAGGCATTCTTGATTTCCTCCTCACTGAATAAAGTGTTCAAAGTAGCTTCTGCGTATTCCTTAAAATAGTCAAACTTTTTTCTAAACAAGGGGCTTTGCAAGTTTAAATCACCCCAATAATTGAAAGGATACGGTTTATACGTTCCCTTATCATCTTTAATATAAACAAAGCAAATGGGGTCTTGACTGCCATTTTTGTCAAAATCCTTGCCTACCATATGGACAGGCCGTTCCTTAGATGGTTGAAAAAAATTGTTGCTGCCCAAATTTCCGGCAACAAAGTCAATATCCCCATCCCCGTCCATGTCGCTGGATTTTATGCATTCCCACCAACCGATATAATCATCAATTCCAGTTTCTTTAATTATTTTAAAAGATGTTGTCTCATTTTTGAAAAAAGTAATGGGCATATATTCACCCAAGACTATCAAATCTGGTCTATTATCCCCATCGTAGTCAGACCATATTGCATCTGTTACCATTCCAACTTTATGTAGATCTGGCGCATATTCACGGGTAACATCCTTTAAGATACCTTTATCGTTTTTCAATAAATAGCTTTTTTCAGCTGCCGGGTATTTACCTGCTGGTGTACGTCCTCCAACAAATAAGTCCAAATAGCCATCTTTATCAAAATCCACGGATTTTACCACCGACCCACTTGTACTTATCTCGGGCATCCTATCCTGATCCACGACAAAGTTTCCATGTCCATCATTAATAAGAATCCGATCTTTGTAAAATTCACTGCCAGGCTCAAACTCGTTACTCCCAGAAACCATATATAGGTCTAGGTCGCCATCATTCTCCAGGTCAAACAACTCCATATCCACTTCCTCGTAGCCCATGTCCTGTTCGTTGTCGAATATCATGTGCTCTTCAAAATTTCCATTTGCATTTTGAATATACACTACGGGAGAATGATTTGCAGAACTTCCAACAATGACATCATCGTATGAATCGCCATTGATATCACCCACGGCCAAACAGGGGCCATGTTGTGAAAATTTATGCGGCAGGGTTCGTTGTTGGGTGTTAAAATCTACAAAATCCTGCTCCACATGCTTATAGTTTATACCCAACTCATCTGAAACTTCAGATAATTCCCGGTCATCCAACGAGTCCATATTAATTTTTAATATGTCCGCATTGCTCAGAATTTCACTAGTTTCATAATCAATCTCAATCAATTGATTGGGTTGAATATTGTTCATTTTATTATAATTTCCATCCGGCCAATGTATTTCAAGCTCGGAAATCATTTCATTAGATCCTATTCCAAAATGAACAATAGGCTCCATGGAAGACATATAACCCCTACTGAGATAATGTTGGTAATATTGCTTTTGTCCTTTACCATAGCGAATCAAAACCTTTGCTCCAATAGCTAATGGGTTTTCTTTATTTCCTTTTAAAAGAACCCTTAGAAAATTATTTTTCCCAAAAGACTCAGATTCCGATTGGTTTTTAAAAATGAATGCTTCTTCATTGATGTTATTGACAACATAATCCAAATCTCCATCCAAATCCAAATCAGCGTAAGCCGCTCCGTTGGAAAAGGAAGGAACATTCAATCCCCATGTATTCCCTACTTCTTCAAAAGTCCAATCCCCTTTATTTCTGTATCCATAATTTGGTATTTTAACCACCGGGATGGAGTCCAATATCTGAGCAGGGGTCAAAAATGATGCAGCCCCCAACCTAAAGTCACCAAAATCCCTATCCGTAATATCCCTCGGAAAACCATTTGTAATCAATAAATCGCGAAATCCATCATTGTCAACATCAACGAAAAGTGGGGCCCAACTCCAATCAGTTTTGGAAACTCCCGCCATCAGACCAATCTCACTAAAATCACCCCCAGAACTCGATCCCTTATGCAGCATATTTCGCATATATTGGTACTGATAATCAAAACGTTCGTTCAAGGTATACTCTAGATAATTGGTACGGCCTATGGTTGTTTTCATTCTTTGGTTGCTTTCTCCCAACATATCCAAGGTTATAATGTCAAGTAAGCCGTCATTGTCGTAATCGGCAATGTCCGATCCCATTGAAAACTTACTCTGATGCTTTATATAGTCCTCAATTTGATTTGTAAATGTTCCGTCTCCATTGTTTATGTACAGTAAGTCGTTGGTCAAATAATCATTGCTGACATGGATATCCGGCCAACCATCATAGTTTAAATCTGAAACAGCCAGTCCCAAACCAAAACCTTCATGCACAATACCGGCCTCAATGGTTACATCGCTAAAGATTCCATTCCCATTATTATGGTACAACCTATCATTACTTTTTGCAGATCCATCATCGATTTTTGGACGATAATTGGAGGGCAATGTATGTACTTGTTGGTTATTGAGTACATATAAATCCAAAAACCCATCCTTATCATAGTCAAAAAAAGTAGCGTTCATACTATTTCCAGAATCATCGATACCGTACTCAGCTGCCATTTCACGGAACTTGGGCACACCGTTCTTATCAGATCCCTGATTGACGAAAAGCAGGTTCCTTCTTTGACCTCCTTTTTCTTTCATGGCTGTACAGACGTATGCATCCAGCCAGCCATCCAAATTAATGTCGACCACCGCAACTCCCGTACACCAATTATTCTCTGCTCCGATACCAGAATCCTTGCCAACTTCCTTAAATTTAAAATCGCCTTCATTTAAATAAAGCTGATTCGCCACTTGGTTGCCAGTAAATAATATGTCGCTTTTGCCATCATTGTTAAAATCCGCTACGGCTACACCGCCACCGTTAAAAATATATTCATTTGTTAGAATATTGAAACTATCGGTTTCCACAATCTTATTATTGAAATATATGCCCGTACTTTCGACATTCAATTGCTTGAACAATACCCGAGGGGGGTTCTGGCATGAGAATATCAAAACATAAATAACAATAAGGGTGATAATCTTTTTCATTTTTAACCTTTTATCAATATTCACTTATCTGGATTCGTTCTCAAAAGTTGAAGGCCCTTAATTCTAAAAGGCCATGATATGAAATTATCAAGGCCTTTTGATTTTAGGTGTTAAAAATATTTATTTTATCTTTTAGTAGGCGGGGTCTTGTGTCAGTGTAGGCTGACCATCTTTTACCGATCTATCTATTGCCTCTATCGGAATAGGGAAAAATTCATTTTTACCCTCTTGAAAGGATCTGCCCTCTAAATACGTTCTATGTTCGGACTCACTTTGTATATACTGGTTTAAAACTTCAGCAGCGATACCCCAACGTTGAAGATCAAAAAATCGATGTCCTTCCATGGAAAATTCCAATCTAGTTTCAAAGCGTACGGCTCTCCTGGCCATGTCTTTATCTGTCCATGGTGATTCATACTCGGAAATTTCATAATTTGCCGCAGCTTCTCCATCGACGATGGTAAAATCATTTCTTTCTTCACCTTGCGTGGCCAATGGAACAAAGCCTTCTGGATTGGCTGCTCTGGCTCTAATCTGATTTACCAAGCCTCTGGCAACCTCCAAATCACCGATTTCCACTTCGACTTCAGCAAGCCATAGAATAATCATGTCCAAACGCATAATTCTGTAGTTGTTGGCCGATAGATTTCCCCACCCCCCTTGTCCAAAAGCCTCTGGTTCTGCCACATGCTTCATACTAAAAAAAGGTCCGGCATAAGTTAGGTCACGTACAAAATCGGTCTGATAAATTTTAAATCCTTTGTATAGAATTCCTGGTCTGCCTACGGAATGGTCTAATCTTGGGTCCAATGGACCGTCATAAGTTGACAATGTGGTAACAGGATCAACCGTAGCTGGCACATCTTCAGCATCAAAGGTCTCCAACATGGGAAGCCCACCCTCTGTTTTAAAAGCATTTACCAAGTTTTGTGATACCTGATAAAATCCACAGCAACCCCATGGATCAGTATATGGGTGAGCAAGACCAATACCTCTATTCGCTGCATCTCCCGTGGCACTACTAATGGCGTACTGAACCTCGAATATGGATTCCGAATTGTTTCGGGTAGCGACCAAAAAATTGTCTTGGTACTTTTCTTCTAATGAGAAAGGGCCATTATTTAGGATGTCCTCCAAAATAGGTTTTGCCTCTTGTAATTTCGTTGTGTTCGCAGAACCGTCCGAATTCCATCCCTGATACATTTTGGCCTTGGCCAAAAAGGCTTTGGCGGCCCAGCTTGTTGGTCTACCAACTTCACTTTGCGTTTCGGGCAACACTGCGGCCGCGGCTTCAAAATCAGCTTCAATTAATGGCCAGATTTCTCGGTCATTAGGCACCTTGGTACTTTCAAGGTCGTTCAATTCAAAATCTTCATCGCTGATATAAGTGGGCATTCTCCACATTTTTCTTGCCTCAAAGTGAAACAGCCCCCGCAAAAATCTAGCTTCTGCAACTATCTGTTGTTTTTGCTCCTCTGTAGCATCCTCAACTTTTTCCAAAGTATTTATTACATTATTGGTAGCAGCAACCCCTTTGTAAAGCCCTCTCCATTTATCCCTTACGTGAACATTGAACGACTGAAAGTCGTATGCCTCAATAAAGGATTGTTCTGGTTGATCACCGGCATCTGTGCCCTTAAGAGCATCATCAGAAGCCAAGTTAAACACCCAGTTATGAATATCATTATGCCATGTCTGTCCCTCCAAACCACCACCGGGAAGCATGGTATAGGCTCCGAGCAGAAGCCCGTTGACGCCATCTAAAGTAGCAACATCCGCTTCACTGAACTGGCCCTGTGGCTGTCTATCCAAAAAATCGTTATTACAACTCAATACCAAAGCAATCACGCCAAGTATTCCAAGTAAAGTCGAAATTATCTTTTTCATTTTTATAAACATTTAATTTGTATTATTTAAGTGTAACATTTAACCCTAGCGTTATCGTTTTTGATACTGGTTGGGCTCCGCCATCATAACCTAAAGTAAGGTTTCTTCTTGAGTCATCTGCATTGCTCAATTGAACTTCCGGATTAAGACCTGAATATTTGGTAAAAGTGGCCATGTTCTGAGCTTGCACGTATACTTGAGCTTTATCTAGACCCATAGTGGATAATATTTTATCAGGGAAATTATAGGTCAATTGTATATTCTTTAGTCTGAAGAAACTTCCATCCTCTATCAAGTAGGATGAAGGCCTACTACTGATCTGATCATTGGCGTCCATAATCGGTGAAGTGGCATTGGGGTTGGCCGCCACCCAAGTACTTGGGTCTGCTGTTGGATTGGTCGGTTGCCATGCTTCGTACAATGCCCTGGTGCTTCGGTTACCTTGAAAGGTATTGAAATCTGCAAAATATCTCACATAGTTGAATACATCATTCCCCTGGGAGCCATTTCCGAAGATGTTCAATTCCAAGTTTTTATAGCTTAAATTAATATTGACACCATAAGTGAAATCAGGGTGAGGACTTCCAATAACAGTCCGGTCATCGTCATTAATGACACCATCGTTGTTGACGTCGGCCACCTTGAATTTACCAGGGGCATTATAATCGCCGTAAGGTGCCCAGGCATCAGCTTCTGCTTGGGATTGGAAAATTCCCAAGTTTCTGAACCCATAAAAAGAAGATAAGGGCAAACCTGCCTCGGTTATGGACAGTGCAGGTATTCTCCTACTTTGACCAAAAATTCGAGTGCTCTCCCCTTCCAACGCATCAACATTGTTCTTATACGCAGAAAGATTGGCACTGACATCATAGGAGAAATCTCCTTTTTTATCACCATAACTGATTCCCAAATCAAAACCTTTATTGGTCATCTGTCCTACATTAAAGGCAGGTTCATCCGCTTGACCTGCAGTATAGGTGACAGGAACATTGATCAACATGTCGGTAGTAACCCGTTTCCAAAGGTCCAAGTTCAGTGAGACCTTGTTGTTCAGCATCACCAAATCTAGCCCAATGTTATTTGAGGTTGTCGCCTCCCATTTGGCATTAGGGTTTCCAAAAGCTCTTGGTGCAAAACCAATCTGTGGGGTACCTGTAGAACCATCCACTGGATATCCCCCTGTTAAAATATCGGAACGGTAGGTAGTAAATGCATTATAGTCACCTATTTGCTGGTTTCCTGTTTTACCCCAACCATACCTTAATTTTAAGTTATCGATCCATGTGACATCTTCCATAAACTTTTCATCAGAAATCCTCCAACCCAAACTAAAGGCAGGAAAAAATGCACTTCTGGAAGCTTGTTGAAACCTAGAAGATGAATCATTTCTCAAAATAACTTGGGCCAAGTATTTCCCGTTGTAGTCGTAGTTTAACTGACCAAACTGAGACCATAACGTATAATCTTGCCAAACAAATCCTCTATTGGTCGCCGTAGTGGCATCTCCCAGATCCAAATAACTCAAAATATTTGTTGTTTCAAAAGCAAATCGTTGCCTACTGGCCTCTAAACGTTCTTCAAATTGCTGAATGGATTCCACGCCAACGAATGCCTTAAAATTATGATTTTCATTAAAGGTTTTGGAATAGGTCAAGGTATTCGTCCATGTCCACTGGTACTCATATTGTTCTCTAGCTGTGGAACTGTTGATAAAGTTGCCCTCCACATACTCAGGCTGTGGACGCCCTAAATCTCTCTGCCGCTGTATTCTTCCATCCAATCCAAAACTGGTCCGTAATTCAAGGTTTGGAATCACCTCATAGTTTGCATAGACATTTCCCAATAGTCTTAAACTATATCTCCTATCATCTCTGTCCCTGTAAAGTCTGGCATATGGATTGAAATTGTTACCTAAATTGGCACCTCTACTACCTGCAAAATTACCGGCAATGTCATAAATTGGAAGCAAAGGGTGGTGCTTATAGGACCCAGAAACGGGACTCTGCTCATCATCATTGGACACAAACCCCTTAAGGTTATCAAATGAAGCAGTGAAATTTTCGCCAATGGTCAGCCGTTTATTCAAAGCTTTAAACTCTGTGTTTGCCCTTAGTGATATTCTATCATAACTAAAGAACTTAACTATACTTTCTTGTGAAAAATATCCCAAGCTAAAGGCATAACGCGCCATTTCCGTAGCTCCTGAAGCCGAAATATTGTGGCTTAAAATGGGAGCAGATCTTGATACTTCCTGCCACCAATTGGTATCGGCAGCACGTGTAATAGCATATATATTACCAGGTTCCAATGCATAAAGACTCGGATCCGTACCAGGATCACCTTCAAAAGCACCACTTGGAAAAACATAATCAGGTATGGTCACTTCGCCATTGGGCCCGAACGTATACTGTCCGTGACTGGGGGTCTTGCCCGCGTACAAATCGGCCAAATATAAATAAGTGCCCAAATCTTCGGCATTTAATGCCTCCACATCGTTGGCTGGGGATTGAATCCCATAATACGTATTGTAGCTAATCGTCGGTTTTCCCATTTTACCCTTTTTTGTGGTGATAATGATAACTCCATTTGCAGCCCTAGATCCATAAATGGAAGCTGACGAAGCATCTTTTAGAACCTGCAAGGACTCAATATCATTAGGGTTTAAATTAGATTGCCTTTGAGAGGGGACACCATCTATAATATATAAGGGATCGTTATTTCCCAACGTCCCGAAACCACGGATACGAACTGTAGCCTCACCTCCCGGTCTGGCATCGTTAATGATTGTTACACCGGCCGCTCTACCCTGTAATTGTTGAGAAAATGTGGTTGCTGGTACAGATTTAAGTTCTTCCGTATCCACAACGGTCACGGCTCCTGTCAAATCTTTCTTGGCCTGTGAACCATATCCCGTTACTACAATTTCATCCAATCGGTTGGCATCCTCTTCCATGGTTACATTTATGGTACTTTGACCATTGACGGGAACTTGAATGGTCTTATACCCTATATAGCTGATAACCAAGGTAGCGTCACTAGCAGCTTCAATGCTGAAATTACCGTCAAAATCGGTTTGTGTCCCATTTGTAGTCCCCTTGACCAGAACGTTTGCCCCTGGCAAGGGTCCTGTTTCGTCAGATACCGTACCTGTAATGCTCTGGGCCTGTATAAAACCCGTACAAAGTACAGCAGCCAAAAACAAAATACTCTTGAAAAAAGGTTTTTTCATAATCAAATTTTAGGTTGTTTGTGTTAGTTAAATAGTTGAAAATCCAAAAAATCCATGATGGAAAATATAAAATTGAATTAGGTAAACATAAATGATAAAGACCACACTTTATTATAGATGTGTTATTATACATCTTCAAATTCATGAATTTTATAATTATTATCTCTTACTATTGCTATATTTATATATTTTTTCTTAAAACTTCATTCTTGGTTGTTTTATAGAATTTGCTATCAAAAGGACAAGACTTCAAGTCAATAGATTTCCGTTTTCATCCCATTCCGCTATTTCGTTACGCTTGCTTTGATCAACGCATTTTGAAATCCATTCAGGGTCGTAAGCCACTCCATGCTGATCCAGTACATCTTGAGGAACACCATCCCATATGTTTGGTTGATTTCCTTTATAGCCCAAATCTGCAATACCTTCTTTTGAAGTGTAATATCCTGTCACGGTCAAGTTTCGCATAATCGCAAAGAATTGAATTTCGAGAGGTTGTACATCCAAAGGAATTGCCGCATCATGAAAAGCTATGGTGTCTAAGATTTGTTTTTGCTGCTCCAACGCTGCCTTCTTGAACTCAAGATTAAAAAGCTTGTTGCTTTCATGATCAAGCCACATCAACCCACCTTTTAAAGTGAGTTCGAATTCCGGTATATCCTTGGCAATAAATTCAATGAATTCTGGAACTTTGGCCTCAATTGGACCTCCATAAGGTTCTTTAGGCGGTAAAATGATGGTGCTTAAAACGGCAATGGTCTCCAATTCATGGTCTGCAAATAACTTTTGGGCATTCAATTTTGCTATTCGTTCCAACTCTTCTGGGGTTCTTCCAAAATGTGCAGTGTCTATTTTACTTGGTATATTCATATCCACATCCGACTTGCAGCCATAAAAGGCCAAAGCAGAGGCACCAGCCCCCATAATCATGGTTTGTATACTTTTCCTCCTGTCCATTGATTTATATATTTTGTTGTTTCAGTTGTTCGATGATATAATCCGATGCTCGCCACGACAAAGCCAAAATGGTCCATGTACAATTTTTATCGGCTTGAGAAGTAAAAGGACCCGCATCAACAATAAAGACATTGTCTACATCATGCAATTGGTTGAATTTATTGGTCACGGAAGTCTTGGGGTCATTTCCCATTCGTGTTGTTCCTACTTCATGAATTATTCTTCCTGGAGCGAGTAAACCATAGTCCATATCGGCAGTAGGTTTATCCCCAAGAGGTTCACCGCCCATATTGTGAATGATTTCCTCAAAGGTATCTTGCATGTGTTTGGCTTGTTTGATCTCTAAATCAGACCATTTATACTTAAATTTAAGAACAGGTATTCCGAATTTATCCACTGTAGTAGGGTCTATCTCGCAGTAATTCTCTTTACGCGCAATACCTTCACCGCGTCCGGCCATCTGAATCACTGAACCGTAATATTTCTTTACATCGTCACGCAAAACATCCCCATATCCTCCTACATTCAGGCCAAAGAATTTATTGAACTCATTGGTGTTGAAGCCGAAACCATAATTTGGTTGTCGCATCCCGCCACCAATTTCAATATGATATCCACGAGGAAAATCCAATTTGTCATTGTCGCCCCACCAAGGGGAATAAACATGCATTCCGCCGGTACCATCCTCGTTATAAGTGACTTTACGGTTCATTAACCCTGGGATGAATGCGGAACGGCTGGCTCCAGTGGAATCGTGCAGATATTTTCCCACATGGTCACTACTGTTGCCCAGTCCGTTGGGATGATGCTTGCTTTTTGAGTTCAACAGAATTCTGGCAGAACTACAAGCAGAAGCAGCAAGTACTACAACTTTCCCTTTAAGTTTGTATTCCTTTCTATCATCTTTACTGATATAGGATACACCAGTCGCTTTACCTTCATCATCCGTAGTAACTTCACGCACCACTGAATTGACAAATATTTTGATTCTTCCCCCACTTTTTTGTGCTGGGAATATTAAGCAACTTCCGGATGAGAAATCAGCATAGACGGAGCAAGATCTGGAACATTGTCCACAGTAAAAACAAACGCCCCTTTCGTTATTTATCCGTTTGGTAAGCATAGAAAGGCGACCTGGTATGACCGGTACTCCTGTTTTCTTTGCTCCATCTATATAAAATAGCTCATGAAGTCTAGGTTTTGGAGGAGGCAGAAAAAAACCATCAGGATCATTTTCCAATCCTTCATTTGTACCAAATACTCCGATTAGTTTATCGACCTTATCGTAATAGGGCTTTACATCTTCATAGCCTATGGGCCAATCTTCGCCGTGGCCATCACGTGTTTTCCCCTTAAAATCCTTTGGGCCAAAACGTAGTGAAATCCTGCCCCAATGATTGGTTCTACCTCCCAGCATGTGGGAGCGAAACCAATCAAATTTAGTGCCGGGCTCATGGGTGTAGGGTTCTCCCTCTATTTCCCATCCCCCATAGGCCATATCCCAACCTCCGAAAGGCCTTGTGGTGCCCGCTCCCCTATTTGGGGATTCATAAGGCCATTTTAGCTGGGTCATTGTTTTGGGGTCAGCAGGGTCAAAAAATGGACCTGCCTCCACTATAGCAACGTTCAATCCGGCATCGGCCAATTGCTTGGCTGCCATACCTCCCCCAGCTCCAGAACCTACAATGATCACATCATATAATTCTGGTGCTACTTTTATCTGCATAATAGATTTCCTTTAAAATGATTTTTGGAAAAATACTATGGCAGCCTATAATATTTACATATTTAAAAACAAAACAGCTTTAAATTCAAGAATTTTATAGGGTTTTACTCTTTATGTTATTCAAAGTACTTTTTCTAGTGGTCAACTTTTGGAACCTTCATTTTTCTTATTTTGTAGAATACTATCTATATAAACACCGATGAGGTGTGTCCGGATATTGACCGATGTTTCATCATTTGTATCTCCAAGCTTTACTTTCATGGTTTGAGAAGGAAAAAGTGGCATATGACAGGAGATGCAATTATCCCGTGAATTGAAGTTTGAAGTGGTGTGCAAGTTTTCCGGGGTTGAATGACATTCGATACATTTGGAATTAAAATGTTCTTCATTCCCACGTTGATTTTGGTGTGGGTCATGACATGTGGTACAGCTCATTGTAGCTGAATTTTTATAACACTTACTGCTTTTAAGAAGGCCGTATTGATTACCATGTACATCAAGTTCAGCCTCTGGTCTTCCAAAGTTGTAGTTCTTGGCGTATTTATCCAATCTTTCGCCGGTTACAAAAGAAAAGGGATTGTCCTTTACTTGAATAGCACGCAGACCTGAATGGCATTGAACACAAATATCCATTTTTAATTGTCGGCTCAATGTGTCTATTTTAATAACTACATCTCCTGTGCTATTCGTTAAGTTCCCTGATCTAAAGTCAACATGTTTCTTTAATGGACCGTGGCACCGTTCACAGTCTATACCATACATAAAGGATTCTCTTTCATAAACATTGGTATTGCCTATAAAGTTTTTGTTTTTAGCAAAGGTTACATGACATTTAATACAATTATCCGTTACAGGTCTTGAATACTTATGATTGGGAAAACCTGGGCTATTTATCCAGCTATCGATCAACCTAAAATAAGAGGCCTGTAACTGAAAAAGCGAATCCCCCTTAAATGTTAAGTAAGATTGTCCCTTAACGCCTGAACCTATTACAACATCAAGATTGGATTTATCGATTAATCCGCCTGTAGTTTTGGAATACGTATTTTGAACATATGTCTGTTCATCACGAGCAACTTCCACCTCAACATCTGTTAGTTCTAACTGGTTGGACCATTTATCAAAATGGTTCTTTAGAGTTTGCCCATTTACAATCGTAGAGGAATTATAATGTGAAGATTCCACATGGGTCTGGTATATATTTTTATGACAAGGTATACAGGAAGACGAACCGGCAAACCGATCACCATTATAATGAACCGGCATTTCTTGAGGGACTAATTTATATTCCCCTACTTCTTCATACTGAATACTCAAAATTGCACCTATAACAGCTATAGCCACTATCAAGCATAATATAGAGACTCTTTTAATCAACTTTGGAGATGGATATAATTAAATAAATTATGGTTCCTCTAAGGAAACCAATTTTTATGGCAAAGCGAAATTATGAACCTAAAAACAGTAATAAATTTTAAATGCAAAAACCAATTTTGAAAATATTCAAAAACATTTGTATTGAAAAAATCTATAACCCCCACATTCTTAGGAATGTAGCCACCCCTGATCTTTAGGACAGGTTTTCTACAAAACCAGGATTGAGAAAATCATACCTAGCATTGGAACCACATTTAATCTAACGCAATCAACTTAGTAGATACATTTTGAGTTGTCGGATTTTACATAATAAGATTTATAATTCTTTGCTTTTTTATCTGTACAACCACATAGATCCAATAATTCAATGGATTTAAAATCGATGGGGGCGGTCTCCGCCTGAATTGAAATATAACCTTCCTTTACGGGTTTGCCCACTTCATATGCACTATCAAGATAACCGTTAACCATACCCCCACCGATCGTCGGCTTACCATATCCCAACACAACTTTGTTGTCCAAGATATGTTGCATTATTGAATCCCCCAGAACCAGTGCCTCAATGGTCACCCATCCATCACCGGGATAGGTCTTGGATGTAGAAGGAATACAATGGTCTATAATCAACGAATCATTAATCACCACATTGGTTCCAGGTGTACATAGATTTCCATTGGTTCGATCGTGAGTACCATCGCCTCCTAGTAGCTGCAATTCCAACGAAATAGGGAAATCTTGATCAAGCCCCATAGTCCTTGGGTCTTGAGAATGCAGCATTAAACCATTGTTACGAATGGCCCATTCAGGTCCTCCCAACATTTGCTCCCCTACAAAACGATACGTTACCTTGAGTTTGTAATATGAAAACTTCTTTTTGTAGAATAAATGACCAAAGGTGCCATTAAAGCTGTCTTTTTCCTGATACCTAACGCTTAGAAGACTGTCTTTGAAAACAAAGGAGTCGTTATAATTTTCCCCCAGGGGATAGCCCGTAAATTTAGGTGTCCAGTCTTGATAATTGGTCCCATCAAATAGTGCGATCCATTCTTCCTTATTGGAATTATTTTTCTTAGGGGCACAGTTTGAGAAAAAAATAAAAGCTAAAACTGAAGCAATTAATGTTAGTGGTTTTAAACAGGATGGAATATCCATTTTTTTGGGTTTCATATTTACCAAGGTTTTGGACAATAAAGGGTTACTTTCAATTTTAAAGGTCCCATGTAAATTTATGGATGTTTTTCAATTTACTCCTTATTTTTTCATTCCAATAGGATACCTTCAAGTCTTTTTGTCAAGTACAAATAAAATTGTGACCGATCGGCCGTTGATTTATTTTTTTTAGATATTGACAATTTATCTGACAAAGAAGGTTAATCGATAGGATTTTGCCATCGATTCCATTTTTTTATGGAGAAGTTACCAATGTTTAAATCATTGCAAGCATTCTGTAACCCAAATGGTAACCCTATCGAGCTTATAGTCCCATATAACAATTGCCGCCAAGTATCCAATTCATTACCCTTACCGACTAATAGGTATGTTATTTCTCAAAAATTGATTTATCTTTTTATAAATCACAAGTTTTATGTCTCATTTACTAATAAAAAAGCAGGTATTTTGTAATTTTGACATACTTGCATGAAATATTCCAAACTCCTAATAACAGTATGGAATCCGTCCTGATTACAGGAAAAAGTTTAAGCACCCTTATGTTGAATTCTTTTTGTCGGTCAACTCAAGGGAAAAGTTGGTCCAAGTGACCTTTTTATTTATATAATTTTGATAGAAAGATATATATTCTCGAATCGGCTAAAAACCGACATAACGGTCACATCCCCCGGAAGAATCAACATCATAGGAGAACATACGGATTACAACAACGGTTATGTACTGCCTGGTGCAATCGATAAAACCATTACTTTTAAATTAGGGAAGAACAACACTGAAAAATGTTGTAGAATTTACAGCAAGGGTTTTGGTGATATACTTGAATTTGACTTGGATTCGATTACCAAGAAACCCGAGGGATGGGAAAATTATGTGCTTGGGGTAATTCATGAAATTTTACAACGAACCCATAAGTTAAAAGGCTTTGACTGCACCATTGAAAGCCACCTACCTGTTGGATCGGGAGTAAGTTCTTCCGCTGCCCTGGAATGTGGTCTTGCCTTTGGATTAAATACCCTTTTTGAACTTGGCCTTACAAAATGGGAAATAATTGAATTATCCCAAACAGCGGAACACGAATTTGTGGGCACCAAATGTGGTATCATGGATCAGTTTGCCTCGGTAATGGGCAAAAAGGACCATGTAATGTTTTTGGATTGCATGACATTGGATTTTGAATATATCCCCATGGATATAGAACCTTACCGTATTCTATTGTTGAATACCAATGTTGCCCATAATTTGGCATCTAGCGCATATAATATTCGGAGAAGCCAATGTGAAAAAGGTTTGGCCGTACTTCGGAAAAACTTTGGCAAAGACATTACCTTTAGGAATGTCACCACAACAATGCTCCATCAATGCAAAGAGGAACTGGGTGAAACCATTTTCAATAGGTGTAGTTATGTAATCGAAGAAAATTTAAGAGTTTTTAAGGCCGTAACGGCCTTAAAAGAAAAGAACCTTATAAAATTTGGTCAATTATTGTACCAGACCCATGAGGGATTGCGCCATAAATACGAAGTAAGTTGTCCTGAGCTTGATTTCCTTGTCGATTTTGCAAAAGATAAAACTGATGTACTTGGCGCCCGAATGATGGGAGGCGGATTCGGAGGCTGTACCCTTAACATTGTACATGAAGAAGCTATCGATGATTTTATAAAAGAAGCGGGCTCAGTTTACCACGAGCGGTTTTCCAACACATTGACTTTTTTCCAAACTGTTCCAAGCCAAGGGACCACCATCTCAAGTGAGAATGTGCGTTGACACCTCACTTGGTTGACTTTAACAGTACGGCCATGAGTTGTGGAATATACCACTACCCATTGCAACAATTTTAGTTGTTGAATTGATACGTTTTTATATCTTTTCCAGATATGCCAAGCAATAATTTATTGTCTATTTGGACAGCACTCCTAACATCACCTTTTATATGCAAACCAGATCGGGATTGTGGAACATATTTGAAGGATCCTTTCCCATCACCCAAAAGCAGCGTTCCATAATTAGCATCAAATTTTCCAAGCCGAAGTTTGAAAAACTGATTGTTGCCCAACAGCAATATATCGACAGTGCCATCATGGTCAAAGTCTTCTATTACGGTTCCATAAACAATTGAATATTGCACTTGTTCAGGCAAGGTTGCCATAGTATACTTACCATTTGGAGTGCTCAACATTAAAGATGTATACATATGATTGGCGGTTAATTTCTTGGACTTTTCCAATTCTTTTGGCGTGAAGATATCTTCCAATGTAGCATCTGCAAAACTCTCGTACGTTGTAAATTTTGAACGGAGATATGCCAATTGTCCCAAAAGCTCATTTCGGGTTACATAAGGATATTCCTTTCCCTGAATGTAAAAATTGAGAATGGGATCTACCGAACCATTTTGATCGTAATCGGCGTGGTACAATGCTGCGGGTTCTTCTTGGGATGCCTTGAACTGTGAATTTGTACCAAGGTTTCCCATAACTAAATCGGGGCGGCCATCCCCATTAAAATCGCCAACATCAATGGAATTCCAAAGACCACGGTATTCCCTGTCCAAAAGATTACTGGTTTCGTTTTTGAGCACCCCTGATCTGTTCATAAAAAAAGTGATGGGCATCCATTCTCCGACAACCACCAAATCCTTACCACCGTCATTGTCAAGATCTAACCAAACTGCATCGGTTATCATACCAGCTTCTTCCAATTCAGGAGCCAATCTTTGGGTAGCGTCCACAAAACGGCCGTTACCCTTGTTTTCCAACATATAGCTTCTTGGACTTTCCGGATATCTTCCCGGTATTACCCTACCGCCCACAAAAATATCCAGATCCCCATCTCCATCGATATCCGCAGTTCTTACGGTTTCACTATTTGTAGGCATTTCCGGGAGACGGTCTGTGCCATCGGTAAATCCTCCCTTTCCATTGCCTAGATATAACCTATCCTGCAGCAATGGATCTTCAGTATTAAAATTATGGTATCCGCCACCGGCCACATAAATATCAAGAAATCCGTCACCATTGGCATCGAATACGGCAGCGTCACTGTCATGGTATTCTTTATATTGGGAAAAAATACCCACTTTATGTTCGGCAAATGCACCATTTCTTCCCTGCAAGAATATATGTGCTGGTTTTCCTTTGGAACCTCCTATAAAAAGGTCATTAAGACCATCGTTGTTATAATCCCCTTTGACGATGCTTGGCGTGTTATGGGAATATTGGGATATAAGCAATGATTGGCGTTTAAAATCATTGACCGCTGATGGTTTGTCGGTATACTTCACTGGAGAGTCCACTTCACTGAACAAGGTAGAAGTGCTTGAAAATTCCTTCTTCCCTTTATCGGCATCAGTTTCCTTAAGCACTATTAATTTATCCACTGGAACTTGGGCAATCGTTTCCAGTCCTCCCCTATTCCACCGTACAACTATGGAATCAATGGTACTGTTTTGACCCAATCCAAAGTGCAGGATTGGGGATACCGTGGATAAATATCCTCTGGTGGGCATTTGAACCAGGGTCTGTTTCAAGGAATCTTGGTAAACCGTTACTTGGGCTCCGATTCCCTGTGTATTGCCCCCTTCACCTTCCAATTTTAACTGAATAAAATGGGAATCCCCAGAATTAGTATTGTTTTGATAAATGGAAGCTGGCTTATTGATATTGTTGATGACCAAGTCCAGGTCACCATCATTATCCAAATCGGCATAGGCCGCTCCATTACTATTGGCAGGCTCGTCCAACCCAAATTTTTTAGTGCTATTGGTATAATTGTTATTGCTGCTATGGGTATAAAGGTAATTGCTGAGCTTTGAAGATGGCATTTTTTCGATGAGTTCGAGTACATCCTTCCGTTTAAAACGCCCTTTGGATTTAACTAGGTTATCCATGTAATCGATAAAATCCAGATTGGTGTAATCCCGTAAGTACCCATTGGTCACAAAAAGATCTTTCCAGCCATCATTATCATAGTCGGCCCAAAGAGCGGCCCAACTCCAATCGGTATTGGAAATTCCAGCCATCTGTCCAATTTCACTAAAACTTCCATTACCATTGTTGACCTGCAACATATTCCGCATGTATTGATAATGAAAGCCACTGCGCACATTCAAATCAAATTTGTCATAATTGTCCGGTGAAAGCAATAATTTTTGTCTACGATTATCTTCTGGGAGCATATCCAAAGTGAAAATGTCCTGCAAGCCGTCATTGTTAACATCGGCTATATCGTTCCCCATAGAGAAATGACTCGTATGTCCAAGTTGTTCCCTTAAATCATTGATAAATGTTCCATCCTTTTGATTGATGTACAAGTAATCCGGTACGGCATAATCATTGGAAACATAAAAGTCCGACCACCCATCATTATTGAAATCCCCAATTCCAATACCCAAACCATAGGTTAGTGCGGAACCATTGATACCCGCATTGACCGTTACATCGGAAAAACGACCATTATCTTGCTGATATAGCCTAATTCCCTGCAAAGGATCGTCCATTTCCAAAAATCGTTTTGTGTTTGCTACATTGAGTATGGGCAGGGATTTTGGATTATGGTTCAGTAGAATCATATCAAGGTCACCATCGCGGTCGTAATCAAAAAAATAACCCTGGTTGCTGAATGCACTGCTAGCCAATCCATATTTTTCTGCTTGCTCCTCAAAAATGGGTATTCCATTGGAGTCGTTCCCCATATTGATGAACAATTGGTTTGTTCTTTTTTTGGGAGGCAATGCTCCGGAATAACAGAGGTAAAGGTCCATTCGGCCATCCCCATTAACATCGGCGGCGGTGATACCTGTTTTCCACGGTCCTGTCCTTCCTCCAACCTTTGCAATGGCGGTAATGTCTTTGAATTTCATTCCTCCCAAATTAAGGTAGCATTTATTCTCACCTGTATTGGATGTAAAATAAAGGTCGATCAAGCCGTCATCGTTAAAATCAGCTGTCGCCACTCCCCCGCCATTATATAGGTATTCGTACATC